>CAVTNZ010000108.1:0-4416 GCA_963736185.1 uncultured Gammaproteobacteria bacterium | reverse complement strand
TGGGGAGCTGGCGGCGGACCTTGGGTCTGGGGCACGGCCGCGGACCAGCGCGGTCGTGCCGAGGAGGGCCAGGCCCCCAATAGCCAGGATCAGGACCAGCGCTGGCCACCTTACGGTCAAGGCTAGGAGGAGCGCGAGGGTTGCCCCTCCAGCCATCCCGAGGAAGCGGCTGGTCGAGATCGCCCCCTGGATGCGTCCGACGGTCTCGGCACTCTGGCTCTGGATCAGCACCCCTCCTTCAATCTGCGCGAGGCTGGCTGATGCCGTGCTCAGCGCCAGAAGAACCAGGTCGATCGCTGCCCAGCTGACCACCGCGACCACTCCGATGCAGGCGATCTCCCCGAGCAGGGCAGGCAGGATCACCCTGGGCCGGCGGAGCGGCCACCAGAGGGCCAGCAATGAACCCGCCACCCCGCCGAGACCCACGGCCGCCCAGCAGAATCCCGCGTCGGCTGAGGTACCGAAGCGCTCGGACGCCAGGGCGGGCAGCGCGGTCTGAAGGGCGGTGATCACCACGGTCGCCGAGAAGGCTCCGACAGCGATGATTCGCAGCATCGGCCTCTGAAACGCGGCCGCGAAGCCCCCGAAGGCGGCTTGGCGAACGCTGAGCGCCTGCGCTGCACCTCCGGCCGGCAGTGGGAGCAGAACGAAGAGCCCGGCTGCGATCGCGAATGTCGCGGCATCACCGGCGACCAAGGGGACCGGCCCGAGGGGGGTCAGCAGGAGCGCGCCGATGGCGGGTGCCACCAGCATCATCCCGCTCATCAGCAGGATGTAGGCGAGATTGAGACCGTGACGGTTCCCGGCGCTCGTCAGCCGTGCCATCACGGCGCTGGTCATCGGCTGCCAGGCGCCGCCCACCAGCTGGGATAGTCCAGCCAGGACGTAGATGGCCCAGAGGCCGTGGCTGAACCCCAAGACGGCCGCGAGCGCTGCGGTTATCGCGCCCTGGGTGAGGGCAACCCCGACAATGGCAACTCGGGGGCTGGCCAGATCCGCGAGCGGACCTGCCAACCACGCACCCACCGGGCGGGGAGCCACCCGCACCAGCATGTACCCAGCGGTGGCAGCGACGCTCCTCGTGGCGTTGAAGATGACGACAGCCAACGCGAACGTCGTCAACCAGTCGCCGAAGGTGGAAACCGCCACACCACCCAGAAAGGCCAAGCCCGCAGACCTGCGCACCGTCGTAGTTTCCGCCCTTCGGTGCCCGGTCGTCAGACTGCCGGCAGGCGACCCGTGCCGGCAGCCCAGAGCGGTATCAATCTGTGCCTCCTAAGAGGCAAACGAAGCTAACCTACCAGTCCAGCGGGTCGAGTTCGATACGCACCTAGGTACCTCCAATCCCGTGGTCGCGGCCTCCTGACGGTGTTGCCGCCGAGCCGACCGCTTTTGCCGGGGCGATTATGCGCGAGGCCTCCGTCCCATGTAAAGGGCCGGTGGCAATCTTGTCGCGGGTCGGCAGCGCCCCATTCGCTCTGGGCCAGGCGACGTTTGCTGGGAAGCTTGGGCGGCAGGCGCATCGGGGGTGCGGCGATCACGCACGGCGACGGCTCCACGACGGGACGATGGCGTATGTGCACTCCGCCACCAGCGACCCTATGGTTGCCACCATGGGACCGGCCGTGACCTCCCCCCGACGCATGACTCCCGCGAGGATTTGGGCGATTGCCCGGCGCTGGCTGGTCGGGATAGCCGCCGTCCCCGAACGCTTCCCGGAACGCCCCGCCCTCACCCCGCGCTTGGCGGCGTTCCTCGCGGGCCTCTGGATCCTCGCGTTGGCGGCCCTGATCCCCGCGGTGCTGCGCCCGCACCCGATCGATTGGGCGGGGGCCCTGTTGGCTGGTGCCCTGGTGGCCCTGATGTCGGCGTGGTCAGTTCCCGCCGCCGCGAGGGTGCAGGGAAGGTGGTCGGCCAGTGCCTATCTCGAGCTCGCCTTCGCCTTCAGTGTCGGCCCGGTCGCCATCGCCGCCATGAGCGTTGGGCATGCAATGGGCGATCACGTGCGCCGCCGGCCCGGCTCGGTCCGCACAGCCTTCAATGCGGCCAATCACATCCTGCGCAATCTCGCCGCCTGGGCGGCGTTCAGCGCGATAGGGGGTACGCGCCCGAGTATCGCCCTGGCGCTGGCTGCTGGCGTGGTGGGCGGCGTGGTCTCACTCGCGGTCGGGACGGGCCTGCTCGGCCTCGTGCTGGGCATCGCGACCCACGACTTCCAGCCGCGCGAGCTCCGCCGCGCGCTCAGCCGGCTCGTGCATTGGGACATCGCCTTCGGCTTCGCGGCAGGCGGCGTGTCCGTCCTGTACCGGATCGGCGGTCCGGTCGGCCTGTTCGTGCTTCTCGTCCCTGTCATCATGCTTCAGCTCTCTCTGGTCGCAACCGCGAGGCGGATGCATGCCGAGGCGGAGAAGGATGCAGCCCACGCCCGGGAGCGAGAGCAGCTGCTCCGCCGCGAGGCCCAGGCGCTCAGGCGGGCGGGCGATGCCTCGGAGATGGAGCGGAAGAGGATTGCCGCCGATCTCCACGACAGTGTGATCCAGGATGTGTCGGGCCTCCTGTTCCGCTCCAGCGCCATGCTGGGCCGTCTGTCTGACGGCGACCCGTCGATCTCATCACGGGAGGGGGTCGAGACCTTCCTCACCTACACCCGCGACCTCGCCGCCGAGGCCGTTCGGGAGCTGAGGACGCTCATGGTCGAGCTGGCTCCACCCCTTCTCGACGAGGAGGGCCTCTCGTCCGCGCTGCGCCAGCTCCTGAGCCGGCTCGACCGCGACCACATCTCCTGGGTCCTGGATTGCACCGAGGAGCAGCTCGACCAGCGGCAGCAGCGGCTGGTCTACAGGGTGATCCAGGAGGCGCTCCGAAACGTCGTCAAGCACGCCCAGTGCCACACCGTCTGGGTCGCCGTCGTCGCCGAGGACGACCGGCTGTTGGTGTCGATCCGGGACGACGGCCGCGGCTTCTCGGCCGCCGAGCGCGCTGAACAGCGGAAGAAGGGCCACGCCGGGCTCGGGCTGCTGGCCCAGACCGCTCGCGACGGGGGCGGCGAGCTCTCCATCACCTCCGCTAGGGGGAAGGGCACCCGGGTGGAGATGTCGACTCCGATACTGCCGCCGCCGGCCCCGGAGGAGACGACGGACGTTGACGGCGCCACGGTGACGCCAGCTCCAGCCTCGCGGCGGGACGCCGGCGGGCGAGCGGTGGGGGCGGGTCCCGTCGAGGACGGCCTCGAGACGCCCATCCCTGATGCCCGAGGGCCGCGGCCCGGGAAGCCGGGCTCCCCGCGTGCTCCGGCGGCCTCAGGCCACTGATCTCACCGACCGGGTCGCGCCGGTGAAGGCCGGAGCACGGTCCGGTCGCTCCCGCGTGACGGCCCGGACGATCGGCACGATCGGGCCCCTACATGCGGCTGCCGGAGTAGGGGACGGCAGCTCTCACGAGAGGTTTCAGGTCATGGGCAGCAGCGGCAAGATCCGCCTCCTCATCGTCGACGACCATCCCGTACCGCGCCTCGAGCGCCAGTTCCACTTTCTTGGTAAGAAGAAACTGCGAATCCGCAACTCGGTCTCGCATTTCGGTAAAGTTTTCAATCGCCATATCTGCAATGGCATCGGTATTTACTTTGCGCTCTTTTTCGAACTCCTCGAAAATTCTAGGCCAGTCTGCGCCGTGCCGGTCGAGCAACTCGACTAGATAAGTGCAATCTTCAAATCCACAGTTGATTCCCTGGCCAAAGAAGGGAACAATCGCGTGAGCAGCGTCGCCCAGCAGCAGGGTTCGTCCGTGTACATGCCAGGGAGAGCACTTGATGGTGACCATGGCTCCTGTCGGATTAGCAGCATAATTCCCGGCGAGTTGGGGCATCAGTCGACTGGCGTCAGGAAAACGTTCCTGAAAAAAACGAATTACGTCCGTTTCGCTGCTGAGGCTGGCGAAGCTGTCTGTGCCCTCGAATGGCAAAAAGAGAATGCAAGCGAAGGTGCCATCTATATTTGGTAACGCAATCAACATGTGATTGCCCCGCGGCCAGATGTGAAGGGCGTTCGCCTCCAGAAGAGGTTTTCCGTTGGGACCGGCTGGGATTGTCAACTCTTTGTACCCATAGTCGAGATGCAGTTGAGAAAAGTCGAATTGACTCAACTTGAGCATCTCTGCCCTCAGGGCGGATGCTGCACCATCGCAGCCAATCAGGACCTCGGTCTTCTGGTTAGTTTCTTCGCGTGTATCTTCATTACGCACTCGGATCTCTCCGGTTTCTAAATCGCACCCCTGGCAGCGCCGATGAAAATGAATCGTCGCACCCTCTTCTTCTGCGGCATACATGAGCTCTATGTTCAGTTCCGCCCGCGAAATCGAGTGAATGACCTCCGCCTCATTTTTCCCATAGGGTTGGAAGGTAAGTTGTTCACGATGCGT
>CAVTNZ010000107.1:0-17351 GCA_963736185.1 uncultured Gammaproteobacteria bacterium | reverse complement strand
GGCGGGGTGATTCAAGAATCCGCACTCGGAGCGATCTTGACCGGACTGATGGTCCTCTTGTTCCTGCGGGATTGGCGCAGCGTGATCGTTGTCGTCCTGACGATTCCTCTGGCATTGATGGGGGCGCGTGCTTGGTTTGTGGGCGGCAGGCCAATCGATCAACTTGATGACGCTTGGAGGGTTGTCGCTGGCGGTCGGCATCCTCGTCGATGAATCCACGGTCGCGGTGGAGAATATTCACACGCAGATGGGTAAAACCTCCTCGATTCCCCGTGCGGTCCTGGACGGCACCATGGAGACGGCGGTGCCGCGGTTTGCTGGCGATGCTGTGCATTCTCCGGTCTTTCTGCCGTCCTTCATCATGAAGGGAGCGGCGCAACCTGTTTGTGCCTCTCTCGCTTGCGGTCGGCTTCGCCATGATGACGAGCTATATGCTCTCCAGCACTTTTGTTCCCGTGCTCTCCGCCTGGCTATTGCGACATTCCCATGCGGACCACCATGGCAGGCTCTTTTTTCCGCATCGGTTCTTCCATTGGCTTTTGGTCGGCTCGTGGTGGCTCAAGTCGGTCACTCCCGCGGCTATCTTTCCGATGCGGCCCATCCATGGGCTCATTCGGCGGTTCGTGCTCGGCGGCCGGGTGGCTGCGGAGCGGTTTACTTTCGTTCGGTTCCAGCGCGTTACTCGCTCTTCCTGTCGAGACTGCTGCCATTTCGCTGGGTGTTGCTTTCCGTGTACGTCGTCGGCGCGTGCTGGTGCTTGGGCTCGTGGGTAGCCAGGTGGGCCGGGAGATCGCGCCGCAGGTCGATGCCGGGCAGTTCCAGATGCGCATCCGGGCCCCTTCGGGGACCCGGCTTGGAGGTCACCGAGGAAATCACGCGCGAAGACGCTGGAAGCCATCAAGGAATTGGCCGGGGCCGGAGAACATCGACATGTCCGTGGCCTACGTCGGCGTGCACGGCGCCGACGTACACCGTCAACTCCATCTACCTGTGGACCGGCGGCGTCGATCAGGCGGTCATGCGCATCTCCTTGCAAAAAGGACAGCGGCCTGCGCATGGCCGAATTGCAAGAAAGCTGCGCAGAGGAGCTGCCGGAGCAGATGCAGCCGTGGCTCGCCGAGCTGCTCAGGCCGACTACAAGTATTCGCCGGCGCAGGCCACGGCCCGGGCCGCGGAGTTGCGCTTCTCCTTCGAGCCGGCCGACGTCGTCAATCAGGTCATGAGCTTCGGCTCGCCCACGCCGGTCGAGATCGCCGTGAGCGGGCCGAACCTCGCGGCCAACCAGGAATATGCCAGAAAGATCCACGCCGAGCTGAAGAAGATCGCCTCGCTGAAGGATCTGCAATTGTCGCAGGTCATGGACTATCCGCGCATCAACGTGGACGTCGACCGGGAACGGGCCGGGTTCGCGGGGCTGACCATGGCCGACGCGCCGACGGCCCTGATCGCGGCCACGTCTTCGAGCCGCTACGTTGTGCCCGGTGTTCTGGGCCGATCCCAAGAGCGGCATCGGCTATCAGGTGCAGCTGGAAGTGCCGCCGCAGCGGATCAATTCCGTTCGACGAAGTCGGCATGATTCCGGTCAAGCCGCAAGCCGACGGCGGCCAACTGCTGCTGCGCGACATTGCCCGGATCCAACGCGGGCACCATGCCGGAGGAATACGACCGCCTCAATCAAATGCGCTATCTCAGTCTCGCGGCCAACATCGAAGGAGAAGATCTGGGCCGCGTCAGCACGCACCTCGACAAGGCCCTGGCCGACGCCGGCGAGCTGCCGCGCGGCTCGAAGGTGGACATCCGCGGCCAGGTGACGCCGATGCTGGAAATGTTTCACGGTCTGGCGGTCGGCCTGGGCCTGGCGGTGGTGGTCGTGTTCCTGATGCTGACCGCCTATTTTCAATCGGTGCGGCTGGCGCTGGTGGCGACGGCGACGGCCCCGGCGGTCGTCGCGGGCGTCGCCGTGGCTCTGTACCTCACCAACACGACGCTGAACATCGAGTCGTTCATGGGCGCGATCATGGCGGTCGGCGTCGCCGTCGCCAACGCCATTTTGCTGGTCACCTTCGCCGAGCGCAACCGCCAGCACGGGCAGACCGCCGCTGCACGCCGCCCTGACCGGGGCCCGCGAACGGCTGCGGCCCATCTTGATGACCAGCTGCGCGATGATCGCCGGCATGGTGCCGATGGCCCTGGGCTTGGGCGAAGGCGGCGAGCAGACCGCGCCGCTGGGCCGGGCCGTCATCGGCGGCCTGGCGGCCGCCACCTTCGCCACGCTGCTGGTTCTGCCGGCGATCTTCGCCATCGTCCTCGGCAAGAGCAAGCGCAGTCGCGCCTCCATTCATCCCGATGACCCGGAGAGCGCGCAGTTCTCCCCAGCGACCAAGAGCTATCCATTTGAAGGACTCCATCGACGAGGCCCGCGCCATCTAAGAAGCGAAAGAGGGCGAAGCATGAGAATTAGCATTTTCATCGGGGCTTTGTGTATTGCCGGTGTCGCTGGATGCGGCGGGCATGGCAAGTCGCCACCGGCGGCAGCGGATGTTCCCGCCGTGAACGTGGTCTCACCGGTCAAGCAAGTGCTTCATCGGGACGGGCCTGGTCTTGCTCAACAACGGCGGCGATGCACTGACCGTCGCCGCTGGCGCCAGCAGTTTCACGTTCGATGGCACCCTCGTAAGCGGCGACAAGTACAGCGTTGCGGTACAGACTCAACCAACAGGGCCAGCGGAAACCTGCGTGGTCAGCGCCGGTACTGGTACGGTCGCGTCGGCGAATGTCACCGACATCGCCATTGATTGCACGGTCGCGGTCGCCGGGATGGTGCTCATAGGCGGCCCCCAAGGCGCCGGTCAGGGGATCAGCGGCGAGACCGTCACGTTCTATGATGCCACGAGTCCAACCACCGGCATGGGCACGGGATCGGCAGCCGCGACGCTGGGTACGACTGCGACCGCCACGGACGGACGCTTCACCTTGGCTGTCTCGCCGTCCCTGTGTCCCAGCAGCGGTTATGACGTCGTTTATGTTGTGGCGAGCCCTGGTAAAACCAATTCCGCGAGCCCCGTCCGTCTTGCGTCGGTCGTAGGTACCTCCTGTAGCGCGCTGGTTCGATCCGCCTCCCCGTCGGTCGGAATCGTTAACGAGCTGACCACGGCGGGCACCGCATATGCGTTCAACTGGTTTGCCAATTATGACGGCACGATCGGCGTGGCCACAAACCAAGCCGCAAACGGCTTGCAGGTCGCGGCCGCCACGTACGGGGCTCTGGTCGACGTTTCGACCGGTACGGTGACCTCCAATCTACACAGCACGCAGTCGGCGGCTACCCGGACCTTGAATGCGCTCGCCAACTCTTTCGCTGCCTGCACAACGTCGGGCAGCAGCAGCTCGAGGGCATGCGGCCTCCTATTTTCGGCTGCCACTCTACCCGTATTGACGCCGACCGATACGTTCGACGCAGCCCTCAACGTCGCGGGCTATCCCGGCCTGCTCGGCGACATCTACAGCGTTGCGACGGCAAGCCCCTACGCGCCTGCATTGAGCGCGAATCCCAACGATTGGACGCTCGTGGAGACTTACACGACCGGCGGCCTCTTTAACCCCGTGGGCTTGGCGATTGATGGCACCGGAAACATTTGGGTCGTCAATCATGCATCCCCGAACGGCGCCAACAGTGACGGCAGCAACGGCAGCCTCAGCATATTCGGCCCGACCGGAACTGCGCTCAACAACTTCGGCATCACGACCTCGGGCACGTTCTACGGTCCCGAGCGCATTGCGATCGGCCTCGACAACATGGGTGCCGAAGCAGGATGGATCACCAACATGCCGTTTTCTTATCAGGGCGCTTCGGCGGGTATTGGCAGGGTCCTCGAGTTCGGGCTCAGTCGCACATTATCGAGCTGTCCCGTCAGCTCGACCACCTGCGCTCTGGCATCGGCACAATACGTTATCGGTGCCTCCGCCCCTGCGCCTGGGTTCGCCCAACCTCAGGGCATCGCGATCGACAGTCTCGGCAATGCTTGGGTCGCCAGCCTATTTAATAGCGGACCTCCCGGAGTTCCGCCTGGAGTCTTGACGGAACTCTCCAGCACGCTCACTCCATCGACGCCGTTCTACGACGAACAGGATAGTCAATCTCAAGGCCCGATACAGTACCAAGACGTTGGTGTCGATGGCCAAGGCAACATCTGGGCGCTCGATGGGGCAAACGGATTGCTGCAAAAGTTCAATCCGTCCAGCGGGACGTGGCTGAACAACGGGGGATTCGCCACCGGCTTTAATATGGGTCTTGGCGTAAACCCCGGCTTCGTACCGGATGTCGGCAATCAGATCGCAATCGGCCCCAGCGGAAATGTCTGGGTCGCTCAAAGCAGCAACACCGGCGGTACGCTCCCTGGATTCAATTCGAGCGGGCAGCTTTCAAGCCTCCCGACAGAGCCTGATCTGCAAGCCCCCAATGCCATCGCAATCGACGGCAACGGGGACGTCTTCGTCGTCAACGCGGGCAACAATTCCGGCGACGGGACCTGCCTCGTCGAAATCGGTGTCATGCAGGGCGGTTCCACCTTGCAGGATCTTTCCTACAACGCCAACTCGCAAAGCACATGCGGGTTGGGCAATGCGTCGTTCTACGACACCTACGGGCTCGCGATCGACCAGGCGGGCAATCTCTGGGCGGTGAATTACGACGGACCCGCCGGAACCTCGCCGAACGGCACGTTGGTCGAAGTGGTCGGGGCAGCGGCCCCGACCGTGACGCCGGTCTATCAAGCGACGAAATCTGGATCACCGGCCGCGGTCCACGGGCAAAGCAAGAATCGGACGCGACGAAAATCTTGATCACGCGGCCATGGCCCGACAGCACGAAGGGTCTTGTCTCAGAAAGTAACACGGCGACCTACTCGACCACCTGAATCACCCACGATGGGGGCCTTATGAAAATGCTCAACGTAGTAACTAATCGTCATTGGATACCTCTCGCTCTGATTGGTCTCTGCAGCGTTTCGTCGGCCGCCGTAGCGCAGATTCGGCTCGGTGGTGAGGCGTTCACGGTCAATGAAAGCTACCGCCGAGTGGCGCCGGCGGGTACGAATACAAGCGACCTTGCCCCGCGCAACTTCACTTCGATTGGGGCATCATGAGTTCGGACCCCGAGGGTATCCTCTCCGTCGGCGGCTGACGCTCTTTTCTCGCGAGGCGCTAGATGCTTGGGTACTTCTGGAGGCCGACCCGCGGGTTCAATCGTTCTGCGAGTGCGCGGCATCGCCGTTAAGATTTTTCAACACGCCGATTTGATTGCTCTCAGCATGCGAATTCAGAATTGGGGGCAAATTTTCCCCTATAGGATCTGTGCGATGCGTTCTGCAGACCGTAGGTTGCAGCGAGACATTTTGGCGCGACTTGAGAAGCCCCACCGCCTGGAGCGAATCGAGGCGGCTTTCCATCCGCTCGATGTGAGTTCGGTACGCTCGGCACTCTTTGAATTGCTGGCGGCGGGGAAGGTGACCGCCCCCGAGATCGACACGGTCCCGCTCAGCTTGAGCACGGTTCTCAGGCGAGCCGCGGCAAAGCGTCCGGGTCCAGAGAGTCTTGATACTTCTCTTTGGCCCATTACGGACTTCAAGGCCTTGAGCGCTGGTGCACGGGTCCGCTACCAACAGCGCGCTCGGGCGATTGAGGCCTATCGCCGCGGCCTGCCGATCAGCGACATCGAAGAACAAGCGGGGATGAATCGTCGCACGCTCTATCGAATGATCGAACGGGCGAATCTAGTCGAGCGGTGCCTGACGGCTCCGCCAGAACGGCAGCGATTGGCGATTTTACCTAATGCGCCGCGGCAGAAGTCAGGTGGGGAGGTTCGGTGGGAGAAAGGTGCTTCGAACCATGAACAGAACAGGTGCCCGGAAGGTCCCGGCCGCTGCGCCGCTGGTCGCGTAGCGTCGGCGATACACGCAGAGTAGTATGTCAAGCGGTTCGGTTGATTTGCAGTTGGCAGGCTTTAAAAGCAAATCACGACAGATGAGGTGAGCTATGGCGGCTCTCGATTGGTCACAATGTCCGGCGGTGGAAAGCATCCCCGGCAAGTTAAGCGGCGCGTGGGTCTTGAAGGGCACACGGATGCCGGTGGCCGCCATCTTTGAAAACCTCGAAGCCGGCGCAAGCCTCGATGACGTCATGCAATGGTACGAAGGACTGGACAGAGAACAAGTCAAAGCGGTAATTGAATTCGCAGTCCGCGGTCTTGATCGACGCCCCGAGTACGCCGCCTGAATGCGGATTCTTTTCGATCAAGCCACGCCACTACCGCTCCGCGCTTATCTGGACAAACACGAAGTCCGCACCGCCTCCCAGCAGAGCTGGGCCACATTCAAGAACGACGATCTACTGACAGCGGCAGAATCCGCCGGGTTCGAGGTACTGCTGACGACAGACAAAAATCTGCGCCACCAGCAAAATCTCAAAGATCGAAAGATTGCCGTCCTTGGCAGACAGCAATGGCCCCAAGTGTGTCCTCACGCTCAACGGGTCGTCGAAGCGATCAACGCTGCTACACCCGGAAGTTATACTGAAGTCGAGATTCCGTAATGCGTGCTCGACAACTGAGATGTGCGTGCACGATTTTCAACCCGTCGCCCGCATCGATAGGAGTGCGACGAACATGGCAGATGAAGTCTGGCCGACTGCTGGGGACAAAGAAAGATGCGTCGCACAAGCTAAAGCCCTGCGAAAGCAGGCTGCGGAAGGGGGTCTACGCTTCGAGGCTTACTTGCCGCCGCATCTGGCCGAGTGGCTATTAGAGCGGATTGAAAAGGGAGTGTTCCTCGACCCGAGTGAAGCGATTTTCGTGCTGCTCGGAGAGCAGGAGGAGCTCGAGCCGCACATCGATTTGCGCCGGGAGCTTTTGCGCCGTAGCCTCGATGGAGCGATCAATGATCCGCGTCCGAGCCTCCCCGCGAAACTAGCATCTGATGAGCTCCGAAAACAATTCTCAGCCCCGGCGCAGCCGCCTGCGGTATGGCCGCATCTATTCCGGCGAGAGCGGTGAATGGCGGCCCACCGACAGGCGCGTCTCCGGCAAAACGTCAACGATTGACAATTTTACCTCGCGTACCCTCCAGAAATCAGGCGGTTAGGTTCGACACGGGGGCCGCCATCGGTCAACTGTCTTCCTGGGGGGATGAAGATCGCAGGCTGCTTTCATAGCTGATGCACGGCAGCTCGCGCCCTTTAGCGTCAAGCGGCTCTGGCAGAAGCGGCCTCGACGCGTTCGGCGAGTTTTATCCCGCGCGAACACAGCGCTACAGAGTCTTGCGCTTGATAGTTGCAGTTAGATCCGCCGAGCGCAGCATGAATTCCCTGGAATCCTCCAGAGCCAGCAGATCCGCGTCCAATGCATCCATGAGCGGTGCGCTGGCAACACCCAGCCCAATCACTGCTTCGCGCACGCCGGCCAGGACGCCTCGAATCTGCCGGAGTCCGAGTTTGGCGGGTATCACGAGACCTGTGACTTCACAGGCATCCGGCATGCCGATGTCCGCGCGCGCGAACAGCCAGGGCATGTGGGTGCCGATCTCGAAATCCATTCCTGCAGCGATATGAAGCTGGCGGATCAGTTGAATCGCACGCTCCACTGTGGGCTGATTCGGGATGGGGCGCAATGGAACAGTGTCGTAGTCCATGATGGCAAGAGACCCGCCCGGCTTGACCCATTTCCAAAGACGTTTAAGCACCGTAACCGGATCCGCCAAGTGAATCAACAGTAAACGAGCAAACACAAGGTCGAACGGGACCCCTTCGACCGCTTCGAGCTTTGTGATATCGGCCTCGATAAACGAAAAGATGTCCGGCCCTTCGCTGCGCAGCCGTTGGAGAGACATCGTGCCTGAGACGGCATTCCGATCAATACCGCATACCAGACCTGTGGAGCCTACGACATCGGCCATCATTCGCATGGTGGTTCCAGTACCACATCCCACATCCAGTACGTGCATGCCGGATCGCAGTCCCGCTCGCTCGAGGACCGCATAGGTGGCCGTCGCCCAAATGTCGGCCTGCTCCGCAAGCCTGAGATACTCAGTTCGGCTCTCGCCCAGACTGTAATACCCGCTCTGTATCCGGTAATCGTTCATTGTGCGTGCTCTTACCTGCGAATCGGAATGTGCAGATCCGCGAACGTCGGAGAGGGGGCCCAGCCACACAAACCCCTTTGTACTATACGACAAAATCGCTGACGAGATTGCGGTGGGGACCGAGCTCTGTCGCGGCCGATACCTAATCGGGGGCGCCGGTGACCGTGACCAGTTGGGCCGCCGTCGGGTGTGCGCGTACACTCGCAGGGGGAATTGCCAATCTGACGGACTCAGGTGTCATAAGGGCATCGGATGCAACTCAGCAGCGACTATGACTTTCGACCCTGAGCGCAGCACGCCCCTCCTCTCCGGTGCAGATGACCTTGGGGCGAGCGCCCATGCGCGGGAGCTTGCCAGGGTTATTAAGGAACACAATCGTGCCCTGCACGCCTTCCTGATGGCCCGCGTGCGGGACGAGCAGGAGGCGCGCGATGTTGCCCAGGAGGCATACATCCGGGTACTGCAGCTGAACGAGCCGGGTGCGGTGAGTTTCCTGCGCGCCTACCTATTCAAAACCGCCGCGAATATCGCCACGAACCGAGCGCGTCAGCGTGCCACGCGCCATCGGCTGGACGCAATCGATGGCCCCGGTGAGCCGGTCGATCACCTGAGCCCCGAGCACCGGGTGCTGGCCGAGGAGGAAGTTGCGGTACTGCGGCGAGCGCTGTTCGAGCTGCCCCCTAAACACCGCCGCGCTTTGGTCTTGCACCGCTTCGAAGAGTGGGATGTCGAGCGCATTGCGACCGAGCTCGCCGTCAGCGCACGCACCGTGCGGCACTATATCCTGCACGCCGCTTTGTACTGCCAGCTGCGTGTCCAGGGGTTCTCGCCTATCGATGCCAGGAACGGGATGCCAGAATGACTCCAGTCGATCATCTCGCGACGGCTTGGGATTGGCTACTGCGCCTACGTGAGGAGACGGTTACGCCAAACGATCTCGCCGAATGGCTGCGCTGGTACGAGGCCGATGAGCGGCACAAGCAGGCCTTCGAGAAAGTTCAGGCCTTCTGGCGCTCCCTGGAAGTGCTTCAGGGACCGGAAAGACTCCCATTTGCAGAGGTGCGAGAAGAGCGTCCGCGCTTCAATTTTCGGGCTGTTCGTTTCGCCGCCGGGTTCTTACTCGCGCTCGCCGTAGGGGTCACCGTGGCGAGATGGCCCCGCGCGCCGCGGCTCTCGCCTTCCGTGGTCGAGTCGCCACCGGTGGTCGAGCGCAGCGTGCTCCCCGATGGATCCCGTGTCGAACTCGCGCCCCGCTCGCAATTCGAGGTGCAATTCACCCCAAACGAACGCGCCGTAAAGATCGGCGATGGAGAAGCCTACTTCTCGGTGGCGCACAACCGGACCCGGCCGTTCCTGGTGCATGTGGGGTCGCTCAGCGTGCGGGCGGTGGGTACGGCGTTCAACGTGCGTAAGGCAGCGAGCCGCGTCGTGGTGACGGTCAGCGAAGGAAGCGTGGAGGTATTCGCGGCAGGGGCCGGCAGCCGCCCGTTACGACTCAGCGCCGGTCAGCAGCTTACGTCCACGGAGGGGCAAAGGGACGCATCATCGGTCGCACCCGCCGATTTGCCGCACACGCTCGCATGGCGGCAGGGTCGGCTCGACTTCCTGAACGAGCCGCTTGCCGGCGTCATTGCGGACGTGAATCGTTACCGAGAACATCCGATAGTGATTCGCGACGAATCCGTTGGCCGGATCCTCTTCTCCGGCACGGTGCTCACGGCGCAGGTGGAAGTTTGGGTGCGAGCGTTGCCTCAAGTCTTCCCGGTACAGCTGATCACTGGCGAGCACGGTGAGTCGATCCTCGCGGAACGAGCGCCGCTGGCGGGTGGGCACGAAAAAACGGCCGCTTTGGATGAGCGACACTAGACCATTGCCACAATTCGAGCGTCAAGTGTCTTAGAGCGGCAACCATAACAATATCTTCAAAGGGGGAGACACATGCAGAGCATGTGGCGCATCGCCATCGCATGGCTTGCCGTTGTCGTTTTTTCGCTCGCCGCACTAGAGGCTCGGTCAAGCTCCAGCACGCTAAGCCGGTTGTTCACGGTCGACATTCCCTCTGAAAAAGTTGCCGCGGCGCTTATTGATCTGGCCCATCAGGCGGGGATCCAGGTGCTGATGCCCGGAGAGTTGACGGACCTTGCGCAGTCACGTGCCGTGAGCGGCCGGATGTCCGTGCAGGAGGCTCTGGCGTGGATCCTGCAAGGCACGAACCTGCGGTTTGAGGAGCTGGGCGAGAACACGATCGGCATTGAGAGGGCCGCGCCCCAAGCGTCCTTGCCGGCTGACTTTTCTCGAGTCGATCTCCCGAATGAAGTGCGCTGGCAGCCGGTGCACTGGACTCAGTCAAGTGCAGAGAGTGCCGAGGTCGGCGTCGATGAGCAACAGGGGCCTGCCCCGAGCACCCCGCAGCCGGCCACACAACTGGAGAATATTATTGTCACCGGCTCACGCATACCGCGGCTGACGGCGCTCGATGTCGGCCCGGCGCCGGTGGTGACCATCACCGGCGCGGACATCCTGCAGAAGGGCTTTACCGATATGTCAGACGTGATGCGCAACCTCAATCAGAATCTGGGGTCGCTCGACAACAATACCGCCACCGACGGATTTTCCCCCGGCGCTCAGGCGGTCGACCTGCGCGGCATGGGTCCCAATCATACGCTGGTGTTGGTGAACGGTCGGCGTATCGCCGACTATCCGCAGGCCTACGGCGGCAACAGCAATTTCACCGATATCTCGAACATCCCCACCACGATGATCGATCACATCGACGTGCTGAGCGGCAGCGACTCGGCCGTGTACGGTTCGGATGCGATCGCCGGGGTGATCAACTTTATTTTAAAGAAAAAGGCCGACGGCACCACGGTCGACTACCGCGAGGGGGAGACAGAGCACGGCGGCGGCTCCTCGCAACGCCTGACCCTCACCAGCGGCTTTTCGAACCAGCGCTTCGATTCGATTTTTTACCGTGCAACTGCTCAACCAACAGCCGGTGTGGGCGTTCCGGCGCAGCTTCACCGACTCGACGCTCGATGCCCCTGGGGGTCCTTCCGACAACTACGCCGACGCGGTGTTCGGGCGCTATGACATGAATGGCAACTTCATCGCCCCGTCCCCGGCGACCTGCAATGCGCTCTCATACCTCGACGGTGGGTCTGTCTTCTATGCCTCGCGCCCCGGCTATGGACCCACCGGCGGCCCCGGATACTATTGCGGTAGCCGCGCCGACATCGGTTATGGAACCCTTGAGAACGGCCGCAAGTCGATCAACGCGTATGGCTCCGGAAGCTTTCAATTGACGGAGCACGCGGACCTGTTCCTCGACCTGCAGGCCGGCTACTCGCATCAGGACAGCTACAATTCCCCGCTGCAATGGCAGAACAGCGTAGCCCAGGACGGCGGTTCCGTGCCGGTGCCTTTCTACGATTCGGCCACCGGGCAGATCGAGCAGTGGCAGCGGATGTATTTCACTCCCAACGAGGAAGGAGGGCTCGAAGCGGGGGAGATCCACAACTTCGACACCACCATCTCGCTGAACGCCGGCATCAAAGGCTCGTTCGGGAGCAACTGGACGTATGAGGGATTCTACGGGCACTCGCAGAACAGGCTGGTAGATGAGACGCCGGCACTGATCGACTCGAAAGCCGCGGCGCTCTACCTGGGCCCCTCGTTGGGCATCGATCCGGCAAGCGGCTACAACATCTATGACGCACCGCCGAGCCGCCTGTACACGCCGCTCACCGTCGCGCAGTTTCGCTCTATTACCAATCTTTCGACCGACGACGATCAGACTCATACCGACAGCCTCAATCTCTCGGTGGCCACCACGGAGCTGGTCCACCTCCCGGCGGGACCGCTCGGCTTTGCGGCGGTTGCCGAAGTGGGTCACGACGCCATCACGCAGAACGTCGACCCGTTGTCGCTCTCGGGCGCCTACTACGACTACCACAATACCGGGGCGACCGGTTCGCGCAATCGCTATGGAATGGGTGCGGAGTTCAACATTCCGATCGTCCCCATGCTCACCGCCACTGCGGCGACGCGTTTCGACAGCTACAGCTACAGCGGCACGAGCTCGGGCAAGGTCACCTACAACGCGGGTCTGGAATTCCGACCCATCCAGAGTTTGCTGATCCGCGGCACGTACGGTACCGGGTTCCGTGCCCCCGATCTCTCCTATCTGTATGCCGGACCCAGCGGCTCGAGTGGCGGCGGGATCGATTACTACCTGTGCCGGCTGAATGAGCCATCGACCGCTCCGTCTTTCGAAAACTGCACATACAACAACATTTACTTCGACGCCGCCAGCCACGGCAGCACGGCGCTCAAGGACGAGACCAGCACGTCCGTGACGTATGGCGTGGTGTTCGCACCGTTGCGCACGATGCAGGTATCGGTGGACTACTACCTCATTACGCTGAAAAACGAGGTGGTCTATCAATCGAGCGATCAGCTGCTGCGCGAGGAGGCCGATTGTCGATTGGGCTCCACACCCACCGGCCAGCCGGTCGCCGAAAACTCGGCGATGTGCCAGCAAGTGATCAGCCAGGTGACGCGCGAACCTGCGAGCTTCACACTCAATCCCCTCGGGGTCATTTCGGTCGAGAGTCTGCCCGTCAACGCCGCCGAGGATCGCACGTCCGGCTTCGACGTGAACGGCCGATATCAGTTGGATCTTGGCCGCGTCGGCATCGTCGACTTCAGCCTGGGGCTCACCAGTGTGCTGACGCACACCATCGCGTACCCGGGAACTCCGACGGATAACGAGCTGGAGGACCTGTACAACTATGTCATCCCGCGCTACAAGGCGAGCGCCTCCATCGGCTGGACGATCGGCCCGGTGACGACGACGTTCTATGGTCAAAGGATCGGCGGCCTGCCCAACTATGCCGGCACCGAGCGTTTGCCGCCGACCGACGTGTACAACGCCTCGCTCGCCTATCACTTCGCGCAACGAGCGGCGCTCTCGCTGGTGTGCAATAACGTGTTCGACACGCCCCCGCAAATCGATTCGACCTGGATCAATTATCCCTACTACAACGCCAACTGGTTCAACCCGGTGGGACGCTCATTCCTCGCCGAGATCAGCTACCAGTTCGACTGGCCCAAGAAGTGAACGCCCCGCGGTGCGGAGTGTGCACTTGATAAGGAGGAATACCGTGTCCATATCGCGCCGAGAGTTATTGGTGGGAGCCGCACTCGGCTCACTGAGTGCGGGCCGAGCATTTGCAGGCGAGACGTCGCCAATTGCCCTCAAGCAACGGGGGCGCGCGGCCGCGAGACCGGTGCTCGTCGCGGCGGGCAACGCCTTCGCCTATTTGGGCGCGGGGTACGAGGTGCTCAGGAAGGGCGGCGACACCCTCGATGCCGCGATCGCCGTGGTGAAGGGGCCGGAGGACGATCCCAATGATGACTCGGTAGGGTTGGGGGGACTGCCGAATGAAGACGGCGTCGTGGAACTCGATGCGTCGTGCATGCACGGACCAAGCCGTCAGGCCGGTGCCGTCGGTGGCGTGCATAACATCAAGAACGTCTCGCTGCTCGCACGTGAGGTCATGCTGCACACCGGACACGTCATGCTGGTCGGCGAGGGCGCCGAGCGCTTCGCGGTGGCGCGCGGATTTGCGCGCGAGAACTTGCTCACCGATGCTTCGCGCAAGGTTTGGCTTCTCTGGAAAGAAGCTCACTCGGACTGGTGGGGACCAGGCCTCTCGGCGCCGCAATGGCGCGAGCGCATGCGTGAGCGACTGCGCGCCGATGCGTGGCACAGTTACCTCGAGCGGCTCGCCGCGACCGCGGCCTCCCTTGACATCGAGCCTGAGCGGCGCGCGCAGGCGATTCGGGACGTGATGGTTCCACCAACGGGAACGACCCACTGCTCGACACTCGGTGCCGATGGTGCGATGTCCGGGTGCACGACGACCAGTGGTCTCGCGTGGAAGATTCCGGGCCGGCTAGGAGATTCCCCCGTGATCGGTGCCGGCTGCTACACGGATCAGGAGGTCGGCTCCGCGGGCGCGACGGGAAGCGGCGAGGAGAACATCAAGATCGCCGGCACGCATACCATCATCGAGAACATGCGCAAGGGCATGGCGCCGCTTGAGGCGGGAATGGACGCGCTGCATCGGATCATACATCGCTACGACGGCGATCGAGAACGCCTCAATTACATGGACATGACCTACTACATCCTGCGGAAGGACGGCGCGTACGCCGGCGTTTCACTTTGGACGGGCTATGAACCGGGGAAACCCCACACGATTGCGGTTCACGATGGAGAACCGCGGCTCGAGCAGACGGTCAGCGTCTTCGAAGGGGTCTCACGCGAATGGCCCCCGATCGTCACGCCGTGAGGCGAGCTATCGGCACTCTGTCCCTGGAGCAATTGCTTCGAATCTGTCTTTGCGCGCTACTGGTGGTTACTGGCAGTCTGCGCGCGGCCCCCAACGACCCAGCGCTGGGCCAAGAACCCGCTGCGACCGTACAGCCCACGCTCTGCCCTTCGGGCTCGCTGACTCAGGATTGTCGGGGCGAGGCCTTTGACTACTTCGTGTCGGGAGATCCTGCGGCACCGCACCGTCGTAAGACGCGCTTTGGTATCGTCTTCATGGGAGGGGGTGGCTACGTCGAGGGCGCTTACCGCGCAATTGCCGAGCGCGCGGGCTTCGGGCATATCGTGGTGCTGCGGGCGACCGCCGATCACAGTTTTGACCTTGATGACGGCAAGCTCGGGCCGCTATTCCTCGGCGTCTGGGGACCTACCCTCTCCTGCCAGACGTTTACTTTCCACACTCGCGCCGCGGCCTTCGATCAGCGCGTGATCACCGCCCTGCGGCACGCCGATGGAGTGTTTTTGGCGGGGGGCGATCAATCGAACTACGTGCGCTATTGGAAAGCGACGCCCGTCCAGGCAGCCCTCAATGCGCTCGTGAGGCGCGCCGCCCCGATCGGCGGTAGCAGCGCCGGGCTTGCGATCCTCGGCCATTACAGCTACACCGCATTCGATGGCGGCAGCCTCGAATCCAAGGTCGCCTTGGCCGATCCTCTAGGACCTGCTGTGACTCTCGAAGACGACCTGCTTCACTTTCGGTGGCTCGAGAACCTCATCACCGACACGCATTTTTCCGCGCGAAGCCGACTCGGTCGACTCATCGTCTTCGTGGCGCGGCTTGACCGGTCAACACGGCGAGTGTATGGCGTCGGAGTTGATGAGCGGTCTGCCGTTATTGTCGACGCCGATGGGACGGGGCGCGTGGTGGAGGGTTCGGAGGGCAGTGCATGGGTGGTGACGCTCGACGGTGCAAAGACGATTCTTACCCGCGGTCTGCCGCTCTCTGCCTCGCGCGTTCAGATCGTTCAGATGGCACGATCGAGCCTATTGCGCATGCGCAGCGGCGAGGTCCAGCACCCCGCCTCAGTGCACCAGGCGCGCATCGAGGCTGGGACGCCCATCGCCGATGAACTGATCAAGTCGATGATGCTGCGGGAGCGGGCGCCTTCCAGCGAGGATTGATGGTAGCGGTTCTCTGCTGCGGCGCACTATTGGCCGCGATGCTAAGACGCGCGCTATCGGAAAAACTCGCCTGCAAAGCGGGGCCCCGTCTGACGGCGGGTCGCGCATCGAGGCTTGACACTAAGCAATCACTAGCACTCGCGAGGCGGCATCGGCCGCATACCATGATTGCCTGCCCCGACTGCGGAACACTGCAGGAATTGCCTGATCTGCGCCGGGGCAGCGCGGCGGTCTGCCCGACCTGCGCGCACCATTTGCAGCGTACGAGTGGCCGCAGCCACGCGGCGGCGCTGTTCTTCGCTGGCGCGACATTCCTTCTTCTCTTTCCTGCCAATGTCGAACCGTTGATGTCGATTTCGGTCATCGGCATTGAACGAAGCATCCGTCTGGGCTCCGGTGTATTTACCTTGTGGAACAACCAGTGGGTAATCTTCGCCATTCTCGTGGGTGCCTTTGCGGTGGTGCTGCCCTTCGTACGCTTCGGACTGTTGAGCCTCGTGTTGGCTTGGGTGCGGTTCAAAACGCGACCTGTCTGGCTCGCGCCGGCCTACCGCTGGAGTTTGCAGCTCGATCCCTGGGGGATGCCGGATGTCCTGCTGATCGGTGCGGCGGTCGGTTACAGTCGCATTGCGGCGCGGATTCCAGTCGAGGTGGGCTCGGGCGGAATCTGTCTGATCTTCGCGGCTGTCTGCGCGATGATGTGCCGTGCGACTCTCGACCGGCGCTCCGTATGGCGAAAGTTCGAGGGTAAGCTTCCCGCGCTGCAGCCTGGGGAGCCCGCGGTCTCATGCACCGTTTGCGATCTGGCCGTTCCGGCCCGTCGCGAGGACGCCCGATGTCCGCGCTGCGCAGCCACCTTGCATGCGCGAAAGCCCTCCAGCGTCTCGCGCACCCTCGCGCTCTCGCTTGCCGCTTTCGCGCTCTACATCCCCGCCAATCTCTATCCGATGAATACCAACGTGGAGATCGGGGAGGTGGTCAAGTACCGGATCATCGACGGGGTGACGGACCTCTTCAAGGCGGGGTTCTGGCCGCTCGGTGTTTTGATCTTCTGCACGAGCATTGCAATTCCTCTCTTGAAGATCGTCGGTCTTGGCTGGTTCCTGATCTCGATTCGCCGTCGCTCCTCCAAAGCGCTCGTCTTCAAGACGAAGCTCTATCGCCTGATCGACGAAATCGGCCGGTGGTCGAATGTGGATGTGTTCACCATCGCGATCTTCGTGCCGATGATCCAGTTTGGGGGTTTGGCGACGGCCTCGGCCGGCATCGGTGGCGTCGCCTTTATCCTCGTGGTGACGCTGACCATGGTGGCTTCGCGAATTTTCGATCCGAGGATGATGTGGGATGCAGCGCTCGAGGCGCGGCGCGCATGAGCGGCGACGACGGCAAGGAATATCAGCGCACCAGCGCCGAGGTGCGCAAGGGGCGCTGGCCGGGTTGGATCTGGGCAGTCCCGCTCGCGGCCGTCGCCATTGTCGTGTGGCTCGTGGTTCGCCAGTGGAGTGCCCATGGCGTCGAGGTGACAGTCACTTTCGAGGATGCCGCGCAAATGAAAGCTGACTCGACGAAGGTGATCTATCGAGGCATCCGGGTCGGCAAGGTGAGCGATGTGTCGCTCGCGAAGGATGGTACTCACGCGGTCGTGAAATTGAGGATTGAGGATGCCGAAAAGAAATACTTAAATGCCGGTACCCGCTTCTATC
>CAVTNZ010000106.1:0-70884 GCA_963736185.1 uncultured Gammaproteobacteria bacterium | reverse complement strand
CTCGCCCTTCAACCATAGGGGACGCATTTTTGGGCGACCCAATCTGAATAATCGAGGATTGTTCCGCGATTCGGGCGAGCAACCGACCGAAATCCTTCCAACCGTCATAGCCGAGTCGGTCATTGTACGCTCGGCGCAGGATCGACCCCAATGTATCCGCGAGCTGAACGCCGAGGGAGTCGCGCGAGTCCACGAATTGCCGTTGACTAAGCAATCGTCCGGCGTCGAGCGCACCTCTACCCGAACCGGGGAGCGGTGTGCCGTGGACTTTGTGCATCCATCGCAAGTGCGCCGTCATTTCCGTATCATCGGGCTTGACGCCATACGCTGCTTCAAAATACGAATAGTCAGCGTCCGGAAGCAGCTTGAGAGATTTCTTCGAAAACTTATCTTCTCCGAAGGGCAGGACGAATTCGGTCCACAGCTCTTCCATTTCAGTGCGCTGAAAACGTCCTTGGGGTCAATTATCCATTCGATGTTACCGAGTTCATTCGGAAGTCGTTGCGCGTAATACAGCGGTACTACCCGTAGATTCTCCAAGACGAGATCGATGGTCAATACCGCCTGCAAAAATAATTGGAACGGCAGCGCCCGAATCGCGTCAGCGTCACGGTGTAGCTGCGCGATTAAATCGGGATGATGTTGGGAGGTGAGCTGAGCCGTTATCTCGGCTGCTTGGCGGAGTTTGAAATCGTTGACCACGTCGTGACCATGCGTGGCTCATATCAACGGCGTAATAGCTCGCCAGTATGTCGTACCGACTTACCAAGGCGAGGACCTCGGCAGCCCGTTATTCATCAAGCTGGCTGCCCTTGATTTCCACCGCTGGACGGAGCCACCCGTCGCGAAGGCGGATGAACTCATAACAAAAGCTCGGTTTCGACCACAGATGGAACGGCTAGGCTAAAAACGAGAGAGTAGGCGTAGGGACGGACTCGCGGAGGAACAACGAATCCGCCGGCTTCGTCGATGTAGATCCTCATCGCCGGGAATCCTGCTTCTGTGACGAGAGCGTCACGGACGCCTTCGGAGTGTTAAATATCTGTTAGATAATATCTCGCCGGTTCTGCGAAATCTCGTAAAACAAGCTTTTTTATTGGGTAAAAGTGGTGGACGTGAGGGGGCTCGAACCCCTGACCTCCTCGTTGCGAACGAGGCGCTCTCCCAACTGAGCTACACGCCCATCTAGAGATGCGAGTGCAGGAAACATTCTAGCAAAGGCGGGGAGGAGCGCCAAACGTCGTGCGTGGGGGTGTTGGCTGCGCTTGCCCGAGCGCAGCACCAGACCGCGGGGTTTCGCCTGCGATACCTCCGAAAGCATCGACGCGAGTTCCTTGAGAACGGCGGCGGACAGCACGTTGGTGGACGAGCCCGGCGTGTCGAAGGTCAGCCAGGCGATGCGGTCGGTGTCGACCTCGAGCTTCCAGCTGCCGCCCTGCATGGCCTTCAGGCGGCCGCCCGGCGCGATTCGTGGATGGTGAAATCGCAGATCAGCGGCAGGTGATCGGACAGCTGGATGTCCGGTATCTCGAACCGGTTCACCTCGATCTCGCGGCTGTGCAGGATGAAGTCGAGCTCCTTGCGCGGGCTCGAGCTGGGATAGGAGGGCAGGCCGCGCGCATTCGCGTTCGCAAGCCCCGCCGCCTGCATGAACAGGTAGATCTCGTGATCGCCCCAGTAGGTGTTGAAGTCGCCGGCCACGATCACGGGCTTCCGGGTCTTGCGCACCAGATCGTACAGGTATCGCAGCTGATACTGGCGGTGCCTGAACTTGAGGGACAGATGCACCAGAAAAATGGCGATGTCGTCGAGCTCGAGCTCGATGATCAGGCGCTTGATGCCGGTGTCGAAATAATGGAATCGTTCGCCGCGTACTCGCGGCGCGGCAAGGAAGGCGTTCGCCTGTTTGCGGACGATGGGCACCATCTGGTTCACCGAGGACTGGCCGTACTTGCACTCGAAGGTCGAGTAGTGGCCGAGAGAGCGGGCGATATAGTCCGCCTGGTTCACCATGCCGGTGCGGATCGATCCCGTATCCACCTCGATGAGCCCCACCACGTCCGGGTCCTGACCCTTGATGAAGTCGGTGATTCGCGACAGAACCTGCCGGCTGGACCGCAGATAACCGGCCCCCGGCAACGGAAGATGGAATGCGGGACCGGTTCCGGTGGCATAACGGATGTTATATATGATCAAACGCACGTCCCGCATTCTATCGACGCCTAAAGCTTCGCGCTTGCCCATCGTCGCGATAGACTAAGCTCATGTCGACCCGCGTCAGCCCGATTCGCTTGTTCGTCACCCATTCCTGGGACGAAAACGACGATTACTCGCGCGTGTTCGAATACCTGGAGGCTCCGGGCACTTTTTACTATCACAACACCAGCCTGCCTCATGGCAAACGGCCGGTCGACAAGGAAAGCGAGCGTGAGGAGCTGCGCCGGCAGATCGCGCCCTGCGAGGTGATCATCGTGGTGCCCGCCGCTTATCGGGCTTCGCCCGATCTGGTGCTGTTCCAAATGAATTTCGCGAAAGCGGCTGACCGCCCGATCGTGGCCATGGAGAACTTTGGATCCACGGAGCCGCTTCCGAAGGCCATCGCCGACCTCGCCGATGAGGTGAGTGCGTGGAATGAGCGCAGCTTGATCGATGCCTTGAAGCGTCAGGCCCGCCATCAGGAATCGACGCGCTGGGACACGATCGAATTCAAGCTCGACTGATCCATCGAGCCGACGCCGCGCCGATCGAAGCCTAGTTGGTGGCGATGAGCGGGTTCACGTCGAACTCCGCCGGTGCGCAGTCGACGCTACGCAGCTGAACCACGGCCGCCGAGGCCCGGGTGGCCGGGACGGCCTCGGACACGCGCGGCAGCAGGCCGAATATCTCGACGATCAGCGCCGCGCAGTCATCCGCTTCCTGATTGGACATCTTTCGAACCGAAGCGGTTACGGCATCCTCACCGCGCAGCGGCACCACTCCGGCAAGGCTCTGCATGAGGTGTGTGAAGGACCCGCGGGCTTCGGCCGGCAGCTGCTCTTCCAGGATCGCGGCCAAATGGCGCCGGTAGGCGGCTATCAGCCGCTGCTTGATGGGTGTGGAGCGGACCAGCTCCAGAGTCGCAGAGTGCAAGCTATCCCACGCGCTGACCATGTTTACTCCGCCGCGAATCCAAGAACTTAAAGTGATTTCGAGGTTATGTAACCCCTCGGAATCTTGTTAAATCAACACTCTGCGGTTGGAATATACAAGACAATCGACAAAACGCAACGCGGACTTTGTCAAGGTTTTGAAGTTCCCTTTGTGAGCCGGCCCGGGGTATTCGTATCGAGGCGGGACGCGCGGGCCCGCGGCTTTCTAGAATTTACCTGGCGAATCCATCGTAACGAATTGAACGGAAAGCCGCTTTACGCG
The DNA here is from genome assembly GCA_963736185.1 of uncultured Gammaproteobacteria bacterium. Classification (GTDB taxonomy): domain Bacteria; phylum Pseudomonadota; class Gammaproteobacteria; order Steroidobacterales; family Steroidobacteraceae; genus Bog-1198. Next base: position 67,473 of record CAVTNZ010000106.1, on the reverse strand, counting down.
ATCAGCCATCAGGCGTGGGATTGCGGTTCGATGCGCAGCGAGTCCGGAGCCTCCGAATGGGTGGCGCCGATCATGACGTAAACCGCGGGCACCACGAAGAGGGTGAACAAGGTACCGATCCCCAGGCCGGTGGAAATGACCAGACCGATCGCAAACCGCGAGGCGCCGCCGGCGCCCTGGGCGAACACCAGCGGGATCACCCCGAGCACCATCGCGGCCGTGGTCATCAAGATGGGGCGCAGGCGCACGCCGGCCGCGGCGATGATGGCATCGCGTTTGGATTTGCCGCTCTGCTGCTGCTCGTTCGCGACCTCGACGATGAGGATGCCGTGCTTGCTGATGAGACCGATCAACGTGACGAGGCCCACCTGGGTGTAGATGTTGAGCGAGGCGCCGTGCACCCCCAGGGCGATGAAGATCAGCGCGCCCGCGATCGACAACGGAACCGAGATCAGGATCACCAAGGGGTCGCGGAAGCTCTCGTAGAGCGCGGCGAGCGTCAGGAAGGCGATGACGATGGCGAAGCCGAAGGTGCCGATGACCCCGCCGGATTCCTGGATGAACTGCCGCGACGGCCCTGCGTAGTCGATGGTGTAACCGCTCGGCAGCGTGCGGGCCGCGAGCGCCTTGAGATAGTTCAGCGCGTCCGCCTGCGAGACGCCCGGCGAGGCGACGCCGGCCAGCGTGGCCGAATTCAGCTGCTGAAAGTGGTTCAAGGTCTCGGGCACGGTCTCGGTGCGGATGCTGGCGATCGTCGACAGCGGGACCGGAACATTGCCGATGTTGGCGATGGGATAGTCGAGCAATTGCTCCACGTTCAACCTGGAAATCCGCTGCACCTGCGGGATGACCTTGTAGGAGCGCGTCTGCATGCTGAAGTAGTTGACGTAGCCGCCTCCGAGGAGGCTCCCGAGCGACTGACCGACCTGGGTCATGTTCAATCCGATCTGCGCGGCCTTGTCGCGGTCGATCTCGATCACCGATTGGGGCAGGTCATATTTCAAGTCCGTGTCGATGAACATGAACATGCCGCTCTTCTGCGCCTGGGTCAGAAAATCCCTCGAGACCTCGTTCAACCGCAGCGCGGGGTCGGTGGTCTTGAGCACGAACTGCACCGGCAAGCCCTGCGAGCCGGGCAGCGGCGGGAACTGGAACATCACGATTTTTTGACCGGCGATCGCGGCCACTTTCTGCTGCAGGGTGTTCTGTATGTCGGTCGCGCTCTTGCGCTGCGCAAGGGGCCCGAGGATGAGGCCGTCGAAGGATTGCCCGGGAGCCTCGATCTGGAAGATCGTGTCGACGCCCTGCTGGTTCTTGAAGATCTCGTACGCCTGATGGGCATACTGGAGCTTGCGCTGCAGCGTGGCATCGGGGGCCGAGGTGGGCTGGGCGCCCACGAATCCCTGATCCTCCTGCGGCGCGAGCTCGCTTTTCGCGCTGTGGTAGAGAAGGACGATGCTCACCAGCACCAGCACCACCAGCACCGCGGTGACCGGCGTGAACCGAAGACTGCGCTCGAGCTTGCGCTGATACCAGCCGCGCAGGCGCTCGAACCGAACGTCGATGAACTCGACCACGCGTGTCTCCCAGCCGGTGTCGCCGGCGCGGTGCGGCTTCAGGAGCTTGGAGCACATCATCGGCGAGAGCGTGAGCGCGATCACCGCCGACACGGTGACGGCACCGGCGAGCGTGAACACGAACTCGGTGAACAGGGCGCCCGTCAGGCCGCCCTGGAAACCGATGGGGATGTAGACCGCGAGCAGCACCACCGTCATGGCGAGGATCGCGGTGCCGAGCTCCCTCGCCGCCTGCATGGCGGCCGCCACAGGGGGCGAGCCTTCCTCGAGATGCCGGTTGACGTTCTCCACCACGATGATGGCATCGTCCACCACCAGGCCGATGGCGAGCACCAGCGCGAGCAGCGTCAGCAGGTTGATCGAGAAATGCAGCGCCAGCATGATGCCGAGCGTTCCGACCAGGGACAACGGGATGGCGACCACGGGAATCAGCACCGAACGAGGCGATCCCAGGAAGGCGAAGATCACCATCATGACGATGACCAGCGCCTCGACCAGTGTCAAGGCGACCTCGTGGATCGAGGCGTTCACGAAATCGGTCGAATCGTACATCACGTGGCCTTCGAGTCCGCGCGGCAGCTGCGCCACGATGCCGGGCAGCGCATCGCGCACGCCCTTGATCACGCTCAGGAGATTGGCCGAGGGCGCGATCTGGATGCCGATGAACACGGCAGTCTTGCCGTTGCGCGCCACGCTCGCCTCGTAGCTGTCCGCGCCGAGAACGACCTGCGCCACGTCGCGCAAATGCACATTGGCGCCGTTCACCGACTTCACCACGAGATTGCGAAACTCCTCCAGCGAGTGCAGATTGGTGGTCGAGGTGAGGGTCACCTGGATCATCTGGCCCTTGGTGGTGCCGACCGCCGAAATGTAGTCATTGGCCGCCATGGCATTCGCCACGTCGCTGGCCGTCATGCCGTAGGCCTGAAGCTTGTTCGGATCGAGCCACGCGCGCAGCGAGAATGTCTGGCCGCCCAAAATCTCGGCGGTCTGCACGCCCTCGAGCGCCTGCAGCTTCGGCTGCACCACGCGGATCAGGTAGTCCGTGATCTGATTGGAGGCCAGCGTGTTGCTGTTGAATCCGAGATACATCGCGTCGATGGTCTGGCCGACCGTGACCGTTATGATCGGCTGCAGCGTCCCCGCCGGCAGCTGGTTCAGGACGGAGCTCGCCTTGATGTTGATCTCCGCGGCCGCCTTCGAGGTGTCGTAGTTCTGCCGCAGGAACGCGGTGATCGTGCTGGTGCCGCTCTGGCTGATCGACTTCATGTAGTCGATGCCGTTGGCCTGCGCGACCGCCGCCTCCATCGGCGTGGTGATGAAGCCGGCGATCGAGTCCGGATCGGCGCCGGGGAAGCTCGTGGTGATCGTGACCACCCCGTTCTCGGTCTTCGGATACGCGAGCACCTGCAGCGAGCTGAACGAGCGCATCCCGACCACGAGGATCACCAGGCTCACCACCGAGGCGAGCACCGGGCGACGGATGAAGATATCGGTGAACTTCATGGGCGAGCGCGGCTCATTCGTTGGGCGGCGTCGGATGGATGTCGTCGGTCGGCTGCACGCTGTTGTTCACGACCACAGGGGAGCCGTTGCGCAGCTTGATCTGACCGGCGGACACCACCACATCGCCTTCGTTGACCCCCGAGACGATGGCCACCTGATCGCCGCGGGTCGCGCCGAGCTTCACGAAGTGCTGTTCCACCGTGTCGGGGGGCTTGTTGTCGCCGCTTTTGGCATCGCCCTTGCCGGCCTGGGCCTCGGCGCCGCCGGCATCAGCGCCGTCGTGGTGGACCAGGACGTACACGGTGTCGCCGTACGGGTTGTAGGTGATGCAGGTCTGCGGCAGCGTGATCTCGGTGGACGAATCGCCCGAATCGATCGCGACGTTCGCGAACATGCCGGGAACGAGACGCTTGTCGGCATTCTTGAACGAGGCGCGTATCTGCACGTTGCGGCTGGCATTGTCGACCTTGGAGTTGATCGACTCGACGGTTCCCTTGAAGCTCTCGCCCGGATAGGTGTCGACCGTCGCGGTCGCGGATTGCCCGACCTTCAAATGCTGGAGGGCCTGCTCGGGCACGTAGAAGTCGATCAGCATCGGATCGAGCGCCTGCAGCGTGACGACGGTGGTTCCGGCGGCGAGGTACTGACCGAGGTCGACCTGGCGGATGCCGAGCCGGCCGGCGAACGGCGCCTTGACGATCTTCTCCTCGATCAGCGCCTGTTGCGCGGCCACCTGAGCCTTGGCGCCTTTCAGCGTGGATACATCGGTGTCTATCGTCGCCTGACTGATGGCCTGCGCCGCGAATTGCTCGCGGTCGCGCTTCAGAGTCTGGTCGGCGAGCTCGGCGGCGGCCTGCAGCTGTTCGAGCTTGGCGTAATCGTCGTTCGGCATGAGCCGCAGCAGCACCTTGCCCGCGGGCACGTCGTTGCCCGAATCGAAGTCGATCTTGTCCACCACCCCCGACGCCTGCGCGGACAGATCGGCGCCGCGCACCGCGCGCAGGCTTCCGATGGCCCGGATCTGACGCTGCCACGTGGCTTTTCTGGCCACCACGGTCGACACCGTCTGCGGAGCGCTCGCGCTCCGGGCCATGAACTTGCCGACCATTTTCCCGATGAAGGCCTGCCAGGCGAACACGCCGCCGATCACCAGCGCGACGAGCAGCACCATGATGACGAGCGGCCTGACCATGGATTTTAATTTGACGGGTTCGTCGTCCCGGGGTGGTTGCGTCAGTACGGTGCTCACGGGACTCCTCGAATCGTGGACGGTGAATTGGCGGCGATGTCGTTGCGGTTCCACCAGCCGCCGCCCAACGCCTGGAAGAGCGCGGCGGTGTCGGTGAATCGCTGTGCGCGCGCCTTGACCAGCGCGAGGGCTGCGTTTTGATAGGTCTGCTCGGCGGTGAGCACCTGCAAATAGCTGGCGCCGCCCGCCTTGTACTGAGCCTGAACGAGCTCGAGGCTGCCGGCAGCGGAGCGCTCGGCCGCGGTCTGTGCGGCGAGCGCGTCGGCGTCGCCCTGAAGGGCGAGCAGCGCATCAGCCACGTTCTGAAAGGCCGTGAGCACGGTCGCCTTGTAATTGGCGGCGGCTTCCTGCGCGGCAGCCACCGCCGCGCGGCGCTCGTGCAGCAGCTGGCCGCCCTTGAACAGCGGCTGCGTCACCGAGCCCGCGAGACTCCAGACCACCGAGGCGGGCGAGAACATGTCCGCGAAGCGCGCGGCGTCGCCGCCGTAGCTGCCGGTGATCTGCAGTTGCGGCAGCATGTTCGCCGTCGCCACACCGACCTGCGCCGTCGCCTGATGGAGGAGGGCGGAATACTGCCGTACATCGGGGCGTTGCTCGACGAACTTCGATGGCAGGCTGACGGGCAGTTGGACCGGTATCCTCAGCGTGTCGAGACGAAATTGCGAATCGCCGTACTCGGCCGGCAGCGCGCCCACGTAGGTCGCGAGGAGATCCCGCTGCTGGGCGAGTTGGGTGCGCAGAGCGGGGAGCGTCGCGAGAGTCGCCTGCAGGGTGGCCTGCTGTTGCAAAACATCCGTTTGCGATGCGCCGCCGGCGGTGACCCGGCGCCGGGTGATGTCGAGCGCCGATTGCTGCGCCCGGGCGATATCCTCCTCGGCCGCGATTTGCGCCCTGAGCGAGGCTTCCGTGATCGCCGCGGCGACCACATTGCTGGTAAGCGTGAGATAGCTCGCCTCGAGCGAGAAACGGGCGTAATCGGCCTGCGCCTGTAGCGCCTCGATCTGCCGGCGGATGCCGCCGAAGGCGTCGAGGGTGTACGACACGCTGACGTTGGCGCTGTTCAACGTGTAGTAGTAGCCGCCGGAACCGGGGAGGCCGAATTCCGCGAGGCTCCCGCGGTTGCGCTGAGCCTCGTACGTCCCAGAGAGGCTCGGCAGCAGCGCACCGCGCTCGGCGGCCACGTTCTCGTTGGCCTCGCGCAGCGCCGCCTGCGCGGATTCGAGGGTCGGATTCTGCTTCAGTGCGCGATCGATCAGTGCGTTGAGCTCGGGCGATTGGAACAGCGTCCACCACTGGCCGGGAATGTCCAGGCCCTCGACGAAGCGCTGGGCTTCGCCGCCGGGTATGGGCGTCGAGGCGGTGAGGGTCTGCGCCGTGGATCCCGCCGGAGTGAATCCGCCGTTGGCAGGGGCCGCGGGCGGCTTGAAATTCGGTCCGACCGCGCAACCTGCCGGAATGCCGAGGGCAAGCGCGCAGAGCAGGAGGATATGCCACACGAGAGCGAGACGGCCGCGGCCGACGAGCGATCGGGATCCCTGCGCCATGGTGCTAGCCCGCATCCGCCGTTGCATCGGTGTCACGCGGCGCGGCGCCGTTCAGGAAGATGTCCACCACCTGCTGCAGGTGCGCGGCGAAATTCAGCTTCGCCATCTCCTCCGGGGACCCGAACAGGACACATTCGTGCAGCTCCGCGCAAACCATCTGCATGAACAACGCAGCTGCGCGATCCGGATCCGCGAGCACCAGCTTGCCGCGCAGCACCTGGCCGCGAAAATAAGTGGCGACGGCGTTGTTGACGCGCGCCTTGGTTCCGGCGCGCATCTTGGCGGCGAGCGCGGGAAAGCGCTGCGCTTCGGCGGCGACGATGCGGAACAGCGCGGCCGCCTCGGGCGCGCACGCCCGGCCGGTGACCGTTTCGCCGATGGTCAGCAGCGCCTGGCGGGTGGAGAGCCGATCGAGCTCCGTCCCGAAGACCGTCACCATGTCCCGTTCCACCAGCCGGGTGATCACCGAGGCCAGCAGGTCCGCCTTGTTCTTGAAACGCTCATAAATCGTTCGTGTGGAGACGCCGGCTTCATGAGCCACTTTGTCGATGCTGGCGGCGCCGTACCCATCCCTTAAGAAAACCCGCGTGGCGGCGGCGATCATTATGTCAACTCGCGCAGCTTCCGTGCCACGCCGTGGTCGTCCTACCCGGGTGGTGCGGGGCCGCTCGGAGGCCACCTCGGGCTGTTTGCGTTGCTCCATCGGCGCAAAAATGACAGGTGTCGTTTTTCAAAGCAAGAATTATTTGCGGTGCTCACCTTCCAACCATAAAATATCATATAGTTAATTATTAGCATCCAAATTAATAACATTTACGGCCGCTGGGTGGCGTCGGTCGAACCGGCGTCCCTGCCGCCCTGGGTCGCGTCGATTGCCGCCGATGAATCCGCCATACCGTAACGGGGTGCTCGCATTGACCGCCGCTTTGTGCGTGGGGTGTGCCGGGTTGCCGCCCAAGCCCCGGCCCGCATCGCTGATGCAGGCAGCGCCGCTCTCGGAGGCGCCGGGCGCCCGGGGCGCGTGGCCCGCGCCGGATTGGTGGAAGCAGTATCGCGATCCGACCCTCGATGCACTGATCGACCTTGCGCTCGCATCCTCGCCGACGCTCGCGGAGGCGCATGCGCGCTTCGAATCGGCGCGCCAGTCCGTGCGAATCGCGAGCGCCGAGAGCGGCGCCCACCTGCAGGCAAACGGCGATTTCTCGCGCCAGCGCCTCAGCGACAATGGGTTGTTCTCCCCCTCCTTGTTGGGCTTCAACTGGTACAACCAGGCGGATCTTGGTCTGCAGGCGAGCTATACGTTCGATTGGTGGGGAAAGCAGCGGCAGGCCGTCGAGGCCGCGATGGACTCGGCGCATGCGAGTCAGGCCGAACGCAGCGCTGCGGCGCTGACGCTCGCGAGCTCCATCGCCGACAGCTACTTCGGATGGCAGGCGGACGAGGGACGGATCGGGCTCGCCCGCCAGCGCGAGAAAGCGCTCGAGCGGGAACGCTCGATCAGCGCGGCGCGCATCCGGGCCGAGATCGATCCGCAGGACGATCTGCAACGCGCGGATGAGGCCGTTGCGGACGTGCGCGAGCAGATTGCCGCGCTGGAGGGCTCCGCGAAATTGCGGGTGATCGCGCTCGCGGCGCTCGCCGGCCGTGCGCCTTCCGAGCTTCCCGAACTGCGGATGCGGCCTCTTCCGCGGGTCGCGGCGGCTCTGCCCGAGGACGTGCGCATCGATCTGTTGTCGCGGCGCGCGGATATCGTCGCCAGCCGCTGGCGCGTGGAGGCGGCCGAGCATGGCCGCGAGTCCGCGCGGGCCGAGTTCTTTCCCGACATCAGCGTGAACGCGTTGATCGGGTTGCAGAGCATGGATGTCGGCACGCTGCTGAATTATGGCAGCCGTGTCCCCGGCGCCTCCGCGGCGCTTCATCTGCCGATCTTCGATGCCGGCCGGCTCCAGGCTCGCTATGGAGCGGCGCGGGCGGCAGTCGCGACCGCGGTCGCGAGCTATCGGGACACCGTGGTCGGTGCGGCGCGCGATGTCGCGACGCAGGCATCGAACCTCGCGCAGATCGAGGCGCAGACCTCGGAGCGCCGCAAGAGTCTCGATGCGGCCGCGGCGCTGCGTGCGAGCGCCGCGGCCCGCGTCCGACAGGGTGTCGTCGATCCGAGAGCCGAGTTGAGCGCCGTCGATGCGCTGGTCCAGGAACAAGACGCGGTGCTGCAGCTCGACGCGGCGGCGCTGTCGGCGGACATCGGCCTCAAGCGGGCATTGGGCGGGGGATATGAATTGAAGGCTGCGGCACCATGAGCGCGAACGCCGAGCCCATCGCCGAGCCGATCGTGCCGGATCCGCCGAACGGCCGCCGGCGCCGGGTTCTGCTGTGGATGGCTGCGGCATTCATCGTCATCGGGGCGGTGTGGACGGTCTACTGGGTGCTGGTGCTCTCCAAGCGCGAGCGCACCGACGACGCCTATGTCAACGGCAACAAGGTGGTGCTGTCTTCGCAGGTGCCGGGGACCGTCGTTGCCGTGCTCACCGACGACACGCAGCTCGTGCACGCCGGCGAAGTTCTGGTCAAGCTCGATCCGACCGATGCCGCGATCGAGCTCGCACGCGCCGAGAGTTCCCTCGCGCAGACGGTCCGTCAGGTCAGGCAGCAACGTGCGACCGCCCGTCAATTCGATGCGCTGATCGCCACCCGCCGGATAGAGCTGGCCCGCGCGACCGTGGACCTCGAGAAGCGCGAGCCGTTGATCGCCGCCGGGGCGATCGCGCCGGAGGAGGTGCGGCATGCCCGCGAAGCGGTCGAGCTCGGCAAGGCTGCGCTCGAGCAGGCCGAGCGCGAGGCGAGCGGTGCGCACGCGCTGGTGGACGGCGTCGATGTGAGGAACAATCCCGCGGTGCTGAAGGCGAAGACCGAATTCCGCGACGCCTGGATCGCCGCCCGACGCAATGCCGTGCTCGCGCCGGTCACCGGCTACGTCGCGGATCGCAGCGTGCAGTTGGGACAGCACATCCAGGCGGGCCAGGCGCTCCTGACCGTGATCCCGCTCAATCAATTGTGGGTCGACGCGAACTTCAAGGAGGTGCAGCTGCGCGATCTGCGCATCGGGCAGCCGGCCGAGGTGCGCAGCGATCTCTATGGAGGGGCGCACGAGTTTCGCGGCCGCGTCACGGGCCTCTCCGCGGGAACGGGAGCTGCATTCGCGCTCCTGCCGGCTCAAAACGCCTCGGGAAACTGGATCAAGGTGGTGCAGCGCGTGCCGGTGAGGATCGAGCTCGATCCCCGAGACCTCGCCGAGGCCCCGCTGCGCGTCGGCTTGTCGGCGACGGTCACGGTGGATACGTCGAACCGGGATGGCGCGGTGCTCGCCGGCAAATCGGCCGACAGGCCGGTGGGAGACACGCGGGTGTACGATCAGGATCTGGATCGGGCGAACTCCGCCGCCGAGGCGATCGTCACCCGTAATCTGGGATCGGATACCTGAACGGGACCGGATACCGGAGCACCTTCTCACTCGAGCAGGGCCGCGAGGTGTTCGGCGGTCAACCCCCGCTTCCCCGCCGCAACCTCCGCCGGCGTGCCGGTCGCGACGATCCGGCCGCCACGGTCGCCCGCGCCCGGACCCATGTCGATCAACCAGTCGCCCGCCGCGGCGACGCGCATGTCGTGCTCGGCGACGATCACCGTGTTGCCCGCGTCGACCAGGGCGTTCAGTTGCGCCATCAGCTTGTCGACATCCGCGGGATGCAAGCCGATGGTCGGCTCGTCGATGACGTAGAGACTGTCGCCGCGCTGCGCGCGCTGCAGTTCCGTGGCGAGCTTGATCCGCTGCGCTTCGCCCCCGGACAGTTCCGTCGCCGGCTGGCCCAGCCTCAGATAGCCCAGGCCGATGTCGCGCAGGAGCTCGAGCGAATGCGCGACGCCCGCGCTGTCGCGAAAGAATTCGAGCGCCTCATCCACCGTCATTCGCAGAACCTGGGCGATGTTCCTCCCGCGATAGGCGACTTCGAGGGTCTTGGGGTTGTAGCGCGCGCCGTGGCAGTCGGGGCAGGGAGCATAGACGCTCGGCATGAACAGAAGCTCGACCGAGACGAATCCCTCGCCCTCGCAGCCGGGGCAGCGGCCTTTGACGACGTTGAACGAGAAGCGGCCCGCGTCGTAGCGCCTCGCTTTCGCCGCGGAGGTATCGGCGAAGAGCCGGCGCACGCCGTCGAACAGGCCGGTGTAGGTCGCCAGGTTGGAGCGCGGTGTGCGGCCGATCGGTTTTTGATCGATGGTGACCAGACGCTTGATTGCGCCAGCCCCCGTCTGGATGGATCCTGCGATGGGACCGGCCGGCGCGAACTCGAGCTCATCGGCATCCTCGGCCCGCTCCGGCTCGTGACCGAGATGTCCCGCGATCAAGTCCACCAGTGCCTGGCTCACCAGACTCGATTTACCGGACCCCGAAACGCCGGTGACGGCGGTGAGCACCCCGAGCGGAAACGCGACGTCGACGCCCCGCAGGTTGTTGCGCGTGACGCCTTTGAGCTGCAGCCAACCCTTCGGCTCGCGGGGAACGCGATGCATGCGCTGCGGCCGGCTCAGATAGCGCGCCGTCACCGAATCATCCGCGCCGGCAAGTCCCTCGAAGGGACCGTTGTAGACCACGCGGCCGCCATGCTCGCCCGCGCCCGGTCCCACGTCCACGATCCAATCGGCGCGGCGCATCACCTCGAGATCGTGCTCGACCACGAACAGCGAGTTTCCCGCGCCCTTGAGCTGCTCCAGTGCCGCGAGCAGCGCATCGGTGTCCGCGGGATGCAGCCCGGCGGAAGGCTCGTCGAGCACGTAGACGACGCCGAAGAGGTTGGAGCGGATTTGCGTGGCGAGGCGCAGGCGCTGCAATTCGCCCGGCGACAGTGAGGGCGTGCCGCGCTCCAGCGACAGATAATCGAGGCCCAGTGCGCTGAGCGCCGCGATCCGCTCGATGACGCTCGCCGCGATGCGCTTCGCCGCCAGGCGCTTCTCCTCCCCGCGCGCCGCGTCGGGATCGGGCCGCCCTTCGGCCGCGGGTCGGAGAATCGCCTGCAGATCCCCCAGCGACTTTTGCGACAGGGCGCCGATGTCGTGACCCGCGAACTTCACCTCCAGCGCGTCGCGCTTGAGCCGCTTGCCGTGGCAGGCGGGACAGAGGGTGCCGCTCATGAAGCGTTGCACCCGACGCTTCATCAGCGCGCTCTGCGTCGTGGCGAAGGTTTGCAGCACGTACTTGCGCACGCCGGTGAACGTGCCCTGGTAGCTCGGCTCCTCCTTGCGCCGAAGCGCGCGGCGCGTCTCGGCAGGCGTGTATCCCGCGTAGACCGGTACGGTGGGTTGCTCATCGGTATAGAGGATCCAGTCGCGATCTTTTTTTGGCAGCTCCCGCCACGGCTTGTCCACGTCGTAGCCCAAGCTCACCAGGATGTCGCGCAGGTTCTGGCCATGCCACGCAGGAGGCCATGCGGCGATGGCGCGCTCGCGGATGCTCAGCGAGCCGTCGGGCACCATCGCGCGTTCCGTCACGTAATAGATGAATCCCAGGCCGTGGCAGGTGGGGCACGCTCCCTGGGCGGTGTTGGGGGAGAAGTCCTCCGCGTACAGCATCGGGCGGCCGCGCGGATAGGCGCCGGCGCGCGAGTACAGCATGCGCAGCAGATTCGACAGCGTGGTGACGCTTCCCACCGTGGAGCGCGTGCTCGCGCTGCCGCGATGTTGCTGAAGCGCGACGGCTGGAGGCAGTCCTTCGATCGAATCCACATCGGGGACGCCGGCTTGGTCGATGAGGCGCCTTGCGTACGGCGCAACCGACTCGAAATATCTGCGTTGCGCCTCGGCGTACAGGGTGCCGAAGGCCAGCGAGGACTTGCCCGAGCCGGAAATGCCGGTGAACACCACGAGCGCGTCGCGGGGAATCTCGAGATCGACGTTCTTCAAGTTGTGCTCGCGGGCGCCGCGGATGCGCACGAAGCGATCGGATGGAAAGGAATGTTTCATCGCTCCAACGATACCGGTTCCCGATCCGGAAAAGCACCGTTCCACCGGCCCGCGCGCGGCCCGCGCGCGGCCCGCGGTCCGACATGCGGATGGCGCGCGCGCCTACAGGAGCGCTGATCGCCGGGTGCGATAGTGGGCTCACATCGTCGGTGGCGGGGATCACCGCCAGATCGACATGGCGGGTCGGCCGCATGCCGATGATTACGCAGGAGCCAGATATGGGAATCAACAAGGACCAGGTAGACGGTCGCGTGAAGGAAGCCGCCGGCAAGGTTCAAGAGGTTGCCGGCCGGGTTGCCGGCAGCCCGACCCAGGAGCTCAAGGGCAAGGTCAAAAAGACCGTCGGAACGGCGCAGGCCGGATTCGGTGATGCCAAGGAGCGGGTGAAAGACAACGCCCGCGAGGACGCCCGAGAGGACGCCAAGGACAGCCGACCGTAGCGCCGGCGGGGCGGCGCAGAACCGGCCCCGTCACAGGCCCCACACGAAGGGAGTCGGAGCCCCGGCGGAAGCGGCACTTCCGCCGGGGCGTCGCATGGACGGGTCGGGCGGATCTGATGGACGGGTCCGTCCCTATTCGTGACAATGGCGCCCCATTCGTTGGAGGCGCCCATGATCGAACCCTTTCGCCGAGAGTCGAGCTGCCGTCGTGCCGCGCCCCGCGCCCTCTGCTTCGCCGCCTCCGGCGCCCTCACGGCGTTCGCCGCGCTTGCCGGATTTCCGGCGCTTTCCCAGCCGCAAAGCCCGGGCACACCGCCGCCCCACGCGCTGCTCGGCTACAGCGCGGGATCGGCAGCGCTGGAGCAGCAGCGTGAAGCAGAGTTTCGGGGCGCCATTTCGCCCGACAACATTCGCGAGACCATGCGGCGGCTGACCGCCCGACCTCATCACGTCGGATCTGCCTACGACAAGGACAACGCGGAATGGATTCTCGCGCGGTTCAAGGAGTGGGGATTCGATGCGACCATTGAAACGTTCGATGTGCTGTTTCCGACCCCGAAGAGCCGCGTGCTCGAGCTGTTGAAGCCGACGCCTTACCGCGCGCGGCTGCAGGAACCCGCGGTTCCGGGCGACCCCACCTCGGACCAGGTTTCGGAGCAGCTGCCCACCTACAACGCGTATTCGGCGGACGGCGACGTGACCGCGCCGCTGGTCTACGTCAATTACGGCAATCGCGAGGATTACGATGAGCTCGACCGGCTCGGCATTTCCGTCAAGGGCGCGATCGTGATCGCGCGCTACGGCGGCGGCTGGCGCGGCGTGAAACCCAAGGTCGCGGCGGAGCACGGCGCGGTCGGCTGCATCATCTACTCCGATCCGAAGGGCGACGGCTACTACCAGGGAGATCAATATCCCGCCGGCGGCTGGCGTCCGAAGGACGGGGTGCAGCGCGGCAGCGTCATGGATACGGAGTATCCGGGGGATCCCTTGACGCCCGGCATCGGCGCGACCAGCCATGCCAAGCGGCTGGCGCTGAAGGACGCGAGGACCATCACCGCGATCCCGGTGCTTCCCATTTCGTATGCGGACGCGCTGCCGCTGCTGTCGGCGCTCGCGGGTCCGGTCGCCCCCCCTCGCTGGCGCGGCGCGCTCGCCATCACCTATCACGTCGGGCCCGGGCCCGCGCTCGTGCATCTGGCGGTGGCTTCGAATTGGGACATCAAGCCGATTTACGACGTGATCGCCACGCTGCACGGATCCGCCGCGGCGGGACAGTGGGTGATCCGCGGCAATCATCACGATGCCTGGGTCAACGGCGCGGAAGATCCCATCTCCGGACAGGCCGCGATGCTCGAGGAGGCGCGCGCCATGGGCGAGCTGCACAAACGCGGATGGACCCCGGCGCGCACCATCATTTACTGCGCCTGGGATGGCGAGGAGCCGGGACTGCTCGGTTCGGTGGAGTGGGTGGAGACGCATGTCGATGAGTTGCAGGCGTCATGCGGTCGCCTACATCAATTCCGACACCAACGAGCGCGGATTCATGCTGCCGGGAGGCACCCAGGATCTGGAGGATTTCATCAGCGACGTGGCGCGCGCGATAGACGATCCCGGAGACGCACCTGAGCGTGTACCAACGTTCGCATCTCTACAGCATCGCGCACGCGAGCACCGCCGAGGAGAGGAGCGAGTTGCGCAACCGCCGGGACCTCGAGGTGGAGGCACTGGGAGACGGATCGGATTTCACCGCTTTTCAGGATTTTGCGGGAATCTCCACCTTGAGCGTCGAGTTCGGAGACGAGGATGACGGCACGCAGTATCACTCGATCTACGACGACTTCTACTGGTACACCCATTTCGGCGACAAGGACTTCGCGTACGGCCGGGCGTTGTCGCAGACGGCCGGCACCGCCATCATGCGATTGGCGGATGCCGACTTCATTCCGGTCGATTATTCGCCCCAGGCGCAGGCCATCTCGAAGTACGAGGCGGATCTCGAGAAATTGCTCAAGGACAAGCAGGACGAATTCACGGAGCGTAATCTCGAGCTGCAGGAGGGGGTCTTCAAGGCCACTCTCGATCCGCGCCGCCCGATGCTGCCTCCGCCCGCCGAGCCGGTACCGCCGTTCATCGATTTCGCGCCCATGAAGAATGCGATCACGCTGCTGAATCGGAGCGCGGACCGCTACTCGGCGGCGCTCGCCGCGCTGGCGGCCAAGGGCTCGCCGGCCCTGCCAAACTCCTCCCTCGCGCTCCTCAATGAGGATCTTCTGCGGGTGTCGCGCGCGTTTCTCAATCAAAACGGTCTGCCGGAGCGCCCTTGGTTCAAGAACCAGATCTACGCGCCCGGCGCCTACACGGGTTACGGCGCGAAACCCATCGCCGCGGTGCGCGAATACATGGACGAGCGCCGTTGGCGGGATGCGGAGGCCCAGGTGCCGCAGGTCGCACGCGTGATCGAGAACGCCGCGGCCGCCGTCGACAAGGCGGCGGCCGATCTGGAGGGGGATCTCGCGCGCCTGCATTGAGGGAAAGGAGTAGGCGGGCGAAGGGGGTAATTGTGAACGGGGCTTCAGTTTTGGCGTTTGGACGCAGATATGCTCGGGTAGGTCAACGTCCAAGACACCCAGGTACCCCGCTTCAATGTCCATGGCTCCCGTACACCGCATCCTGCTGATCGACGACAACGCGGCGATTCATGGGGACTTCCGCAAGGTGCTGGCGAGCCCGGATGATCCGATGCGGGAGGCCTTGACCCTCCTGGAGGCGGACATCTTCGGCGCCGGGGCGCAGGCGGCCGAACGTCCGTGCTTCGAGCTTCACTCCGCTTATCAGGGGCAGGAGGGCGTGCAGATGGCAAGCGCCGCGCTGGCGCGCGGGCAGCCTTATGCGATGACCTTCGTCGACATGCGCATGCCCCCTGGCTGGGACGGGTTGAAGACGATTGCGGAGCTCTGGACCGTGGACCCGGATATCCAAGTGGTCATATGTTCCGCGCACACGGACTACGCTTGGTCCGAGGTCGTGCAGGGATTGAACTACTCGGACAAACTCCTGGTGCTGAGAAAGCCGGCCGAGCCCATCGAGATCCTGCAATGCGCGACCTCGCTCAGCCGCAAGTGGCAGAACGAGCGTCTCGTGCGGCAGCAGATGGAGAGTCTCGAGGAGGTGATCAAGCTGCGCACCTGCGGCCTGGAGGCCGCCAACCGCCAGCTTCGCCACCTGGCCACCCACGATGCGCTGACCGGCCTGCCGAATCGGGTGCTGCTGGACGATCGGCTGAACCAGGCGGCGGCCCATGCCGACCGCGATGCGCGTTCCTTCGCGCTGATGGTGTGCGGACTCGATCGATTCAAGCTCGTCAACGAGTCGCTCGGACATGGCGCGGGCGACGAGGTGCTGCAGGAAGTGTCGCGCCGCCTCGGGGCGATCGTGGGCCCGGTGGATACCGTGGCGCGCTCCGGCGGCGACGAATTCGTTCTATTGATCAACTCGGCGGGGCACATCGACGACGCGAGGCGGCTCGCTGTGCGGGCGCTCGAGGCGCTCCAGGAGCCGATCCGGATCGGCTCAATCGATGTGCGCAGTTCCGCCAGCATCGGGATCGCGATATATCCCGCGGATGGTGCGTCCGCCATGGCGCTCGCCGCGCACGCCGAAGCCGCCATGCGCTGCGCAAAGCAGCGCGGGCGCGGAGGGATTCAGCGCTTCGAAGGCGGCATGAGCGCGAGCGTCGAGGAGCGCGTGCAGCTCGAGAGCGAGCTGCACAACGCGCTCGCGCTGAATCAGTTCCAGCTGTATTACCAGCCCAAGGTCCACACCGAGTCCGGATCGGTTCGAAGCGCCGAAGCGCTGATCCGGTGGATACATCCGCAGCGCGGATTGATCCCGCCCGACACGTTCATTCCGCTCGCCGAGGAGTGCGGCCTGATCGGCGCGATCGGCGAGTGGGTCGTGCGCGAGGCCTGCCTGCAGGCACAGGCCTGGCAGGACCGGGGTCTGGCGCCGCTTCGCGTCTCGGTGAATCTGTCGCCGTCGCAGTTCCGCAACCGCGGACTGGCCGACACCATCCGCGGTGCGCTCGAGGCGGCAAAACTCGATCCGCAGTTCTTCGAGGTCGAGCTCACGGAGAGCGCGGTCATGAGCGATCCGGAAGAGTCGATCGCGATCCTCGAGCAGTTGAGCGCGATGGGGGTCATGGTGTCGGTGGACGATTTCGGCACCGGCTATTCGAGCATGAGCTATCTGCGCCGATTCCCGATCGACAAGCTCAAGATCGACCGCGTGTTCATCTGCGAGCTCGCGAGCCGTCCGGAGGATGCCTCCATAGTCCGCGCGATCGTCTCGCTCGCGCACAGCCTGCGCCTCAAGGTCGTGGCCGAAGGCGTCGAGACGGCGGCGCAGCTGGAATTCTTGAGCGCGATTGGCTGCGACGAATATCAGGGGTACTATTTCAGCCGTCCGCTGCCCGGAGACGAGTTCGAACGGCTGATTCGCGAGAAGGCCCGGGACCGGCAGCCGCTCACCCACGAGGATGCGATTCGCACGCACAGCAAGCTGGCAGCCTACCGCCGCAAATAGAAGCGAAACGAACCATGCCGAAAGCAACCGCACTGGTGCAGGTGAAGAACGAGCGCGTGCTGGTGACCGAGTGGCGCTTCGCGCCCGGCGCCGAAACGGGGCATCACGTGCACGCGCACGATTATGTGGTGGTGCCGCTCACCGATGGCACGCTGCGGCTGGAGGAGCCCGGCGGGACCCGCGAGGTGCAGCTCAAGGCTGGGGCCTCCTATGCACGCGCGGCCGGCGTCTCGCACAACGTCATCAATCCGAACCAGCACGAGTTTCGATTCGTGGAGATCGAGCTGATCTAGCCCGCCTCCGCGCATCCCCGCGGTCGAACCGCGGCGCTAAGGATACTTGTTCTGCACGGCGTCGCGGACGAGGTGCGTGTCGTACACCAGCACGATCGAGGAGATCCGTCCGGTGTCCAGATCGAAGTTGAATACGTCCGCGCATTCGAAGGACACCCTCGAACCATCCTTCAGGCGCCAGTCGTACAGGTAGTAGGCGACCGCCCTCATGTGCCCTTCGGCGCTCACCAGCACATCGTACACCGTGAGTTCGCTGCGGCCGGAGGCCGCGGCGACCCTGGTGACGTAGTCGCGCACCGGAATGCGTCCGAGGAAGGGCGATTGAACCCAGCCCGTGGGCGTGAACAGCGCGGCAGCCTTGTCGGCATCGCCGGCTTCCAGGGCCTTGAGATATTTGCGGACCGCGTGTTGCATCTGCCTCTCCTTCGCGAAGCCTCGCAGCGCATGAGCCAGACCCCTTCTCCCGGGGTCCATGGTAGCGCAAACCGCGGATATTGGCTCCACGGGTGCAATGGAGCGGCCGCTGGGCCGGTCTCTTCCCCGTTGTACCTGAAAACGATTGGATCGAGGGAGCGTCTATGAAACTACTGGTCCGCGGGCTGATCGACTGGCCGGAGGGCGTCGCGCGCCATCTGGCGTGGCTAGCCCCGCTTTTCGCCCGCATCACCGTCGGGTGGGTGTTTCTCTGGAGCGGCTGGGGCAAGCTCAACAATCTGCCGGAAGTGACCGAAAACTTCATCGGCTGGGGCATTCCGTTTCCCCACGTTCTGACGCCTTTCGTGTCCGGAGTGGAGTTCTTCGGGGGGCTGTTCCTGCTGCTCGGCCTGCTCACGCGAATATCGGCGGGGGCGCTCGGCGTCACCATGATCGTGGCGATCAAGAGCGCCAAGTGGGCGGACGTGGATTCCCTGGAGACGCTGCTCGGGTTCGATGAATTCGAGTATCTCGCGCTGTTCCTCTGGCTCGCGGTCGCGGGGCCCGGCCCGCTCTCCCTCGATTCCCTGATGCAGCGCCTCGGGGGACGCCGGACGGCCCCGATTGAGCCTTCGGAGGGCGCGGGCGCCATCGGGTAGCGATGGAATGGCGGGGAGTTCTGCCTTAGGCTGTGGCGCGTGTGGAGGGACGGGGGATCACCATGAAGATGGACGGTCAGGAGGAAAGCCAGAACGTCGAGGACGTGCGTGGCTCGAGCGGCGGGTTCCGGCCGATCCACGGGGTGGGCCTCGGCACCATCGCGGTGGCGCTGATCGGCGGCTGGTTGTTGGGCGTCAACCCGCTGCAGATTCTGGGGTTGCTGAGCGGCGACGATACCTCAGGCCAGCAAGCCCCACCCGAGCAGGGCGCGCAGGCCCCTGCGGCAGGTGACCCGCAGGTCAGGTTCGTGTCTCAGGTGCTTCGCAGCACCGAGACCGTCTGGAGCAGCGCCTTTCAGGAGCGCGGCATCACCTACGCGGAGCCGAAATTACGGCTGTTTCGAGACAGTTATCCGACCGGTTGCGGCATGGGGGAGGCCGCGGCGGGGCCGTTTTACTGCGGCGAGGATCGCATCGTGTATCTCGATCTCGGCTTCTTCGATGTGATGACGCAGCAGTTGGGAGCGCCGGGGCAGTTTGCCCACGCCTATGTGATCGGTCATGAGGTCGGGCACCACGTGCAGAACCTGCTGGGCATTCTCGGCAAGGTCAACGCGCAGCGGGCGCGCGCCGGCGAGGCGCAAGCCAATGCGCTGAGCGTGCGATTGGAGCTGCAGGCCGATTGCTTTGCGGGGGTATGGGCAACGCGCTCTCAGCAGCAGCAAGGCTGGCGGCTCGAGCCCGGGGATATCGAGTCGGCGCTGAACGCGGCCTCGCAGATAGGCGACGATACCCTGCAACGGCGCGCGCGCGGCACCGTGGTTCCCGACACCTTCACCCACGGCACCAGCGCGCAGCGCGTGGCGTGGTTCAGGCGCGGTGTGGCCTCCGGACAGATCGACGGATGCGACACGTTCTCGGCGCTGAATCTCTGACGGTCAGGCGCGTTTTGCGGGGAGCCGCAGGAGGGGGAAAATTCCGGACAGTCCGACCAGGGAGGGAAAGCGCATGACCCGGCGCAAGTCCCCGCGGCGCGCCAGGCGCTCCAAACTCCGCCGCAAGAAAGGGTTGCTGCGTCGCTTGCGGGTCCCGAAAGGGGTGTGGCGGGCGTTCGCCAAGGCCCCCGGCTTCGTGCAGGGCGCCGTGATCGTCGCGGCCCTGGTGGCGCTTTGGTTCGCATCGAACGGGCTTTACCAGGTGATCCGCAAGCCTTCGGAGCTGTTCTTCCCGGTCAGCGGCACGCTCAACAAGACGCCCGTCGAGACCTGGCGTGACTACGGCCCGCTGTTCCGCAGGTACTCGACCGATAACGTGACCGCGGAGCTTCTGGCCGCGCTCGCACAGGTGGAGGCATCGGGCAACCCCGTGGCGCGAACCTATTGGCGCTGGTCGTTGACGGTTCGGCCATTCGAGGTGTACCGCCCCGCGTCGAGCTCGGTCGGGATGTACCAGATGACGGACGGCACCTTCGCCGCGGCGAGGCGCTACTGCATCCGGGCTCATGCGGTGATCGAGGACGGTCCCTGGGACGACTGGCGGTCCTGCTGGTTCAACGACCTCTACACGAGGGTGATCCCGTCGCACGCGGTCGAGCTCACGGCCGCGTATCTGGATCGAAGCGTGGCCGCGATACTCGCCCTCCACCCGGCCCGCTTCGCGACGCTCGAGCGCAAGCAGCAGCTGGCCGCCTTGATCCATCTTTGCGGAGCCGGCGCGGGCGACCTGTACGTGCGGCATGGCATGCATCTCAGCGAGGGCCAGCGCTGCGGGGATCACGAGGCCCGCGATTATCTGTATCGGGTCGATCAGGCGAGGCGGACGTTCCAGTCGATGGAGAGCCAAGAGCGACGCTAAGGCGGCGAATCGGCCCGATGCACCGCGACGGCGCTTCTGATTAAAGATTGAAAATAGGCCACGGACCGTTCGTGCCGCGGGCTCAGCGGACCCGGCGTGTAGGCCCCGGAGGCATAGTTGTCCTGGGTATGCTCGCAGATGCCGAAATCCTCGCGCACGATGCCGCAATTGGTGTCGACGGTGCCGCGCCGGGAAGCCTCCCGCTCGGGGGACAGATCTTCGAAGTAAAAATCGTAGTGCAGATCGGTCGAGCCGACGGCGGTCGGGTTGATGCGGCTCGTGTTCATGCCGCCTGGAAAAACGGACAGCGTCCAGTTTGGCCACATCCACAGCCACTTGCCGCCGTAGATGGAGCCGCTTTTCTGCGGAGCGGTCATGCGCACCAGGCCGTTGAGCGCGACCGTCTCGAACCGGGCGAAATCGATGACCTTCAGGAAACCCGGATGGATGCCCGGGATGTGGTACCCCTCGACGAAATTGTCGGTGTAGGTCTTCCAGTTGCTGCGCATGGTGAAGCGCCGTTCCTCGACCGGAGCGAAGCGCTCGATGGGGTCATCGGCGAGCTCGCGGGGCAGATCGCCGAGCTGTTCGATCAATCCGACCTGCGGATCGATAGCGATGAACAACAAGCCGCGCCATTCGGCGAGATGCGCCTGCTCGAGCGGCCAGTCCGAGATTTTGAAGCAGGGATCCTCGCCGAACCACGGGGCATCGCGCAGCGCTCCGTCTTGTTCGTATACCCATTGATGATAAGGGCAGCGCAGCAGCTGCGTCCTCCCCGGCCCGTCGGGCAGCAGACGCGCGCCGCGGTGCCGGCACACGTTGTGGAACGCCCGCAGCAGCCCGTCGCGTCCGCGCAGCGCGAACAGCTTCCATCCCGCGACATCGACGGCCAGATAATCTCCCGGCTTTTCGACCCGCGACGCGGGGCCGAGCATCTGCCAATGGCGGCGGAAGATGGATTGCCGCTCCGCTTCGTAAATGCCGGCATCGACGTAGTAACGCGCGTCGAGATTCCTGGGCAGGGCGGCCATGGGGCGATCATATCAGTCGGTGATATCATGGACGAGGAGTCCCCAAATCCATGTGCCTGATCCTGCTGCTCTGGCGCGTTCGCCCCGAATATCCCTGCGTGCTCGCGGCCAACCGCGATGAGTTTCACGACCGCCCGAGCGCGAGCGCCGACTGGTGGCCCGGGCCCGCGGGCATTCTCGCGGGACGGGATCTGAAGGCGGGCGGCACCTGGCTCGGCGTGGGGCGCGACGGCCGCTTCGCGGCCTTGACCAACTTCAGAAACGGCACCGCGTCGCCCCGTGTGTGCGCGCCGAGCCGCGGCCGGCTGGTGGCCGAGGTGCTCGAGGCGCGAGACACCGTCGCCGGCGCGCTCGATCGGCTTCGCCGCACCGGACCGCAATACAGCCCGTTCAACATGCTGTTCAGCGACGGGAAAGGGCTCGGCGTTTACGAGAGCGCCACCGGCGATGGACGCGAATTGGCGCCCGGGGTCTTCGGTCTGTCCAACCATCTGCTCGATACGCCGTGGCCGAAGGTCAGGAATGCCAAATCGGGCCTCGCATCGACGCTCACCGATTTGCGCGACGAGAACGCCATCCTGCATTTGTTGCGCGACGATCGGCCCGCCGCCGATCCGGAACTGCCCGATACCGGCGTGCAGCGGGAATGGGAGCGGCTGTTGTCGAGCGCCTTCATTCGTGCCGACACCTACGGCACTCGATGCACCACCGTTTTTCGCATCGACCCGGAGGGCCGCGCGCAATTCGACGAATGGACCTGGGACCGCGCGGGCGCCGAGACCGAACGCAGGAGTTTTCGCTTCGACGCGGGCAGGGTGCGTGAGTAACGCCGCGCGCGCCGGGGCGGCGGCGGTTGCGGCGTCATTGGCCCTGACCGGATGTCTCGCTTCCGGCGACCTGAAGTCGCATGAGCTCGTCGGCGGCGTCCGGGCGCCGATCTCGCCCGATTCGGTGCAGCTCTATCTGGAACCGCCATCCCGCCGCTACGAGCGTATCGCGCTGCTGCACTCCTCGAGCCGGCGCTCGTGGTCGTTCACTTCGGAGTCGAAGGCGGATGTCGTGGTCAGACGGTTGAAGGAGGAGGCTGCCTCGCTCGGCGCCAACGGAATCCTGTTGGACGAGATCGCCGACCGACCCGGCGCAACCGTCGGCACCCGCGTCGGGACGAATTACATGGGTGCCCGCGGGACCACCGACCTCGGAATCGCCGTCGCGCTGCCGACCTCGCAGCGCTACGGCAGCGGCATCGCGATCTACCTCCCCCCGTAGGGCGCATTGTGCGCGGCTCAAGGGGCGGGGAAGTCGTGCGCCGCCGCCACCAGCCAATCGCGAAATTTCGCCACCTTGGGCAGCGACAGGTAGTTGCGCGGACACACGAAGTAATACGCCGAGCCGTGCGGGAGCGCCTCCCGGCTGGCGAGTCGCAGTGTGCCCTTTTGCAATGACCGGGCGACGAGCGTCCAGCGCGCGAGCGCGAAACCGAGTCCCTCCTCGGCGGCCACGAGCAGTCCCGCGGTGTCGTCGATGGTCGGAGGGCGCGACTGCCAGGCGATTTCCTCCCCGGCCTTTTGCCATATGCGCCATGGCGGCTCGTCCCCCTCGAGCAGCGGGAAGCGGCCCAGGTCGGCGCCGCGCTCGATCATGCCGTACTGTTTGACGAGCTGCGGCGAACCGACTGGAACGATCCAATCGTCGAGCAGCTTTTCGGTGTGCAGATTCGGGTAGCTCCCCTGTCCGAAGCGTATGCCGACGTGAAGCGGCGTGCGCGAGAAATCCACCAGCTCCGAGGAGGTGTGAAAGCGCAGCTCGATGTCCGGATGCTTGCGGCGAAACGCGCGGATGCGCGGCACCAGCCAGATCTGCAGGAACGAGGCGAGCAGGGTGACCTGCAGCGGCCCGGATCGGCCATGCTGCCTGATCATATGCACGGCGGACTCCAGCCGGTCGAGCCCCGCGCGAACCGCAGGCAGCATTTCCATGCCTTCCTCGGTGATCTCCACGCGCCGCCCATTGCGGCGGAAGAGGGGGACCTGAACGTAGCTCTCGAGGCTTTTGATCTGCTGGCTCACCGCCGCCGGCGTGACGTTGAGCGCCTCGGCCGCGGCCGAGAAGTTCAAGTGCGTGGCGACGGCCTCGAACACCCGCAGGGCGCCGAGCGGCATGCGGGCGTAGGCGGCGGGCATTAAGGTTTCCTTAACGGATGATCAGGCATTGCGTTTGTTGCGCGAGACGGCCGGATGCACGCTATCCCTCGTTCGATCAACTTTACCGGAGTATCCATCATGAATGCCATTCAGATCATCACCAAGCTCGGGCAGCTGGCTCTGGCCGTCGTTCTCACCGTCGCCACGCTGGCCTTCACGGGGCTGCTGTTCGTCATCTGACGCGGATGGTCGCGCAATATGCATTGCGAAGATCAAATCGGGCGGTCAGTATATCCGGGTTGTTCCGACTCGACGGGGAGACTGCCATGAAGGGCTTAGCGCGCTACTGGGTTTGGATGCCGTTCCTGCTGATGGCCGCGGGAGCGGCACAGGCCGATTCGTATGGCGACACCATCGCGCTCTTCAAGAACGCCGGGGACAGCGCCGGGTATTTTTCCAGGAGCTACGCGTATGCCGTGTTTCCGACCATCGGCGAAGGCGGCTTCATCGTCGGGGCGGCGCGCGGCAAGGGGCGTGTGTACGTGAACGGAGTTCATGTCGGCGACACGGTCATGACCCAGTTGAGTGCGGGCTTCCAGGCCGGCGGCAAGGCATACAGCCAGATCATCTTCTTCGAGGACAAGCGCGCCCTCGATGAGTTCGAATCGGGGTCGTTCGAGTTCTCCGCCGGAGCGAGCGCCGTCGCCGTGACCGCCGGCGCGAATGCCAGCGCGGGTACCACGGGCGCCACGTCGGGGGCCAGCGGCGGCGAGAAGGACGCCACCACCCGCAGTGCAGGCTACCAGAAGGGCGTGCTGGTCTTCACCATCGCAAAGGGCGGCCTCATGTATGCCGCCACCCTCGCGGGACAGAAGTTCAGCTATACGCCGCGAGGTCAGCATTGACGGGGAGGCTCAAGGCCCGCCCGAAGGGCCGCCTCGCGCCATTTGCCTGATCCGACTCTCGGCGATCGGGGACACATGCCACGTCGTGCCGATGGTTCGCGCGATGCAGCGCGAATGGCCGGAATGCCGCATCACCTGGGTCATCGGCCGCATCGAGGCGAAGCTCATGGCGCTCCTGCCGGAGGTCGAATTCCTGGCCGTCGACAAGCGCCGTCCCGCCGCCGAGTTCTTGCGCCTGCGAACGCTGCTGCGCGGTCGCCGCTTCGATGTGCTGCTGCACATGCAGGTGAGCCTGCGAGCGAGCTTGCTGAGCACTCTGGTACGGGCGCCCGTCAGGATCGGTTTCGATCGCGCGCGGGCGCGCGAGCTGCAGTGGCTGTTCACCAATCGCCGGATCGCCGCCCGCCGCCGCGAACACGTGCTCGACAGCTTCTGGGGTTTCACCGAGGCGCTCGGGATTGCGGAGCGCCGGTTGGAATGGAATCTGCCGCTGCCCGCCGCAGCGCTCGAATATGCCGGATGCATCGTTCCCGACGCGCGGCCGACCCTGTTGATCAGTCCCTGTTCGAGTCACACGCTGCGCAACTGGCGCGCCGAGTTCTATGCGCAGGTCGCCGATCATGCGGTCGAACGCTGGGGCATGCGGGTGGTGCTGTGCGGCGGCCCGAGCGACATCGAGCGCGCCATGGGCGAGGCCATTGCGGCGCGCGCCCGGCATGCACTCGTGAACCAGATAGGCCGCGACACGCTGCCGCAGATGCTGGCGTTGCTTGCCGCCGCCACCGTGCTGTTGACTCCCGATTCGGGACCCGCGCACATGGGCGCCATGGTCGATACCCCGGTCATCGGGCTGTATGCGGCGACCAACCCGGCCCGCAGCGGACCCTATCTCAGCCGTGAATGGTGCGTGGACCGCTTCGGGGAGGCCGCCCGCGTATTCATGGGGCGTGAGGCCGAGGCGCTGCCCTGGTGGACCAAGATCGAAAAGCCCGGGGTGATGGATCTGATCCGCCCGCAGGCGGTGATCGAATGTCTCGATCGATTCATGCAGAGCGGGCAGGGGAACGCAGGTGCTCGCAGCGGTTGATTCCCGCTGCCCGCGCCGCCGTCAGCGGCGGCCCGAACGGCGGCTTTGCGCCTCGCGGAGCGGCTCGACCTCGTCGAATCGGCTGTAGTCGATGTGCAGCGATCCGTCGGGCTGAACCTCGAGGATGTCCCGAAACGTCTCGTTCCATCGAATCGCGTGGCTTGGATACTCGGCGCGGGCCATCAGCACCTGGCCCGTGGTCTCGTCGGTGCCGCTCAGGCTCAGGATGAAGGTCGTCTGCGACGCGGCGAGCGATTCCGCGCTCTCGGTACGCAGCGGACTTTGCTCGTCGATCGCGTGCATGAGGTTCCAGCCGAGCGCGAACACGGGGTGCTGCGAGCGGACCAGCGGCAGATCGACGATGCGCCGCAGCCGGTAGCCCTCCGGGGTCACATCGTCGCGCAGCATGCGAAGCACGGCGGAGGCCTCCTGGATGACGTTCTGGCGCGCATTGGCCGCGCGGAACATCAGCGTTTGGCGCCCGTCGATCGGCCTCACCACCGCGAGCTTCGCGAACATGAAGCGCGCCCTGGGTCGCGAGAACCGCGCGAACATGATGCCCGTGATCACCGCGAGCATCATCAGGCCGACGAAAATCTCGACCATGGCGACCATGTGACCGTACAGGGTCTGCGGGTGCATGTCCCCATAGCCGACCGTCGCGAGCGTCTCCACGCTGAAGAAAAACGCTCCCGGAAAGCCCGGAGGATTCAAGTTGGCCACACAGCCCGGGACGAGGTCGTAGAGGCAGCCGAACAGCAGATCGAAGACCAGAAAGAACGCGGCGATCGTGGCAAACAGCCGTGTCCAGCTCACCGTCATGAAGTAGTGATACAGATCCTGCACCACCGCGACCGAAAGCCCCTCGCTGACGACATCGCGCGCGCCGAGCCGGATGCGGCGGGGGGCCGATGAATGGCGGATCGGGCGTTTGGAACGGGCCATGCGGTCGATGTCGGGCGATCGAGTCTTGACGGTTGATGGAATGCGCTTCGAGTTTATACTGCCCCAGTCGCGGCCCGCCGAGGTTTTCTCATCGCATGCTCATCGTCCATTCTACGCATCAGCGGGAGCACCGGCCGGAGAGCTTCCTGGCGGCGGGCTCGGCGCGCCCGCACCCGGACACGCCCGAGCGGCTCGATGCGCTCGAGGCGGGGGTCCGGCAGGCCGATCATGTGATCGTGCAGCCGCGCGATCACGGCGAGCGTTATGTACGCCTGGTCCACACGGAGCGCTACCTGGAATTCCTGCGCGAAGCGCACGCGCAGTGGAAGCGTCTTCCGGCGGCCTCGGCGGCGGTGACGCCCAATGTGCATCCGCGCCGTCCGGCAGAGGAGAATTACCCGAGCTCGATCGTGGGTCGTGCGGGTTACCATCTGTACGACATGTCGTGCCCGATCATGGAGGCTACCTGGCGGACGGTGCTCTGGAACTCGCATTGCGCGGCGGAAGCCGCTTTGCGCGTCCTCGAAGGTTCATGCGCCAGCGCCTACGCAATGTGCCGGCCGCCCGGTCATCACGCCGGCCCCGACTATGCGGGTGGCTTCTGCTATCTGAACAATGCGGCGATCGCGGCCTCGATCCTGCGCGAGGGCTTCGGCCGGGTTGCCGTGCTGGATGTCGACGTTCACCATGGCAACGGGACGCAGGACATTTTCTACGAGCGGCCGGATGTGGTGGTCGTGTCGTTGCACGGCGATCCGCAGTCCTTTTATCCGTTCTATTGGGGTTACGAGGGCGAGACCGGCGCGGGAGAGGGGCGGGGCAGCAACTGCAACCTGCCGCTGCCGCGCGGCGTGGGGGACACGCAGTACCTCGGATATCTCGACCGGGCGTTGGAAGGGATCCGCGCCTGTGGCGCCTCGGCGCTCGTCGTATCGCTCGGGTTCGACGCCTATGAGCTCGATCCACTGAGCCCGCTCAAGATAACCACGGACGGCTTCCGGCGCATGGCCTCGGCGGTGGCCGGCCTCGAGCTGCCGACCGTGCTGGTTCAGGAAGGGGGCTACTATTGCCCCGACCTCGGCCGCAATCTCGCGGCGTTTTTGTCGGGTTTCGAGACCCGTGATCCGGGGAGGATGGAATGAGTCTTGAGAACATGCCGGCGCGCGGCGCGTGGGACGAGGTGTTTCGCGATGTGACGGAGGCCAGCCACGCACCCGGTTTTCTCTACAGCGATCCGCGGGTGCTCGAACTCGAGATACGCGAGATCTTCGGCAGGGACTGGTTCTGCGTGGCGCGCGCGGAGGAGCTGCCCGAATCCGGCGACTACTTCGCCTTTCGCATCGTCAGGGAGCCTGTCCTCCTGTGCCGCGACCGCGAGGGGCGCATCCGCGCCTACTCGAACATGTGCCGCCACCGCGGCGTCGAGATCGCCACCGGCAAGGGCCGCGCCGCGCAGTTCGTGTGTCCGTATCACGGTTGGACCTACGACCTCGACGGCCGCCTGAAGGGAGCGGGCTTCATGGCCGATTCGGTCGGTTTCGACCGGCGCGAGTGCCGCCTTCCGGAGCTGCATGTGGGCGTCTGGGGAGGATGGGTGTTCGTCACGCTCAATGCGGATCCGCCGCCCTTTGCCGAGTACCTGGCGGAGTTCTCCGGCAAATTCGGCTATCTGGCGCTCGACGACCTCAGGGTCGGTCTGCGGGTCGACGTGACGCTCAAGTGCAACTGGAAATTGATGGTCGAGAATTTCATCGACTTCTATCATGTGAACGTGCTGCATCGGGATTCCATCGCACGCTTCATGAAGACGGTGGATCTGACCTACGACCTCAAGCCGGGCGGTCAGGTGTACGTCGACGAGTACGATACCGGAACTCTGTCGCGGAGCGGCGAGCCGACGGCCAAACGCATCGCGGCGCTCGAGGGGAAGTCGGCGCGTTTTTCCCAGGCGGCGGTGCTCCCCCCCAATCTGAACTTCTTCGTGCGGCCGGATTACGTTTCGCTGTACACGAGCTGGCCGCTCACCGTGGACAGCATGCGGATGAGCGGCATGATCCTGTGGTCGCGCGAGACCATGGAGGGGCCCGATCGGGATCGCGTGGTCGAGGAGTTCAAGGTGATGCTCGACAAGGTGCTCGCCGAGGATTTTTCGATGGTGGAGTCGCTGCAGAACACCGCGGGGGCGGCGCGATTCGCGCCCGGCCGCATGTCGCGTCTCGAGCGTGGCGTTCAGCACTTCGTCAAGCACAGCGTCGAGCGCTTGTTCGGGGGGCCCGCATCGGTGCCGGGATCCTTGCGCGCCGCGCGGGCAAGCGGCGAGACCGGCTGACTTGTCGTCCCGCGCGATTCAATACCCGCTCGACGCGGCGGGCGTGGCGACACGCGCAGTCCAATGGGGCGCATCGGGGGCGCCGGTCGTCTTCCTGCACGGTCTCGGCTCTCATGCGGAGGTGTGGTCGGCGGTGGCCCCGGCGCTCGCGGCGCAGGGATGGCGCTGCATTGCGCTCGATTTGCCCGGCCACGGACTGTCGGCCAAGGGAAGCAGCTTTTCCTACGATCTCGAGGGTCACGCCGCGTGGCTCGAAGCGGCGGCCGACGCGCTTGGTTTGGCCGAGTTTCATCTGGTTGCCTCTTCATTGGGAGGCCTGTGGGCCGCAGGTTTCGCCGTGCGATTTCCGCGGCGGATCGCGAGCCTCACGCTGGTGGGCGCCGTCGGACTCGAACGGTTGACACCCGAGCGTCTGCGATGGACCTGCGAGTATCTCGGCCGGATGGACCGCGGCTCGATCGCGGAGCGGCTGCGCCGGGCGGTGGCGGACCCCGGGGTCGTCGACGATTCGTTCATCGAGGAGACCTATCTGATGAACAACTCCGCAGGCGCAGCCGGGGCATTTGCGCGGCTCGGTCGCTATTACCTCGAACGGCTCAACCGCGATGTCCAGCTCGAAGCGCTCGCCAGGTCCCCTCTGGGCGGGCGGCTTTTGCTGCTGTGGGGCAAGGACGATACGACCGTTGCCTATTCCGGCGCGCTCGCGGCCGCGCGGCATCTGCCGGAATGCACGCTGTTCGCGCTGGAGGGCACGCGCCACGTGCCGCATCTCGAGCGTCCGGGCGCCGTGTCGTGGGCGCTGTCGCGCCATCTGCGTCTGGAGCCGCTGCCGCCGGATGGCTTCGAGGGCGGCGAAATTTCGCGTGGCGGCAGCCTCAAAGGAGAAGCGTGACCATGTTCTATCATTTCGATCGCCCCGACCCGCGCGTGTCCCCGAGTCCGTTCAAGGCGTGCGTGGTGCCCCGTCCGATCGGCTGGATCTCGACGGTGAGCGCCGCGGGCATCCCGAATCTCGCGCCCTTCAGCTTTTTCAACGCCATCGGCGAAGAGCCTCCGCTGGTGATGTTCTGCGCCAACGGCGAGCACGTCGAGGGCGGCGAGAAGGACTCGGTGAAGAATGCACGCGAGACGGGCGAATTCGTGGTCAATCTGGCGACATGGTCGCTGCGCCACGCGGTGAACCAATCGAGCGCGACGGTCGCGCGATCGGTCGACGAATTCCAGCTCGCCGGGCTCACGCCGGCGCCATCGCTCCGTGTGCGCCCCCCGCGGGTGTCCGAATCGCCGGTCAGTCTGGAATGCGTGGTGAGCGACATATACGATCTGCCGTTCGATGAGTCGCAGGAGCCCGGCTGGATGGTGATGGGCCGGGTCCTCGGCGTGCACATCGACGATGAAGTTCTGGTCGACGGCCGCGTGTCCATCGCGAAGCTCCATCCGATCGCACGGCTCGGATATCGCGAGTTCGCGGCGGTGGAGCAGGTGTTCAACATGGCCCGTCCCGGAGCCGGGGCTTGAGCGGGGATCATCGGCTGACCCGGGCCGCGCGCACGTTGATCGCCGATCAATTCGACCTTCAGGCGGGGGAGGGCGTTCTCATCACCCGCGACACCCACACCTCGACGGCGCTCTCGGAGGCGATTGCGGCCGCCGTCCTGGACCGTCGCGGCCGGCCGCTGGTCGCGGCCATTCCGCAGCTGCCCTTTCAGGGGGGGCTCGCCGACCCTTTCATTCCGGACACGCTGGCCGCCGCCGCCGCCGCGTCGGACATCTGGGTCGACTGCTGTTTCCCCTATCTCGCCGGCTCCAGGATGCACGATGCCGCCATGAAAGCCGGGCGGACACGCTATGCGTTGCTCGCGATCTCAGGGGCCGCAAGCTTCACGCGGCTCTACGGGCGGGTCGATTTCGCTTCGTTGATGGATTATCAGATGGCCCTCGTCGAGCATCTCGATCGGAAGGCCGGCTCGCGGGTGCGCTTCACCTGTCCCGCCGGAACGCAGTTGGAGTTCGTCCTCGACGCGGTGAAGTTGAAACGCGAGCGCGTGGCCCGCTCCCCCGGCATGCACACCGTACCCGGTGCGCAGAGCCTGTACCCCGTGAAAGGATCGGTGCGCGGCCGGGTCGTGCTCGGCGCCCTGTTCGACGAGCATTACCGGCTGCTGCGTCGGCCGGTCGTCGTCGAAGCGGACGGACCCATTCGATCGATGCATTGCTCGGCCGCCGAGGACGGCGCGCGCTTCGAACGTGCGCTGCGCCGTGCCGCCGGCGGGCGCGATTTTGGATTCATGATCCATTTCACCATGGCGTTCCACCCGGCGGCGCGCCTCACCGGACGCCATTTCATCGAGGACATCCGCACCCCCGGAACCAACGCCATCGGCATGGGGCTGCCCTGGTGGGAGGAGGGCGGCGGCGAAAATCATCCGGATGGCGTGGTGCTCGACCAGTCGCTCTGGATCGACGAGGAGCCGATCGTCGAGGGGGGCGTCATCGTCGGGCCGGCGCAATTGATGCCGGCGTACCGCCGCGTCGTGCCGCTCTTCGACTAGCCGCGCCGACCGCCGCCTCGTACCAGACCCATCGCGAGACGGTTTGCGTCGCCTCGACCAGGTAGACGCGGCGCTTGAAGGAAGGGACATCTTTCACGGCGTGGAGCCGTCCTGCCCGCATCAGCTCGCCGACGTGGCGGCGGGACAGGTAGCCGCTGCCGCCACTGCTCAAGAGATGATCCACGGCCCAGTCGGAGGAGGCGATGGTGAGCGCCGCGGTGTTCTCGCCCGGGAATGCGGCAGCGTGCTGACGGCGAAACTCGTCGCCGTGATCGACATACACGTAGTCGGCGCCGAGCGCTGCCGGGGCCCGCCGCGCGCTCGACACGAGGATCAGCTCGTCGTCGAAAAGCACCCGGCTCGCAAATCCCTCCGCCGACGGCGGCAGGTAGCAGAACGCGAGATCGATGAGTCCGGTCTTGAGCCAGCGGTCGACCTGGCGCCGATCGCCCGGCCACAACGCCAGCGCGATCTTGGGCCGATGACGGCGCAGGTGATCGAGGAAGCGCTGTCCAACCCCGCGCCAGAGATCGAATTCAAGGCCCACGTTGCACACGCCCTCGAAGCCCTTAGGGAGCGACACCTCGTGGCGGGCCTGGCGCCAGAGCTGCGTCATCACCTGGGCATAGCGCTCGAACTTGAACCCGGCCGAGGTGAGCTCCGCACCGGACTTGCCGCGATGGAGCAGCTTCTGGCCGATCTCCTTCTCCAGCGCATTCAGCCGCGCGGTCACCGTCGACTGGGTCACATGCAGCCGGCGCGAGGCGGCGACCAGACTGCGCGTCTCGACCACTTGCAGGAACGTGCGCAGGGCCTCGAGGTTCATGATTCGATTTTATCGAACTTAATGGCGAAATTTATTTGATTTTAAAATCATGCGCTTCCTGGCAGCCTAGACCCGTTGTTTCGCAGCGGCCGCCTGGGGATGTCAGCATGGAATTCAATCACTTTCTCTCCGCCTATTATCCGGACACCGCCTACGGCGGCGACCGCCTGTATGCGGACATGATCGGCCAGGCGAAGCTCGTCGATCAACTGGGCTACCGCGGCGTCACGATCCCGGAGCATCACCTCATCAACATCCTGCTGGTGCCCGATCCCCTGCAGCTCGCGGTGAAGGTCGCGACGGTGACCAGCCGCATCGAGGTCGTCACATCGGTCTGTGTTCTGCCGCTTCACGACATGCGGATGTTCGCGGGACAGGCGATCCAGGCCGATATTCTTTGCGATGGCCGCCTCA
This sequence comes from uncultured Gammaproteobacteria bacterium, assembly GCA_963736185.1. Classification (GTDB taxonomy): domain Bacteria; phylum Pseudomonadota; class Gammaproteobacteria; order Steroidobacterales; family Steroidobacteraceae; genus Bog-1198. Next base: position 35,108 of record CAVTNZ010000106.1, on the reverse strand, counting down.
TGCTCGGTGTCGGGCGGGGCGCCTTCGCCTACGAGCTCGCTCTCATGGGAAAGCCCATCGAAGAGTCGCGCGAGCGATTCGACGAGTCGTTGAACGTGCTGCTCGCGCTGTTTGCGCGCGAGAACGTGGCGTGGGAGGGCAAGTATTACAGGTTCGGGGCGCTCACGGTCATGCCGCGACCTGTCGGGGGGCGGGCGCCCGAGATCATGGTGGCCGCGCTGGCGCCCGAGTCGATAGCAGCATCCGTGAAACGCGGCTTTCATATTCAGACGACGCCGCTCGATGCGACCGTTGAGACGATGAGGCGGCAGGTGGACGCATTCATGTCCGGAAAGGCCTCGCTGGGGGAGGCCGGCGGGCACCTGCGCCTCGCGCTTTCCCGCGTCTGTTGCGTGGCGAGGGATGCAGCCGACGCCCATCGCAAGCTCGAGCTCGCCTATCAGTACTACGGCCGCTTCCACAACGTATTCACCGGACCCGGCATGGTCGATCGCGGAGCCATCGCACCGCTGCCGCTCCGCCAGACCATGGAACAGTTCAAGCAGAACATCATCGTCTGCACCGCGGCCGAGATGATCGACCGGCTGAAGCTCTATGAGGAGCTCGGTATCGACGATTTCATCATGAACGTCAACATCGGCCACAGCCAGGAAGAATCCCTGGAGAGCATCCACCGGTTCGCCGCCGATGTGATGCCCTGGTTTCGCGCCGGGAGCCGCGGCCAGGCGCGACGTGCGGCATCGTGATGGCGCTCCATCCGGTCAGCTCGGCATTTTCGGTCGAGGGCGAGGGCCCTCCCTTGTTCCTCATTCACGGCATCGGCGCGTCACGGCACAGCTGGGACGGAGTCGTGCGCAGACTCCGGCCGCATTTTCGATGCATCAGCTACGACCTGCGGGGGCACGGTCTTTCGCCGACGCCGCCGCCACCGTATGTGCTCGAGGATCTGGTGGAGGATCTCGAGGCGCTTCGAGCGGAGCTGGGGATCGAGCGTGCGCATTTCGCCGGCCATTCGCTCGGCGGCATGATCGGGCCGGCGTACGCGCGCCGATATCCTCAGCGTGTGCGATCGCTCGGCCTGCTCAGCACCGCCGCGTTCAGGACACCCGACGACAGCGCCAAGGTCCGCGGCGTGGTTCAGGCCATGCGCACGCGGGGGATCGCGCCGGTGCTCGCGACGCTCAAGGAGCGCTGGTTCACGCCCGAGTTTGCGGAGCGCCGGCCCGACGTGATCGAGCGGCGCATGCAGCAGGTGATCGATACCGATGCGCAGGTATTTCTGAGCGTCTTCGACATCTACGCCGAGACCGAAATGGGCCCGTGGCTCCCCGAGATCCTCCATCCCTGTCTGGTGCTCACGGGCGAGCACGATGGCGGCTGCAGTCCGCGGCTCAACCGCGAGATTGCCGCCGCGTTGCCGGCGTCGAGACTCGAGATCCTGCCGGGGTTGCGCCACGCCATCTTGCTCGAGGCGCCCAACGAAGTCGCGAAGCCAATGCTCGAATTTCTACGGTCGAAGAGCTGACGGGATCCAGGCTCGGAGCGCGTCGGCGATGGCACAAAGGACGTCCCCGTCGGTTCTTCCCGAGCGGGCGGGAACGTGAAACGCATGGTCCGCGCCATCGATCATCGTCAAGCTCGCCCGATCTCCGAGCGTCTCGATCGCCCGATGGATCAGGGCCACCTCCGCGAGGGCATCGCGCGTGCCTTGCACGAACAACATGGGCACGCTGATCTTCGTCAGATGGTCGGCCCGCGCGAGGGAGGGCTTCTTGGCGGGATGCAGCGGAAATCCCAGGAATGCCAGCCCGCGCACCCCTGGAAGAGGGGAGAGCGACTGAGCCTGGGAAGTCATCCGGCCGCCGAAGGACTTGCCGCCGGCGATCAGGGGAAGGACGGGCTCGAGTTCGCGTGCCCGCCCGATCGCGGCTCGAATCGTGGCGTGACACAACGCCGGGTTGTCGGGGCGGCGGGAATGGCGCTCCATGAAGGGAAACTGGTAGCGCAGCGTCGCCATGCCCCGCGACGCGAGCGCGGCGGACAAGTCGCAGAGGAACGGATGCGCCATTCCAGCGCCCGCACCGGGACCGAGTACGAACAGCGCCCGCGCATCCGGCGGGCGCTGCAGGAGGCCTGAAACTCGAAGGTCGTCTCCGACGTCGATGATGACGGGCTGCGCCGCTGCGGTGTTCACCGCCCCAGTATGCGGCAAGAGCGTCCGGCCTTCAGCGCTTCGCCTTCATCTGCTCGGTGTGCGAATCATCGTTCTTCGCCCGAGATTTGCCGATCTGCTCCGCCTGCTGCAGGGCCGCCTCCTCACCGGGTTTGACCTGGGGTCCTTCCTTGATCTTGCGCTGGCCCTTGTCGGACGCCACGAATTCGCGCTCCGCCTCGTTGAACTCCTCCGCCGCCTGCGGGTTGCCCTCGCCGTGATTGGTGGACCGTTTTTCCATGATGGATGCTCCTAGAAGTGGGTTGATGGGACCGCCGCGCCGACGGCCTCGGTCGCCGACCGTGAGACATAATCCTCCGCCGGGCGGGCGGTCTATGCGAGTCGACGCCGCAGGCGGGCGTTGTAGGCGATGTCCGACCACAGCGTCGTTGACATAAAGCGACTTCCATTCTTTATGTCGTGACTAAGAGACGCTCATCACAGTTTCCTTTGACGTGGTTCGCCACTATCGCCGCCAACACCGAAGCTACTTCACGGAAATGCACTGATGGCGACACCGATCAATGCTCCATTGACGAGTGAAATTTGGCATCTGAGCATCGAAGACCTGCTCGAGCCCATCTGCGAGTCGCCCCGCTTGGGCGGTCCCGGACCCTTCGTGATCAACCTGAGTGCATCCAGCGCCCCACTCAGCCAGCCCGCCAAGAGCTTCGTCCCCCCGGGCGGCGGCTGCGTTTACCAGATTCAGCGCATGGAAGATCGGCGTCCCCGTTATCGGTTACGGCTCGGACCCTTCGCGACCGAGGACGAAGCCGACGCCATGCTGGGCATCGTGCGCGATGTCTATCCGAGCGCGCTGACCGCCACCGCCGAATCCGACGATCTGCGGGCGATCGCCGCCCTGCAGCCCAAGCCGCAGAGCGCACAGGCGCCTGCCGCAGCGGTGATGCCCGTCGCTGCGCCGAAGGCCGCCGCTGCGCAGACACCCGCGGCTGCGCCGACACCCGCCGCTGCGCCGACACCCGCCGTTGCACCGACACCCGCCGTTGCGCCGACCCCGGTTGTTGCGCCGACCCGTGTCGCCGCGCCGCATGTCCCACCTGCACAACCCGTTACACCGGTCGCCAGCGAGCCTGCGCGGCCGGTCACCCAGGCAGCTGGCGCACGGCCGATGGCTCAGCCGGCTGTCGCGCGCGGCGAATCCCCGCCCGCTGCGGTTTCCATCCCCGTGCTCTCGGATTCCGTCGAGGTGGTGCGGCGCGCGGCGGCGCCGGCCGCAGCGTCGCCCCCGACTGAATCCGCTCCTGCGGCGTCGCGAGCACCCGGGTCGCCGCTCGCGGCCATCCATTCTGCGCCGAGACCCGCTCCGTCGGCGGTCAAGCCGGTACTGCCCGTGGGTTCGAACCTCACCCCTCCGGCGCCGCGGCCAACCCCGCACGACGCGCGACCTCCGAGCCTTGAGTCGACGCAGACCCTGCGCCCGTTGACCACCTCGGAACTGCATGACGCGGCGGCTCGCTGGTACGTGATTCAGCTGTCGCTCTCTTGCGAGAGCTTCGACCCCGACAGCCTGCCCAATCTCGACATTTTCAGCGAATATCGTCTGTATTCCGTGGCGGGTCTGGATCAGGGACGCATCGTCCATTCACTGCGCCTCGGTTTCTTCGCCGACGAGGTCGCGGCGGGCGCGGTGGCGAGCTATCTTGCGGCATTCTACGAGAAGGCGACGGTCAGGCGGATCAGCGTCGCCGAACGCGAGCGGTTCCGGGATCAGCGGGTGGAGGCGCGAAAGGACATAGGCGCCACCGGCCGACATGCGGTCATCGAGATCACCGGCGAACGGCACATCCGCGAGAATCGGCCTCGGATTGCGACGGTGACGCCGTTGGCGCCCGCAGCAGCCCTCTCGCAGTCGACGGCGACCCCGACACGCAAGGGAAGATAGCCGGTTCAGTTCGTATACGCGCTGATCAATGCCCGCGCCGCGTTGGCGGCGCCTTGGACCGGGCCCTCGCGCCCGAGCGTGAGACGCGTCAGGTAGGCGCCCTCCCAAAGCAACATCAGTGCATCGCCGAGGCCTTCTGAATCGCGGGCCTTCATTGCGCGCGCGAGTTCGCGAAACCGCCGGCGCATTTCCGACTTGAACTTTTCGATTACCGGGCGGGCAGGGTGGTCCGGCTCGGTGATCTCCACCGCTGCATTGGAAAGCGCGCAGCCCCGCGAGTCGCATTCACAGGCGCTGGAGACCAGCATGTCGAACAGGCCCTCGACTTGGGCGCGGGGATTGCCCGCGTGCAGAGCGGCCTGCTCATCCCAAGCCGACCAGGCATCCCGCGCTTCCCCGCGCAGATACTCGGCCACCAGCTCGTCCTTGGAGGCAAAGCTTCTATAGAAGCTCATTTTGTTGGTGCCTGCCTCATTGGCGATGGTATCCACGCCAACCGCGCGGATGCCTCGCTGATAAAACAACTTCGTCGCGGTACGCATGATCCGATCGCGCACCCGAGACTTCGGGACCATCGGAACAACCGCTGCATTGTCAGCTTCTCGCAATTTTTTCGGCCGAGCCATCAGTCCCCGCTTGACATGTTAGTTACGGGTCATTGACTTACCAGAAGTGACTGACCGGTAACGTACGACGCTAGGATCGTCTCGTTGCCGCCGTAAGTCAAGCCACAGGGCGATATAGTTCCGCATGCGGCCATCGACGGAGAGCACATGAGCGCGGCGGAACACGAATCGATCAAGCGAGTTTCACTGGCCTGGGTCGACGCGCATCTCGTTGAGCTGTCCGATTGGCATCAGGTGATCTGGCACTACGCGGAGCCCGCATTTCGCGAATACAAATCGAGCGCGTGGTACGTGGAAAAGCTCCGCGCCGAGGGATTCGCGGTCGAGGCTGGATCCGCCGGCATGCCGACGGCGTTCGTCGCGACGTTCACCAACGGCGCCGGCCCCACGGTCGCCGCCTACGCCGAGTACGATGCAGTTCCGGGCAATTGTCAGGCCGCCTCGGCGGTGCGAGAGCCCCGGAAAGGTCTGTCGAAATATGCACCGGGGCACACCGACCCGCACTCGGCGCTCGGGATGAGCGCGCTCGGCGGCATTCTGGCCGCAAAGGCCGCCATGCAGAACTTCGGCGTCGCCGGCACGCTGAAACTGTTCGGCGAGCCGGCCGAAAAACTGCGTGCCTCCAAACCCATTCACGCCGCCAAGGGCTACTACGACACCCTGGAGGCGGCCGTGAGTTTTCATCCCCATTACATGCCGCCGATGTGCAACACCGTGTCCTGGGACACCCATTGCGGCGTCGGCTACAACTACATCTACACGTTCACTTGCGATGAGCCGGAGGGATGGATCGCCGCCGATCGCATCAACCCCATCCCGCAGAATCACCTGAGCGCGCGCGCGCCCGGGGCAACCGATGCGCTGATGCTGTTCCACCAGCTGAACGAGGGGATGAGACGCTCCATGCTGCCGGCCACCGGACTTTGGAGTTTCAACGAGGCGATTCTCTGCGCCGGCCAGGCGACGGCGGACAACCTCGTGCCCCATGTCGCACAGATCGATTACATGGTGCGCACCGATTCGGTTGCGCAGGCCGACATCGTCAGCGCCGTCATGGACAACAACGCCGAGGCGGCCGCCAAGGCGAGCTTTTGCCGCTGGCGTAAAACCTGGGTGAGCAAGTCGCGCGGCGGTCTCGCAAATCACACGCTCGCCCGTGCGACCTATCGGAATCTCGAATCGATCGGAGCGCCGGCCTGGGATGGCGCGGCGGTTCGCGCGGCGCGTGAGATTCAATCCAGTCTGGGGCTCGATCCGCTCGAGCGGCCATTCTCCCCGGCGACCGAACGGCTGATCGAGCCCGAGGAGTGCGAGAGGCAGCTGCGCGCCCTGATGCCGGCGTGGCAACAGCATCTCACCTCCGACGACTACACGGAATATTGCTGGCACTGCCCGACGGTCAGGCTGATCGTCGCCCGCCCTTCGCTGACGGGGCCGCCCGGCTTCATCTACCCCACATGGGTGGCCAACGCCCTGGGCGGCATCCCGGCGACCATCGATCCGATGATCCGGGTTGCCGCAAAAACAATCGCGGCGACTCTCATCGACTGCCTCACCCAGCCGACGCTATTGGCGGAGGCGAAACGGGAATTCGAAGAGAGAACCGGCGGAGGCATCGGCGGTTCGCGCTGGCAGGCTCCGCTGCTGCCGGCCGACTTCAAGGTGCCGCACCGTTACCGCTGGCCCGAATACGTGACGACCGTGCGCGGCGAGGAATGGACGATTCCCTGGCGGGATGACGAGTGACGGAGGAGTCAGCGTGATTCCAGCCACTGGGCGATGGCCGGCGGCACCTCGCGCTGGGCGCGGGCGCTCACGTACATGCCGATGTGTCCGAGATCGAGCTCCAGAGTGGTGAAATCCCGGCTTCCCGCCAGTCTTTGCAGCGCGAGCGACGCAGCGGGCGGCACCAGATGGTCGCGCGCGCCGACCAGGTTCAGCATCGGCATGCGCAGGCTCTCGAGTCGGACGGCGCGCCCGGCAATCTCCAGGCGATCGAGGGCCAGTCGATTCTCCTGATAGAACCAGGTGACGAATTCCCGAAACGCGGCCCCCGCCTGATCGGGGCTGTCGAAAATCCACTGCTCGACGCGCATGAAATTCTCGATGCGTTTGCTTTCCGGCGGCCCGCGCAGCAGCTCGACGTATTTTTGCTGCGTCAGACGGAAGGGCATCAGCGACAGGAACAGATGGTTGAGCGCTGCGCCCGCCACGTTGCCGTCGCCGACCCAGGCCGCAATATCCACCTTCCTGACCCACTTGGACAGAAGGTCGGACTGGGTATGAAAGTCCACCGGAGTGACCATGGTGATCAGGTTGCGCACCCGGTCGGGGTGCAGGGCCGCATAACATAGACTCAATACGCCGCCCTGACACACGCCGAGCAGATTGAGTTTCTGCAGGCGATGGCGCCGCAGGATTTCTGCAACGCTGCCTTGTACGAATTCCTCGATGTAGTCGGCGAGGGTGGTGAAGCGGTCGGCGCCGTCGGGATACCCCCAATCGATGAGATATACATCGAGGCCACGGGCAAGCAGGCCGCGGATCAGGGAGCGGTCTTCCTGCAGGTCCATCATGTAGGGGCGGTTCACCAGTGCATACACGATGAGGACAGGCGCCGTGGCTCCCGTTTTGGCGATCGCGCGGTAGCGGTACAGCCGAAGCTTTCCGGATCGCCAGACCTCCTCCTTATCCGAGCAACCGGGGGCCGCGTGGCGCGCAGCCGAGAGTGCCGAATAGAGATCCGGATCCATCACTTGCCGCGCTTCGAGCTTGCCGCCCGCGACTTGGCGGAACGCGCGGACTTGGGCGCGGGCGGGGCTTTGGGGGACGTTGCGGTTCTCGCGCGTTGCGCGGGCCTCCTCATCGCCGCGATTTGGGTCTCGAGCTCCCGCAGGCGCAGCATCAGCGCATTCATCTCGCTGCGCGTCGGGAGATCAAGCGCCTTGGACCAGTCCTCGATGCCGGCGGCGGACTCCCGCCGCCATTCGGAGCCGGCGTTCACGAACGCGGCGAGCGCGTCGCAGAACTGCTCGCTGCGCGCGGTACGCGCGTAGGACTCTTCGGCGCAATCAATCCACTGATCGTAGAGGCGGTCGATCGCTTCCTGCGTGAGCGTCCCGTCGGGGGTGGGCCGCGGCCGTGAGCTGAACGCCGTCGCCGCCTCGCGAAGGGTGTCCGACCACAGCCGCTGCAGCTTATCCTGCGCCTCCAGAAGGCGCTTCCAGGCGTCGGCGGCACGCTGCGCTCGCAGCGCCTGTTCGCGCCCGATGCCGAGCGCCGGTGCCTCGGTGAAGGCAGAACTCATCCCCGACCCGCTCTGTGGGGAGGGCCATGGCGGCCTGAAGCACCCGGCGAATTGATCGCGCAGGAAGTTGCCGAAGCTCTCCGCGGCCGCAAGGGCGGCTTGGGAAGCATCTTTTGACGGCGCGGCGGCGCGCTGCGCGTTGGCCACGAACTCCCGTGCCGCGGCGGCGAAGCGCTCGGGGAACTCGGCGAACGACCCAAAGCCCGATGCCGCGGCGCCTGGCGGGGGCCAGGGCTCACCCGGCCAATCGAAAGGGCCGCGCGGCTGCCACTGGCGCCAGAACTCGTTGCTCATCGAGTTCTCGAGCTTCCGCCATTTGCGATGCAAAAGGAGCGGGGGCTATCTGATATATCCATAAAAGAAATCACTATTAGTTTGTAACTATATGAATTGGAGTTAAATAAATAATCAAAAATTCCCTTAACCCTGAAGCCGAATGATGTATCAGTTGTGCGATGCGAAAGGTTGGCTTAGGATGCTCCGGAGGGCATGGCCATGCAACACGAACGTCTCATACGCAAATATACCAACCGTCGCCTGTACGACACCGCCGCCAGCCGCCACGTCACCCTGGACGATCTGCGTCAGCTCATCGTCGCGGGCGAGCGGATCAAGGTGGTCGACGACAAATCCGGCGAAGACCTGACCCGGGCGGTTCTCCTTCAAATCATCGCCGAGCAGGAACAGTTCGGCATGCCGGTGTTGGGCTCTGAATTGCTCGAAATGATCATCCGCTTCTACGGCGGCCCGATGCAAGCGTTGCTCAGCCGCTATTTGGAGCAGGCCTTCACCGCCATGTTGCGCCAGCAGGAAGCCATGCAATCGGAAATGGCCAAGGCCCTGCAAACGCCTTTCGCTCCGCTGACGGAGCTCGCCCGCAAGAACATGGAGGCCTGGGAACAGATGCAGGCGGCCACGCGGAACGCATTCAAAGCCGGGGCTGACGCGACTCCGAAATCCGCGCAGAGCGGCACTCCCAAATCCAAGAAAGACAGGTGAGCTCCGTGGATTTACGCAATAGAACCGTGGTGGTCACCGGCGCAGGGCGGGGCATCGGGCGGGTCACCGCCGAGCAGCTCGCGGAGCAGGGCGCGAACCTCGCATTGTTCGACCTCAATTCGATCGATCTCGAGGAGACCTCGCGGCTCTGCGCGGCGCACTCGATCGTCGTGCGCCAATATCGGGTAAACGTGGCGGATGAGGCCGAAGTCGGGGATGCCATGGGCCGGGTCGCATCGGACTTTGGCCGATTGGACGGACTGGTCAACAATGCCGGCATCGTGCGCGACGGCCTTTTGGTCAAGGTGAAGGATGGCGCGGTGGTCGGCTCCATGAGCCTCGATCAATGGAACGCGGTGATCGGGGTCAATCTGACCGGCGTTTTTTTGTGTGCGCGCGAAGCCGCCAAGCACATGATCGAGCGCGGCAACGGCGGAGTCATCGTGAACATATCGAGCATCTCCCGTCACGGAAATGCGGGCCAGACGAACTACAGCGCCGCGAAGGCGGGCGTCGAATCCATGGCGGTGGTGTGGGCAAAGGAGCTCGCGCGCTACGGCATCCGTGCAGGCTCGGTGGCACCCGGATTCACCCGCACCGAGATTCTCACGTCCATGCGCCCGGACGTGCTCGAGAAGATGACGGCCCCGGTGCCGCTGAAGCGGCTCGGTTTGCCGCAGGAAATTGCGCAGGCCGTACTGTTCATTTTTCAGAACGATTTCTACACCGGACGCTGTCTCGAGATCGATGGGGGCTTGCGTCTGTAGTCCGGGGGCGGACGAGGTTCCGCGCCCTTCCGCCGTTATGCGCTGCACTATAAAAACGTCATTTGGTTCTTTTTTTTATTTTATAAATCTAATATAAATAACAAGATACGTAACATATATAAACCAAGAAAGGCATTTTACATTTCTTCTTGCGCCGCATACAAACCGGCGTATAATGCCCTTGAGATACAGCGCACCACCCCTTCAGGAGAAATTTCATGAGCGACCTATCCTTCGATCCCAAGACCATTCTCGAGACCTATCGCAATGCCTTCGCTCCCGCCCTCAAAGTGCAGCAGGAAGGCGTCAAGGCTCTCGACCGTGTCGGACGCTACCAGTACGCCGTCGCCGGCGATTATCTGGAGTGGAGCCTGGCTCAGGCCAAGGCCGCGATCGGCGCGCAGAGTCCGGCCGATTTTGTCTCCAAGCAGGTCGAGCTCACGACAGCGCTCAGCGAGAAGCTTCGCGCCCGCGCCGAAGAGTTCGTCAAGTTGGCGGCGGATTCCCAAACCGGTTTGAGCGACGCCGTGAGCGAGGGCGTGAACAAGGTTGCCGCCGAGACCAAGCGCAAGGCGGGCTAAGTTCATCGGCCGAGCGAGCGGGGCGCCGGACGGCGCCCCGCTCGTGGTCATTGCGTGAACCAGACAACTCAGAACCCCGGTGCCGATTCGCAGGGTCCCTCCGACCCCGAGGCGCTCGCGCGCTCGTTGCGGGAGCATCTCGCGGCGGTCACAGGGGGCCTCGCGCCCGATGTCTACGTCAACGCCTGGTGGGATTGGTATCTCAACCTTGCAAAAGACCCCCCCAAGCAATGTCAGATCCTGCAGGATGCCGCGGACAAGGCGGCCGACAACTGGACTTTCGCATTGCGCGCCGCCGGCGGAAAACCGCTCGAGCCGGTGCCGGGCGATTCTCGATTCGGCGGCGATGCGTGGTCACAGTGGCCGTACAACGTCTACGCTCACGCCTTCAAGAACTACGCGGATTGGTGGCAGAACGCCTGGTCGAACGTGCAGGGCGTGGGTCCGGCATCCGCGCGCACCCTGGACTTCATCGCCCGCAACGCCGTCGAGACCGTCTCGCCCGCGAATTATCTTGCCACCAACCCGGAACTCTTGAACGCGACCCGCGACGAGGCCGGCAAGAACCTCGTGCGCGGTTTCGGACATTGGTTGGAGGACATCGAGCGCACTCTCGAGGGCAAGGGTCCGAGCGGCACGGATAAATTCGTGATCGGACGCGACCTGGCCGCGACTCCCGGCAAGGTCGTGATGCGCAACGACCTGGTGGAGTTGATCCAATACTCCCCGGCGACCCCGACGGTGTTCGCCGAGCCCGTACTCATCATCCCGGCCTGGATCATGAAGTACTACGTGCTCGATCTCTCGGCGCGCAATTCGATGGTCAAGTATCTGGTGGGCAGGGGCCACACCGTGTTCATGGTGTCCTGGAAGAATCCCACGGCCGCGGACCGCGCGCTTGGCATGGACGATTATCTGCGCCTCGGCGTTCGAGCCTCGGTCGAGGCGGTTTCGGCCATCGTCCCGCGCCGCAAGATGCATGCGGTCGGCTACTGCATCGGCGGCACGCTGTTGTCGATTGCGGCGGCGGACTTTGCGGCGCAGGGCGATGCGCGGATCGCGAGCATCACGCTGCTCGCGGCGCAGACGGATTTCAGCGAGCCCGGTGAGCTGTCGGTATTCATCAGTCCGAGCCAGCTCGACATGCTGGAGGCGGCGATGCGGCGCACGGGGGTGCTCAAGAGCGAACAGATGGGCGCGGCCTTTTCCATGTTGCGGTCCCGGGATCTGTTATGGACCCCCGCGGTCAACAACTACCTGCGCGGCAAGCGCGACGAGCCGAACGATCTCATGGCGTGGAATGCCGACGGCACCCGGATGCCCTGCCGCATGCATGCCGAATATCTGCGCAGGCTCTACCTCGACAACGCGCTTGCGAAGGGGGAGTTCCTGGCCGAGGGCCGCCGCGTGGATCTTGCGCAGATCACGCTGCCGATGTTCGTCGTGGGCACCGAAACCGATCATGTCGCCCCCTGGCGCTCGGTGTACAAGGTCCGAAGTCTCACCCGATCGCCCGATTACACCTTCCTGCTTACGTCGGGTGGGCACAATGCGGGCATCGTCAGCGGCGCCGTACATCCGCGGCGCCGGCACCGGGTTCATACCTGGCACAATGCCACCGACACCCAGAGTCAGGAGGACTGGCTCGCGGCGACGGCTCCGGTGCCGGGATCCTGGTGGCCGGTTTGGGAACACTGGCTCGATGAGCATTCCAGCCCGAAACGAACCGCTCCTCCCGCGCTCGGCTCGCCGGAGCATGGCTACCCGCAGCTCGCGGACGCACCCGGCGACTATGTCCGCCAGAAATAACCCCCGATTCTCCAGGAGATTCACATGAACGACGTCGTCATCACCGCGGCACTGCGCACCGCGGTCGGCAAATTCAACGGTTCGCTCGCCAAGATACCGGCTTCGACGCTCGGAGCGCAGCTCATCAAGGCGCTGCTCGAGCGTTCAGGGGTGAAGCCCGCGCAGATATCCGAAGTCATCATGGGGCAGGTGCTCACCGCCGGAGTCGGGCAGAATCCGGCCCGGCAGGCGCTGATCCGCGCAGGCATCCCCGACAGCGTCCCGGGCATGACCGTGAACCAGGTGTGCGGCAGCGGGCTGAAGGCCACGCATCTTGCCGCGCAGGCGATCCGCTGCGGCGACGCCGAGATCGTGATCGCGGGCGGCCAGGAAAACATGAGTGCGGCGCCCCACGTGTTGAATGGGTCGCGCGACGGCTTTCGCATGGGCGATGCGAAGCTGATCGACAGCATGGTGTCCGATGGCCTGTGGGATGCGTATAACGACTACCACATGGGTGTCACGGCGGAGAACATCGCCAGGCAGTTCGGCATCTCGCGCCTCGAGCAGGACGAGTTCGCGGCCGCCTCGCAACAAAAGGCGCACTCCGCACAGGCGGCCGGTCGCTTCAAGGACGAGATTGCTCCCGTGCTGATTGCCTCGCGCAAGGGCGACACGTCGTTCGATGCGGACGAGTACATCCGGGGCGGCACCACGGTCGAATCGCTCGGCGAGCTCAAGCCTGCGTTCAGCAAGGACGGCACGGTCACCGCGGGCAATGCCTCGGGCATCAACGATGGCGCCGCGGCGGTGATGATGATGACGGCGCGCAAGGCGAAGGAGCTCGGGCTCACCCCGCTGGCATCGGTGCGCGCGTATTCCTCCGCCGGCGTCGATCCTAAGATCATGGGAATGGGACCGGTGCCGGCCAGCCGGCTCTGTCTGGACAAGGCCAGCTGGACGACGCGCGACCTCGATCTGATGGAGATCAACGAAGCATTCGCCGCCCAGGCTATCGCGGTGAACCGTCAGATGGAGTGGGACACCCGCAAAATCAACGTCAACGGGGGGGCAATCGCCATCGGTCATCCGATCGGCGCATCCGGTTGCCGCATCCTGGTGACGTTGCTGCACGAGATGGTGCGCCGGGACGCCAAAAAGGGTCTCGCGAGCCTGTGCATCGGAGGCGGCATGGGTGTGGCGCTCGCGGTTGAGCGCTGAACCCGGCCCTCAGCTCTTGGGGGCCGTCGATCGGGCGTGTTCCTCCACCAACTGCTTGACGACGCCGGGATCGGCGAGCGTCGAAATGTCTCCGAGCTGATCCGACTCGTTCGCGGCGATCTTGCGCAGGATCCGCCGCATGATCTTTCCCGACCGGGTCTTGGGCAATCCGGGCGCCCATTGGATCACGTCGGGCGTGGCGATGGGGCTGATCTCCTTGCGTACCCAGTCCCTGAGCTCTCCGCGCAGCGGATCCGTGGGCTCCGATCCCGCGATCAACGTCACGTAGACATAGATGCCCTGGCCCTTGATGTCATGCGGAAAGCCGACCACCGCCGCTTCGGCGACCTGCGGATGCGCGACCAGGGCGCTCTCGATCTCCGCAGTCCCGAGGCGGTGGCCGGCGACGTTGAGCACGTCATCCACCCGGCCGGTGATCCAGTAATAGCCGTCCTTGTCCCGCTTCGCGCCGTCTCCGGTGAAGTACCGCCCGGGGAACGCCTTGAAATAGGTGTCGATGAAGCGCTGGTGATCGCCGTAGACCGAGCGCATCTGACCCGGCCAACTGTCGAGCAGCACGAGATTTCCCTCGCATGCGCCCTCCAGGATGCGCCCCTCGTTGTCGACGATGGCCGGTTGGACACCGAAGAACGGCAGCGTCGCGGATCCTGGCTTCAGATCGGTCGCCCCGGGGAGCGGCGTGATCAAGATTCCGCCCGTTTCTGTCTGCCACCAGGTGTCGACGACGGGGCACCGGCCGTCGCCCACCACGCGGTGGTACCACTCCCATGCTTCGGGATTGATCGGCTCGCCCACGGAGCCGAGCAGCCGCAGGGATTTTCTCGACCAGGCTTTGACCGGCGCCTCGCCTTCGCGCATCAGCGAGCGGATGGCCGTGGGCGAGGAGTACAGGATCGTCACCTGATGCTTGTCGACGACCTGCCAGAAGCGGCCGAAATCGGGGTAGCTCGGAACGCCCTCGAACATGAGCGTGGTGGCCCCGTTCGCGAGCGGCCCGTAGACGATATAGCTGTGTCCGGTCACCCAGCCGATGTCCGCCGTGGCCCAGTAGACGTCATCCTCCCGAAGATCGAACACGGATTGATGCGTGTACGCCGCAAAGACCAGATAGCCGCCCGTGGTGTGCAGGACGCCTTTGGGCTTGCCGGTGGAACCGGAGGTATAGAGAATGAACAGAGGATCCTCCGCGCTCATCTCTTCCGGCGGGCATTCGGCGGACTGCGCCGATACGAGATCCTCGTACCACCGGTCGCGGGGCGGGCGCATGGCCACGGGCGCGCCGGTGCGGCGCACCACCAGAACGTCCTTGACGCATTCGGTTCCGGGGATGTCGAGGGCACCGTCGACGTACTGCTTGAGCGGAATGCGTTTGCCGCCGCGCAGCCCCTCATCGGCGGTGATCACGAGCGTCGATTGACAGTCCGCGATGCGCCCTGCCAGCGCCTCGGAGGAAAACCCGGCGAACACCACCGAGTGGGTCGCGCCGAGGCGTGCGCAGGCCAGCATCGCCACGGCGATTTCGGGAATCATGGGCAGATAAATGGTGACGCGGTCGCCTTTGCTCACGCCGAGCTGTCTCAAGGCATTGGCGCAGCGGCACACCCTCGCGTGCAGCTCGCGGTAGCTGATGCGCTCGGACTTCGCGGGATCGTCGCCCTCCCAGAGAATGGCGGTCTTGTCGCCGCGCGTGTTCAGATGGCGGTCCAGGCAATTGGCCGATACGTTGAGGGTTCCGTCCTCAAACCAGCGAATCCGGAAGTCGGCCTCGGCATAGCTCGAGTCCTTCACCTTGGAGAACGGCTTGATCCAGTCGAACCGCCGGCCGATGTCGCCCCAGAAGCGCTGCGGGTCCGCGACCGAAGCGGTGTACAGACGCTGGTAATCGGCGTGCGTGAACCGCGCTTTCCGGGCGAAGTCGGGGGGAACCTTGTAGAGAGTTGGGTGCATGGTGTTCTCGGTGCGTCAGCGACGCGTTATTCGTTGGAAACTCGCGTACCTAAAGCCAGCCGCCCTAGTTTAGCGCAGGCCGGGATTTGACGCGTCCGGCGGCCCGGCCGGCGGCCTTGTCGTGCAGTCGTTCAATAAGGATTGTGCCGCGGACCCGGCCGAGGCATAGTGGCGCCGGAACTTTGGAAGCCACACGCCACAGCGAGGATACCGTGAGTCAAACCTCAAGCGCGCCGCGCCGCGGACGCGAGAACCGGCTGGCGCGCGCCCGTACCCAGGCCGCCAAATATCCCTACATCCGCCGCAAACTTCCGGTCGTGGAGCTGTTGAGCAGCGAAGCGGTGGAAATCATCGAGACCAATGCGGAGACCATTCTCGAGGAGATCGGAATCGAGTTCCGGCGCGATCCGGAGTCGCTGCGCTTGTGGCGCAGCGCAGGCGCCGACGTGCAGGGCGAGCGCGTTCATATTCCGCGCGGCCTGGCCCGGCGGCTGCTCGAGTCTGCGCCGCGCGAATTCACCCTCCATGCCAGAAATCCGGCCCGCAGCGTGCGCTTCGGCGGCGACGCCACCGTATTCTCGCCGGTGGGCGGCCCGCCGTTCGTATACGACATCGAGCGGGGACGCCGTTATGGAACCCTCGAGGATCTGCAGAATTTCATCAAGCTCGCTCACATGGCGCCGGCGATCCACTTTTCGGGCGGCTGCATGTGCGAGCCGATGGAGATCCCGCCGAACAAGCGTCACCTGGACGTGCAGTATTCGTTCTTCCGCTACAGCGACCAGGGCTGCGAGGCGACCCCGGAGACGCCGGGACATGCCCGTGATGCGATCGCGCTCGCACGCGTCTTGTTCGGCGCCGGGCACCTCGAGACGCACCCGGTGGTGCTCGGCAACATCAATTCCAACTCCCCGCTGGTGTTCGACGGACGCATGCTCGGCGCACTGCGGGAATTCGCCGGCGCCAACCAGGGCACCATCATCGTGCCGGCGGTGCTCGCGGGCGCCATGGGTCCGGTCACCGCCGCCGGATGCCTGGCCGAGATTCTGGCCGAAACTCTGGCGGGGATGGCACTCACCCAGATCGTGCGACCGGGGGCGCCCGTGATTTTGGGGTCCTTCGTGGGGGCGATTTCCATGCGCACCGGAGCGCCGACGTTCGGCACGCCCGAGGCGACCCAGATGATCTTCGCGACCGCCCAGCTCGCCCGCCGCATCGGCGTGCCCTGCCGCAGCGGCGGATCGTTGTGCTCGTCCAAGGTCGCCGATGCCCAGGCGGCCTACGAAAGCGCACATACGCTGCTGCCGACACTGCTCGCGGGCGTCAACCTGGTCACCCACGCGGCCGGCTGGCTGGAGGGAGGCCTGGTGGCCGGCTATGAGAAGTTCGTGATGGACGCGGACCAGCTCGCGATGATGCAGAGCCTTGCGCAGGGCATGGATCTCTCGGAGCGGGGCCAGGCGCTCGATGCGCTGCGCGAGGTGGGGCCCGGCAGTCACTTTCTCGGATGTGCCCATACCCAGGCGAATTTCGAGACCGCCTTCTACCAATCGACCATCGCCGACTATTCGTCCTACGAACAATGGTCGATGGAGGGGAGGCTTTCTGCGGAACAGCGCGCCAATGCGGTCTGGAAGAGAATGCTGGCCGAGTACCAGGACCCGGGCATCGACCCGGCGCGCGACGAGGCGATGTTGCACTTCATGGCCGAGCGCAAGGCGGTTCTCTCGGATGCCGTGGAGGAAGAGTAGCGGGCGGCTATAATTCGCGTTCCCCAGGGCCGTCCGCGGAGAATGCGAAGCATGGCGCCGAATTTTGCAGCGTTGCGCCGGGAGTTCCCGGTGCTCGGGCGCAAGACCTACCTCAACAGCGGCTCCTACGGGGCGCTCGCCAACGAGGTGAAGGCGGCTGTCGAGCAATACCTCGAGGATCGGCTGCGGGACGGCGCGGAGTGGGATCTGTGGGTCGCCAAGAACGAGTCGGTGCGCTCGCTGACGGCCGCCCTGATCGGCGCGTCGCCCGATGAGATCGCGATCACCGCCTCGGTCTCGGCGGGCCTCAACTCGCTTGCGAGCGCGCTGGATTTCTCGGGCCCGCGCAACAAGGTGGTCATCAGCGATTTCGAGTTTCCGACCGTCGCGCAAATCTGGCACGCCCAGGAGGGTCGCGGTGCGCGCGTGGTGCACGTGCCGCGCGCCGCGGACGGCTACATCCCGGCGAGCGCTTTCGCGTCGGCCATCGACGAGACGACGCAGCTCGTTGCGATCACGCATGTGTGCTTCCGCAACGGAGCCAAGCTCGACGTTTCGGGGGTCATCGAGCTGGCGCGCGCCAGGGGGGCGAGAGTGCTGCTCGACTGCTACCAGTCGGTCGGCTCCGCCAGAATCGACGTGAAGGCGCTCGACGTCGACTTCGCGGCCGGCGGCATGTGTAAGTATCTGCTTGGCAGCGCCGGCATCGGCTTTCTCTACGTGCGTGACGCGCTGGTTCCTTCGCTGGTGCCCGCCAACAGCGGCTGGTTCGCGCAGGAGACGATCGGCTCCATGGACATCACGGCGAACCGGCCCGCCCTGGGCGCGAGGCGGTTCGAGGCCGGCACCCCGGCGGTGGTGAACTGCTATGCCGCCGAAGCGGGTCTCAAGCTGCTTTTGCGGGTGGACATCGAAGCGGTGGAGGCGCGCATCGGCGAACTCACGGCGGCCTGCATGCGCCGCCTGCGGGAAATCGATTGGGAGAGCGTCACCCCGTCCGACGAGCGTCGCCGCGGCGCGACCGTCGCCGTCCCCGCGCGCGAGGCCGACCGGCTCGTGCACGAGCTCAAGCGTCGCGGCATCGTCACCTCGTGCCGCGACGACAACGTGCGGGCTGCCTTTCACTTCTACAACGATCACTCGGACGTCGAGGCCTTCTGCGCGGCCATGCGGGATGTGCGCGACACCTTCGGGCCGACGGCGCCGCGCTGATGCAAATGCGCATCCTTCGCGCGGCCGACGTGAGGCGCTTTCTGCCGATGAGCGAGTGCATCGCGCTGATGGAGCGGACCATGATCGCGGTATCCGCCGGCCGGGCCGTGGTGCCGCTGCGCTCGGTCATGGTCATGCCGGGCGATCGCGGGATGCTCGGCAACATGCCCGGCTATCTCGCCGAGCCCGAATGCTTCGGGGTCAAGCTCGTCAGCCTGATCCCACGCAATCGGCCGCCGCAGCATTCCTCACACCTCGGGCTCGTTCTCTTGTTCGAGCCCGAGCATGGGCGCCCGGTGGCGATCCTCGATGGGGCGCAAATCACCGCCCTCCGGACCGCCGCGGCAAGCGGGCTCGCCACGAACTGGCTGGCGCGTACCGATGCCGGCGACTTGGCGCTGCTCGGCGCGGGCGAGCAGGCGCAGAGTCACTTGAGCGCGATGCTGTGCGTGCGCGCCCTTCGCCGGGTTCGGGTATGGGCACGCGATCCCGACAAGGGCCGGCTGTTCGCCCGCGCCGAGGGCGCCAGACACGGCATCGAGATCGAGGTATGCGACAGCGTCGAGACGGCGGTCCGGGGAGCCGATATCGTCTGCACGCTGACCAAGGCGCGCGAGCCGATACTCAAGGGCGCATGGCTCGCTGCCGGCGCGCATGTGAACGTGGTCGGATCCAGCGTGGGGACGGCGGCCGAGGTCGACACCCCCGCGGTCGTGCGCTCGCGCTTCTTCGTCGACCGCAGGGATTCGACCGTTCACGAAGGCGGGGAGTACTTGAGGGCCCTTGAACAGGGAGCGATACGCGCCTCGCACATCCTCGGTGAGATCGGCGAGGTGGCGGCGGGCATCGTCCCCGGCCGGCGCGCCCGGGACGAGGTGACCATGTACAAGTCGCTCGGCATCGCTGCGCAGGATTTGGCCGCGGGGCATCACGTCTTCCAGCGGGCCTCTGCCGAGGGTGTGGGGCAGGTCATTGACTGGTAGACAGCGCCTTCATTATCGCAGTCGAGAGGCTGCTCGACGGCGGTCGTGACCTCGGCCCCGGAGTTAGTTAGGTCCTAACGGGGCGTGGCTTCCGGGCCGGGCGGCCGAGGCGGGCTGATTTTCCCCTCGGCCCAGGTCACGAGCCAGACGATGGTGATGGCGACGGCCACCCCCCAGCCGACCTCGACGACGCGCGAGAGCATCATCTTCCAACCGCCGGTGCCCGCGTGCGGCACCAGCATGATGATGGTCACGGTCGATCCGGCCAGCCGCGCGGCGGTGGAAACGTTGAGCAGCCAGCACGCGAGCATGGAGAGGACCAGCGCGACCACATAGGCCGGCAGATGCTGCCCGCCGAAGGTGAAGACGAGGGCGCTGATCAAGCCGCCGATGGCCGCTCCGGTGAACTGATCGCGGGCCGAGGTCTGCGTTGCGCTGAGCTCCGCCTGCACCACCGCGATGGCGGTGATCGACCCCCAGAAACCCTCGTGCAGTCCGAGCGGCCTGGTCGGCAGGTACGCGATGACGGCGGCCGCGGCCGACATCAAGGCTTGCGCCGTGCCGCCCTTGAGCCTTGCGCGGAACGGCAGCTCCTTGCTGTTCTGCGCCTGCTGGGTGGTCTGCTTGATGCGTCCGGTCGGATCGCGGATGTCGGCGGCCGCCATTCAGGTAGCGAAATCATTCATTGGCACAAATACCGGGGGCGATCCGCATGCCGCGCGTTTCATGAGCGATAATGTATCCCAACACCATGTTCGAGGGGAGCCGCCGTGTCAGATCATGTTTTGGTGTCGCAAGCCGCGGGCGTGCTGCGCATTCAATTGAACCGGCCCGGCAAGAAGAACGCGCTCACCCGCGAGATGTACTCGGCTCTCGCTTCGGCGATCGGGGAGGGGGATGCCGACCCGGCGATTCGCGTGATCACCATCATGGGGGTCGACGATGTGTTCAGCAGCGGCAACGACCTCAAGGATTTCCTCGTCGGCCGATCGGCGGCGCAGGACAGCCCCGTCATGCGCTTCCTGTCGGCGATCGCGAGCGCCGCAACCCCGCTGATCGCGGGCGTCAATGGGCTGGCGGTCGGCGTCGGCGTCACCCTGTTGCTGCACTGTGACCTGGTGTACGCGGCGGAAGAGGCGGTCTTTCAGCTGCCGTTCGTGAATCTGGGGCTCGTTCCCGAGGCGGCGTCGAGTCTGCTTCTGCCGAGAATCATGGGTCATCAACGGGCCGCGGAACTGCTATTTTTCGGCGAGCGGTTCGATGCGCGGACGGCGCGCGATCTCGGACTGGTCAACTCCGTCCATCCGAGAAGCCTTCTGGACGGCGTGGTCGCGGAGCGCGCGGGCGCGCTGGCGGTCAAGCCGCCGCAGGCCCTGCGGCTCACCAAGGAACTGCTCAAGGGTGACGCCCACCGCTCCGAAGTGGCGGCAAGGTTAAGGCAGGAGAGCGTGCATTTCGAGCGCCAGCTGGGCTCCCCGGAGGCCCGGGAGGCGATGACGGCGTTCCTCGAGAAGCGGACGCCCGATTTCTCCCGGCTCACCTGAGGTAACCGCGCCGGTTTCAACGGCCCGCCCGCTGCGAGCGCAGAGCGGCTGGAGAGTATGCACCCGTTGAGACCGCAGTGCCGTATGGAATACCCCTGTATTGACCCCGCCGTAGCGACCCCTTACCGTTCCTTACCACTGGTGGAGGGGACTCATGGCAACGACAAAACGAATCGCCCTGGTGACGGGCGGAATGGGAGGCCTCGGCGAGGCCATCTGCCGGAAACTCGCCGCGCTCGGCTACACGGTGGTCACGACCTACTCTCCCGGTAATGCGAACGCGTCGCAATGGCTGGCGGCGATGAAGGCCGAGGGGTTCGAGTTTCACGCCTATCCCTGCGATGTGGTCGATTGGGAATCGTGCAACGAATGCATCGCGCGCGTGACGCGGGAGCTCGGGCCCGTCGATGTGCTCGTGAACAATGCCGGCATCACCCGCGACATGACGTTCAAGAAAATGGACAAGGTCAATTGGGACGCGGTCATGCACGCGAATCTCGATTCCTGCTTCAACATGACCAAGCAGGTGTGCGACGGGATGGTCGAGCGCGGCTGGGGCCGGGTCATCAACGTCTCCTCGGTGAACGCCCAGAAGGGCGCCTTCGGCCAGACCAATTACTCGGCCGCCAAGGCCGGCATGCACGGTTTCACCAAGGCTCTGGCGCTCGAAGTGGCCCGCAAGGGCGTCACGGTCAACACCATTTCTCCGGGCTACATCGGCACCAAGATGGTGACGGCGATTCCCAAGGAGGTGCTCGAGACCAAGATCATTCCGCAGATTCCCGTCGGCCGCCTCGGCAAACCCGAGGAAGTGGCGGGCCTCGTCGCTTATCTCGCGAGCGACGAGGCGGCATTCCTCACCGGCGCGAACATCGCCATCAACGGCGGCCAGCACATGCATTGAACCCCAATCTAACCACAATCGCGGCCGTCCTATTTCAGCGGGGCCCGTCCTCGCCGGGGCTCACGTGCGGGGCTCCCCGAAAAACCGTCCATGCGGCCGCGGTGAATACCAGCGCATTCGCCACGATGACCGGAGAGGCCCCGATGAGCAGCCCATACACGATCCAAAGCACCGCGCCGAACATCTGCACCGCGCGCAGAAGCGAGGGTTTGGAGAAAAAATACGAGCCCACGAATACGGCGGTTGCGGTCCAACCCAGGCCATCGATCCACGAATGGCTCATCCGGCAAGCGCCTGCGCGGGGTAGGCCAACAGCTCGCTGATCTGCACGCGATCGGTGCGGTCCCTCTCCCAGCCGCTCAGGGTCAGGCCGTACGACTCGAACAGATCCCTGATCCGTCGCGTCTCCCAGTCCAACACCTGGTCGAGAATCGGCACCAAGATGCTGAACGCGTTGTCGCTGACGACCGTGCTCTGCGCGATCCGCGCGAGCTGCCTGTTTTCCGATACCGCGATGGTGAAGCCGCCGCGGTTGTTCACGTGCAGCATCACATGGACGTCGGAGCTGCCATCGCCCACGTAGATCATCCGATCCGGGGCGATCCCCAATCGCTGCTCCAGTTCCTCGATCACTGCCACCTTCCCGTAACCCGCGGGCACGCGCTTGATCGAGCGCACCTCGCCCGTGAGAGAGTCGAACTCCAGCTCCGTTCCGTAGATATGCTCCGGCGGGACGATTCCATCGAGCGCCGAAATGACGATTTCGCGCGGCGCCGCCGAGATCACGAAGAAATCGAAGCGACAACCCGGCGTATCATGGGCCATGAAATCGACCAGCGCGGGGATGGCATGCTTCAGCCGGATGCGGCGGCCGGCTTCCTGCAGGTGCTCACGGCGCACGCTGCGGAATTCCGGATCGTGGCGGATCAGGTAGGCTAGCTCGCCGCCCTGCTGTACGAGGTTGCTGCGGGCAAGACCCGCCACGCGCTCTTCGAAGCCGGATATGCCAAGGAGCTCCGCAAGCACGATGCCCGAGTCCTTGAAGCTCAAGGTCTGGTCGAAGTCCGACGCGAGCAGATAATGTTTCAGCGGTGCGCGAGTCATACCCGGGTCTTCTCCATGCAGATCCTCATTGCATAATACGCAGCACCGTCGGGATGTCACACGATAAAGGGTTGACCGCCGTGCAATTTTTCTCACGCGATGAACATGCGAAAACTGTGACCTGCGACCTGCTTATTCGCGCGAAAGCGGCGCGGCGAAGCCCATGAGAATGTCAGCGGGGCAGGCGAGGGCGAAGAAAACCCGTGCGATGTGGATCCGCTCGTGCGCCTGCGGCATCGCGTTGGCAACCTCGCTCATGGTCCGGGCGGATGAAGCCGGACCGGTTCATCGGCCGAGGTGGCCTGATACGTTCCTCGCGCGGGTCGAGGCGATGGCGCTGTTGGAAACGTTCAATGCCGAGTTGCTGACTCACGACAGCGCGACGCTGACCCTGGAGCAGTGGTGCGAGGCTCATCGGCTCGCCTCGCCGCCGCGGATCGTCGCCGAGCGAGATCCCGCCGCGGGTCCGCTGGACAAACCGCTGCCGGCGGACCAGCGCGAAGTGCTGGCTATCGGCCCCGCGGAGACCGTCCGCTACCGAAGAGTGCGGCTGCGCTGCGGTCGGTTGATATTGTCCGAGGCGGACAACTGGTACGTCCCCGAGCGGCTGACGCCCGAGATGAACCGGCAGCTGGATACTTCCGACGTCCCGTTCGGGAAAGTGGTCCGGGAACTCCACTTCCGGCGCCGTACGCTGTCATCGAAGCTGCTCTGGCGCCCGCTCCCGGATGGTTGGGAGATGATGCCGCCCGCCCCGGCCGACAGCGCGGTCGCGGCGCTCCTCGTCCCTCACGCGCTGCTCGAGCACCGGGCGCTCCTGGCCTTGCCGGACGGCACTCCGATCAGCGAGGTGGTGGAGACCTACACGAGCGGCATATTGGCCTTCCCACCACGGCCGCCCTGATCAGGCGATCACTTCGAGCACTTGGCCGAGCGCGCGCCGCGATTCCTGGGCTGCGCGGCCCCAGCTCTGCCGGCCGGACAGTTCGCTGTGGCCGAAGGCGATGCGGCCGTAGCGCTTCCGGATCACTTCCAGCGGCGCCGCCGTCGCCGGCGTTCCGAAATAAAAGCCGGGCTGCGGAGCGATGTAGGCATGACCCCAGCGGTTCAGAACGATGCCGGCGATGTCGCGTTTGGCATCGAAACCTGCGCTGCCCAACATCAGTTGCAGCTGTTTGCGGATCTGCAGTTCGAAATCCGCATAACTCGTGGCGAAGAGCATGCCGCGCGCGGCGCTGGTTTGCCGGTCGATCGGGACACCTGCCTGGGGGAAGCCGACGTAGAGCGTGAGCATGGCGGGTTTGGACGGGTCGAGCGGCACCGGCACGCCGTCGACTTTCATCGGCTGGCGGACGTTGACGAAATATCCGAAGCCATCGAACCAGTGCGCCGCCGAAATGCCGAGTTTGGCGAGCGGCTTCCAGTTGCGGACGGCCACGTTCGCCACGAGTATCGGTCCGTGGTGGAATTGAGCATACGCCGACACGTAGGAGGGTGGCATATCGCGCACGATGTGGCGGGTGATCCAACCGCCGGCGGCGACGATCGCCGCCTGTCCTCGGACCCGCCGCAGCTCTCCGTCCACCGCATAGGTCACGTCGACGTTCCTGGATTTTTCAGGGTCGCCATCGTGGCGCACCGCCACGACGGTTGCGTTCAGGCGGATGCGGGAGTGCTGCGGGCGGTCGAGAGCACCGAAGTCGATCGGTGCGTACAGCACGTCGCTGAACGTGCGGGACCCCGTGATCGCCTCGGGCAGCAGCGCCTTGACGATGTGGCGCAGGATCGCGGCGTTGCCACCGGGGAAGGAGAACGCGCCGCCGGATATGGCATTGGTGTCCGTGCCGGGCAGGCCGAGGAGCTTGGCGCCGTATGCCGAGACGGCATCCGAGCTCACGCCGTAATCGGCGGTCGCCACCAGCGGATCCGAGAGCCGGAACACATCCTTGGACAGTCCGAGCTCGCGCACGATGAGATCTCCATACGACATCGAGTCGAGCCAGCGATTCGTCGAGGCCTCATCGCCATGCGTGAGAACCGGGGCGTGCTTCCACTTCAGCCAATTGCGTCGGATTTCGGGCGAGATAGGCGCCCGCGACAGGTCGTCGGACCAGGGGTCGACCACCCAAGCCTGCCGGTTGGCGAACGGCCTGTCGAAGAAATAACCGATGGAGGCGGCTTCTTCGTGCCAATACATCGGGTCGTAATGGTCGCGCGCGAACTTCAGCGCGCCGGCCGCGCCGGTTGGGTCGACGTAATCGTAGGAGCGGGGCAGCCCGATCTCGTCCCACAGCCCGACCACGTGGGCATAGGTATTGTCCGGTCTCGGCACCACGGCCCCGTTCGAGCCTTGCGGACCGGTCAACATCACCCCATCGACCAGCATTTGATTCTGCTTGGCTTCGCCGCCGAATATCGGCTGATTGTCGAGCACCAGGCAGCGCCGGTTCGGACGGGCTTTGTGAAATTCGTAGGCCGCGATCAGCCCGGCGAATCCTCCCCCGACGATGATCAGATCGTACGGCTCGTCGACCGGCGCGGCGGACGCGATCCGCGATTCGTAGATGCCGTCGCGAACTCCGTGCGCCGCGTTGACCACGGACGCGACGTTCCCGTTCGAGCGGGCGTAGTCGCCGAGGCCGGCGTAGCCGTTCCACTGCGAGGTGAGTCCCTGGGCTCGGGCGGGCGGCGGCGCGCCGAGAAGCATGGCGCCCGATCCGATCAGCGTGGCTCCCAGAAAATCGCGCCGCGTGATGGGTGCGCCGAGTCCAAGCGAACGATGTCGATCACGCATGAGAATCAGACCAGCAGCCGGGGGATGGATTTCTCCCAGGTCCGCGAGAACACGGAACGCCCGTCCTCCCAGGCCTCGAAGGTCTCCGAACAGATGAAGTGCGTCGCCGTCGAGCGGCACAGGCACCGGGCTCGCAACCGGATCCGCCATTCGCCGCGCTCGAACAGGTTGATCGCCTCGGCCTCCATCTGCGCGCTGTTGGGGTCGTTCTCGCGGATGCAGCGGCGCAGCCGGTACGCTTCCTTGAACGAGGTGCCGACCCCGGCGATCTTGCGCTGGTCCGTGGGCTCGAGCGATCCCTCGGTCAGGCTGAACGTCCGGCTCCCCGGTTCGCCCGAAATCTCCACCCCGTCGAGTGCCCGAAGCGCCGGTGCGGGTGCCGTCCCGGGCACCGCATAGCGGTCGTGGAACACCTCGAACGGCGGCGTCTCGCCGATCCGGGCGGGTCGCACCGGCAGCTCGAGCGTCGAGAGACCGGCCGTGAGGTGCAAGGTGACGGGCTCCGGGGAGGGCCACACGACGGGCCACCAGGTCTCGCTGAGGGCGACCCGGATGCGGCTGCCGCGCGAGAAGCGGTAACAGGAGAAATGGCCTTTGATGCGCACATCGTAGTCCTGGCCGGGCACCAGGGCGGCGGGTGCCACGTCGCTGTCGCGGTGGGTGAGGTTGAGCAACGCGTAGCTGATGAAGTTGGAGCGCCCGTTCGCCGTGACTTCGGTCAGGCGGGCGCAGATCTTGGCAACCGGCTTGTCGGCGCGCAGCCGCAGGCTGAAGACCGGCTCGCCCATGATGTCCAGCGTGCGTTCGAGCGGTGGCGAATCGAAATGCAGCGAGCGTGCGTCATCGGGCGCCTGATCTCGCCACCACGTGGCAGGGTCGCCCGACGGACTCGATGTCCGGTTGGCAAACCCGATGTTGAGGTCGGTCGCGTGCTCGAGCAGCCGCTCCGGGCCCGGCTGTCGCGACAGTCCACCGGCGTTGAGGTGCCAGATTTGACGTTCGATGTCAGGAGCCGGCCAGGTGGGCTCGGAGACCCAGCTGCCGACGGTGTCTCTGGGATAGCTGACCGCCGCGGGAAGATCCTCGCGGAAAGCCCAGAACCGAGGCTCCTCCATGATCCCGTTCGCCTCGCCGAGCAGCCAATGCCGCCACCACCGCACCTCGACCGGCAGCCAATCGACGCCCGGGCCCGGCGCGCCGTTGGCCACCGGCAGGGGTGGGCCGCGATGGCCCGCGGGTTGCGGATAGCCGGGCCATTTGTGCGCCCAGGGGCCGACCAGGCCTTTCTGCGGGACCTGGGGGGCGCTAAAAATCCTCTTTGCGCTGAGCCTGGCGGTGCTGTGCTCACCACGCCTCTTCTGCGCGGTACACCCTGTTCCTCTGGATCCGAAGGCCGATCCAAAGACGTGCCTCGAATGTCACCAAGACAAGACCAAAGGCAAGGCAGTTCACTCGGCGATTCAGATGGGTTGCACGAGTTGCCACGAATTCGGGTCAACAAAGACGTGACTCGCGTCAAGCTGACTACCACCACCTCTTCCGCCTTTTGCCTCACCTGTCACGCTGATAAGGATGCATCCAGAACGAAAAGGCACAGTGTATTTCCGCCGTGCGGATTGCATCAAGTGCCATGACCCGCACGAATCGGATAACAAGAATCAGTTGCTCAAACCGACCAGCGGGGAAAAGGGCAAGAATCTATGCCTCGACTGTCATACCCAAGGTTGAATGTTCCCGAAAAAGGGAGCCGGCACGCTGCCCTGGACATGGGTTGCGACACGTGCCACGTACGCATAAGACGGGCGCGGACCCAACTCCTGAGAACCGGTTCCATCTGACGAAGAGCGCTCCGGCTCTCTGCGTTGACTGCCATGATCCAAAAGATGCGGACTTGCAGAAGGCGCATCAGAATCAGCCATTTGGCACGGCGGATTGCCTGCAGCGCCACGACCCGCACCAGTCATCACAACCCAAGCTGATGGCCAAGTTTCTGCATCCGCCATTTGCCGATAAGAGCTGTGACACGGTCACGCACCCGCGAAAGACGGCAAGGTGGTGCTGACGCAAAAAAATGTGAAGGACTTGTGCGTTACCTGCCACGACGACAAGGCTAAGCTGATCGAGACGGCCAAAGTGCAACATCCCGGTGCCGCGCAATGCCGCCGCCCGTGTTGCGATTCCACGTGCCAGCGCAAATGCCTCCGGAAGGCGAGATATCCACCAATTGATTGTTCGTCGTGCCGTAGTGATAAGTTCCTGAGGCGACGGAAGCAGCGCCGCCCTTGCAGGTGAATGCGCTGGGCGACTGGGACTGAACTGTCTGGCCGTATGCCAGCGAAATGCCCGCGATCTGGGGCTGCAATGTGATGGAAGCGACCTGAGTATCCAACAATCCGTAACCGAGACCGTTGCAATATTTTCCTGCCGGGTTGCGAATGCAGCCGGAAATTGAAATTCCTGCTGGAAGAGCCAGGCCGAGCAAACAAAGTAGCGTCAAGAACCGCCGCATGAATCCTCCCCGTTCCGCGCCATCGACCAGCGGAACGGTCTCAAAGAGCACGTAAAGAAAAATGAGTTAATACCGCCCATCACCTGCCCACAACCGGCCGGCAATTGCTGATCTGCAGCCAAGCCATATGAGGCCGGCGGCAGGCCGCCGCGGGTGGCTGGAGAGGCGAAACGACAGTGAAATCTCCAAGAAAAAAGTGTATCAGGACGGGCCCACCTCTGGCATCGTCAGCCTGGTTGCGTGATGCTGATTCGATAGACTCTTGCGAAGGAAGTTGGCGAGCAGGAACCGGCAGGTAATTGGCTTCGATCATAGAGCTTACGGGCCGGGTGGCATGTACCGGGAGAACCAGTCAACCGTGCGTTCAAGAATGTCTCTCCGATGGGCCGGATCGGCGATTCCGTGCCCTTCGTTGGGGTAGACGACAAGCTGCGCAGGAACATGCAGATCGCGTAATGCATGCCAGAATTCGAACGATTGCGGAGCCGGGCATTCTCCATCGCGGTCACCGACGAGAGACAGGGTAGGGGTGGAGACGTTCCTGATGTAATTGATGGCAGAGCTTTTTGCGTAGACCTGTGGGTCTTCGTAAACCGAGGCCCCGAAGTATGGAATCATCCACTGGTCGATGGAGTTTTCGCCGTAGTAGGAGAGCCAGTCGGAGATGCCTGCCCCCGCCACCGCCGCACGGAAGCGGTGGGTCTGCGTGACGGCAAACATGGTCATGAATCCGCCGTAGCTCCAGCCGTCGATACCGATGCGATTGGGGTCGACAGAATCATGCGCCAAAACGGTATCGACGCCGGCGAGAATGTCGCGGAGATCGCCGTAGCCGAAGTCCTTGCGGTTGGCCTGGGTGAAGGCTTCACCCTGGCCGTAGCTGCCACGTGGATTGGGCTCGAGGATAAAATAGCCGAGTTCGGAAAGAACCGCTGTACTGAAGGGAAAAGAGGCGCCCCAACGGGATTCTTCGGACGCTGCGGGACCGCCGTGAACTTCAACGATCAGGGGATATTTTTTCGACGGATCGTAATTCACAGGAAAGTGAAGCCAGCCCTGAATGTGGAAGTTTTCGTTCGTCCATTCAATGGATTCGACCGGCCCCCAGGTGGGTTTTATGCCATCGTTGAAATGGGAGATCTGAGAGAGACCGGCGAAGTCGCCTGAGGTAACAGGAGCGGGCGCAGCGGCGCCTGCCCCGCAGATTTCCTGAGGGTGACTGAACGTGCTGGCGACAAACACGAAGAGAGAGCGATCGGCAGTTGGCGAAAGGCTGTGTTCAAAGTGAGACGAACCTGCGGAACCGGGAAAACTGAAGATGGGAGCCGCAAAGCTGGTGGCAACACTTTCGCCGGCGCGATCGCCCGAGATGCGAATGCGAACGAGTTGCGAATTGCCGCCTGCGATCTCATCCGAATAGATGTGTTCATCGTCGCCCCATGCGATCCACTGCGACGATGTGGTGCGCCCGGGAGTGAGGTCGCGTGGCAGGCCGCCATCAGACGAGACGATCCAAACGTCACCGCCTGTGAATCCCTGATCGCTCATCAGGCCGCCGATAAAGGCGATGGCGTGGCCATCGGGCGACCAGCGGGGAACGGCGATTTGCAGGCCGTGGAGCGGGCCGGAGACAGTGACGGGGTTCAGAATCATGGTAGGCGTGGCCTCCCCGGTCCCCAAAAGCGAGGGACCGGGGGCACCCGGATTCGAAGTGGATGGGGCAGCCCCGGTCTCTGGGGCAGTCAGATTTTGCGTATAAAGCTTGGCGACCCACCAGTTGTTTTCGCCGGGCGGATCGGCTGCGATGTAGGCGATGGATTTGGAATCGGGCGACCAGTCGAACTCGTAGACGTGGAGATTGGCGGGCGTGACGAAGTTGCCAGGCGAGGGTTGGGCGGCATCAGCATAAACAGCGGCGACGCGCTGGATTTCGATGTGATCCTCGCCAATGACGCCGGAGGGCGCATTCATCGCGGCGAGAGCGCCAACTGGACGCGTAGCTCCTTCGACGTAGAGAAATGCGATGCGGCTTCCGTCGGGCGCGAAGGCGGGAGAACTGATGTCGCCGTGAAGCGAAGTGAGGCGCCGGGGAGCGCTGCCGTCGAGTGAAGAGAGATAGAGATCGAGCTGTTCGCGGGGATCGGCGCAATCGGAGGAAAAGACAAGCGAGGATGAGTTGGGGGACCAGGCAAGATCGGGCTCATTGCAGCGCTGTTCGGGCGCGGAGGCGGCAGTGACGCGAAGGGCGCTGGCGAGGTGATCGATGGGCGCGACATGGATCTCTCTGCCCATGACCCAGGCGAGACGTTTGCCGTCGGGCGAGACGGCAACTTTCCCGATCATATATCCGGTGTTAATGCTGGAGAGGATCTGGTCGAGGCGGGCACTATTGGATGGGGAGGATGCATCCTGGGCGAGCACAGCGAGACAGGCGAGGGGCGCGATCAAGGCCAAAAGTGCAGCTCTAAAGAAGCTGCCAGAGAGATGCGGCATAGGGGAAATGGTAGCAGCAGGAAGGGGAGTTAGCGGAGTTGGCGGCGTTAGCGGGGCTAGCGGTGTCAGGGCGAAGTGAAAGCGTCCGATTTTGAACACGCTACCTCAATTGCGAACGCCGGTCCGCTTTTTTGTGCCCGTTAACCCACTGATTTCAGGAGGCCGGCGGCGACGGCCGTTTGGTATGTTACGTGCTGTAGCATTAGCGCAGGCCAACGTGTGTCCGGAGGGTAGCCGATGGGAGTTCTGCTGCAGGATTTAGCGTTTGCATTCCGCCAATTGCGCAAAACACCGGGGTTTACAGTTACCGTACTGCTTACGCTCGCGCTTGGAATTGGCGCCAACTCGGCAATCTTTACACTGGTGAACGCCGTCCTGCTGCGCAATCTGCCGGTTGCCGATCCGAAGACCCTGATCCGCATCGGTAATGCGGATGACTGCTGCGTGAACAGCGGCTGGAACGACGACGGGGCCTACTCGCTCTTTTCCACAGACACCTATTACCTGTTCAAGAAAGACCTGCCGGAGTTCGAAGAGCTGGCAGCGATGGAGTCGGGTTACGCGTGGCGTCCTATCACCGTTCGCCGCGGTGGAGGGCAGACGCAAGCGAAATCCGTGATGGCAACCTTTGTTTCCGGGAACTACTTCCGCGTCTTCGGTCTTTCGCCGGCGGCGGGCCGGCTGTTTCTGGATGGCGACGACCAGAAGGGCGCACCGATCACTGCCGTGATGAGTTATGACGCGTGGCAGCAGGATTATGCAGGCGACAAGAACGTGGTGGGAAGCGAGTTTTATATCAATACGAAACCAGTCACGATCATTGGTGTTGCACCCAAGGGGTTTTACGGGGACCGCATCGATACCAATCCGCCGAAGTATTTCCTCCCCATGAACGCGATGGATGCGGTGATTGGCGCACCGTACTTCAACGATCCCGACACGCGGTGGGCATACATCATCGGCCGCGTGAAGCCGGGGACATCATTGCCGGCCCTGCAGGCCAAGACCAGCGCGCTGCTGAAGCAGGAGTATGCGCCGATGAAGACATTTACCGATGAGCGCGCCAAGAAGGTCCTCCCACGCACCCATGTAGTGCTGACACCCGGCGGCGGCGGCATCCAGAACATGCAAGACGGTTACAAAGACCACCTGAAGCTGCTGCAATGGATTGCCGCACTGGTGCTCCTGGTGGCTTGCGCCAATATCGCTAACCTGCTGCTGGTGCGCGGTATGAGCCGACGGGCGGAGCTTTCGATCCGCTCAGCGCTTGGCGCGCAGCGGAGCCGGATTGTGCGCCAGCTGCTAACGGAGAGCGTTCTTTTGTCGGGGATGGGCGGCCTGCTGGGCCTTGCCGTCTCCTATCTCGGAGCGCACGCGCTGCTGGCGCTTGCCTTTCCGGATCAACAGAATATGCCGGTAAGCGCCTCGCCTTCGCCTCTGGCAATCGGATTCGCGTTTGCACTTTCGCTGGTTACGGGGATCCTGTTTGGTCTTGCTCCGGCTCTGATGGCGGCGCGAACGCAGCCTGCGGAAGCGTTGCGCTCGAACGCGCGGACGACGGCCCACGGAGCATCGTTCGTGCAGCGCGCGCTGGTGGTGTTGCAGGCCGCGCTTTCGCTAGTGCTGCTGGTTGCCGCGGGGCTTTTTGCGCAGAGCTTGAGCAAGGCCGAAAACGTGGACATGAAACTGGATGCAACGAACCGCTACATCGCGCACATCAATCCGCAAGCGGCCGGCTACAAGAACACTGAAGTCGAGCCGCTTTACCAGACGATCGTCGATCGCTTCCATGCACTGCCGGGCGTTGAGAAAGTTGGACTGGCCACTTACACGCCGATGGAGGACAACAATTGGGGATCGGGGGTGAAGGTCCAGGGCGATCCAGATCTGAATAAGGGCGCATCGTGGGTGAAAGCCACACCGGAGTACTTCGACTCAGTTGGGACACATGTGGTGATGGGCCGCGGCTTCACACAACAGGACACGCTGAATGCGCCGCCGGTTGCCGTGGTGAACAAGGAGTTCGCGAAGCAGTTCTTCGGCAACCGCAATCCGATCGGACATCGATTTGGATTTTCCGGACCCGATCAGGCTGGCCTGGATGGAGCCCATGAGATAGTCGGTGTGGTGGAGGACACCACATATACGACTGTCTACTGGAAAAACCACGCGATGTACTTTCTGCCGCTGACGCAGCGCGCCGGCAGCGCGAACGATCCGAACGGTCCCCTGGAAAAGGATCAATCGATGTATGCGGGAGCGCTGGTGATCCAGACCAGCCGCCCGATTCCCGGTTTTGAGAAGATCGTAGGCGGCACACTGGCGAGCATCAACCCCAACCTGACGATCGTGAAGTTCCAGACATTCCAGCAGCAGATTGACGATCGATTCATTGAGGAGCGGCTGATCGCGCGCCTCACTTCCCTGTTCGGGTTGCTGGCGCTTCTGCTTGCCGCCATCGGTCTTTATGGCGTCACTTCCTTCACCGTGGTCCGCCGTACCCCGGAGATCGGCATCCGCATGGCGCTGGGAGCGGCACGCAGCCGGGTGATCGGAACGGTGATGCGCGGAGCCATGCTGCAGACAGTTGCGGGCCTGGCAATCGGCATCCCGGTGGCAATCTTTTGTGTGCGGTACGTCAAGTCGCAGCTTTATGAAATCACGAGCATGAATGTGCCGGTGATGATGATTGCCATTGGAGTGCTGGTGCTTGCAGCGGCAATTGCCGGCATCATCCCGGCGAAGCGCGCGGCCTCGATCGACCCTGTAAAAGCCTTGCGCATTGAATGAGTGTGGCACTGGATGCGACATCGCTGCGTCCGCGGCCGACGACGGTTGTTTCCGAGATGGGCGTCTTCTCCCCGGCTCAAGAAGCACTGATTCGCCGTGCGCAATAGAGCTGCATCGCCTCTACGGGCTTCAAGCAAGTCTCGTTATCCTACGCCACGCTAAAGTGCGGAGCTAATGACCATCGCGTCTCCGGCGCGTGTGGCAGGACTCAAGTGATCCCAGCGAGGAAGGCATGTTGACGGTGACTCCGGATCGGAGTCTGGCGCGGAGCCTGATTTGAGCTTGTCAAGTAGCGGAAGCGTGATTTTGCGTGTAAGTTGCTGAAACTGCAGAGAAAATTTTGTTGGCGAACAGTGCGGATAATTTTAGAGGAATTCAGTAAGCTTGAAAGCAAGAACGAAAAACAGAGAACAGAGAGCAGTCGTCGATGGACTGTAGATTGCAGATGGCGACTCGCGTAGAGCAGGTCGTAAGCCGTGGACCTGGGCCGTGGAAAATGGACTAGAGCTTACGGACTTGTTGATGAATGAGGAGGGGCAGCTGATTCGAGCTGCCCCTTTGTGTTTTTGCGAGTTCCCCACCCGCGATTGATGCGAGGGAAGGCGGTTAGATACCAGGGCAGGTGGATGGTGGTGGGAGATGGCGAAGAAGGAATTTGACAAGGAAGCAGAGAGAGCGAAGAAGAACGGCAAGAAGACGGAAGGAGCCGCGGCAGCGATTGAAGAGGCGAAGGGGGAAGGGCCCGGCAGTCAGGCGAGTGAAGATACAGGCGGTGCGGAGCGAAGTTGGAAACGAGGGGCGAAACGGGAGGAAAAGAAAAAGGGCAGCAGAAGGAGCAGGAACGGAGGGGCGAAGAGAGACGGGAACAAGCCGAAGGCAAGGCAAGTGCTGCGCAAGGCAGTGAAGGAGCAGATCAAAGTCGAAAGCGATGAGATCGCCAGTGCATTAGTGGACAAAGTGATGAGCGGAGACAAGCGCAGCACAGAGATGATGCTTTCACTGATCCAGAAGAAGAAGAATAAGGGCGACGGGGTATCGAAAAGACATGGCGGGCTGACGACGGCGGATCTGCTGGGATCGGAAGATGAGTGGGAGAGCGAGAGCTTCGAGGCGGTGGAAGGAAAGTCAGAGACCGGAATGGGCGGAAGAGAGCCGGAAAATCAGGGAGCAGGGACTAAGGACCAGGGACTAGGGACGTAGGGACTAGAAGACGGGGAACAGTTCGCAGTTCGTAGTTCTTAATTCGTAGTATTTGGTTCGGAGTGGCAAAGCTTTGAGCGGTGGAACGGAATAACCGCGGAGATAGAACGCGCGGTGCAAAGAAGGGTGCGATGGGAATGAAGCTCATGAAGGATGGTTGGTTGCGGATTGCCGTACTTTTCGCAAAGTGCGCGAAAAGGATGGGGCACGGATCTAAGATCGCGGTGGCGCAGCGGTGCCACCCGACCCTGGCCAGAAATGCAATAAGCCGGCAAGGATGGGGCACCCGAGCCGCGGTGCTGCTGATGATGACGGCGATGGCAGCAATCGCGCCGGCGCAGGCGGTGAGTACAACGACGGTTCAGGGAACGGTGTATCTGGCGAACGGGCAACCGGGCGCGGGAACCCTGGTGGTGAGCTGGCCGGCGTTTACGACCGCGGCGAACCAG
>CAVTNZ010000105.1:0-58639 GCA_963736185.1 uncultured Gammaproteobacteria bacterium | reverse complement strand
CGGGACTGCAACTTGGAAGAGGTGACAATCTCTTTCGGCTCCTGCAGCGCTTGGGGACACGGTTTTGCAACAGAGCCCATTTTCGGGAACACGCGCCGCGAGTCCTCGCGTGGATTTGCTGGTCGCGCAACAGGAAGCCCAATCGCATATGTAATGCCGTGGTTGGTTGGAATGCCTCTGATGGAGGCGGATCGAGGCCGCAGCCCCGGGCTGCACTGAAGCTCGCAAAGACGACATTTACCGCATCCTTGCAATGGCCCAAGGGCACAGTGATCGAACAGACTCCTGACCAAGGATCGAGAATAACCGCTGATTCCTCCATTGAGCTGGTTGTCGCGCAGTAGATTCATGTTCGGCAGTGCTCATTACCCGCGGCCCGATTGAGGAGCTAGCCTGGGCCTTTCCTGCAAGGTCCACGAAGGAATGGCGAAGCAAGCGTGCCCATGCTGCTGCATATTATCTTGAACGATTTTCCGGTGGTGACTCTGATTGAAATTGAGCGTGCCCTGTCCGCCCCGAAAGGCACTGGGGGCGGACAGGCCTCTATGAAACCATCCTTCGCGGCCGCCTGATTTTGGGGCGCGCACCCGTTCGCCCTCTTAAACTTTAAGTGGGTCACCTCCGATTTTCCCACTGCGGTGCAATGATGTCGCGCAATCTGGTAAGATACGCGCGGGATTGGCGGTTCATCTACCGCTGCTCCTGATGAAGTTGCCGCTGCAATCCTATGACGCGAACTTCCACATCTTCTTTTCCTCGCATTATGTGCACCATTGGTTCGATCCGTGGAATACAAAATGGTTTGCAGGCTTTAGCCAAACCACGTATCCTCCGATGCCACATTATTGGATTGCAGTGCTTTCGCGGATTATGGGATTGGAATTGGCCTACATGGCCGTGCAACTAATTGCTATTTTGCTTCTCGTAATCGGCGTTTACCGCTTTTCGCTGTTGTGGGTCAACCCGCGCGCCGCCTCGATTGCAGCCTTGGCGAGCGTATTCCTCGGCTCTGAAAGTTTTCTGGTTTACAACGCCGGGCAGTTACCGACGACAACCGCCGCGCCACTCTATCTAATCGCGCTTCCGTTTCTTTACGAGTGGCTACGCTTTGGCCGTGGACGCGCTTTTCTCAAGGCCTGCGTGCTTTTTATTGCGGCCGGTGCCGGCCACCATCTGACGCTCTTGTTTGGGACTTTTGTTTTTGCCTTGCCGGTTGTGGCGCTTGCTCCGCCGCGCCGCCAACATGCGCCCCGTCGAGTCCGAGTTATCGACCGGCGGCTGATGGGGCGCCGGCGAGCGGGCGGACGGACATCGCTGGCGCTGTCCGCCTCGATATTCTGGGCGGCCGCTTTGGCACCGGCGTCCGGCAGCGCCGGCGAAGAGCCCCTCTGGGAGTTCGGTCTGGGCGTCGGAGTGCTCGGCTACGACGACTATCGCGGCGCGGACAGCTCGCACGTCTATCCGGTTCCCGTGCCGTATGTGCTGTACAACGGCACGTTCCTCAAGACGGATCGCGACGGCGTGCATGCGCGGCTGTTCGATCAGGATTGGGTGCAGCTCAAGTTGAGCTTCAACGCGACGACACCGGTGAGCAACGACCGGACCCGCAGCGCGATGCCGGAGCTCAGATCGACCGTGGAGGCGGGCGTGTCGCTGGACCTCCATCTTTGGCGGAGCGCGGATGCCCGCGTCAAATGGGAGCTGAGGATGCCGTTGCGCTCGGCATTCGCGATCGAATCGCCGCCGCAGGCGATAGGCTGGACGTTCTCCCCCGGGTTCACGCTGGATCTGGTCGATCACGTCGGATACGACGCCTGGAAGCTCGGTTTCCTCGCCGGCCCGCTGTTCGCGAACCGCCGCTACAACTCGTATTTCTATTCGGTCCAGGCGCAATACGCCACGCCGTCGCGCCCGGAGTATCAGGCCTCGGGCGGGTACGCGGGCACCGAATTTCTCAGCGCGCTGTCGAAGCGCTTCCCCAAATACTGGGTGGGTGCCTTCGTGCGCTACGACAGCCTGGCGGGAGCGGCATTCGAGGACAGTCCGTTGATCCAACGGGACCACTACTGGACCGCGGGATTCGGCATCGCGTGGCCCATCCGCACGTCCTCGCAGCGGGTCAACATCTCCGATTGACGCCCCGAACGGTCGAAGCAAACGCACCCGATGCC
This sequence comes from uncultured Gammaproteobacteria bacterium, assembly GCA_963736185.1. Classification (GTDB taxonomy): domain Bacteria; phylum Pseudomonadota; class Gammaproteobacteria; order Steroidobacterales; family Steroidobacteraceae; genus Bog-1198. The sequence continues at coordinate 56,468 of CAVTNZ010000105.1, read as the reverse complement.
GCGCCCCCTCAAAATCCTGTATGAGTACTTCGCGCTCTACATGTCGCTGGCGCTGCTCGGGCTCATATGCCTCGCGTGGTCGGTGTTCGCGCTTCCGCTGTACTACATCCTGCCCGCCGGACCCGGCACCCGGGTCGGCAGGCGTGGCATCATGCTCGGCTTCCGGCTCTACGCCTGGTCGTTGTCGATCACACGCAGCTATCGCCTCGACCTGACCGACCTCGACTCGCTGCGCGACGGGCCGCCGATGATCCTCGCCCCCAACCATCCCTCGTTGATCGACGCGCTCCTCATCGTCACCCGCCATCCGAACGTCGTGTGCGTCATGAAGGCCGGGCTGATGAAGAATATGTTCCTCGGCGCCGGTTCGCGCCTGGCCCGGTACGTACCGAACGAGTCCTCCCGCCAGCTGATCAGGGAATCCGTCGCTCATCTGCGCCAGGGATGCTTGCTGCTGCTGTTTCCTGAAGGGACCCGCACCACGCGTCTGCCTCTCAATTCGCTGGCGGGCAGCGTGGGCCTCATCGCCAAACACGCGGGGGTGCCGGTGCAGACGCTGATCATCGAAACGGACTCGCCGTTCCTGAGCAAGGGCTGGCCGCTGTTCCGGCGCCCCGAGCTCCCCATCGTCTACAAGGTGCGATTGGGCAGGCGGTTCGAAGCGCCCCGCGATGTGCCGGCCTTCACGGCCGCGCTCGAAGCGTACTATCGGCGTGAGCTCGAGGGCGGCCTGCTGTCCCGATGGTTGCCGGACGCCTGACATGGCCGAGCGCTCCACCACCCATTTGGTGCTCATCCCGAGCTACGACCCCGGTCCCAAGGTGTACCAGACCGTGCGCGCCGCCTTGGACCGATGGAACCCGGTATGGGTGGTGATCGACGGCAGCACCGATGATTCGGCCGCGCGCCTCTCGGCCATGGCGGCCACCGAGCCTGGACTGCGTGTGTTCGTGTTGCCGGATAATCGCGGCAAGGGCGCCGCCGTACTGCACGGTCTCGAACAGGCGGCCGCTCTGGGTTTCACCCATGCCCTGACCATGGATTCGGACGGGCAGCATCCCGCCGACCTCATCGTGCAGTTCATGCGAGCCTCCCAGGCCGACCCCGGCGCGATGGTCCTCGGCTGCCCGGTGTTCGATTCGAGCGCGCCGCTGCTGCGCGTGAGAGGCCGCAAGATCTGCAATTGGTGGGTGAATCTCGAGACCCTCTGGTCGGGCATCGGCGATTCGCTCTACGGATTTCGCGTCTATCCGGTCGATGCGCTGCTACGCGTGATGCGCCGCCAGCCGTGGATGCGCCGCTTCGATTTCGACGCCGAAGCCGCGGTCAGGCTCTCCTGGCGCGGCGTTCCGGCGATCAACCTGCCCGCCCCGGTGCGCTACTTCAGGCCCGACGAGGGCGGCGTCTCGCACTTCAATTACTGGCGCGACAACGTGCTTCTGACCTGGATGCACCTGCGCCTGTTCGCCGGCTTTCTGGTCCGGCTGCCGCTGCTCGCCGCGCGCCGCGCCCGCGGGCGGCCCCGCCGCTAGCGCGGCGGCTTGGTCCCGCAATAGGTGGAGAAAATGCCGAGATCCACGTGGCGATCGACTTCCACCAGGCCGGCTTCCCGCATGGCGGAGAGGATGAGGCTTGGCGGTGCGCAGGTCTCGATGGTGTCCCAGTAGTAGCGCATAAGCTGCGGCGTGTCGCGGTGGGCACCCAGGCAGCGGGCCATCAACGGCAACATACCCCGCATGTATATCTTCAGGGCCGCACGCGACAACCTGCTCTCCGGAGCCGTGATCTCCAGCAGGCACACCCGGCCGCCGGGCACCAGGACACGCACGAACTCCCGCAATGCCGACGACAGATCGCCCACGTGCCGCAGCGCGTATCCCATGGAGAGGAAATCCGCCGAGGACGCCGGCGACGGAATCTGCTCCGCCGTTCCGCGCAGCAGACGAACTCCCGCGGGTACGTTGGCGCGCTCCATCATGCCGGCACTCGGATCGACCCCGATCACGTCGGCCGCCCCGGCCAGATGTGCGGCCTCCCGCGCGGTGAGCCCCGTGCCCGTCCCGATGTCCAACACGCGCATGCCGGGCCGGAGCCCGGCGCGCGCCAGAGCGCGGCGCCGATACCAGGAGCCGCTCCCCAGGGCCATCGCCCGCTCCATCCGGTCGTAGTCCCCCGCGGTACGGTCGAACAATCCGCGTACCCAGCGGGCTCGATGTCGCTCCTCGCCGTAATATTGAGTCAGGGGTGAATGGGGCGCCTGCATGGATCCCCGAGCATACAGTCCGCCGATGCGCTTTTGTCGAATTTACAACAGGGGGACTGCCCGGCCTGTGCCGGGCGGGCCGGTTGCCCCCCCGGCGCGCCCCTATATAATGAGCCCCGAGCGGCACGAGGATGCCAGCTCGAATACCCTTACAGAACCGAATCAAGCCAGAAGTCCCATGCCCGACAAAGCGTCGCTCACGCAACCTTCGGCGACGCCAGCCGACATCACTTTGCAGCGGGAGCTCGCCACCCTGTTCGTGGAGGCGTTGAATCTGGAGGTCGCGCCCCAGGACATCGACCCGGACGCGCCCCTGTACGGCGAAGGCCTCGGACTCGATTCCATCGATATACTCGAGGTCGCGCTGATCGTGTCCAAGAAGTACGGCGTTCAACTGCGCGCGGACAGCCAGGAAAACCATAAAATCTTCCGTTCTTTGAGGCACTTGGCAGAATACATCGCGACCCAGAGATCCAGGTGATCCGGCACGGAGGCCGGGGGCTGCAGATTGCTGCGGCCTGTGTCCTGCTCGCGGCCTACACGGGCCTATCGCATTACTGCAACACCCACGCCATCACGGGCGTCGGAATCGTCCTCGCCCTCGCCCCGCCGCTCGTGGTGGGGTTGGGGCTGCTCTGGCGCTCGACGCCGCCTTGGATCGCCGGGCCTCTGACAGTGATCGCGGCTTTGCTCTTGTATGATGGGTGGGCGCAGCTCGAGAAGAAGTTTTCCATGATCTACTTGATACAGGAATGCGGGATGTACGGCCTCCTGACGTTCGGTTTCGGGCGCTCCCTGCGCCGGGGAAACGTCGCCCTCTGCACCGGCCTGGCGGATCGGCTGCACGGTCCGCTGACGGCGCGCGAAGTTCGCTACACCCGGCAGGTCACCGCGGCTTGGGCCATCTTCTTCGGCGCGCTCGCTTTGACGATCCTGGGGCTGTACACCTGGGCCCCGGTGACGGTGTGGTCGCTGTTCGTGAATTTCATCGCGTTGCCCTTGATCGGGCTCATGTTCGTGGTCGAGTATGTCGTCAGGCGCCATGTGCTCCCCGATACGGAGCGGCGCGGCATCCTCGCCTCGGTGCGGGTTTTCCTGTCGAGCCGGTGATCGCATGGACGTGACCTCCCTCCTCTCTCACCCCGCGGCGGACTCGATCGTTGCCTATCGTGGTGGGCGCCCCCTGCGGGTGGCGCAATTCCTCGATGATGCACAGCGCCTGGCCGACTCCCTGCCGCCGGGCCGCCACGTTCTCAACGCGTGCGCAGACCGCTATCGCTTCGCGGTCGGCCTGGCGGCCAGCCTGATGACGGGTCGGGTGAGCCTCTTGCCCTCGACTCACACGCCCGAGGTCATCAGACATCTGGTGCAGTTCGCCCCCGACGCCTTCTGTCTCACGGACGACGAGGGGTGCAGCATCGATCTGCCGCGCGTCCGCTACCCGGTTGCCCCGGGGCTGCCCGACTCGGAGGTCCGCCCGGGTGCGGCGAACCGGGTGCCGCAAATTTCCGACGACCAGCTCGCCGCGGTCGTGTTCACTTCCGGATCGACCGGCACCCCGCTCCCCTATCGCAAAACCTGGGGGCGGCTCGCCGCCTGCGTCCGCGCCGAGGCCGGCGAGCTCGCAATCGCCGGCTCCGGGCGGTTCACCCTGATCGGAACGGTGCCGCCGCAGCACATGTACGGCTTCGAGTCCACGGTGCTCGTGGCGCTGCAGAGCGCCAACGCATTCACGGCGGAGCGCCCGTTCTATCCCGCCGACATCGTAAAGGCCCTCAACGAGGCGCCGCGACCGCGCGCACTGATCACCACACCCGTGCATCTGCGCACGCTCCTCGCCGCCGGCCTCGCCTGGCCCGCGCTCGACCTCATCGTGTCCGCCACCGCGCCGCTGTCGTCCGAGCTCGCGCGGGAGGCGGAGCGCCGCTCCGGGGCGCCGCTGCTGGAAATCTATGGGTCGACCGAGACCGGGCAGATCGCGATACGGCGTACGAGCGAATCGGAGGCGTTCCGTCTGTTCCCCGGCGTGATGCTGCGCGCGGACAATGGGCAGACCTACGCGCACGGGGGCCACGTCGAGCAGATGACGCCGATGTGCGATGTGATCGAGCTTTGCGGCGAACGGGAATTCACCTTGCACGGACGCACGGCCGACCTGGTGAACGTCGCGGGCAAGCGCAGCTCCTTCGGCTATCTGAATGCGCAGTTGAACGCCATCCCGGGCGTGCAGGACGGCGCATTTTTTCTGCGCGAACGCGATCATGGGGGCGCCACCGGCATTGCGCGCCTGGCGGCCGCGGCGGTCGCGCCGGGGCTGAGCGTCGCCTCGCTGCTGGAAAGCCTTCGTGAACGCGTCGACCCCGTGTTCCTGCCCCGCCCGCTGCTGCTGGTCAGCCGGCTGCCGAGGAATGCCACCGGCAAGCTGCCGCATCAGGCGCTCGAGGCCCTGATCGACCAGGCAACGAACGCGGCAGAGCCCCGCGCCTCCCGGCGCTCGCCACATGGCAACTCCTGAGCGCGCCGGATATCGGCACTCGATCGGCGTCGCCGCCGATCATCCGGCATTTGCGGGGCACTTCCCCGGAATGCCCATTCTTCCGGGGGCTGTGCTGCTCGACGAAGCGCTGCGGCTCATCGAATTGGACCTGGGCGTCGACATCACGCAGTGGCAGCTGACGGCGGCCAAGTTCCTGGAGACCGTGCGTCCGGGGGATGCGCTCACGATCGAGCATACGGGCATCGCGGACGGCGCGATACGCTTTGCGGTCCGGGTCGCGGATCGGTCGGCACTCGCCGGAACGCTGTCTCGAGCCGCCGCGGGCGACGCGGGATGACGCCCGAGCCGACGAGAGCGCTCGAGACGCCTCCCGTGGCGGGGGAGGCTCAAGGAATACGCAGTCGGCCCGCGGAGTGGAGGGACTACCGCGAGCGGGGCAGTCAGCGGCTGCTCGGGTGGATGGCCTGGCTGTCGCTGCGGCTGGGCCGCCGCGCGACGCGTCCTGTACTCCATGCGATCGCCGGATATTTCTTCCTGTTCTCGCCGCGGGCGCTGCGCCATTCGCGCCGCTATTTGACGCTGGCGCTCGGCCGGCCGCCGGGCACCCTCGAGCGGTTCAAGCACGTGCTGTATTTCGCCACCTGCATTCACGACCGTGTCTACCTGGTCAACGGGCAGTACGAGCGCTTCGAGTGCAGCGTGGAAGGCGAGTCGCTCATGCAGGCGCAGCTCGACGCCGGCCGCGGCGCTTTCCTGATGGGTGCGCATTTGGGAAGTTTCGAGGTCATGGCGAGTGTCGGGCGGCGGCAGCCCGGCCTTCATGTATCGATGGCGATGTACGAGCACAATGCACGAAAGATCAACGCCCTGCTCGCGGCGATCGGGCACCAAGCGAAGCCCGACATCATTCCCCTCGGACAGATCGACGCCATGCTGCGCCTCGCGGACCGCCTCGACAGGGGCGCGTTCGTCGGCGTGCTCGGCGACCGAACCCTGGGCGAGGAGCCCGTGCACCGCGTGACCCTCCTGGGCCTCCCGGCGGGGCTGCCCATCGGGCCGATGCGGGCGGCCGCGATTCTGCGGCGACCGGTGATTTTCATGGCGGGACTCTATCGCGGAGGCAACCGCTACCACGTGGTCTTCGAGACCATCGCGGATTTCTCGAAGATACCCGCGGGGGAACGCGAAGCCGAAGTGCACCGCGCGATCGAGCGCTATGCCCGGCTCCTCGAACGCTACTGCCGCTCCGATCCCTTCAATTGGTTCAATTTCTTCGACTTCTGGCGCGGGCCATCCGACCAATCGGGCGCATGAGGCGGCAAAGCATCCGGCGGCGACGCCGGCCCTCTCCGAGAAGCGCGACGCGATGGCCGGCATTGCTGGCGCTGGCCGCACTGCTCGCCGTTTCGCCGCCGACGGTCCACTCCTCCTCCGACGACCTGCAGGAACTCATGCGCCTGCTCGCGGCGCGCCGCCACGGGCAGGTGGACTTCGTCGAACAGCATTTTCTGGCGGTGCTCAAGCGGCCGGTGGAATCCTTCGGGGTGATGACCTACGACGCGCCGCGCCGGCTCGAAAAGCGCACGGTCGAACCGCGACCCGAGCGGCTGGTGCTCGATGGCGATGAGCTGACCGTCGAACGCAAGGGCCGCACGCACGTGCTGGAGCTTTCGGCTTATCCGACCCTGGCGCCGTTCATCGAGAGCCTGCGCGCGACCCTGGCGGGCGATCTGCCCGCGCTCGAACGCGCCTTCGACGTCGATTTCGCCGGCAACCTGGAGCGCTGGATGCTGACACTCTCCCCGCGCGATCCGAAGGTCTCGCGCATCGTCTCGCGGGTGCGCATCGACGGATCGCGCGACGTGCTCTCCAGGGTGGAAATTGTCGAGGCCAACGGCGACCGCTCGCTCATGACCCTGCGCGAACGTCCGGCGCCATGAGCGCCCGCGGGGCGTGGGCCGTGGGTGCATGGCTCGGCTGCCTGGCGCTCGCCGCCTGGGTGGCGCTGCATGCTCGCTATGTGGCCGATCTGTCCGCGTTCCTGCCGGCTCGTCCCACACCGGCTCAGCGGCTGCTCGTGGATCAGCTGCGCGACGGGCCGGGCTCGCGCCTCATCCTCATCGCGCTCGAGGGAGGCGACATCGGGACCCGGGCCGGACTCTCCGAGGCGCTCGCGCGCGCGCTGCGAGCCGACCGCGAATTCTCGAACGTGGCCAACGGCGGGGAGGCCACGGCGCAGCGCGACCGCGAACTGCTGTTCTCGCACCGCTACCTGCTGAGCGCGGCGGTCACGCCGGAACACTTCACCGCCGCCGGTCTGAAGGAATCCATGCAGGAGACGGTTGCGGATCTGGCATCGCCCGAGGGGCTAGCGCTGCAGCCCCTGGTGGTTCGCGATCCCACGGGGGAGATGCTCGCGGTGATCGATCAGCTGTCACGCTCGCAGGCTCCGCGGCGCGAGGCCGGCGTGTGGACGTCCGCGGATGGCGCGCGCAGCCTCCTGATCGCGGACACGACGGCGGCGGGCTCGGACACGGACGCCCAGGAGCACGCATTGGCCGCGGTGCGCGTCGCGTTCGAGGCGGTGCGCGCTACCGCCGCGGCCCCCGCTCGAACCGTGCGTCTCGTCATGAGCGGACCGGGCGTCTTCGCCGTGGCCTCGCGCGCCAAAATCGAGCGGGCGGTGATGCGCCTGTCCATCGCAAGCAGCGCGCTCGTCGCCATGATCCTGCTGCTGGTGTACCGCTCGCCCACCGCCCTTGTTCTCGGCCTTCTGCCGGTGGCGAGCGGCGCCCTCATCGGGGTGGCCGCGGTGGCGCTCGGCTTTGGCCTCGTGCACGGCATCACGCTGGGGTTCGGCATCACCTTGATCGGCGAGGCGGTGGACTATTCGATCTATTTTTTCATCCAATCCGCCGGCGGCGTAACGGAGCGTTGGGAGCGGCGGCTGTGGCCCACGATGAGGCTCGGCATGCTCACGTCGGTGTGCGGGTTCGCCTCGCTCCTGCCGTCGGGATTCCCCGGCCTTGCACAGCTCGGCGCGTATTCGGTGAGCGGTCTGGTCGCGGCCGCTGCGGTGACGAGGTTCGTTCTGCCCGTCCTGTTGCCGCGCAATTTCTCGGTGCGCGACCTCGCCCCGGCCGGCTCGCACATCGCGCGCCGGTTGCGTGCCCTGCGGGCCCGCGCGGCCGTCCCGTGGGCTCTGGCCCTGCTTCTCGCCGCCGCGTCGATCGGGGTGCTGCTCAGCGGCCGCGAGACGCTTTGGAGCCGTGAGCTCTCGAGCTTGAGCCCGATCCCCGCCGCTCAGTTGCGCCTCGACGCCCGCCTGCGGGCCGACCTCGGCGCCCCCGATTCGCTGGATCTCGTCGTGGTGTCGGGCGCCAGTCTCGATGCCGCGCTGGCCGGCGCCGAGCGCGCGGCGCGGGCGCTCGGGCCTTTGATCGCGGAGAAGGTCATCGGAGGGGTCGACAACCCGGCGGTGTATCTGCCGAGCCTCGCCACCCAAGCCGCGCGGCGCGCCAGCCTGCCGGACCCCGCGACGCTCGCCCGCAATCTTGGCATCGCGGCGCGGGATCTGCCGCTCGACGCCGCGCAATTGGGTCCGTTCGAAAGCGATGTCGAATCGGCGCGCCGCGGACCGTTGATGAGCGCCGCCGATCTCGGCGGCACCTCGATGGCGGCGGCCCTGGAGTCCCTGACCATGCGCTCGGAAGGCGGATGGAGTGCGCTGCTGCCGCTGCACGCGGCCGACCCGGGCCGGCCGTCCATCGATGTTGCCCGGGTGCGGCTCGCGCTCGAGGCTGCGCACTGTGGCGCGGAGGTGTTGGATTTGAAGCAGCAATCGGACGCGCTCTACGCCGACTACCTGCGCGACGCCATGCGCCTGTCCCTGGCGGGCTGCGTTGCCATCGTCGTGCTTCTGCTCATCGCCCTGCGATCGCCGGGGCGTGTCGCGCGGGTGCTTGCGCCGCTCGTGCTTGCGGTGCTGGTCGTCGCCGCCGCGCTCGCGCTGTCCGGGGTTCGATTGACGATATTGCATCTGGTCGGGATGCTGCTCATCGTCGCCGTCGGATCGAACTACGCCTTGTTCTTCGACTCGCGGCACGGCGATGGCGGGGACACGGGCGAGACCCTGGCGTCGCTCTGCATCGCCAATGCGTGCACCGTCCTCGGCTTCGGCCTGCTGTCCTTCTCCGGGGTCCCGGTGCTGGAGGCGCTCGGCACGACGGTCGCGCCGGGTGCGGTGCTGGCCCTCGTATTCGCCGGGATACTGACCCCCGTCTCGGCAGGGAAAACGCAGCGCGCGCGCCCCCATGGATAGTATGATTTGCGAGGCGACGGCGGGAGTGGTGGCTCCCGTTCGTGTGGTATGGCTTCCGGGCGTGTTCCAGGGCCCGGCGGATTTCGTGCGGGCCGGATTCGAAGCCGCGGCGCGCGCGCACGCTGCCGCAGTCGACCTTCAATTCGTTCAGGTCGAGCTCGATCACGTCGGCGATCGCCGCGTGATCGAGAAGCTGTCGCGCGAGGTCGTGGCGCCGGCGCGCGCCGCCGGTTGCCGCTCGATCTGGTTGGCGGGCATCTCGCTCGGCGGCTTTTTCGCCCTGGACTACGCCGCCACGCATTCGGAAGGGTACGACGGGCTTTGCCTGTTGGCGCCATATCTCGGCAATCGGCAACTGATAGCCGAGATAGCCGCCGCACCCGGCCTCGCGGCCTGGGACCCCGGGCCGCTTGCGCAATCGGACGAGGAGCGTCGAATATGGCGCTTCCTTCGGGACCGCCGCAGGGACCCGGGATCCCCGGCGCGGCCGCTGTACCTGGGCTATGGGCGCGGGGACCGCTTCGCGCAAGGTCACGCCCTTCTGGCGCAGGCGCTGGCGTCCGACAGGGTCGATGTGGTGGAGGGAGGTCATGATTGGCCGACCTGGTGCATGTTGTGGGAGCGATTTTTGAGTTCGACTGTTCTATGAGCCAGGAAAAGCCGCCGCGCTGGGCCCCGTCGCCGCTTTTGTACGCCTCCGCGGGTCTGCATGTGGGAGCGGCCGCGGTGACGCTGATGCGTCCGAGCCTCTGGCCGTGGACCCTGGGAACGGTGATCCTCGATCACGCGGTGCTGACCGGTGCGGGCCTCTGGCCGAGAAGCCGCTGGCTCGGCCCCAATCTCACCCGGCTGCCGGTCAGCAGCGCGAGCCGCGGCGAAGTCGCCATCACCATCGACGACGGGCCGGATCCGGAAGTGACTCCGCAGGTCCTTTCGCTCCTCGCCATGTACCGCGCGCGGGCGAGCTTCTTCTGCGTGGGCGAGCGGGTCGAGCGCCACCCCGAGCTCGCGCGCGAAATCGTGCGCCTGGGGCATACCATCGAGAATCACAGCCAGCACCATCGACACAGCTTTTCGCTGATGGGTCCTCGCGCGATGGAGCGCGAGATCCTCGGGGCCCAGCGCGCCATCGCCCGGGTCACGGGCGATGGCCCGCGTTTCTTCCGGGCGCCGGCGGGTCTGCGCAATCCGTTTCTCGATCCCGTGCTCTGTCGGCTGCAACTGCAGCTCGCGACCTGGACGCGTCGGGGATTCGACACCGTGAACCGCGAGTCCGGGCAGGTCTACCGGCGCCTGTCCCGCTCGCTCGCGGCGGGGGACATACTTCTCCTGCACGACGGGCATGCCGCCCGCGGCAGATTGGGGACACCCGTGATCGTCGAGGTGCTCCCGCGATTGCTGGAAACGCTGCGCAGCCGGGAATTGCACCCCGTCACCCTGCGCGCGGCGTTCGCATGAAGGACGGCGGCCGATGAGACCCCTGGTTGTTTCGGCGTTCACGGCCACGAGCTGCATCGGCCGGGGGCTCGAACAAACGCTTGCCGCGGTGACGGAGGCACGCAGCGGCCTGCAGCCGTGCACCTTCGAGACGGTGACGCTCGACACCCATGTGGGCGAGGTGGCGGGCGTCGATGCTCAGGCGCTTCCCGCCGGGCTCGAACGGTTCGACTGCCGCAACAACCGGCTGACCGAGCTCGCGTTGCGGCAGGACGGGTTCGATGAGGCCGTCGAGCGGGCGGCGCGCCGCCGGGGACGGCGGCGGTGCGGCGTCTTCCTCGGCACCAGCACCTCGGGCATCCTGCAGACCGAGCTCGCCTATCGCCGGCGCGATCCTCTTTCGGGCGAGCTGCCGCCCGATTTCGATTACGGCGCCACCCACAACTCCTTCTCCGTGGCGGACTACGTGCGCCGGCGCCTCGATCTCGCCGGACCCGCGGTGGTGGTGTCATGCGCCTGTGCCTCGAGCGCGAAGGTGTTCGCGACGGCGCGGCGCATGCTCGAGGCGGATCTGATCGATGTCGCTCTGGTGGGCGGGGTGGACTCGCTCTGTCTGACGACGCTTTACGGCTTTCACTCGCTGCAGCTTTGCTCGAGCGCGCCCTGCCGTCCGTTCGACGAGGCACGCGACGGCATCTCGGTCGGAGAGGCTGCCGCATTCGCGCTCCTCGAGCGGGTATCGGACAGCACGGAGGGGGACGATGTGCTGCTGCTCGGCGTGGGGGAGTCGAACGATGCGTATCACATGTCGGCGCCTCATCCGGAAGGCCGCGGCGCGCGGCTCGCCATGCAGCTCGCCCTGTCGGACGCGGGCCTCGAGCCGTCCGCCATCGACTACATCAACCTGCACGGCACGGGCACGCCGAGCAATGACCGCTCCGAGAGTCAGGCGGTGACCTCCGTGTTCGGAGCCGCCACTCCATGCAGTTCGACCAAGGGCGCGACCGGCCACACGCTCGGAGCCGCCGGCGCGTTGGAGGCCGTGATCGGCGCGCTGGCGCTGCGCCGCGGCCTGATGCCGGCCGGTGTGAACACGCGGCGCGTCGACCCGTCGCTCACAGCGCACTACCTCACGAAGACGCGTTTCGCACCCGTTGCACGGATGCTGAGCAACTCGTTCGGATTTGGGGGCACGAACTGCAGTCTGATCCTCGGGCGGGCGGGATGATGCTCGAGGCGTTCGTGCAAGGCGTCGGCGTGCTCGGGCCGGGAATGTCCGGCTGGCCGGACACCGCGGCGGTGCTCGCGGGCCGCTCCGGCTACGCGCCGCAGCCGACCGTGCTGCCCGCGCCCGCGCTCCTGCCCGCCACGGAGCGGCGCCGCACCGGCCGTGTGGTGAAACTCGCGCTCGCGATCGCATCGGAGGCGGTGGCCCATGCGCACGCCGCTCCCGAGCGACTGCGCAGCGTGTTCTCGTCCTCCGGCGGAGATGGACACAATTGCCACGAGATCTGCCAGGCGCTCGCGTCGGAGCCGCGCGAAATCTCGCCGACCCGTTTTTCGAACTCCGTGCACAACGCTTCCGCGGGCTATTGGAGCATCGCCACCGGCGCCACCCCGGCCTCGACCGTGCTGTGCGCCTTCGACGGCAGCTTCTGCGCGGGTCTCCTGGAAGCGCTCGCGCAGGTCTGCGTCGACCGCGCACCCGTGCTGCTGGCCGCCTACGACACCGAGTATCCGCCGCCCTTGCATTCCAAGCGGCCGCTGCCGGACGCTTTCGGAATCGCCCTCGTGCTGGCGCCGGACCGCGACGAGCGCTCGGTGGCCCGGCTCGCGGCGCAGCTCGACGCCGGAAGCGCCGAGGTCATGCAGGACCCGCGCTTCGAGGCGCTTCGCCGCGGGATTCCGGCGGCGCGAGCGCTGCCGTTGATGCGCCGGCTCGCGCTCGACGAGCCGGGACGCGTCGTTCTCGAGTATCTGGACGTGCACAGCGTTGCCGTCGAGGTGACGCCATGCCGCTGAACATGGGCCGTGCCTGGATCGAGCAGCGCATACCGCACCAGGGCCGCATGTGCCTCATCGACAGGGTCATCGATTGGAGCGCGGATCGCATCGTCTGCTCGAGCAGCGTCCATCGCGCCGCCGACCACCCCTTGCGCGCTCACGGCAGGCTCGGCATCGCCTGCGGCATAGAATTGGCGGCACAGACCATGGCCGTGCACGGCGCGGCCCTGGCGGAAAGCCCCGCCGGCAGGCCTCGCGCCGGGCTCCTGGCCAGCGTGCGGGGTGTCCGCTTCTGGGCGACGCGTCTCGATGACGTGGATTCGAATGTGTTGTGCGAGGCGGTGCGCATCATGGGCGATCAGGGCACGGCGCTGTACGAGTTCGAGCTGCGATCCTCCGCCTCGCGGCTGATCAGCGGCAGGGCGGCCGTGGTGCTCGACGCGGATCGCATTTCCCTCTCCGGATCGACGCGATGAGCGCGTCCCCCAGGGTGGCCCTGGTGACCGGCGGCAGCGGGAGCCTCGGCGCGGCGATCTGCCGCCGCCTCGGCGCCGCGGGGCATTTCGTGCATGTGCACGCGAATCGCAGGCTCGAGGAGGCGCGGACCGTGGTGCGCGAGATCGTCGCGGCCGGAGGACAGGCGCGAGCCGTGGCGTTCGATGTAACCGACACCGAGGCGGCGCGGGCGGTTTTGGAGCGGCTGGTGGAGGAGAATCCCGTACAGATCCTGGTGAACAACGCCGGGATCCACGACGACGCGGCATTTCCGGGAATGACCGCGGACCAGTGGCGGCGGGTGCTCGACGTGTCCGTCAACGGTTTCTACAACGTGACTCAGCCCTTGATGCTGCCCATGATCCGAACCCGTTGGGGGCGCGTGATCACGCTCTCATCGGTGACCGCCCTCATCGGCAACCGCGGCCAGGTCAATTACGCCGCGGCCAAGGGCGCGCTGAACGCCGCGACCAAATCGCTGAGTCTCGAAGTGGCGAGCCGGGGCATCACCGTCAACGCGGTCGCCCCGGGGATCGTCGCGAGCGGCATGAGCGATGCGGTGTTCGATGCCGAGACCATCGCGAAGCTCGTCCCGATGAAACGCGCGGGCACCGCGGACGAAGTGGCGGGCCTGGTGAACTATCTGACCTCGCCCGAAGCCGGCTATATCACCGGCCAGATCATCTCCATCTCGGGCGGCCTGGCCTGAGGGGTGGACCCGCCGCCGCGGCCGGTCAGACCCGCACGGGCTGCTAGGCGTAGGCGTCGAGAACCCCGACGGAGCGCACCGCCGCGACCGACGGCGCGGCCACGGAAGCCGACGCGGCGGAGGCGGATGTTCCGGACGGCTTGGCCGAGGTGTACGGCTGGCTGAACGCCGATCGGTCCTGGAACGAACGCTGCGAGATGTCGACACTGACCTGCGTGAAACCCTGCGAGCCCAGCATTTCCTTGAGCTTGGGGACACTCGATTCCAGCGCCTCGCGGGTCACCGCGCTGTGCGTGCTCATCATGACCTGGGCATGATCGCCCTGCACCGCGATTTGCAGATCGATGGGGCCTAGCTGCGGAGGATTGACCTGAAGCTTGGTGCTGCTCCAATTGTTGTCGACGGCGAAGGACACGTGGTCCGCCACGGCTTGGGGGAATTCTGCGCTATCCACGGGGACATTCACGCGCAGCGTCGGGGCCGGGGTGGAATCGCTAGAGGACGACGCCGTGGCGGCGCCGAGCTGCTGGAGCGCCGCGGCGCCGTTGCCGCCGCTCCCGCCGAGGCCGGCACCGGAGTCGTTCGCGTCGTCGTGCGCATGGGAGCTGCCGTCGCCCGCGAGTCCCGCGGAATCCGACGCGGCCGGCGCGGTCGACGAAATCGGAGCCGTCGCCGAAACCGATGCCGAGGCGTCCGCGCCGGCGGTTGCGACGCTCGTCATCACGGGCGCCTGCACCATGGCGGGTGCCACCGCCGCCGCGTTGGCAGCCTGCAGCGCAGAGGCGGTGGCGCCTGTGGCATCCGAACCCTCGGCGAGCGCGAGATTGATCTGTGCCTGACCGGGGGTCTGCGTGCCTGGAGCGCCACCCACGGGGCTGCCGCTCGCGGCCCCGCCGGCCGAACCCGCCGCCGTGTCGCCGCTTGCGTATTCCCTGGAGCCGAGCGATGCAGCCGCCGGCCTCGGGTCCGCGCTCGTGCGGGTTGCGGCACCCGCTGCGGCGTCTTTCGCGCTCGCCGCCGATGCAACCGTCGCGGCGGTTTGCGCCGAGCTCGCCGCCGCGGATCCCGATGCGGTGGCCGAAACATCGCTTGCGGAGGCCGGTTTGTCCGGCCGGTCCGCGCTGGTGGAGTTCTGGGTGCCGGCGGCCGGCGCACTGCTCGGCGGCCCGACCGTCGGCAAGACGATGGTCGCGGCAGCCGCCGATTTCCCCGCTCCGTTCGGAGGGGCCGACGCGCTGCTGCCTGCGGCGCTCTGCGCGGGCGCAGCGCTCGAGGCGGTGCCGTCGGGCGAGAGCTCATCCGTTGCGGAGTCCTCCGGCGGGGGGGCGGCTGCTGCGACCGCACCCTCTGCGGACGACGTCGCTGCGGGGGTCGTCGTGACGGTGGCCGCGCTGCCCGCGGCCAGCGGGGCGACCGGCGCCGAGTCGCCGGCATCTTCCGGCGGCGCGGCAGCCTCCGCCGATGCGGTCGATGAAACCGGGGCCGGCGCAGCAGCAGCGGCGGCGGCCGCCTGCGGCGATGTGCTGCCGTCTGACGGCAAGGACGCGCCGCTCGGGGCCGCCGCGTGACTCTTGGGGGGATCGCTTTTCTTGGCCGGCTTGGCGTGGACTTGACTTAACGTGCCCGCAAAATCCGACGCGCCGCTGGCATTTTTTGAGGAATCGGCCGTTTGGGCGCCGCTTTGCGAAGCGGACTCGCTGGGGGCAGGGCTTTTGGCGACCGGGATGACCGGTACCTGGAAGGCGGGCGTTATGAGGTTCATGACTGGATTTAGCAATTGGCATGCCAATCGCCCGACGCCTGAAGTCCTACGCGCGACGGGCATTGCAGGGGCTGGCGGGGCGGCCGCCCCGTAGTACGCTTGGGCTTTTTACACACGCGAGGAACGCCATGGGCGACAAGACTGCCACCGTGCACTGGGAAGGACGAGGTAAACAGGGCGTGGGACGGATCAGCACCGAAACCGCCGCGCTCAAGGGGTACCCCTACGGGTTCGCGAGCCGGTTCGAGGATGACAAGAAAGGCACCAACCCCGAGGAGCTCCTGGGAGCCGCCCACGCCGCGTGCTTCACCATGGCTTTCTCGTTCGCCTGCGATTCGGCCGGCTTCGCCACGCAGAGCGTCGATACCAAAGCCGCCGTTCGTCTGGTCATGAAGGGCGGAGGCTTCTCGATCGAGCACATCGCCCTGACGCTCGAGGCCACGGTGCCCGGCATCGACGAGGCGACTTTTCAAAAGATCGCGGCGAGGGCAAAGGCCGACTGTCCGCTCTCCAAGGCTCTGGCGAGCGTCCCTGAGATTGCGCTGACGGCGGTGCTCCGCAACGGCTGAGAATCACGGCGCGCGCGTAAAAACCACGCTGCAGGGCCGCCCCTCCACCCGGTAGCCCCTGCCGGAGGACGCCGAGAACTGCGCTGAGACGTGGTAGCCGTACTCGGTGCCCGCAGGTCGCTGCCCAACCGCAAAAGGGGCCGCGCCGACGATTCCGTTCGCGTATAGATCCGCCGAACCGTCGTCCAGGATTTTGCCGTCGAGCTGCAGCCAACCGGGCTGCCCGCGGGTGCCCTTTTCGGCATGGAGAACCCCGTCTTTGACCGTCGCTGCGAATTCGAAGGAGTACCCGAGGGCTCCATTGGAGTTGCTGCAGGAAAGCACAGTGGTCCACGCCCCATCGAACCGCCTCGGATTGGACTCAGAGCCATCCGCTGGCGCAATCAGGAGGATCGCCGCGACCAGGGTGGGGCCGAGGGCGTATTGAAGCGCCCGTTTCGTTGCGCCACCGGGCTCGAGGGTCAACTGCATCCGGCACCTCCTGCAACGCGTAACGATTTACATGGGCTTGCGGCTCGGACCGATCCTCATTATCGCCTGTGGGATCCCAGCTTCGCCATGGCCGGCACACGCCGCGCATCCGCTGCCGTGCATCCAAAACCTTCCGCCGTCCGTATGGATGGTAGGGGCCCTTTCCTCTGAGGAGCTGAAGCAGTGCGCGTTGCGGTCATCGGTGCGGGAATCTCCGGTCTCATGTGCTCGTGGCTGCTGTCGCGCAGGCACCGCGTATCGCTGTTCGAGGCGAACGATTACCTGGGCGGTCACACCCATACCCACGACATTGAGCTGCGCGGGCGCCGATACCGGGTCGATACCGGATTCATCGTGTACAGCCCCCTTCACTATCCGTTGCTGACCCGGCTGTTCGGCGAGCTGCGCGTCGAATCCCGGCCGACGACCATGAGCTTTTCGGTTCGCAACGAGGCCACCGGCCTCGAATACAACGCCACGAGCCTCGCCGGCATGTTCTGCCAGCGGCGCAATCTCGTGTCCGCGCGCTTCCTCGGCATGATCCGTGACCTCATCCGGTTTTACCGCGAGGCGCCGGCCCTGCTCGATCGCGATGATGCGGGTCCGACGCTCGGCGACTATTTGCGCGATGGCCGATATGGCGGCGCGTTCCGCGACGACCACCTGGTGCCTATGGCCTCCGCGCTCTGGTCTTCCCCGCCCGGCGAGATCTTGTCGTTTCCGGCCCGATATCTGGTGCGCTTCATGGCGAATCATCAAATGCTCAACGCGCAGAACCGCCCCGTTTGGCGGGTGGTTGCGGGCGGGTCCGATACGTATGTCGCGGCGCTGCGTTCGCGCTGGTCGGTCGAGGAGCGCCCGAACAGCCCGGTCCGCAAGGTCGCCCGAGGTGACCGATCGGTGGAGCTTGCCACCGATGCGGCGGTCGAGTCGTTCGACCAGGTGGTGTTCGCCTGTCACAGCGACCAGGCGCTGGCCCTGCTCGACGATGCTTCCCCCACCGAGCGCGAGGTGCTGGGTGCGCTGCGTTACCAGGTCAATGATGCGGTCTTGCACACCGATGCGAGCCTGCTCCCGCGCAATCCTCGGGCGTGGGCCGCATGGAACGCGCTCGTACCCCGCGTTCCCACGCAGACCTGCACCGTGAGCTATTGCATGAATCTTCTGCAGGGACTCGCATCCCCGGATCCCCTGATCGTCACCCTGAACCCGGTCCGCCCGATCGACCCGCGGGCGATGCTCCGGACGCTTCGCTATCATCACCCCGTCCACAGTCACCGATCGGTGGCCGCCCAGGCCCGCAAACAGGAGATCCAGGGCAAAAGGCGCACGTGGTATGCGGGAGCGTACTGGGGCTGGGGGTTTCACGAGGACGGTATGCGCAGCGCCGTCGAGGTGGCGGACGCGCTCGACGCCCCGTGGACGCGGCAGTCTGCGGGCGAGGAGATCGCGGCGTGAACCCCGAAACGCCTTCCCCTGTCCGCTCCCCGCCCGTGGCCAGCGCCGTCTATGAGGGTGTGGTGCGTCATCGGCGCCATTTCCCGCACGCACACGCCTTCAGCTACCGGATGGCGCAGCTTTATCTGGATCTCGACGAGATCGACCGCGTCTTCGCGGGCCGCTGGCTGTGGTCGGCCGCCGGGCGTAACCTCGCCGAGTTCCGGCGCAGCGATTACCTGGGCCCCCCCGGGCGGCCGCTCTCGGATGCCGTGCGCGACTGCGCGGCTCGCGCGCTCGGCCGGCGGCCCGCGGGACCCGTGCGCCTGCTCACCCATCTGCGCTACGCCGGCTACGTATTCAATCCGGTCAGCTTTTATTACTGCTACGCGCCCGACGGCGAAACGCTCGAGTGCATCGTCGCCGAGATCACCAATACGCCCTGGCGCGAGCGTCAGGCGTATGTGCTGCCGATCCCCGGGGCCGCCAGGCGGGGAACGCTCTGGGCGTGGGACTTCGCGAAGACGTTCCATGTCTCGCCGTTCATGGCCATGAGCCGCCGCTACGACTGGCGCCTGTCCGAGCCGGGTCGGAATCTGCGCGTCCATATGCGGGTATTGAACGGGGAAGCGGCGGAGTTCGACGCCTCGCTGGTCCTCGAGCGCCGCCCGCTCGATCCCGCATCGCTTCGGCGCGTTCTGTGCCGCTACCCTCTGATGACGCTGCGCGTGATCACCGCCATTCACTGGCAGGCCCTGCGCTTGTGGGTGAAGGGGAATCCCGTGCATAGCCATCCCCATCCGGTGGCGGGGCATTCATGAACGAGCTCATCGGAACCCGCATCGGGGGTTCGCATTCTTCGGCCGCGGACGGCGCGGGGCGCATCCACCGGCTGTTTCGACGATTGATCATCGGCGGACTCGCCGGACTGCGCGGCGGCCAGATCGTATTCGAGGACGCGTTGGGCGCCGTCACGGTGGGGGCAGGATCCTCCGATGCGCGCAGCCTGCGGGTCGTCGTCCGCATGCGCGAGCTCCGCGCCTACCGCACCATCGCGGTCGGCGGCAGCATCGGCGCCGCCGAATCCTACATGGATGGGCAATGGCAGTGCGACGACCTCGTGTCGCTGGTGCGGCTCCTGGTCCGCAACCGGGATCTGCTCGACGGCATGGAACGCGGGCTCGCCCGATTGAGCGGCTGGGCGCTCCGGGGCTGGCATGCGCTACGCCGCAACACCCGCCGCGGAAGCCGCGGCAACATCGCGGCACATTACGATCTCGGCAACGAATTTTTCCGCCTGTTCCTATCCGCCGACCTCATGTACTCGTCCGCCCTTTGGGACGGAGCGGACGATTCGCTCGAACGTGCGTCCGCGCGCAAGCTCGATGCCGTTTGCCGGAAGCTCGACCTGCAGCCCACGGACCGCGTCGTCGAAATCGGCACGGGGTGGGGCGGATTCGCCGTGCACGCCGCCAGGCACGTGGGCTGCCACGTCACTACCGCCACCATATCGCGCGAACAATTCACGCTCGCCAGGCAGCGTGTCGCCCGTGAGGGGTTGAACGATCGGGTCGAGGTGCTACTCTGCGATTATCGCAATCTCGAGGGGCGCTTCGACAAGCTCGTGTCCATCGAGATGATCGAGGCGGTCGGCGCGCAGTACCTGGAAACCTACTTCGCAAAGGTCGGCGGGCTTCTCGAGCCGGACGGGCTCGCCCTCATTCAAGCCATCACCATCGAGGACCATCGCTACGCGCAGGCGTTGCGCGCGGTCGATTTCATCCAGAGGCACGTCTTCCCCGGAAGCTTCATTCCGTCGCTGCAGGCCATCCTGACCGCCAAGAGCAGGGTCAGCGACCTCGCCCTCATCGACGCGGTCGATTTCGGATCGTCCTACGCGCGCACATTGGCGGTTTGGCGCGAGCGCTTCCACGCGCAGCTTCCCGCGGTTCGTGCGCTGGGGTTCGACGATCGATTCATCCGCCTGTGGGACTACTACCTTGCCTATTGCGAGGGCGGCTTCCGGGAGCGCTCGGTCGGGGTCGCACACCTTCTGTTCTCGAAGCCTCCCCGGTTCCCGGCATGAGGCCTTTGGCGAACTTCATCGGCTACCAGCTCGTCTGGTTTGCGGTGGTCGGCACCGCCGGCGGCAGCCGCCGTTGGCTCGGACCCGCCGCGGCGGCTGCGTTCATAGCGCTGCAAATGGCGTTGTCGAAGCGGCGCTCGCTGGACGTTCGGCTGTTGCTCCTGGCGTTCGTGCTCGGGTTCTCGATCGACGGCGCGCTGAGTGCTCTCGGCTGGGTGCGCTATGCGGGAGCCGAGCCCGCCCTTCCTCCCGGCGGAGCGCCGCTCTGGATACTGGCCTTATGGACCGCGTTCTCGCTGACACTCACCCGCTCGCTCGCCTGGTTGTCCGGCCGTCCGCTGTGGGCGGCCATGTTCGGCGCCATCGGCGGACCCATCGCCTACTGGGGCGCGGCGCGCGGCTTCCACGCGGTGCGCTTCGTGCCGCCTTCGTACCGCGCGGTGGCCGCGCTCGCCGCGGGGTGGTCGGCCGCCATGAGCCTGCTCTTCCACGCCGCCCGCCGATGGGAACGGAGCACGCCATGAACGCCGGGCAATGCATGGCCCTCCTATGGAGCCTTGCCGCTCTCCTCATGACCGCCGGCTGGTTGTGGCAGCGCAAGCATCGCAACGCCGGCATCGTCGACGTGCTTTGGACGTCGGGAATCGGCGGCGGCGCCGTTCTATACGCCGCATTGCTCGACGGTGCGCCGCTTCCGCGGGCGCTCCTCGGCACGCTCGCGGGTCTTTGGAGCCTGCGGCTGGCGTTGCACCTCGCGCAGCGGGTGTTCGGCGAACCCGAAGACGGCCGCTACCGTCAGTTGCGCGAACATTGGCGCGGCCATCAGGGAAAGATGTTCCTGATGTTCCAATTTCAGGCACTGCTCATCGTATTGTTCTCGGTCCCGTTTCTGGCCGTGGCGCGCAATACCGCCGCGGCGCCGACCGTTTGGACCGCGGCCGGCATCGCCATCTGGGCCGCGAGCATCGCCGGAGAGGCGATCGCCGACCGGCAGCTGGCGCGCTTCCGTGCCGACCCGGCCCATCGCGGCCGCACCTGCCGCGCCGGACTGTGGCGCTACTCCCGCCACCCGAATTATTTTTTCGAATGGCTCCATTGGTTCACCTATGTCGCGCTCGCCGCCGGCAGCCGCGGCGCCTGGCTGTCGCTCACGGGCCCGATCGTCATGTACGTCTTCCTGCGCTGGGTCAGCGGCATTCCCTTCACCGAGGCGCAGGCGCTGCGTACGCGGGGCGAGGACTACCGCCGCTATCAGCGATCCACGCCGCTGCTGTTTCCCTGGTTTCCCCGGCCGGCCGCAAAGGCCGGCGGCTCCATCGAGCGAGAACATCCATGAACGCGACCACCACAGCCATCGATTCCAAGCACGTGCGGGATGAGCGGGGCGCCGGCATCCTGGGTTGGGCCGAGCGCGGGCTCGTGCCGGATGCACTCGTGCGCGCCGGCATCCGTGCGCTGTGCAAACGCCGTCTGGCCGCGGAGCTCGCCGGAAATGCCGAGCAGCGGGCCGCCCGGTTTCAGGCGGGCGTCGAGTCGCTGCGCGCAAGCCCCATCGCGATTCACACCGATGCGGCGAACGCGCAGCACTACGAATTGCCGCCCGCATTCTTCGCGTCATGCCTGGGGGCGCGGCTGAAGTATTCCTGCGCCTATTTCGAGCCTGGTGACGATGACCTCGACCGGGCCGAGGAGGCGATGCTGGAGCGTTACGCGGAGCGCGCGGAGCTCTTCGACGGCCAGAACATTCTCGAGCTCGGCTGCGGCTGGGGCTCGCTCACTCTCTGGATGGCGCAGCGCTACCCGCGCGCCCGGATTCACGCGGTCTCGAACTCGCGCTCGCAGCGCGAGTTCATCGAGGCCGAGTGCCGGCGGCGCCGGCTCGGCAACGTGCGCATGACCGTGGAGGACGTGAGCCGGCTGCAGCTTCCGGCGGCGCACTTCGACCGGTGCGTATCGGTGGAGATGTTCGAGCACGTGCGCAACCACGAGGCGCTCATGGCGAAGATCCGCGGCTGGCTCGCGCCCGGCGGCAAGCTCTTCGTGCACATCTTTGCCCACCGCAGCGCCATGTACCCGTTCGAGACCACCGGCGCGGACGACTGGATGGGGAAGCACTTCTTCACGGGAGGGCTGATGCCCTCCATTCATACGCTGCTGTGGTTTCAGCAGGACCTGCGCATCGAGCGCCAGTGGTTGGTGCAGGGCACGCACTATGAGCGCACCGCGAACTGCTGGCTCGAACGCATGGACTCCAACCGCGAGCCCGTCATGAAGCTGCTGGCCGATACCTACGGAACCGCCAACGCGCCGCTCTGGTTTCAGCGTTGGAGAATGTTCTACATGGCTTGCGCCGAGCTGTTCGGGTATTCAGGCGGCGGCGAATGGCTGGTGTCGCATTACCGCTTCGTACGGCCCGCATGAGCGGCAGGACCGATGCGTCACCCGGCCGCAAAGCGCGATCGCTCCTGCTGGCAGCGCTCTGCGTTTTGTCGGCCGGCGCCTGCGCCCACAGCGCCATGAAGCCCATCACACCCGTGCCGCAGGTCGTTCTGCCCCGATTCATGGGCGATTGGTACGTCATCGCGCACATCCCGTCTTTCCTGGAGCGCAACGCCTACGATGCCGTCGAATCGTACGCATTGAGGCCCGACGGGCGCATCCAGACCACCTTCCGCTACCGCAACAAGAGCTTCGACGCGCCGCTCGAGACCATGCGGCCGGTCGGGACCGTCACGCCCGGCACCGGCAATGCCGTCTGGGGCATGGAGTTCATGTGGCCGATCAAGGCGCAGTACATCGTGGCGTATCTCGACCCGGACTACACCGAGACCATCATTGCGCGCGACGCCCGGGACTATGCCTGGGTCATGGCCCGCACCCCACGAATATCGGATGAGGCATATGCAGCCGATGTCGAGCGGCTTGCACGGATGGGCTATGACACCTCGAAGCTGAGGCGCGTGCCGCAGCAGACGCGATGAGCTCGGGCTTGCGCTACAGCCGTATCGCGCCTTTGGCGACGATCGGCCCGCTCGGCGCCGCATGCGGGATTCCGGCGGGCGGCTCCAGGGTGACCGCAAGCACCGCTTGAGCGGTCAGGTCGTCGCGCAACGCCGCCGGTACCGCGACGGTGTGCGCACGGGTGACCGACACCGCTCCCAGTGAGCGCGGAGCCTGACCGGGCGGTATCAGCCAGAGCTCCGCGGCGCGGCCCTGTGCGTCCGGAGCGCGAGGCACCGGCACCATCAGCACCGTGCCGCGGCGTGCATCCACCGTCGCAAGCCAGCCGGGCGTGCCGTCGTCGCGTGCCAGCGTGGTCACCGCCTTGGTGAGCTGCGCCTCGGACGCCGCCGGCCGATGTCCGCCGGGCGCCAGGCGCGGTGCGAGATCGACCGCGAGCAGCGCCAGTGCCGCGGTGGCCGCGATGCCCGCCGTGAGCTGCCAGACTCGAACACGGCGCTCGAGAGACCAGCCGAGCCGCTCCTGTATCCGGCTCCAGACACGGCCCGGAACCTGCACCGGCCGCAGCTCCAGGGCGAGAGGAGCGAGGCGCCGTTGCCAGGCCGATACCAGATCCGCAAAGGCGCGCTCGGAGGCCATGCGCCTCTCCGCGGCGAGTCGCGAGCCGGCATCGAGCACGCCGAGCGCGTATTCCGCGGCGAATAGGTCGTCCGACGGCGGCTCCTGTCCCGCGGGTTCGTCCCGGCCGTCCGCGGGCGTGCTCATGGCTCGAGACACTCCCGCAGTTGCTGAAGCCCGCGCCTGATCCAGCTCTTCACGGTGCCGAGCGGCGACCCGACGCGCGCCGCCAGTTCCTCATAGGTCGATCCGTCGAAGAAGGCCGCGCGGATCAGGGACCGGCGGCGGTCGTCGAGCCGCCTCATGCACTCCTCGAGCCGTTCGCGCTCGCCGGCTGCCTGCGCCTCGCGTTGAGGCGACGCGGCCGGATCGGCGATTTCGTCCACCAGCTCCAGCGGTTCGTGTTTTCGCGCCTGCGGCTGGCTGCGGATTCGATCGATTGCCTTGTTGCGGGCGATCATCGCGAGCCACGACATGGCGCCCGCCCGCTCGACATCGAATTGCGCGGCTTTGCGCCACACGGTCGCAAATACCTCCTGCAGCACGTCTTCGGCTTCGGAACGCTGCGACACGATTCTCAAGCAGATCGCGAAAAGCTGGGGGGAGGCGTCACGATAGAGTCTCTCGAAGGCTTGGCGGCTGCCGAGCGCTGTGTCCTTCAGCAGCTGGTCGAGGGGCGTCCGCTCACCCTGCCGCTCGTGTCGTTCTTCTTGCATTTGAAACAGGCATCCGGTGTCCCAGCCCAGGAATGACAATAGCGCAAATCGGCCAGGTTTTGCCGGGCGTCGTGCGACACCCGCGGATCCTGTCCTTGAAGGTATATACGGCGCCGGGGCGGCGGCGGATGCAATATTTACAATGACGGGCGCCTCCGGACGGCGGCCCGAGCCGCCGGCTTCTCGAGGCGCACCCGCTCAGCAGAAACCTTTGGATCATTTGAAGAAGCGCCGTCAGGCCCCCCACTCCGGATTCGCGCGCAGCGCGTCCACCACGTTGTGGATCACGTCGGTGTGCGCATCCTCCTGCCATCCGCCGGGCTCGGCTTTCAGGAAGATGTCGCGCGGGCGGCCGCGCTCATCGACCGCGTAGAGCGCGAACGACAGGCACGCCCTCGCCTCGCGCGCGAGCGCCGCGGACCCGATCGCCTTGGCGTACATTGCAAGCACCGCGCCGTACGTCGACACCACGCCGCCCCACGCCTGCTTGTCCTCGTCCTGTTCATGGCATACGGTGACGCCGAATTCGGTGTGGGTGAACGTGCGGCGCACGAAATCGATGAGCGCATCGCACTCCGTGCGCCAGTCGCGATGCGCGGCCCGCTTCTTCTCGAGCAGGTAGCGCGCGAGGTTCAATGGCGCCCAGGCGGTGCGGTTGGTCGGCGTGTCGTGATCCTCGAAGAATTGTGCGAACAGCGCACCGTCGCTGCGCGCGCTCGGCAGCTGGTAGCCCGTCACCCAGTTCCAGAGCATCGCGCGAGGCGCCGAGAATTCGCCGAATCCGCGCCCGATCAGCGCGTCGTAAAGATTCAGGATGTACGCCGTGTTTCCGGACACGGGACCGCGTGCCTCCCCGGTGCGAAAGTCGGCGCGAAATGGCCACGGAGAATGGAACGCGTCGCCCTCGCGCTGGTTGGCCGCGAGCACGCGCGCGTTTTGCAGCGCCTGGTCGAGGTACCTGCGCTCGCCGGTCGCCCCGGCCAGCAGGGCCAGCGCGTAGCCGGCAATCCCTCCCTTGTCCGGCTCGATCTCGAACGGCCGGTCGGACTGCGAGCCGGCATCTTCGGGCAGCGGGAAGCAATCGCGTCTGCCGGTGGAGCGGGTGAACGAGGGATACCTGCCGCCCGGCGGCGTCAGCGCCTCATTGACCAGATACTCGCCCATGCCGCGGGCGATGGACAACGACCGGCCATCGCGCTCTTCACGCAGCGCCGCGTACTTCAGGTACGAGATGATCCCCATGCCGATCTGCGTCGAGGGGATGGTGTCGGTGCGGTCCGCGCTCGGCATCCAGTCCGCATCCAGGAAGGTGACGTAAGCGAACCGCGGATAACCCCGGTCCCACGGACATCCGCGATAGAACTCCATTTCGAGATCCAGCGCCCGGTTCCAGGCGATCCAAGGGGCGAGCCCCCCGTCGGCATCGAACATCGCGGGGTGCCCCGCGATGACCCACGGCTGCGCCGAACGGGCATCCCCAGGGGGAAGGGTCACGGCTTCTCTGCGGCGGCCGCGCCGCGCACCGTGACGATGTCCACCGTGCCTGTCGGTGGATCGAACACGATCCGCGCCTCGCCGCGCTCGAGCAGGCGCATCACGCGCGCGACTTTGTCGTCCAGCGACAGCTCGCGTTCGCCGTAATCGGTGCCCTCGCGCAGAATGAAAGACTCGATCACCGCCCGCAGAACGTCCGACTCCAGCGCCGTGTGCGGCACGTTCACGGGAGCGGACGATGCCGTATCGCCGGTATCATCCTCCATCGGCGGCGAGGGACGGCGTGGCGTCGATCATCTCGTCGGCCATCTCGTCGGCCATCTCGGCGGGCGCCTCGGCGAACGCCACGTGCTCCGGCCGGGCGAGGGCGGCGGCCGCGCCGTCGCGGCGCCAAAGATCCGGATGATCCTCGACCGGGGCAAAGCCGTTTCGGCTGTAGATCGCGCGGCACGCCATATTGGCCTCGGTGGGCACCAACCTGGCGAATATGGTCTCATGTTTTGCGTTCACCAGATACCAGACGAAGGCGTCCTCCAAGCCGAGCCCGAGCGCGCGGCAGCTCATCACCAGCTGCTCGACGCGGTTTCGCGTCATCCACGCCGCTCCGATCAGGCCGTATTTCGTGAACCGATCCTCCGCGATCAGGACGTACAGCTTCTCGCCGCGCTCGAATCGCTCGTGGCATCCCGCCAGGGTGTGGCGCGCTCCGGTGGTGTTGAACTGATTGGTCTTGTTGAGCAGCTCGAGAGCACGGGTCATGTGCACGCTGGATACCGACCGGACCGCCGCCGCGGTGGCCCGCAGCTCGAGCGTGGCCAGGAACTGTTCCCGGGTCAGCGTCTTTCGGACCGCCTCGCGCCTCGCCTGGGCTTGCGCCATCTCGGTTCTCCGGGAGGACTCCGGCGTGATCGACGGCTGCTGCGTCTCCGCCGACCAAAGGAGCGTGCGCTTCAGGTAATAGGGGTGCGAGCCGAGCACGCGCAGCCCGGGCAGTCCCGCCTGCAACGCAGCCCGCTCCGCCGGATTGTCGTCGATCATCACGGTATTCTGGGGACGCAGATTCAACTCGGCCAGGATCTCGGAGAGGTTCTCCGCCTTCGGACGAAAATTGATCCGCCGCGCCGCGAAGTCCGAGAGGCGCAGGTGGCCCTGCACGATCCGGTCCCAATGCTCGACGATGAATGCTTCGTCGTTCTTGCTGACGATGGCGAGCAGAATGCCGCGCCGCTTCAATATCAGCAGCGTCTCCATGAAGCCCATCGGCCAGCCTTCCAGGATCCCGAGCGTCCCCTCCGCAGCGACCCCGCGCCACAGCGTGTCGTCCAGATCCACGGCGACGAGCTTCACCGGCTCGCGATTCCCGACGGTGCGGTACATCGCGAAAATCTCGCGCATGAGCGCCTCGAAGAACTCGAACCATTTGGCTGCGTAATGCGCCTGCATCGGCGCCGGCGGATGAATCCGGCCGAGATCGTGGTCATGGTCCCCGTCGCTCAACGTGGTCCCATGCGTGAACGACCAGACACCATCGTCCTGGCAGTACTGCTTGCCGATCCCCGCCGCTATCTGGTCCACGTCGACGAAGTAGGCGTTCTCCCGCCGTGCGCTCTCGGCGGCCACGAACATGTTGAGCCGCTCGACGAAATGCATGACGTTGCGCAGGTCGTAGCGCGGATGGAACCGGCCCAGGGGGTGCTGCTGCGCGACCGGGAATCCCATCACGAAGCTCAGCAGCTTGCGCTCCGCATTGAGTTTCATGGCGCTCGACAGGTAGCGCGACAGGCAGTCCTCGGTTTCCCGCAGGAACTCCTCGTGAGCGGCCACGCTGTCCTCGAGCCTGAAATAGGCGGTGCCCAGGATCGTTCTCAGGGGGATGTGCACGATCTGGAAATCGTAGCGCGACGCGGCCTCCTCGGAGATCTCGGGCAGCACGTCGAAATTGTTGAGGAGCAGGAACTCCCCCACGAACGACTTGTCGATGAGCGCCCCGACCTGGGGCATGGGTTCGGCGAGGCAGCCCCCCACCACCAGATAGCGCGCGCCCGGATCGGGCGTGACCTGCAGATCGATCGGCGTCCGGTAGCGCGCGCCGTTATGCAGCGCGTAAAGCGCCGGCGATATTGCCGCCGGCTCCACGCTCAGCGGTTCCCGAACTCGGCCCGGGCCGCGAGCGACATGCGGATCGCGGCATCGTCGAGTTCGTGCTGATCCCGCCGGTCCGCGGCGCGCTGCTCCTCCATACGGAATCGCTCGACCGCGCGGCCGAGCGATTCCGCCTCGATGCGCTTCTCGCTCCATTGCACCCGGCGGCGTTCGTACTCCGCGCGTGCGGCGTCGAGATTCTTGGTGTGCTGGCGCATTGCATCGCCCAGCCGGTCGAGGAAGGAGCGGTAGTTCTGGAGTTTCACCGCGTCCATGGTGCCGCCCGCGGCGGCCGAATTGCGCACGTATTCGTCGCGGTAGTCCTTGAGCTGCGTGAGCTGGCGCTCCAGGTCCGCCACTTTGCGGGCGGCCTCCGCCATGGGGCGGCTCAGCGCGTCGGCGGAATTCGCGGCTATCTCCTGGATGGGCTCGAACCGTTTGGATTTCGTCATATCTTCGCTACTATCTGCCCGGCGCCGCCTGCGGCGCCGAGAACTGCGTCACGAGTTGCTTGAGGTCGGCGTAGCTGCGTTCGATGCTCACCGGCTGATACATGTCCTGGCGCAGGAATTCCTGGATTCTCGGCCATTGCTCGACCGCCAGGTCGACGCGCGGGTCGGCACCGCGCCGGTACGCGCCCACGGTGATCAGATCGCGATTTTGCTGGTATGTCGAATAGACCTGCTTGAAGCGCGAGGCCAGGTCGAGCTGTTCGCGGGTCGCGATCTGGTGCATGGCGCGGCTGATCGACGCCTCGACGTCGATCGCCGGGTACAGCCCGCTTTCAGCGAGGCGCCGCGACAGCACGATATGGCCGTCCAGGATGGCTCGCGCGGCATCCGCGATCGGATCGTTTTGATCGTCGCCTTCGGCGAGCACGGTATAGAACGCGGTGATGGAGCCGACGCCGCGGTCGCTGTTGCCGGCGCGCTCGACCAATTGCGGCAGCCGCGCGAACACCGAGGGCGGGTAGCCCTTGGTCGCCGGAGGCTCGCCGATGGCGAGTGCGATCTCGCGCTGCGCCTGCGCGAAGCGGGTGAGCGAATCGAACAGCAGCAGGACCTTCTTTCCGCGGTCCCGAAAATATTCGGCGATGGCGTGCGCGAGCCAAGCGCCGTGCATCCGCATGAGCGGCGGGGTGTCCGCCGGCGTCGCGACCACCACGGCGCGCCGCATGCCGTCCGGTCCGAGGGTGTTGCTCACGAAATCCTGCACTTCGCGGCCGCGCTCGCCGATCAGGCCCACCACGGTCACGTCCGCCTTGGTGTAGCGCGTCATCATGCCGAGCAGCACCGACTTGCCGACCCCGGATCCGGCAAAAAGGCCGATGCGCTGCCCGCCGCCGACCGAGAGCAGCGAGTTGATCGAGCGCACGCCGACATCGAGCGGGTCGCGGATCGCACGCCGCAGGAGCGGATTCAGCGGCTCGCCGGTCAGGGACACCTGATCCGCGCAGCGCAGCTCGCCCATGCCGTCGAGCGGCCGTCCGGCGCCGTCGAGGACGCGTCCGAGAAGCTCGTTGCCCACCGCCACCGTGCTCACGCTGCGCGTCGGGACCACGCGGGCGCCCGGCATGATGCCGCGGATGTCGCCGGTCGGCATCAGGAACAGCTTGTCACCCGAGAACCCGACGATCTCCGCCTCGATCTGCTTCCCCTCGGCGGTGTCGACCAGGCAGCGGCCGCCCACCGCGGCCTCGCAACCGACAGCCTCCAGGGTCATGCCGACCATGCGGCTCAACGTTCCCTCGACCACGAACTCGGATGAGTTCGCCATGCGTTCGCGCACCTGCACGAGCGATTGCGCCCAGCGCCTGGACCCGGGCATTCTGACCGCACCGGCTTCGCTCACGCCCCGCTTCCTCGCGGGTTCGGCCCCTGCCGTTCGGTGCCCATGAGCTCACTCACGATCGCGCCCAGCCGCGTCTCGAGCCGCGCGTCCACGCGCGAGGTGGCCGTGGTGACCTGGCATCCGCCGCGCGCCATCACCGGATCCTCGATGAGCTGCCAGGCGCGCTCGCTCTCCGTCGGCGCCAGGTTCTGGCGCACCACCGCGGCGTCCTCGGGATGCAGATGAACGCGCACGTCGCGGGCGGCGACGGGCAGCGCGGAGATGGCCTCGCGCACGATGCCGATGATCTGGGTCGGATCCGTCTTCAGCTCGCGCCGCACGATCTGCCGGGCGAGCGCCATGGCGAGCGTCAACAGCTCCCGCTCCACCTCGGAGTCCAGCTCCTCGAACGGCTTCGCGAGATCGTAGAACATGCCCTCGAGCCTCTCCACCTGCGCGCGGATCTCTGCGCGTCCGGCCTCCCGTCCCTCGGCAAGACCCTGCTCGAACGCCTCCTTGTGGGCCTCCGCCTGCAGATCCACGAGGCCGCTCACGGTGGGCACGGCAAGACTCCCGGGGCTCTTGCCCATGTCCGGCGCGGACCACACCTGGGCGTTGCGGGCGGCCTCCTTGGCGATCGGATCAGACAAACTCGGCTCCCCCCTTGCCGCCGAGACTGATCGTGCCTTCCTCGGCCAGGCGCTGCGCGATCACCACGATCTCCTTCTGCGCCGCCTCGACTTCTGCAAGCTTGACGGGCCCGCGGGCCTCCATATCGTCCTTCAATATTTCCGCGGCGCGCTTCGACATGTTCTTGAGAATCTTCTCCTGCACCTCCGGCTCGGCGCCGCGCAGCGCGACGGACAGCGTGTCGGAGCCGACCTCGCGCAACAGCGCCTGGATGCCGCGGTCGTCCACGTCCAACAGATTGTCGAAGATGAACAGCAGATCCTTGATCTGCTGATGCATCTCGGTGTCGGCCTTCTCGATCTTGCCGAGCTCCTCGCCGCTCTTGTCGCGCTCCATGGCGTTCAGGATGTTGGCGACCGTCCGCGCCCCGCCGATGCGCCGCAGCGGCGCCGGCGGTGCGACGTTGGCCTGCTTCTCCACGAGCTGATCGAGCTCCGTCAGTGCGGTTTGCGGGACCTCGTTCAGGGTGGCGATGCGCATCAGCACCTCGGTGCGCATCTCCTCGGTGAGCAGGAGCAGGATGGACGCGGACTGCTCGGCATCGAGATGCGACAGCACGATTGCGGCGATCTGCGGATGCTCGCCGGAGATGATCTGCGCCACGGCCTTGGCGTCCATCCATTTCAGGGCCTCGATGCCCTGGCCGGTCTGCCCGGTGGACACGCGATCGAGCAGCAGATCCGTCTTGTGCTTGCCGACCGCC
Source organism: uncultured Gammaproteobacteria bacterium (assembly GCA_963736185.1). Classification (GTDB taxonomy): domain Bacteria; phylum Pseudomonadota; class Gammaproteobacteria; order Steroidobacterales; family Steroidobacteraceae; genus Bog-1198. Next base: position 25,263 of record CAVTNZ010000105.1, on the reverse strand, counting down.
TGGGTGAGCACGCGGCGCACGTAATCCTGGGAACCCGAAGCCACGTTGGACTTCCCGTCCACGACGCCGATGAAGTTGTCGAGCACGTTGGTCATCTGCTCGCGCGACACCTCCTTGAGCTCGGCCATCGGCATGTTCGGGATCAAGGAGTTTCGCCTCGATCATCAACGAGCCGCAGGGCGCGATCCTGTCGGTCGGCGCCGGCGAGAAGCGGCCCGTGGTGCGCGGCGATCAACTCGCCATCGCCACGGTGATGACGGTGACCCTGACCTGCGATCACCGCGTGGTGGACGGCGCCATCGGCGCGCGCTGGCTGGCGGCGTTCAAGACGCTGGTCGAAGACTCCGTGACGATGATCGCCTAACGCCCGTTGCGGTGCAGTCGCCCGCTTGCGATGGTCGGTCAACTCGAAGGGAGAACAGAATGCGTTGGACGACGCCGCTGGTCGCGACGGTGCTGATGCTGGGGGCGTGCGAGAAACCGGCCGTGACCACCACCAGCGACCACAACGTGACCATCGTGGTGCCGGGCGACAACGGCGGTTCGGTGGTGATCGGCAACGTGACGCCGGCCAATCTGCCCGGATTCGTACAGGTGATGCCTGGGGCGAAGGTCACCGCCAGCACCACCGCGCCCAAGGGCGGCATGCTGGCGATGGAGACCGCCGCGCCGATGGACGCCGTCATCGGCTTCTACCGCAAGAGCGCGACCGACGCGGGGCTCTCCCTGCAGATGGACAGCGCCGCCGCGCCCGGGACCCACACCATCATGTTCGCCGGCAAGACGCCACAGGAGAGCCTGACCGCGACCGTCGACGGCAAGGACGGAGGCGTGACCAAGGTCGTCGTGATCTATGCCCTGTCCTAGGAGACCCTGGTGAGGACGTCGATCCTTGGGCAGGTCTCGAGGAGCTGGGCCGCCCCCGCCCGGACCGACGAAAGGTCGCCGAGGTCGAAGACGACCAGTTCGACCTGGGTCGGTCCGGCCTGCCGACCGATGTCGGCGGCCGCGGCCGCACCCCGCTCGGGATCCCGGGCGGTGATGACGGTGGTGGCCCCGGCCCGGGCCAAGGCGACGGCCGTCGCCCGGCCGATGCCCGAATTCCCCCCGGTCACCACCACCGTCCTGCCGGTCATGTCCACCGTGGTCCACCGCCCCACCGTCGTGCTCGTCCCAGCCGGCATCCGCCGGCCCCCCGCTCTAGCACGGCACGAAGCCGCCTGCCGACCCCGCTGCGGGCCCCCCCGACCGGCCGGGAGGGCGGTCCCGCCCGGCAGGCCCGGGGGGCCTGTTCAAATGGTTGATTGTGCGTTGTGGTTCCCAGGACGGTCTCAGGAAGACCGGGGGACCGGCCCAACCCGCCTCCCGCAGGCGCAGGCCGTGGGTTTTCGCGGAGTTCGAGGGGAGGAAACTTTCTCAACGGGACATCAACTTCATGGGCTATAGTTGGGACTTGAGTGCGGGGTCGTGCGTCCGCCGGGCGCCGGCATAGGGAGAGAGCAATGGTGGAACTTCAGCGACGTCCGGGCACCATGGGCAGGCTCCTCGTCGTCGACGACGCGCGCGGACGTCCGCCGGGTGATCGTCAGGCTGCTCGAGAGCGAGGGGTACACCGCGGCCGAGGCGGCCACCGGCCACGAGGTGGCCAGCGCCGTGTCCGACGGGTCGGCCGACCTGATCCTTCTCGACGTCATGCTGGACGGGGAGAGCGGCTTCGAGGTCCTGGCGGCCATCCGCCGGACGAGCGACGTCCCGGTCATCCTCCTCACCGCCAAGATGGAGGAGAACGACCGGGTGCTGGGGCTGCGGCTGGGCGCCGACGACTACGTCACCAAGCCCTTCTCCGGTCCCGAGCTGGCGGCCCGGGTGATGACGGTGCTGCGGCGCTACTCCCACCCGAGCTTCCGCAAGGAGACGATGCGCTTCGGCGAGCTGTCGATCGACACCTCGGCGCGGGAGGTCAGGATCAGCGGTGAGCTGGTCGAGACGACCATGAAGGAGTTCGACCTCCTGGCCTTCCTGGCGGCCTCCCCCAACCAGGTCTTCAACCGCGAGCAGCTGCTGGCCCGGGTGTGGGACTCCTCGTCGACATGGCAGGACGAGGGAACCGTCACCGAGCACATCCGGCGCATCCGCAACAAGCTCGACGGACGGGGGCTGCGTTGCCGCTGGATCCGCACCATCAGGGGCGTCGGCTACCGCTTCGAGCCATGAGGGGCCGCCCGCCGCCCCACCCTCCGACCTGAGGTGAAGAGCCGGCCGGCCGCGGGTCGGGTGCTCGGAGAGCCCAGGCCGGGGGACCGCCCGAGCCTCGATGCCGTTGGTAGCGTGGCGCCCTCACCACTGGGGGGTACGCGATGGAGCGGTCAGACCGACGGACGTTCCTGGCCAACGGGCTGAAGACCGGGGCGCTGCTGGCCGTCTCGGGCACGGTCGTCACGGGCGCCGCCGACGCCCTGGACGACGCCGCGGCCGCCGCGGCCCAACCCGAGGTCGGGCGGCCCGGGGTCCCCGGCTCCCTCAGCGTCAACGGCGTGCCCGGACCGATCGGCGTCGACCCCGACGACGTGAACTTCGCCTGGCGGGTGACCGACCCCCGCCGCGGGGCACGCCAGGGGGCTTTCAGGGTAGCCGTCTGGCCCGCCGCGGCCGGCTCGGCGCGGCCCACGACCCCGCTGTGGGACAGCGGCACCGTGCACGGCGCCCGGCAGGCCTTCCTCCGCTACGGCGGCCCGGTGCTCGTCGCCGACACCGAGTACCGGTGGTCGGTGGCGACGAGCGACCAGACCGGCGCCCGCGGGCCGTGGGCCGAGCCGGCCACCTTCGTCACCGGACTGCGGGGCGCCGACTGGGTCGCCAGCTGGCTTCGGCCGGGGCCGGCCGGGCCGGTCCCCGAGGAGTACGCCTACCTGCGCACCGTGGTGCAACCTTCGGCCAGCCCCATCGTGCGGGCCACCGCCTACGTGGCCGCCGCCCACAAGTTCCAGCTCTGGGCCAACGGGAAGATGGCCGCCACCGGCCCCTGCTTCTCCTTCCCCGACGAGTCGTACTACCAGGCCACCGACCTGACCCACCTCCTGCGGGCGGGCCGGCCCAACGCCGTCGGCCTCCTGCACCACTGGTACGGGGCGGGCAACGGCCGCCCGGCCGCGGTACCCGGCGCCCTGCTCCAGCTGTCGGTCCACCATGCCGACGGCAGCCACGAGGTGTACGCCACCGACGGCAATTGGAAGGAGCGGGCGGCCGAGTGGCAGCCGGCGCCGCCGCGCAACACCCAGGCCCACGACTTCGTCGAGATCGTCGACGGCCGCCAGTCGCCGCTGGGGTGGTCCGAGCCCGGCTACGACGACGGCGACTGGTCCTCGGCGACGGTGCTCGGCGGCGCCGCCACGCCGCCCTTCACCGCCCTCTACGCCCAGCGGACCTGGATCGCCGAGGAGGAGATGGCCCCGGCCTCGGTCCGCACCCTGGCCAACGGCGCCGTCGTGGTCGACTACGGCAAGATCATCGCCGGCCGCCCGACGGTGGCCTTCCGCCACGGCCAGTCCGGCCGCCTCGTCGCCATGCACGTCGGCTACCTCTTCGACCCCGACGGGCAGGTGTCCACCACCCACGGCACCCAGGGCACCGACCTGTCGTTCACATACATCCAGCGCGACGGCGCCCAGCAGTTCGTCGCCTACACCTACAACGCGTTCCGCTACCTCCAGGTGACAGCGCCCGGTGAGCCGCTCCCGGGCGAGGCGGTGACCGTCCTGGCCCGGCACACGGCGATGCCCGACGGCGAGGCGGCCACCTTCACGTCCTCGGACAAGACCCTCGACGCCGTGTGGTCGCTGTGCACCCACTCGTGCCTCTACGTCAGCCACGAGCAGTTCGTGGACAGCCCCACCCGCCAGAAGGGCCAGTTCACCTGCGACGCCACCAACGAGTCGCAGGCGATCATGCGCGCCTGGGGCGACACGAACCAGTCGTGGCAGGGGCTGCGGGACTTCGCCCGCTCCCAGGCGCGGTTCTGGCCGACAGGACAGGTCTCCGAGCTCTACCCGAGCGGCGACAGTGAAGAGCACAATCCCCGACTTCACCGAGCTCTACGTCGAGTGGGTCTACCGCTACTACCAGCGCACCGGGGACGACGACCACCCTGGCCAGCCCTCTACCCGGTGGTGCAGAACATCACCGGCTACGTGTGGCGGTACGTCGACCCGGCCACCGGACTGGTGACCCAGCTGCCCGGCGGCGGGACAACATACGCCTACGGGATCGTCGACTGGCCGCCCGAGATGCGCTACGGCTACGACATGTCGACGGTGGCCCGCACCACCGTCAACGTCCTGGGGGCCAACGTCTTCAACCGGGCGGCCATGATGGCCCAGCTCCTCGGGGGATACGGCCAGCGCCCAGCTCTACGCTCCAGCGGCCAGGCCGATCACCGCCGCCCTCAACGGCCGGCTGGTCGGCGCCGACGGCGTCTACATCGACGGCCTGCTGGCCACAGGCGCCCAGAGCACCCACGCCTCCCAGCAGGCCAACGCCCTGGCTCTCGCCTACGGGCTGGTGCCCACAGGCCGGGTGGCCACGGTCGGGGCCCACGTGGCCTCGCTCGGGATCGCCCTCGGCTGCGACCACGGGCTCGAGCTGGTGCGGGCGCTGCACGCCGCCGGCCTCGACGCCGACTTGGTGCGGATCGTGACCAACCCCAACGGGCCCGGGTGGGGCCACATCCTGGCCACGGGCGGCACCTTCTGCTGGGAGAGCTGGACCCCGAGCGACCTCGAGCAGGACAGCCTCTCGCACGGCTGGGGCTCGGGCGCCCTGGTCGGCCTGCACGAGGCGATGCTCGGGGCCACGGTGACCGGCCCCGGGGCGCCGGTCGCCACGAGGGCGGCGGGCTCACCCTCCTCCAGGTCCGGCCGCCCTCGGGAGGTCTTGCGCACGCCGCGGGGACCCTCCCCACGGTGGCCGGCCCGGTGGCCGTGCGCTGGGCCAAGGGCTCGGCGGCCAACGCCCTGCGGCTCGCCCTCTCGCTCCCCGCCAACGCCGGCGGCCCAGGTGACCCTGCCCGCCCACGGGCAGGCGGCGGTCACCGAGTCGGGCCGGCCCCTCACCCGGTCCCCGGGCGTGTCGGTCACGCGGCTCCTCGAGCGGCCAGGTGCACGCTGACCGTCGGCGCCGGCACCTACCGCTTCGCCGTCTCGGCCTGAGCTACGGCCGCACCTCGCGGACCTCGTCGGCGCCCCGGTCGCTGAAGTACACGTCGCCCTTGGCGTCGACGGCGATGCCGTAGGGGGTTGTGACGGCGGCGGTCACCCACTTGGTCTGGTCTCCGCCGGTGCCGGTGGGCAGGGCCCCGACCACGGTGTAGAGGTCGCCGGCCGACATCTGGCGCCCGAAGAGTGTCCCCGAGACCGCCGGCACCACCCGTACCACCCGCTCGTAGGTATCGGCCACGTAGAGGTCGCCGTCGGCCGCCACGGCCAAGCCGTAGGGGAGGTTGACCTCGGCCGCGTAGCCGGTGGCCGAGAAACCGTCGTTGAGGTACGGGGCGAAGGTGCCGGCCCCGGCCACCACCGCCAGGTCGCCGGCGCCGATGGTCGTGCCGTAGTGGTCGCCGGCGGCGGTGGCCAGCTCCACGAGCGTCCCCGCGCCCCGGTCGGCGATGAGCAGGTCCCCCTGGGCGTCGACGGCCACCGCGGTGGGGTTCCAGCACCTGGGCGGCCGCCGCCGGGCCGCCGAGCCCTGTCGTCCCGCACGTCCCGGTCCCGGCCACCGTGTAGAGCCCGCCCGCCGCCATGGCCACGCCGTAGTGGGTGCCCGAGGCCGCCGGCACCTCCTCCACCCGGCAGTTCTCGGTGTCGGCGATGAACAGGTCACCGGCCGGGTCGACGGCCACCCCGTCCGGCTCGTCGAGCTGGGCTGCGGTGGCCGGCCCGCCCTCGCCCGCCGATCCCGGCGTCCCGGTGCCGGCGACGGTGTGCGGCCGGGCGCCGCGGGACGATCCCAGCTCCAGCACGCGGTCGCCGGTGGCGTCGGCCACGAAGAGGTCTCCCGCCCCGTCGACCGCCACACCGGGTGGGGCGGCCGACGCCGCCCGCCGGCGGCACGCGTGGTCCCGGCCACCGAGTAGAGCCGGTGCGCCGTCATGGCCACCCCGTAGTGCGTGCCCGAGGCGGCGGGCACCTCCTCCACCCGGCAGTTGTCGGTGTCGGCCACGAAGAGGTCGCCGGCGCCGTCGAGGGCGATGCCCCCCGGCTGATCCAACCGGGCCGCGGTCGCCGGTCCCCCGGCGCCCGAGGACCCCGGGACGCCGGTCCCGGCCACGGTCACGACCTGGGGTACGGCGCCGGCCGGGCCGGGCGCCGCCAGGGCCGCGACCCACGCCGACGCCAGGCCGGCCGTCAGCGCCAGCACCGCCTTCGTCGGCCCCCACGCCCCCGGTCACGGGCACAAGGATGGCACGGCGCCCCTCCGCCGTGCGGGCGGTGGGCCGGTCGGGGCGGGCCGCGGCGACCGGGGTGCCCAAATGGGCGAGGATGGGGGCATGACCGTCGTGCGGATCAACGCCATCACCGTCTCCCCGGGGGCCGGCCAGGAGCTGGCCCGGCGGTTCGCCGCCCGGGCCGGCGCCGTCGACAGCGCCACCGGGCTTCGAGGGGTTCGAGCTCCTTCGGCCGACCGACGGCCGCGACACCTGGCTGGTGGTCACCCGCTGGCGGGACGAGGAGTCCTTCCGGGCCTGGACCGAGTCGCCGGCGTTCGCCCAGGGCCACCGCGGGGCCGGCGCACCGTCGGGCTCCGCCCCGGTGGCCGCCCACAGCGAGCTCTGGTCGTTCGAGCCGGCCGACCTGTCGCGCCCCGACGCCGCCCACGCGCCGTAGCGGCGGGCCCGGCTCGGTCAGGCGGTCTTGGGCTCGAACACCCGGGCCTGCCAGGTGCCGGTCAGCTCGGTGGTGGCCAACGACGCCCCGGCCCGCAGGGCCCAGGCCAGCAGCCGGTCGTTGGGGTAGCCGGCGGGCGCCCGCACGATCAGGCCGCGCCGGTTGTGGTCCTGGCGGACCCGCCAGCCCTCAGGCAGGGGGATGCCCAACTCCGCCAGTTGGAGCACGGCGCGCTTGCCCCTCGGGTGCATGACGCCCACGGTGGCCTCCCCCGGCCCCGTCCGGCCCGGCCGGGCCGGCATCCAGGTCACCATCGTCACCGGCGACTGCGTCCCGCCGAAGAGGGTGGAGAAGACCGACGGCTTGCCGGGTCCCTCCACCTCGTCGTCGGGAACCCCGGGAAGAAGGTTGATCCAGCCGTCGTGCGCCGCGGCCAGCCTGTCCATCTCCCCGACCACCCTGGTGGCGTCCCCCGGGGTGAACACGATCTCCTCCACGCGCCGCGGCACGCCGCGTGTCTAGCGCCTCGGGGCGCAGCCCGCCGCGGATGGCCACTCGCGGGTACGGTCCGCACATGGATCTCGCCGAGTCCCTGCGTTCCACCGGCGCCGTCCGGGAGTTCACCGACGAGCCGGTGGCCGACGAGGTGGTGCACCGCATCCTCGACACCGCCCGCTTCGCCCCGAGCGGCGGCAACCGCCAGGGATGGCGGGTGGTGGTGGTGAAGGACCCCGGGCGCCGCGCACGACTCCGCGACCTCTACCTCGACGGCTGGTACGACTACCTGGCGCTCACCTCGGCCGGCCTGGTGCCCTGGTCCCCGGTGGCCGACACCCAGGCGGAGCGACGGGCCCTCGACGAGGCCCCGACCCTGGCCGCCCGGGCCGCGTCCGGGCCGGGGGGCTTCGCCGAGCACCTCGACCGGGTCCCGGTGCTCCTGCTGCTCCTGGCCGACCTGCGGACACTGGCGGCCGTCGACCGCGACTCGGACCGCTACACCTTCGCCGGCGGCGCCTCGGTCTACCCGTTCGCCTGGAGCGTGCTGCTGGCCGCTCGGTCCGAGGGCCTGGGCGGGGTGCTGACGACCATGCCCGTCCGCGCGAGGACGACGTGAAGGAGCTCGTCGGCGCGGGTCCCACCCTGGCCGTGGCGGGACTGCTCGCCCTCGGGCACCCACGCCACCGCCCGACCCGCCTTCGCCGGCGTGCCGTCGGGGAGTTCGCCACGCTCGACCGCTGCGACGGGCCGCCGCTCACACCCTGAACGGCGGTCCGTTCACGTCGTTTTGGCCACCAGCAGGTGGCAGGGGGCGGAGAGGGCCACCCGCCCGGCCACCGAGTCGAGGGACGCGGTCGGCCCGTGCATGCCCCGGTTGCCCACCACGATCAGATCGGCGCCGGTCTCGTTGGCCACCGACACCAGCGCCTCGACCGCCCCCCGGCCACCGTGTGGCCCAGGGCCCTGACCCCTTCGAGGGCCGGGTCGGCCAGGGCGTCCGCCAACACCGCCTCGTTCGCCTCCCGCCACCGGTCACCCGCCACGCCCGCCTCGCTGGCCCGCGGCGGGGTCACGGAAGCCGTGGACGACATGCAGCTCGGCACCGAGGGATCGGGCCAGGTCGGCGGCGACCGCCACAGCCCGGCGGGCCGTCTGCGAACCGTCGGTGCCCACCACGATGGTCGAGATCACTGTCCACCCTCTCCGCCAGCGTCGAGGCGACTCTAGAGCAGCTGGCCTCTTGGAGGAGCGAGATGGCCGCGGCACCGGTGCCCGAGTTCGGCCACCGTGACCGGGTTGGGCTGGAGCTCCCCGAAGGGGGTCTCGCCCTTGGCCGTGGACCACGCCCGGAGTCGATGGGGTACTCGAAGCTGTCGGAGTGGGCGATGATCTCCTGGCCCTGCGAGAGACGACGAAGGCCACGAACCGCTGGGCGGCCGCCTGGTGGGTGCTCGAGCGCAGGACGCCGATGCCCGAGACGTCGACGACGTAGCCGGGGTTGTGCGGGGCGAAGTAGGCGATGGCCGAGTGCATGCCGCCGGCCCCGAGCTGGGCCCGCAGCCGGTACCAGTAGTACTGGTTGATGACGCCGATGGCCACCTGACCCGCGTTGACCTCGGAGGTGATGGTCTCGTTGTCGGGGTAGATGTGGCTCGCCGGCGTTGGCCTTCAGGCCGTCGAGCCACTTGAGGGCGGCTCGCCTTGCCGTAGGTGCGCTCGACCGAGGTGACGATCGGCTGGAAGTCGGTCTCGCCGGGGGCGAGGGCGAGCTTCCCGCTCCACTTCGGCTCGGCCAACTGCCATCACCGACGCCGGGAGCTGGCTGGGCTTGAGCAGGCGCGTGTTGTAGACGAGCACGCTCACCCTGGCCGAACCCCGGCCCATGGCCCGGTCGGTGAGTCGTACCGGACGGTGTGCTGCAGGGCGACGGCGCGACGGCCGACAGCATGCCCTTGCGCCAGCTCCTCCAGGGGCGGGGAGTTCTCGGTGTAGAAGACGTCGGCCGGCGACCTCGACCCTTCGGCGATGATCTGGTCGGTGAAGGTGTCCTCTGTGTCGCTGCGCACGTGGACGTAATGCCCGTCTGGCGCTCGAAGGCCGAGACCAGGGCGTCGGTGGTCTGCATGTGCTGGCCGTTGTAGAGGGTGATCGACTGCGCCGCCGCCCCCGGCGGGGCTGGGCCAGCCGGCCAGCAGACCACCAGCCACCACCAGGGCCGCTGCGCTGGCCAGGCAGAACCCGGTCCGCCGGCGGCCCGGATGCCCCGATGCTCCAGTGTTTTTAAGGATGCCCTTTGCTTTCATAGTAGGTGGACCTTACCATCCCGAGCTCCCCGTCGGAGGCCGCCCCGGTCGACGTTGGGGCCTGGGTCGTAGACCACCGGACAGCACGAGAGGCGCCCGTCCCGCTCGCTGCGGAAATCGGACGCCTCTTCTCGTTCTCTGTGATCCGGAGACGGGGTGCCTGGGTCGGCTCCCGGCTGGAGTTGCGGACGCTCTACCTTCGCGGAACCCGCTTACGCGGTACCCGCCTCATTTCCCGGTGCCGCCGCTGCAGCCCGAAGGCCGAGCGGCAGACCCTGCGCCCAACGCTCCGGGTCTTGACTGTCAGGTCGATGCACTCGTTCGGCTACCTCCTCTCCAACCCCTCTGGGCCTCCCGTCCGGGCGACCCCTTGGGTCCCACCTTGTTCAACACCAACTGGACTCGGCGTGTTCCCTGTCCGGCATGGCACGGCGCGCCCTCTCGAAGCGCCACCGGCCGAGCTCAATTCCTGCCACATGGCCCTAGCCGCTCCCCTTGCGCAGGCGCACCATGAAAGGAGGAGGAGTATGAGAACCGAGGAAAGGAGGACATCATGACCATGGCAGAGGCACCGCCAGAAGTGGCGGATCGCGTCATCCAAACCATCAAGAAGGGTGAGACGTCATCTCTCGGTGCCGTTCACGGCTTCATCACCACGGTCAACGACACCATTCCCGAGGTCGCTGGCGCCGAAGGGCGCAAGAAGGTCATCGATTCGGCCTTCAAGATGACCGAGGAATTGGTCGGGGCCTGGTCCGACGTGGCTCGGCAGCTGGCCAAGGTGAGCCAGGATGCGTTGAGCGAAGCCGGCAAGACGGTCAAGAGCTGACCGACACCGGTCGAGCCCGGATGTTCGGGTGAAGGTCGCCCGCGGCCAGGTGGGGAGCCGCGGGCGTTTCCCCGCGGACGCGCCTCGCGCTCAGCGCCAGGCCCTGGGAGCCCAGGTGCGAGGACGCCGACGTGCCGATGCCGATCGCGTCGCACACCCCGCGAATCATCTCGGGTGCGATCCGTCCCAGGTTGCGCCCGTGACCTTGGGGGGGGTTGCTCCACCGGGGAGGACGTGGCGGCGTGCGTTCGGGCCCCTCGGCGGATCCCCGCGTTCACCCCGCCTCGTTGTCGGCGCGGCGCAGGCCCTCGACGTCCAGCTTGCCCATGGACAGCATGGCGTCGCGGACCTTCATCGACCTCGCCGGATCGGGTCCGCTCATGAGCTCCCCGAGAACCCGCGGGATGATCTGCCACGACACGCCGAAGCGGTCCTTCAACCAGCCGCACCGGCCCGGCTCGCCCCCTGTTGCCGTCAGCGCTTCCCAGTATCGGTCCACTTCGGCCTGGTCGGCGCAGTCGACGTACAACGACGCGCCGAGCCCGAAGGTGAACTCCTCACCTCCGTCCATCGCCATGAACTCCTGGCCTGCGAGGGAGAACGAGGCGTGCAGCAGCTGCCCGGTGCCCGGCATGACCATCATGTTGTGGAGGGCCGAGTCCTCGAAGACCGAGAGGTAGAGATCGATGGCGTCCTTGCCGCCGTTCTCGAAGGTCAAAAAGGTCGTGATCCTCTGCATGACGACATTCTGCCGAGCTTGACGGCTGCGTGCACCCGCGCCGTCGGCCAGCGGTGTCCCCCCGACGTCCGCCCGCCACGCCCCCCGTCGCACACCACCGCTCGACCTGACATGACGGCCTCGAGGCGGCGGTACCGACGCCGACGCCGGGACGACAGCTAATCTGCCGCGCAGGCTCGTGCGGCGCCGCAGCGGCGCCGCCTCAGACGGGGACATGATGCGAAGGCTCCACTCCACCGCGCAGGCCACCGGTCTGGTGGCCCTCCTCGCCACCGCGCTGACGGCGGCGTTGGGCGCGGCCGCCGGAGGAGCGGCCCTGGAGAAGGGCACGCCGCCGCCGGGGCTCCCGAGCTTCTACGGCGTCCCGGCCCCCCTGCCCTCGGCGACACCGGGCGCGGTGATCAAGACCGAGCGGATCGCCTCGCCCAAGGTCGACGGCACCACCTACCGGATCATGTACATCTCAGAGAACACCCGGGGCCGGCCGATCCCCGTCACCGGGACGGTGCTCGTTCCCCACATCCCCCCGCCCGCCGGCGGCTACCGGGTCGTGGCCTGGGCCCACGGCACCAACGGCATGGCCCCGCAGTCCGCGCCGTCCCTCCACCCCGGTACAACCACAACCTACACAGCGGTCCCCTTCGCCAATCAGCTGCTGGCGAAGGGTTGGGAGGTCGTCGGGAGCGACTACCAGGGCGAGGGCACGCCGGGGCCCCTCCCCTACCTGGTGGGGTCGGTGTCGGCCCGCAACACCCTCGACATCGTCCGGGCCGTCGACCACGTCCCCTCGTTCCGCGCCAGCCGGACCTATGCCGTCTGGGGCCACTCCGAGGGAGGTCAGACGGCGCTGTTCGCCCTCCACCTGGCGCACTCCTACGCCCCCACACTCCACCTGGTGGGCGTCGTCGCCGGGGCGCCGCCGTCGCAGTTCAACCTGGTCTACACATTCCTCAAGACAAGCCAGTTCAGGTTCTACCTCTTCATGGTGGCCGCCGGGTTCAACACCGCCTACGGCAACCGGCTCGCGCCGCTGACAGAAGTCATGAGCGCGCAGGCACAGAAGCTGCTGCCCGACCTCGAGAAGGGCTGCTACACATACCTCGAGAAGACGCTCGACGCCTACAAGATCACAGGGATCGTGAAGGGGAACCCGTTCCTGATTCCCGCCTGGCGCAAGCTCATCTCCGAGAATGACCCGGAGAATTTCGCCAAGCCCTCGAGCGCGCCGTTGCTCGTCCCCCAGGGCGGCACAGACACACAGATTCCGGTCGCCTCCACCAAGCTGCTCTTCACACACCTGTGCAAGATCGGCCAGGACACCGAGCGCTGGATCTATCCCGGGCAGTCGCACGCCGGTGTGATCCAGTACTACATGGGCGACATGGTCCACTGGCTCGACGACCGATTCGCCGGCGACCCGAACCCGGACCCGTACCAGCCCGTCGGCCTCCCCGGCGTGACCACGACAGTCTGCGCGCACTGACCGACGGCCGGGACGAACCGACCGGCGTCTCGCCTGTGGTCAGGAGGCCGCGTCCGAACTGCGGCACTCGGGCGTTGCTCCGGGGAGCCGGTGCCGCAAGCGCACGACGAGGGCGTACACCCCGGCAGCCAGCCAGCTGACCGGCGGGAGGCCCATCGCCGTCCCCAGCGGGCGTCGCCTTCCGCCGGTGGCCACCAGCACCTTGGCGACCGACGCCGCACCGCCGAAGCGCCGCCCACCGCCGTCCACCCACCACGACGCGTCGCCCGCCGCCTGGGCGGTCAGTCCCAGCTCGGCGAGACCGTCGTCTCCGAGCTGCTGCCAGGGGACCACACGTGCCCGGCCGCCCAGCATGGTCGCCGCGACGACGGGCCCACGCGGTGCAGAACCCGCAGTCACCGTCGTAGACGAGCACCGGGAGCGGCGTGCCCTCCATGGCCTCGAGCTTCTCGGGTGGGGCCACCGGCGCCGGCCCGTCCCGGCGGCGGCCGGGGAGGTTCGGCGATCCCACCCCCCGAGCCGTGCGGATCTGGCGCGGCGGACAGCCTTCGCGCCCGTGGGTGCGGAAGTGTCAGAGTCTCGTCAACGCCCGGCGCATGTCTAGTCGTTCGCGGTCGGAGAGGTGCGGGTCGCGCCTTCCACTCGACGACCGCGGGCGCCACCGCCTTGACGGCCGAGCGGTCGACGCCGTGGAGGAACCCCCGAGCACGACCGACCGGAGCGCGCCCTCGAGCGCGGGCGGCCAGTTGCCAGTCGGGGAGCTGGCCGGCCCGTATGAGCACCCAGGCCAGGGCCACGTCGACCGCGGCGTCCCCCGCCGCGGCGTTCGCCCAGTCGATGACCACCGGGCCCCTCGGCCCGACCATGACGTTGAGCGGGTGGAGGTCCAAGTGCAGGACGCGGTCGCCCTCCCCCACCGGCGCCGAGGCGAGGAAGGGTGGGGCGGGGATCTGGTGGAGCCGGCGGTGCAGCTCGGAGAGGGCCACGCCCTGGCGACGAACCGTCCACGGTCGTCGGCGGAGCTCCTCGACCATCGTCAGCCCGTCGATCCTCTCGAGCACGAGGTCCAACCCGTCGCCGCTCAGCTCCTCGACGGCGGGGACCGGGTAGCCGTGATGGCGGACGAACTCCAGGGGCATTGCGAGCCTCGGACTGCATCGACCGGCCGGCCCTGGAGCGCCGCAGGACCAGCCCCGGCCGGTACTCGAAGATGTCGGCGTCCCGCCCCGATGCGAGCAGCCGACCAGGAGGATCCACGGTCCGCAGCTTGGCACGGTCCCGCCTGCGACACGGTTCCGCGCTGTGCGAGCGCAACGGTCGGTTCAGTCGAGACGGCCTGCTCCGTCGGTGCCTTCCGTGCGCTCGCGCAACGCGTCCTCCACGGCGGGAAGGAACCACTCGTCGATCTCGATTGCCGGTTCCCCGCCGATGAGGAGGCGGTACGACCTCGACAGGGGCGATCGGTCGACCAGGGCGTCGAGGTCGTGGCCGACTCCTGACGGCGTACGCCTCGGTGGTGGTACGGACTGGCGCCGCACTTCGAGGTTGTGCGCCACCAGGACGCGACCGATGGGGTCGTTCGTGGCATCGAGGTCGGCCTGGATCTCCGGTGGGATCCGGTCGGCGGCCAGCAGCGACTCCGCATACACGTACGCACGGCGGGACCGTCGTCCCCGGAGCACGACGACCCGCCGGACCAGCGGCCGACCGGGCCCACCATCCGAAAGAGGCACCGTTGTTCCGGACGGCCCCGCCGAGAGCTTGTCGGCGTCGATGGACTCGCCCGCCAGACCCTCGAGGAAGTCGGTCACGGACCCCGGATGCGCCCGCAGCGCCTGCTCGAGAAGGTGACCATCCGTCGGGTGCTCGCGCCTCATGTCCGGTTCTGCACGCGAACTCCGACGGTCCATCGACATGCCATCCCCATCCCCGCAACAAGGTCGTCTCCGCTTCGGTCCCGACTCACTGCAGCCCGAGCACCTCAACCATGGCCCGCCTCCTGCTTTTGACCTCGGGCCGCCCACCAAGGCGCCCCGAGGGGAGACATACCCCTTCAAGCCGGCGACACGTCGTCATCGGGGTCATTGTCCCACCCGGCAGCCCAAGTGTCTTGGTCGACAACCCAAGGCCGCAGACCCCTGGTACCGGGCTGCCGTGGATCACATCCCACGGTGAGCAGACCACCTCGCGGTCCGCCGCGTCATGGTCCCGTACACGGGACCGAACGCAGGGGGATTTCGATGTGGGCACAGCTCGTCACCATGCGTCTGAGCCAAGGCAGAGGACGTGATCTGCCGACGCTGATCGAACAGCGGCGATCGGCGTAGCAGCCGGGTTCGGGCCCGTGCGCTCGACGATGATGCGCGACCAGATGACTCGCACCAGGTCTACGTCTTAGCCGTCTTCGAGAGCGAGAAGGCGGCTCGCGGACGAGAGAACGATCCTCGACCGAAGCTGCCTTAACCTGCTGCGGGCACTGATGGCGGGGATGTTCGAGGGCTCGCCGCAGTTCGTCGACCTGACGGTGAAGAGAGGAGGTGCCGTCATCGAGCCAGGGACGGTGCAGGTGACCCGCCACCAACTCAGCCGAACAACTTCTGGACAACCCGGCAGACAGGCCAAGGTGTGCTTCGCTATCCTCCCTTTCATTCACCGAGTGCAAACGGTTGCATCCGTGCTCGGATGTCGTGCATAAGAGGCGGGGATTCGTGCAAGAGCAAGTTCGAGGGCGGTGGCGCAAGCTCAATCAACTCGTCCGTATCGCCGCTCCGGCGATGATGCTGGCGGGGCTTCTCAGCGTCGTCAGTCTCGGAGATCTACCGGCCGGCGCCGTCTCACCTGCCCAGATCAACTGGACGAAGCTCTCCCCGGCCACAAGTCCCCCAGCCCGCTACGGCGCCACGATGGCCTATGACCCGGCCACCGGGGACATGGTCCTGTTCGGCGGCTACAACGCCGGCGCGCCTCGCCGACACCTGGACCTGGAACGGCACGACCTGGACCAAGCTTCCCCGGCCACCAGCCCCCCAGCCCGCTACGGCGCCGTCCATGGCCTACGACCCGGCCACGGGGAACATGGTCCTCTTCGGTGGTGCCGGCAACAGCGGCTACCTCGCCGACACCTGGACCTGGAACGGCACCACCTGGACCAAGCTCTCCCCGGCCACCAGCCCCACCGCCCGCTACGGCGCCTCGATGGCCTACGACCCGGCCACGGCGAACATGGTCCTCTTCGGCGGTTTCAACGGCAGCTACCTGGCCGAAACCTGGACGTGGAACGGCACCACCTGGGCGAATCGCACCCCCACAACAAGCCCAAGCCCCACAGCCCGTTACGAGGCCTCGATGGCCTTCGACCCGGCGACGGGGAACATGCTCCTCTTCGGCGGGGGCAGCAGCAAGGTCATCGGCAGCCTTTCTCGGTGACACCTGGACGTGGAACGGCAAGGTCTGGACCAAGCTCTCCCCGGCCACCAGCACCACTGCCCGCTACGGGGCCTCCATGGCCTTCGACCCGTCCACGGGGAACATGGTCCTCACCTGCGGCTTCGGCGGTGCGGCCTACCTCAATGACACCTGGACGTGGAACGGCACCACCTGGACCAAGCTCTCCCCGGCCACTCATCCCATGAACCGCTACGAAGCCTCAATGGACTACGACCCGGCCACGGGGAACATGGTGCTCTTCGGCGGAGCCAGCACAACATTCAACCTCTCCGACACCTTGACGTGGGGGTACTCACCCCGGCCGCCGACGACCTGGACGGAGCTCTCCCCGGCCAAGAGCCCGACAGCTCGCGACGGGGCGTCGATGGCCTACGACCCGGCCACCGCAAACATGGTCCTCTTCGGCGGCTCCAGCGGCGGTTACCTCGGCGACACCTGGGCGTGGAACGGCACCACCTGGACCAAGCTCTCACCGGCCACAAGTCCCGCAGCCCGCGAGGGAGCCTCGATGGCCTTCGATCCGGCCACGGGCAACCTCGTCCTCTTCGGCGGCTACAACGGCGGCTACCTCGCCGACACCTGGGTGTGGAACGGCACCACGTGGACCAAGCTCTCACCGGCCACAAGCCCCGCAGCCCGCGACGGAGCCTCGATGGCCTTCGACCCGGCCACGGGCACTCTCGTCCTCTTCGGCGGCTACAACGGCGGCTACCTCGCCGACACCTGGGCGTGGAACGGCACCACCTGGACCAAGCTCTCCCCGGCCACAAGCCCCACAGCCCGCGACGGGGCGTCGATGGCCTACGACCCGGCCACGGCGAACATGGTCCTCTTCGGCGGGTCCGACGGCAGCTACCTCGCCGACACCTGGACCTGGAACGGCACCACCTGGACGAAGCTCTCCCCGGCCAAGAGCCCCACAGCCCGCGACGGGGCCTCGATGGCCTACGACCCGGCCACGGCGAACATGGTCCTCTTCGGCGGCTCCGACGGCAGCTACCTCGCCGACACCTGGACGTGGAACGGCACCACCTGGACGAAGCTCTCCCCGGCCAAGAGCCCGACAGCCCGCGACGGGGCCTCGATGGACTACGACCCGGCCACGGCGAACTTGATCCTGTTCGGCGGGTCCGGCGGTGCTACCTCGCCGACACCTGGACCCTCGTTCCCGCCATCCCCCCGTCCAAGCCCGCCAAACCCTTCGTCATCGCGGGCACCGGCAAAGTCGCCGTTTTCTGGACAGCGCCCACAACAAGCAGCTCCATCACCGGCTACACGGTGACCTCGACGCCAACAGGCAGGACCTGCACAACCACGGCTCTGACCTGCACAGTTACCGGCTTGAAGAATGGGACGGCCTACACCTTCACGGTCACGGCTCACGGCGCCGGCGGTACAAGCACACCGTCGACACCTTCGATCAAGGCCACGCCCACGGGCCCCCCCGCCGCGCCCGCACAGCCCACCGCCTCTGCTGGTAATCAGAAGGTGCAGGTGTCCTGGACCGCGGCAACAACAGGGGGGCTGAGAATCAGCCAGTACACCGTGACCTCGACACCGACAGGCAAGACCTGCACCACCACAGGCCTCACCTGCACGGTCACGGGACTCCAGAATGGAACCGCTTACTCGTTCACGGTTAAGGCTCACAACACCGACGGCACAGGTCCGGCCTCGCCTCCCTCGAACAGGGTCACTCCATCGACTGTTCCTGGGAAGCCCGGGAAACCCACGGCCACAGCAGGAAATGGCGCGGCAATGGTCACGTGGTCCCCGGCCGTGACAAACGGCTCTCCGATCATCAAGTACACGGTGATCTCGGTACCGACAGAAAAGACCTGCTCCACCACTGGACTGTCCTGCACAGTCACGGGTCTCAAGAACGGGACGAGTTACACCTTCACGGTGAAGGCCACCAACGCCGACGGCACAGGTCCGCCTTCGACAGCCTCGAATGCCGTCACACCCTCGGGATCCTCGACTGGCTCCGGAGGCTCGGGAGGCTCGGGAGGCTCGGGGGGGTCGGCGGGCTACGACCTGGTGGGCTCCGATGGCGGAGTCTTCGTCTTCCCCACCGGGCAGTCCGGCGGCTTCTACGGCTCGCTGCCCGGCCTGCACGGTGCACGCCGACGACATCGTCGGGCATGGTGCCCACCGTCACCGACCAGGGCTACTTCCTGGTCGGGTCCGACGGCGGGGTCTTCGCCTTCGGCAACGCCCCGTTCCTGGGTCCCTGCCCGGGCAAGCACGTGACCCCCGCCGCAGCCCATCACCGGCATCGTGGCCGCCGACACAGACCGGGGCTACTTCCTCGTGGGCAGGGACGGCGGGGTCTTCGCCTTCGGCACAGTGCCCTTCCTGGGGTCGCTGCCGGGCAAGGGCGTCTCGGTCGACAACATCATCGGCATCGCCTCGACCCCGTCGGGGAACGGCTACTGGCTGGTCTCGGCCACAGGCACCGTCTACGCCTTCGGCGCGGCCCAGCAGCTCGGCACAGCCAAGGGCACCTCGTCGCCGGTCTCGGCCATCGCCGGGACCCCCACAGGCGGGGGCTACTGGATCACCACCCAGAACGGCACCGTCTACCCCTTCGGCGACGCCAGGAGCCTTCGGCACACTGCCGGCCCTCGGGGTCACCCCGGCCCTTCCGGTCATCGGCATCGTCCACACCGCCGACACAGCGCGGCTACTGGCTGATCGGCTCCGACGGCGGCATCTTCGCCTTCGGCGACGCCGGCTTCGTGGGCTCGCTGCCCGGGCTCGACAGTCCACGTCACCGACATCGTGGGGGCCGTGCCGACCAACCGGCTGAGGGCCGTGGATCCCCACCCCGAAGACGGTTGGGTGCCACAGTTAGTGACCACGTACCCCGGTGCTTAGCAAGCGTAGGGCGACCTCTGCGGCCGCGGTGAACGCGATCCTCGCGGCCGGAGGTTCACGGGTCGCAGATCAGCTCAGAGAACCTGCGGCACCAAGCGGCTCCGCCGTCGGGACGCCTCCCGTGTCAGCCCTCGGCCGGACAGACACGACCCCGGCGGCACACCAACGCAACGGAACAAAAGGGCGTAGCATGGAGTGCTAACGACGCAATGAGGGGCACGCATGGTTTCACTTGAAGCAATGCAGATCAGCACCCGGCTCGACCAGGACCACCTTCCCGAGACCAACGGGCGGATGGCGGTGTGTCGGCGCTGCGGAGCACGAGTGGACAACCCATTGGGGCACCACCACCTGCCGAGCGAAGGACAGCTCGCTCGTTCCCACCAATGGCTCGACGCGCAGGCTCGCCTCAGGCACATCAAGCGCGAGAGGGACAGGCGGTCGGCCCTCTAGCTACACCAACACCCTCCTTGCTAGATGGAAGAAGGAAACGCCTTCCCTCAGCATTGGTCGAGGGTAATCGGGTATCTCCATCGGTGAGTGATTGGACTTACGCTCCGAAGAGCGCCCGCTGACTCCTCACTTGCGAGGAACCCCGGCTTCTACAGCGCTCAGGACGCCATATCGGCGCCACGACATTCCCCTGCCGACACCTACGCTTTTGAGCATTTCGGCTAGCTCCAATGCTCTGAACTGGACAAATTATCAACGGCAACCCAAAACTTGCCGGCGACATCAGCAATCCTCTCCGGGCATGAGCAGCGCTGCTTTTGTAATGATAAGAAGAGCAGATGTTCTGACAGGGGGGCACGATGCGGATCGAAATTGCTCCGTACCTACACACACTTGCTGGCGGTGATTGCAGCT
This sequence comes from uncultured Gammaproteobacteria bacterium, assembly GCA_963736185.1. Lineage (GTDB taxonomy): Bacteria > Pseudomonadota > Gammaproteobacteria > Steroidobacterales > Steroidobacteraceae > Bog-1198. The sequence goes on along the minus strand of CAVTNZ010000105.1, from coordinate 5,339 downwards.
CGGGCGAGGAAAGATGGGCGGCGGATCGCCCCGCTGAATAGCGCAACTTTCAAAGGCAGGCGTCACCACTTCTCGCGAGCAATCATCACGGTGACGGCTGCAGTTGCCGTAATGATGGCGTCCTCCGTCGGAACGGCCCTCATTGACGGCCCTGCGTCAGCCCAAGTCTGCAGCGATTACCTCCTCGCTGACGGCTGCATCCGCTCCCCCCGGAGTGGGGTCCATAAGCGCCGGCTCCACTTTCGCCTGTGGGATCAAGACCACAGGCCAGGCGATCTGCTGGGGGTACACAGACACAGGGGACACCAAGGCACCCTCGGGCACCTTCACTCAGGTGAGCGCCGGCTTCACCTTCGCCTGCGGGATCAAGACCACAGGCCAGGCGACCTGCTGGGGGTACACAGACACAGGGGACACCAAGGCACCCTCGGGCACCTTCACTCAGGTGAGCGCCGGCTCCACATCCGCCTGCGGGATCGAGGCCACAGGCCAGGCTACCTGCTGGGGGTACACAGACACAGGGGACACCAAGGCACCCTCGGGCACCTTCACTCAGCTGAGCGCCGGCTCCACATCGGCCTGCGGGATCAAGGCCACAGGCCAGGCGACCTGCTGGGGGTACACAGACACAGGGGACACCAAGGCACCCTCGGGCACCTTCACTCAGGTGAGCGCCGGCTTCACCTCCGCCTGCGGGATCAAGGCCACAGGCCAGGCGACTTGCTGGGGGCGCACATTCACAGGGGACACCAAAGCGCCCCTGGGCACCTTCACCCAGGTGAGCGCCGGCTCCACATTCGCCTGCGGGATCAAGACCACAGGCCACACGACCTGCTCGGGGTGCACATCCACAGGGGACACCAAGGCGCCACCGGGCACCTTCACCCAGGTGAGCAGTGGCACAGAATTCGCCTGCGGGATCAAGACCACAGGCCAAGCGACGTGCTGGGGGCGCGCCACTACGGGGAAACCAAGGCACCAACAACGAACTTCGGCCACGCCCAGGTGAGCGCCGGTTACGCATTTGCCTGCGGGATCAAGACCACAGGCCACGCGACCTGCTGGGGGTACACAGACACAGGGGACACCAAGGCGCCTTCGGGCACCTTCACCCAGGTGAGCGCCGGCCCCACATTCGCCTGCGGGATCAGGACCACAGGTCAGGCGACATGCTGGGGGCGCACATCCGCAGGGGACACCAGGGCGCCCTCGGGCACCTTCACCCAGGTGAGCGCCGGTTCCGCATTTGCCTGCGGGATCAAGACCACAGGTCAGGCGACCTGCTGGGGGCGCACATCCACAGGGGAAACTAAGGCGCCCTCGGGCACCTTCACCCAGGTGAGCGCCGGCCCCACATTCGCCTGCGGGATCAAGACCACAGGCCAGGCGACATGCTGGGGGCGCACATCCACAGGGGACACCAAGGCGCCCTCGGGCACCTTCACCCAGGTGAGCGCCGGCCCCACCTTCGCCTGCGGGATCAAGACCACAGGCCACGTGACCTGCTGGGGGCGCACATCCACAGGGGACACCAAGGCACCCTCGGGCACCTTCACCCAGGTAATCGCCAGCTCCCGCGTTCGCTTGCGGGATCAAGGCCACAGGCCAGGCGACATGCTGGGGGCGCACAACCACAGGGGACACCAAGGCACCCCCGGGCACCTTTACCCAGGTGAGCGCCGGAGACGCGTTTGCCTGCGGGATCCAGACCACAGGCCAGGCGACCTGTTGGGGACACACAGACGCAGAGGACACCCACGCGCTGGATCTCGTGACCTCGCCCATTTTCCCCCCCTCCATCTCGACCCTTTCACCGCCCAGCGGAACGAGCCCGGGCGGCACCACAGTGACCATCACGGGGACGAACCTGACAGGCGCCACTGTGGTCAAGTTCGGCACAACGACAGCCGCCAGCTTCCATGTGACAAGCCCCACCACCATTAAGGCCACGACCCCGGCTCACCCAAGCGGCACGGTCATGGTCTCGGTGACCACCCCTGGCGGGAAGGCGACAAAAACAGGCTTCACGTTCGTCGTGCCACCTCCCTCCATCTCGAACCTCACACCGACCAGCGGAACCAGCCTGGGCGGCACCCCCAGTGACCATCACGGGGACGAACTTGACAGCCGCCACTGTGGTCAAGTTCGGCGCAACGACAGCCGCCAGCTTCCATGTGACAAGCCCCACCACCATCAAGGCCACGACCCCGGCTCACCCAAGCGGCACGGTCATGGTCTCGGTGACCACCCCTGGCGGGACGGCCGCAAAGACAGGGTTCACCTTCACGCCGGCTTCATGCCCTCCGCACTACTCGGGGGCGTACACGGGTGCCGTCGACAGCACCTCATTCGGAACACAGACGACCTCGGTCTGGACAACGACCTACAGCTCGGTAACCGGTCCGGCCACCTTCACAAGTCACATCGCCGTGCCCGGCCTCGGGGCGAACCTCACAGCCAAGGGCACCATCTCGTGCCAGAACGTCTCCTTCCGCGACTGCGAGCCTGGACACAGCGAGATATACCGGGACAACCACACCACTGGGCTTCAACTCCTCGGGCACCTTTACCGCTGGCGGAGGGGTGAGTGGCACGTGGCACGATCAACTCGCCACAACCAAGCCGTCCATCAACAGCATCACCGTCCTGACAGGTTCTGATACAACACCCGAACAGCGGGCCGATCATCGAAATCCACGGTACGAAGTTGTTCGCCGCCTCGTCCGTCCGGTTCGGGAGCACAACAGCGACCAACTTGACGGTCACAAGCCCGACGACAATTTCGGGCTTCAGTCCCCGCCTCCCAGCACGGGAAGGTCTCGGTCTCGGTGACGACGCCCGGTGGGACGGGCTACTTCACATGGACAGGCCCGGCTCCGTCCATCTCGAGCCTCACACCGCCCCTCGGCATCTCGAACGGCGGCACGACGGTCACCATCACCGGACAGGGCCTCCTCGGAGCCAGCGCGGTCACCTTCGGGACAGCGACAGCGGCCAGCTTCACCGTCGTGGGAGCCACAGAGATCAAGGCCGTGACCGAACCCCACACCACTGGGACCGTCGCGGTCTCGGTGACTACCCCTGACGGGACGGCCACTAAAGCGACAGCGTTCGCCTTCGTCACATCGACAACGACCCTCTACGTGGCACCGGCAGGCACCGGGCTGGCCTGCACCAAGAGCGCCCCATGCCCAACCATCCAAGACGCCATCTCACGCGCCGAGTCGGTGACATTCACCGCGAAGGCCGTGACAATCGCCGTAGCGGCCGGCACCTACGTCGAAGACGACTTTGTCACAGCCAAGTCGCTCACCTCCCTCACCATCCGAGGTGCGGGGACACACGGGACCACCATGGCAGGGTCGACGACAGAACTCTCCCTCTACATCACCGGTGGCACGGTGACCATAAGTGGGATCACCATCACATACTGGAGCAGCACGGTCGACAATTCCGGCAGCTTGACGCTCGCAGACGACACTTTTTCGAAGGGCGGAGACTCCACATACGACTCCGGCACGATGTACAACCTCGGCGCCCTCACGCTCACCGATGACACCTTCTCGAACAACGACGGCCACCTCGGCGGTGGCGTGTACAACACCCTCCACAGCCATCGCCGAGGTGGCCGTCGTTCCTCGAGAAGGTGTTATAGGTGAGCGTGAGTTCGCATTTGTTATCCATCGCGCCGGAGTCGTATGTGGAGTCTCCGCCCTTCAAAAAAGTGTCGTGTTCGAGCGTCAAGCTGCCGGAATTGTCGACCGCGCTGCTCCAGTATGTGATGGTGATCCCACTTATGGTCACTGTTTTTCCCCACCGCTGATGTAGAGGGGGTTCTGTCGTCGCTGGTGCCCCAGTGGTCCCGTGTGTCCCCGCACCTCGGATGGTGAGGGAGGTGAGCGACTTGGCTGTGACAAAGTCGTCTTCGACGTAGGTGCCCGGCCGCTACAGGGGGTGTCACCGCCTTCGCGGTCGAATGTCCACCCAACTCAGCAGGCGTGAGATGGCGCGTCTTGGATGGTTGGGCGGTGGGGTTCTTTTGGTGCAGGCCAGCCCGGTGCCTGCCAGTGCCACATAGAGGGTCGTTGTCGATGTTTAGACGCTGTCGCTTTCATGGCCGTCCCGTTTGGGTCGTGGCCGAGACCACGAGAAGCGCTCCACTGGTGTGGGGTTCGGTCACGGCCTTGATCTCTGTGGCTCCCGCGAACAGTGAGAGCTACAGGCCGCTGCTTGCTGTCCCGAAGGTGACCGCGCTGGCTCCGAGGAGGCCCTGTCCGGTGATGGTCGGCTCGTCGTGCCGCCGTTCGACATGCGAGAGGGGCGGTGTGAGGCTCCAGATGGACGGAGCCGGGCCTGTCCATGTGAAAGTAGCCCGTCCGACCGGGCGTCGTCTGGCCCAAACCGAGACCTTCCCGTGCTGAGGAAAGCAGGGGTTTTGAAGACCCTAATTTGTTATCTGCGGGTTTGTGACCGTCAAGTTGGTCGCTGTTGTGCTCCCAAACAATACGAGAGCGAGGCGGCGAACAACTTTGGGTCCCGTGGAGTTCGATGATCGGCCATGCATTCGGGTGTTGTTGTCAGAAACCTGTCAGGACGTTGCACATTGTTGATGGACACCCCCCTTATGGCGAGTTCATGGTGGCAGTTCCCAGTACACCCTCCGCCAGCGGTAAACCTACCCGAGGGAGTTGAAGCCCATGGGTGTGGTATCCGGTATATCTCGCTGTGTCCAGGCTCGCAGTCGCGAAGGAATTGTATCACACGAGATGGTGCCCTTGGCTGTGAGGTTCGCCCGAGGCCAGGGCACGGCGATGTGACTTGTGAAGGTGGCCGGACCGGTTCCTTTTTCTTGTAGGTGCGCTTGTCCAGACCGAGGTCGTCTGTGTTCCGAATGAGGTGCTGTCGACGGCACCCGTGTACGCCCCCGAGTAGTGCGGAGGGCATGAAGCCGACGTGAAGGCGAACCCTGCTCCTTGCAGCCATCCAGCCAGGGGTGGTGACCGTTAAAAAAGAGCCGTGACCGTGCACTAGGTTGAGCCGGGGTCGTGGCCTTGTATGGTGGTGGGGCTTGTCACATGGAAGCTGGCGGCTGTCGTTGTGCCAAACTTGACCACATTAGGCGGCTTTCAAGTTCGTCCCCGTGATGGTCACTGGGGCTGCTGCCTTTGGTTCCGCTGGTCGGTGTGAGGTTCGAGATGGAGGGAGGTGGCACGACGAACGTGAAGCCTTCTTTTTGTCGCCTTCCCGCCAGGGGTGGTCGCCGAGGCCATGACCGTGCCGCTTGCGTGAGCCGGGGAAATCGTGGCCTTAATGGTGGTGGGGCTTGTTAAGTGGAAGCT
>CAVTNZ010000104.1:0-18695 GCA_963736185.1 uncultured Gammaproteobacteria bacterium | reverse complement strand
ACCCTCGGGCGATCAGTGTGACGATCCCGAAGCGTTGCGCGAGAAATATCGAAGTCACCAGCAACGCTGCCGAGCCTCCCAGACGTGCGGCATTGGGCAGGGGAGTCAAGCGCATTCGTTGATACGCATAGGCGATTCGCTCGTTGACCGCGTGAACTGAGCCCGTCCCGCTCTCGAGCAGCGCCGCGAAGATCATTAATTGAAATACAACCGCAAAGGTCGGTCGGTGCATCGCCTGGAGCATGAATTGCGAGGGCAGAGAGGCCGCGCCGATCTGCGGATAGAAGGCGCACATACAGACGAAGAACGCCATGGCTGGCAACATCGCGAGAGGACCCGCCAGCAGTCCTGCCATGATGGCGTCCGCATCGCTCGTCAGGTGACGCACGATCGGAAGCACCACAACAGCGCCGATGATGTTGTAGCCCGCGTAGGTGACGCCGCGAATCGCCCAACCGTCGGCCAATACAGGCGTCGCAAAGCTCGGTGCGATGCGATCGCCAAAGCTGATCACTGCCAGGATCAGAAATACAAGGTACGTGCCGTAGAGGAAGATCGAAACCCACTTGAACAGACGCTCGACGGAAGCATTGCCGAAGGTCGTGAACAGAACGATACCGGCAATCAGGCACAAGGTGCCGGCGATCGGGGGCCATCCGAACAGGGCTCCGCCAAGACTCGCCGCGGCGGCTCCAAAGACCGCGAGCACGATCACGATGTACGGGAAGTATGACAGCTCGAAAAGAACCGCGCAGGGCCCGAGCAGATGTTGGAAGAATCGGCGATAATCGAGTGAGCGCGTAGCGCGGGCGAACAGAAACGTCGTAACGCAGACGGCGCTCCAGATCAGCATCGCAAGAGCCATGCCGGCGAGCCCACCCCAGGGCGCGCTCGGAATGAAGAATTCGGCCAGCTCTCGGCCGGTCGAGTAGCCCCCGCCAATGACGACCGCTTTGAACGCAAAGCCCGGTAATAGGAAGCGCTGGAACCAGGTCGATTGCAACGCTCCGGGATCTCTCATGCGGGTGCGCCCCAGAGCGCGTCGGGACAATCGATCATTCCGCCTTGGTACGAGACCGCGGGCATCCGATCCTGCGCGAGGAAAATGGGTCCGTCGAGGTCAACGACGCCGCATAGTTGGCCCAGCAGAAAGGAGGGGGCCATCGCGAGCGAGCTGCCCAACATGTTGCCGACCATGACATCGAGGCCGAGCCGGGTTGCCTCGCGCGCCATGGCGAGTCCTTCGGTGAGACCTCCACACTTGTCGAGTTTGATGTTGACCGTTTGAAATCGCCCGATCAGACTGTGCAGATCCGCCAAGGACTGCGCGCTCTCGTCGGCGGCGATCGGAATCGTTGAGGCGAAGCCATCGAGGAGCGGTTCCTGTCCGACCGGGAACGGCTGCTCGATGAGCGACACATTCGCAGCGACGAAGACTGGCATCATGCGCTCAAGGAACGGCTGGGTGAACCCCTGATTGGCGTCGACCCCCAACCAGACATCCGGGCGGGCGTCACGCACGGCGCGCACGCGGTCTGCGTCTTCCGGCTCGCCGGTCAACTTCATCTTGATGGCTTTGGCGTCGCGATAGCGGCTGGCGCCGGCGGCCATATCCTCCGGCGATTTGGCGCTGACCGTAAAGGTGGTGAGGAGTGGCCTCGGCGCCTCGAGGCCCGCGATTTGCCAAGCGGGCCTACCGCTGAGTTTCGCCTCGAGATCCCACAGAGCGCAATCGACTGCATTGCGTGCGCCCCCTGCAGCGAGCAGGAATTGAAGACGATCCCGACTGATGGCCGCCTCAAGTGTCGGCCGGATCGACGCGATCCGCCTGGCATTGCTCGTGACGTCCTCGCCGGGGCGGTAGTAGATCCCGGCCGCCTCGCCGCGGCCGGCACAGCCGTCGCGCTCCAGGGTCACGGTCAGTACTTCCGTTTGGTGCATCGTATGGCCGGTGATCCGGAAAGGCTCTTTCAAAGGGAACGCCTCGATCTCGATCGAAACGCGCACCCCGCTAAGCGCTTCGCGGGTCATCGAGCGCGCACACATTCTCCGATCAGCTCATCGAAGGCAGGGCCACCCCGAATCGGATCGGCGACCGGGAGGTTCAAGTCTTTGGCATAGTCGGCGAGCACCGACTCGGCGGAGAAGTCGTCGAGCGCGAACGTATTCAACGAAACACCGCCACAGCGCACCTGCGGGTTCGTGCGTCGGGCGAGCACCAGCGTGAGCTCTATAGCATCTGCCAGGGTGGGCGTCGCGTAGTTGGGGAAACCCAGGATGTGATCCCGTCCAACCTCGTGGCACATGACGATGACGTCCGGCTGAGTGCCATGCAGGAGCGCCAAGGACACGCCTGAATAGGCTGGGTGAAACAGCGACCCCTGGCCTTCGACGATATCCCAGTGATCTGGCGCTGCGTCGGGGCTCAACAACTCGGCGGCGCCGGCGGCAAAGTCGGACACCACCGCATCAATGGGAATGCCACCGCCCGCGATCAGGATGCCCGTCTGGCCCGTCGCCCGAAAGTCAGCCGGGATGTCCCTACGCTGCAAGCCGCGCGCCAGACTGAGCGCGGTATACTTCTTGCCCAAGGCACAGTCCGTTCCCACGGTGAGCAAGCGTTTGCCGGTGCGGCGCCGTCCCGTCGCAATCGGAAGATTGCCGGGCGGCTGGCGAACATTGATGAGGCGACGCCCGAGGCGTTCAGCGGTTGCGGCGAGGCCCGGAAGCTCCTCGAGCCGCGTGTGCATGCCGCTCACCAAGTCAAGCCCCGCCTGGAGCGCGCCGGTGAGCACGCCTGACCAACTGTCGGGGATCGAACCGCCAATTGGGGCGACACCGACCACGAGGCTGCGCGCGCCGCGCGCGTGGGCCAGCGCAGGCGTCAATTTCGGCAGACCGGTGGTCACCGTCGCGCCGGGCAGGGCGAACTCGCCCACGCACAGGTCGGGCGCCCAGTCGCGTAGTCCAAACGCAGTCTTGGCGTAGGGAGTGGAGATTTCCTCACCAAGAAACAGGAGATAAGGTCGGGGTATTTGGTACTGCATCGCTCCCTAGGTCCTCGATCGTGCGGCGGCTCGCGCCACCGTGGTGAGTGCTCGCAAAAGATCGGGCGACAATTCCGCGTGCGTCGTGTCGATTGCCTCAAGGATCCTAAGCGGGTATAAGGAACCTGTCTAGAGAAATATTGGCCAAACGAGCCATGACAATCCTGATAGCCGTGTATTGGGGTCTAAGGCCAGCCAGGGGGATTGACGCATGACCAACTTGAACCGGATCTCGGGGACCTTGAGCGCTTTTGCGATGACTCTCGGATCGACGGCACTCGCTACGCCGGCTGCGACGGATGCTTTGAGCGACAAGGCCTCTGCCGGCTCACTCGAGGAGATCGTGGTTACTGCACAGAAGCGTCAGGAGCGGCTGCAGGATGTGCCGATCGCCATCACGGTAATGCAAGGTAGCCTACTGGATGAGTCGAGCTCGGTCAGCTTGTTCGACGCACTCGGGAACGTACCAGGCGTCGCAATCACCGGCGGACAGAACGCGGGGCTGCAAGGAGGCGGCGCGCAGCTTACGATACGGGGCGTCACGGCAGGCGCACCCACGCTTGCCGGGACCAGCCCCATTGCCTATTACCTCGACGGCATTCCATTCGGACTGGTCAAGTCGGCCGTCGTTCCCGATCTGGCCCCCTACGATCTCGACCGGGTGGAAGTGCTGCGCGGGCCGCAAGGCACCTTGTACGGCGCGAGCGCTGAAGATGGCGTGGTGCGCATCATCACCCAAGGAGCCGACCTGCATAACTTCGATGTGAAGGCGCGGCTCTCCGACGGGACGACCGAGCACGGCGGGAATAATTATCAGGGCGACCTGGCCGTCAATATGCCCTTGATCGATGGCAAACTCGCCGCCCGCGCAGTCGTTGGCCAGGAGGACTTGAGCGGCTGGATCAACAGCCCGGTGCGAAACCACGTCAACGACGAGCGCCTGACGACGGCGCGCCTCAAGGTCGACGGTCAGCCGACCGATGCCCTGTCGATCGGCGCAGAAGCCTGGCATTCTGAGACGAAGTACGGCGCCCCGTCGCTTTCGCTGAATAACGACACCATTACCGCGACCCAGCCCGAGCCGACTGACATCAAATTCAACATGTACGGGCTCAGGATCGGATACGACTTTCAGTCCTTCTCGGTGAGCAGCATGTCGGGCTACATCGACTACAACAGCGACAACTATTTCGACATATCGCCCGTCGGCCCGCTGATCGGTGTGACCTTCCCGGAAGGACCCAATTTTCCGCCGCTTGAACACAATGTCCTCGAGTCCAAGGTCTTCTCCGAAGAGATCAATCTGGCCTCCAAACAACTCGGCGCCTGGCGATGGACTGCGGGCCTTTCGTACCGGGACGCCAAGGATCAGATGCTGCAGCAATTCATTGGTGTCGGCAACCAGGATCAGTCGAAGGCGTATGCAGCCTTTGGAGAGTTGAGCCGCAAATTCTTCCACGATCAGTTCGAGTGGACGCTCGGCGGTCGCTACTATCACGATGAAGAGTCGACCACCGACTTGATGCCACCGCCAGGCATTCCGGTCGATCACTTCAATGCGTCTTTCAACGCGACCACGCCGCGCGTTGTCCTGTCCTGGTTTGCTCAACCCAACTTGACCGCCTACGCCTCGTATTCACAGGGTTTTCGCAGTGGCTTCGGTCAGCAGCCCGTGATCCTCGAAGCCGCTCCGGGATTTCCCGCCGTACGACCGGACAAACTCAACAACTACGAGATCGGTTCCAAGGGAGCGCTCTGGGATGGGCGGCTGTCCTTCGATGCGGCGCTCTACTACGTCAAATGGAATGACGTACAGCAGTCCCTGACGGTGCTTTATCAGGGGTCCACTTTCGGCGCTTTCGTAAACGCCGGATCGGCGAGTGGCGCGGGTGCGGAGTTTGCGGTGACGGCGCGTCTCGCGGAAGGACTCGACGTATCGGTAAACTCGAGCTGGAATGACCTGAAATTCGACTCGAATGTGGCATCGGCGGACGGCTTACTGTTCGTCAAGGGGCAACGGCTGAACCGGTCTCCCGAATATACCGCGGGTACCTCGATACGCTATTCCTTTGCACTGGGCTCAGGCGGATACACCGGCAACCTCGCCGCCTCGGGCAACTACACGTCGCAGATGTCGGCGCCCCCGCAGATAGGCGTCGGCAACGGAATGATCTTCGAGGGCAGCAATCTCGTGATTGCACGCGTTAGCGCGGCTATCAAGGCACCGGCCCATTGGTCGGTGACGGCCTTCGTCGATAACATCAACAATTACAATCGCTCGCCGTTCCCGGAATTCCCGGGGCTGCAGGAGTGGGACGAGCGCGTGAGGCCGCGCACTTATGGGTTACAGTTCGAGTACCACCTGCGCTAGCGTGGATCCCTCCCGCCGTGCAGATTAGCTCAACGGTAGCGCTTGCCCTGCTGCTCGGGGTCACCTCGACACCGATCGGAGCGGCCCCTCGCTTGCCCGCGCTTTCCAAGCCTGTGCTCAAGATTTACATCTCCGTCGACATGGAGGGCGTTGCGGGCGTCGTCTCGGGGGATCAGCTCAATCCGCCCGGGTTCGAATACGAGCGCTTCCGCGGTTTCATGACGGACGAGGCGCTCGCCGGCGTGCATGCCGCGCTTGACGCAGGCGCCACCGCGGTGGTGGTCAGCGATTCCCATGGCAATGGCGAGAATCTGCTGATCGAGCGATTCCCCAAGGCAGTGCGCCTGGTGCGCTCGTTCCCGCGCCATGGAGCCATGTTAGCCGGGCTGGATGCGTCATTCGCGGCCGTCGTGTTCATCGGGTATCACGCCTCGACCACCAACGTCGCCGGTGTGCGCGCCCATACCATATCGAGTGCGCATTTCACCCGCGTCGCACTCAACGGCGTGCCCGTCACGGAGGCTGAGTTCAACGCGGCGTATGCGGGCGACTTCGGCGTGCCGGTCGTCTTTGTCTCGGGCGATGATGCCGCCATCAGTGAAATCACGGCCCGCCTGGGGCCTCTGGACTCCGTGGTCACGAAAAGAAGCCTGGGCTTTCATGCCGCTGAGACCATCACTCCGAACGCCGCGTGCGATGCCATCTATCTGGGCGTCCGCTCAGCGATCGGGCATCGTGATCAACGAAGGCCGCTCAAGATCGCGCACCCCGTCACAGTCGAACTATCGTTCAAAAATTACCGACCCGCCGAAGTGTTGACTTACTTGCGCGCGATCCAGCGAGCTGACGCGCACTCCGTGCGTTTCTTGGGTCAAGACATGCAGGAGGTCTCGGACTTCGTCGATTTCGTGGATTTCTACAACGCTGACTTGACGCCTTGATGCCCTAATGGCCGCTACGCCGCGCGAGAGCTGGCGGCCTCGAAGCGAATATCGCGACTTCCGTGCCACAGGATGTCCCGCCCCAGCCGCTGCAGTCGATCAAGGCCGTCGATAATAGTCAGAAAATGATTGCCCGCGAGCTCGCCAGCAACGCTATTGAAACGGGCGCTTCCGTAAGGAATCAGAATTTCCGTCTCGCTGACACCGGCCGGATAGAAAAGGATCTGGCCCGGTGCCGGGTCGGAGATCGGCTTCTCCGGACCGACGGCGAGGTCTAAAGTACCCATCGGGATCCAGCACGCCTCGCCACTCCAGCGTGCATGGATGATCTTCTGCGAGTACGGCAATAAGGACTTGAACGCGGCACAGGTAAGCGGCGAGACATCGACTTCCCAGCGCGCGGCGAAAGTGTCGTCACCGATCGCGATCTGCACAAGAGGCGTCGATGCGATTGCAGTTTGATTCAAGAATCTTCCCCAATTTCTGAAGTATTCGTGGTGAACTCGAGAGGCATTTCTCTGTACAGGCGTCTTATATCCTATACGGGCTATCGGCACAACAGGAACAAGGAAGCCTACGGGCTTCGTTTCATCACCGGTCAGCGGCGATGACTGTGCGCCTTGGCGCGCGCAGGTGCGGTGGTCGCCCGTTTGCTGGTGGGTCGCTCGAGCAGCCGCACCACCGGTTCCACCACCGGCTGCTGGGACGCTTCCGGAAGCGAATTGAGCAGCGTGTCGTCGATGTCCGAACAGCTGCCGATGATCATGGCCTCCTCGCACCCGGGGCCAACCACATAGGCATGTCCCATCGTCGAATCGATGTAAACACACTGTCCCGTCTCGAGCGTCACCGGTGCGTAAAATTCCGTGTGCACTTCGATCCGGCCACTTAATACGTAGAGAAATTCCTCACCCGCGTGGCGGACGAGATCGCCGAATTCCTCGAGCGTCTTCGCGCGGAGTCGAGCGGCCATGGGCAGCATGCGTTTCTTGCGCAAATCGGGGCAAAGAAAGAAATACTCGTAGTTCTTCGATTCGACGCGGACTGCAGTGTCCAGGGTACCGATACTGCGCCGCGTCATCTGCGGACTCTCGGGCGCCTCCAAGGACCCGGCAAACAGGTCCGACATCTTGATCTTCAGCCGTTGACTGATCTGAAGCAGCTTGTCGTAGCCGAGCGTGAGCCGGTCGTGCTCTACCTTGGCGAGCGTCGAGAGCGGGATGCCCGTCTTTTCGCTCATTTCCTTCAGCGTCCAGCCGTTACGTGCCCGCAATGACCGAATCAGCGTGCCCAAAGTCGGCGGGTTGTCATCCATTGCGCGATATCCTCAATCTTCGTCGCTGCGGAAGCGCGATTGTGCCAAGGTTTTCCGTATTTCGTGACGTCGAGGTTGAGCGTAACCCGATCCCAGCCCGCGCGAGGGCAACCGCCCACACTATTCCCAATGGTAGCACGAATCATTGACTGTTCTCCATACAGACGTTACCGTCCTGTATGGAAAAACCTCCCGAACAACTGTCGACGCGCGAGGGGTATCGGATGACGTCACTCAAAATACTCAGACTATCGCGGGTTGTGCTGCTGGTCTGGTCGGTAGGCTCTCCAATCCCTGGCTGGGCCGCCGCGCCGGAGTTCGACCTAGCCATCAAAGGCGGGAGCCTTGTCGATGGCACCGGCGGGCCCCCTTATGTCGGCGATGTCTATATCCGGGGTGATCGCATCGTCTACGTGGGATCGCCCCGTCCGATGCGGGCGAAACGAACAATCGACGCGAAGGGCCAGGTGGTGGCGCCCGGTTTCATCAACATGCTGAGCCAAGCGCAGGAGAGCATGATTGCGGATGGTCGTGAGGAGAGCGACCTCGTCCAAGGAGTCACACTCGAAGTGATGGGCGAGGGCGACTCGATGGGGCCGCTGACCGACTCCATGGCGGCGCGCAACGAGTCGCGCGAGTCCGATATCAAATATCCGGTCAACTGGCGCACCCTCGGGCAATATCTCCAAGCAAGAGAGCATGCGGGCACATCGCTCAACATCGCCTCGTTTGTGGGAGCCACGACGGTGCGCGACTATGTGCTCGGGGAGGACGACGTTCAGCCCTCGTCTGAGCAGCTGCAGAGCATGCGCACCCTCGTGCGCGACGCCATGCAGGAGGGGGCGCTCGGCGTATCGTCAGCGCTCATCTACACACCCGCCACTTTCGCCAAGACCGATGAACTCGCGGCCCTCGCGACAGAGGCCGGACAGTGTGGGGGCATCTACATCACCCATATGCGAAGCGAAGGGGACCGCCTGCTTGAGGCGGTGGATGAGACCCTCTCCATCGCGCGGCAGAGCGGCGCTCCGGCGGAAATTTACCATCTGAAGGCGGGGGGCAAATCCAACTGGCCAAAGCTCGATGAAGTTATCGCGAAGGTCGACGCCGCGAGACATTCTGGCATGCGCATCACGGCGGATATGTATACCTATACGGCCGGCGGAACCGGCCTCGATGCCGCAATGCCGCCTTGGGTTAGAGAAGGCGGCCTCGAAATGTGGACACAGCGGATGAAGAATCCGGAAGTTCGGGCGCGTGTAAAGAAGGAGATGGATGACCCCGAAGCGGGCTATGAGAACCTGTATCTCAAGGCGGGTCCCGACGGCATGCTGCTTGCGGCATTCAAGAACGATAAGCTCAAGCCGCTCACTGGCAAATCACTGGCCGAGGTCGCGCAGATGCGACATGAAAGTCCGGAGGAGACCGCGATGGACCTGGTCATCGAAGACGGCAGCCGCGTGGGAGTCATCTATTTCGTGATGTCCGAAGATAATGTGCGCAAGGAGACCACGCTGCCCTGGATGAGCTTTGGGTCCGACGAGGCGGCGCCCGCTCCGGAGGGAGTCTTTCTGGCCTCCCGTTCGCACCCGCGGGCTTACGGCAATTTTGCCAAACTGCTGGCGAAGTATGTTCGCACCGAGAAAGCCGTGAGCCTGCCCGACGCCGTGCATCGACTGTCTGCACTGCCTGCTGCCAACCTCGCGCTGAAGGACCGCGGTCTTCTGAGAAAGGGCTACTACGCGGACGTCGTGGTATTCGATCCGGTCCACATTCAGGACCATGCTACTTACGAGAATCCCAACCAACTTGCCACGGGCGTTGCCGATGTCATCGTCAATGGCCAACTCGCGCTCGCGGCCGGACACCCGACGGGCGCTCACTCCGGGCGGTTCGTCCGCGGCCGCGCGTGGACGGGTTGGAAAGACGGGGGGTGCCGAACCTCGGCGAAAGATTGGGTTTGGGCCTGGTAATGGGCCCCGTTTCCGGTGACCGCCCCTGATGGCCCGTCCGGCGCAGGCCGATGCGCTTCGAGCGGTTACACTCGAGGATCGGTACGTTCGCCAAAATGGCACCATGCTTCTCAGCGGCACGCAGGCGTTGGTCCGACTGTTATTTGATCAGCGCCGAAGCGACGCAGCAGCGGGCCTCGC
Organism: uncultured Gammaproteobacteria bacterium; assembly: GCA_963736185.1. Taxonomy (GTDB): domain Bacteria; phylum Pseudomonadota; class Gammaproteobacteria; order Steroidobacterales; family Steroidobacteraceae; genus Bog-1198. The sequence continues at coordinate 8,868 of CAVTNZ010000104.1, read as the reverse complement.
GACCGCGGGCTTTGTCAGCGGGTACCGAGGATCGCCGCTGGGCGGCCTCGACATTCAGCTGTGGCGAGAACGCGATCGGCTGTCTGGCGCGGGCATCCACTTCGAACCGGGCGTCAATGAGGAGCTCGCGGCGACTGCCGTCTGGGGCACGCAGCAAGTCCCGCTACTTCCTCAAGCCACGGTCGCAGGCGTTTTCGCGCTCTGGTACGGAAAGGGTCCGGGAGTGGATCGAGCGGGCGATGCCATCAAACATGGCAACCGCCAGGGAGCTTCCCGGCACGGCGGCGTCCTGATCGCCTTCGGCGACGATCACCCTGGCAAGAGCTCCACCATCTCGCACCAGAGCGAGCAAGCGTTGGCAGCCAACGGCGTCCCGGTGCTGTATCCGGCGAGCGTGCAGGAATATCTCGACCTCGGATTGCATGGGTATGCGCTGTCCCGATACGCCGGGACGTGGGTCGGACTCAAGTGCGTCAACGAAACGGTCGAGACGGCAAGCGTCGTCGAAGTCGGTTCGGAGCGGATCTCAAGTCGTGTGCCAGCCTCGTCGGGCGAGAGCGATGGCGATATCCATGGGCGGCTTGCGTTCGATCCGCTCGGCGACGAGCAACGTCACGTACGCCGCCGGCTGCCGCGTGTGCACGCCTATGTTCGAGAAAACGGCCTCGACCGGGTGACTCACGGCGAAGTCGTCGCAGGGGAGGTGGTCTCGCTCGGTATTGTCGCAGCCGGCAAGAGCTGGCTCGACGTGATCGAGGCGCTTGACACACTCGGTTTGGATGACGCGCGGCTCGCAGCCCTTGGTATCGCCGTCTTCAAGCCCGCGCTAATCTGGCCGCTCGAGCCCGCCGCGCTCACGGACTTTGCGAAAACCTGTCGCGAGCTGCTGTTCGTCGAGGAGAAAGCGGCGCTGCTCGAGCCCCAGGCCGCGCACCTCCTATACAATCTACCACCTCACTCGCGGCCTCGTGTGGTCGGCAAACAGGATGAGTGCGGCGCGCAACTCCTGCCTTCCGATGTGCCGCTCGAGCCGCTGGAGATCGCGCGCGTGATTGGCTTGCGCCTTCGACGGCTGGGCAATGCCGATTCCGTTCTCGAGGAGCGGATCAAGCGAATCGAGCGGGATATCACCCACGCGCGCGCACGGGTCGCCGGCCCAACGGTACGGACCCCGTATTTCTGCTCCGGGTGTCCGCACAATACTTCGACGCGCCTGCCCGAAGGTAGCCTCGGTATGGCCGGCATCGGCTGCCATACGATGGCGATCGGCATGAACCGCCGGACGCTACCCCCGACGCAGATGGGTGGCGAGGGACTCAATTGGGTGGGAATCGCCCGCTTTACGGGGGTTCGGCATGTCTTTCAGAACCTGGGGGATGGCACCTATTTTCACTCGGGGCTCCTCGCCATTCGCGCGGCGATGACGGCGGGCGTCAATATCACGTACAAAATCCTCATCAACGACGCGGTCGCCATGACCGGCGGCCAACCGGTCGAAGGCCATCTGACCGTTGCGGAAATTACGCATCAGCTGCGCGCCGAACGAGTCCAGCGCATCGCGGTCGTCTCGGATGACGTGACCCGATATGGATCAATGCCCCCCTTTGCCACCGGGGTCACCGTGCATCACCGATCGGCGCTCGATGTGCTGCAGCGCGAACTGCGCGAGACACCGGGAGTCAGCGCGCTCCTCTATGACCAAACTTGCGCCGCGGAAAAGCGGCGCCGCCGTAAGCGCGGACGACTGCCTACTCCCGAGCGGCGCCTGCTGATCAACGAACTCGTCTGCGAGGGCTGCGGCGACTGCAGCACTACATCGAACTGCGTGTCGATCGAGCCTCGGGAGACTGAATTCGGACGGAAACGCGCGATCGATCAATCGAGTTGCAACCAAGATTATGCCTGCGCGGACGGATTCTGCCCCGCATTCGTCAGTGTTCGCGGCGCAGCCTTGCGGCGCGAAACGCCGGCCAACATCGACGCCGCGCTGGCGGAACTGCCCGATCCTCCTCCATTCGCCGGCCCACAGCGCCTCTCCGTTCTTATCACGGGCATCGGCGGTACCGGAGTCGTCACGGTCGGCGCCGTATTGGCGATGGCCGCATATCTCGATGGGTTGGCGGCGAGCGCTTTTGACATGACCGGCCTCGCGCAAAAGGGCGGTGCCGTGCTGTCGCATCTCAAATTCGCGAAACGGCCCGCGGACCTCGCGTCACCGCGCGTCGGCATGCTTGCAGCAGATGTCGTTTTAGGCTGCGACTTCGTCGTAACGGCTTCGAGCGACGTTCTTCGGTGCGTCCATCCGGAACGCACGCGCCTACTCGTCAATTCTCATCTGGTACCCACCGCCGCTTTTCAAACCAATCCGGACATCGATTTTCGAGCCGCCGAGCTGTATCGGGCGATAGCTCAATCGCTCAGTGCCTCGGAACCGGAGAGCATCGATTGCACCCTCGCCGCGACCAGTTTGCTCGGGGATGCAGTGGCGGCCAACCTGGTTCTCGTCGGGTTCGCCTTGCAGCGCGGGTGGCTCCCTTTAAGCGCTGCGGCGATTGAGAGAGCCATCGAGCTTAATGGTACGGCCGTGAAGTTGAACCTTCGGGCGCAGCGGTTGGGCCGGTTGGCGGCGCACGCGCCGGAGCGGCTCGCTCAATTGATTCAAGAGGCCTCCGCCTGGCGCCGCGTCACTCCAACGCTGAAGGAACCGGCAGCCGGGGGAACGACCGAGGCGCGGATTCGGATCCGGGAGGCCTTCCTGGCTGATTACCAGAATCGAGCGTATGCGCAGCGCTACCGTTCGCTCGTCGATCGCATCGCAGTCCATGAGCAGTCCGTGGAGCTCGGATCGACGGTCCTCACGGACGCGGTTGCACGAGGCTATTTTAAGCTTCTCGCCTACAAGGACGAGTACGAGGTCGCACGATTGCACGCGACGTCACTCCCAGCGCAGCTCGATGCCACATTCTCAGGAGGGGCGAAGCTCTCGTTTCATTTGGCTCCACCCGGACTCTCCCGGCCGGATCCACGCACGGGTCAAATTCGAAAGATCGAAGTCGGGTCGTGGATTCTCCCGTTATTTCGGATGCTCGCCGGACTCAAATTCCTGCGAGGCACCGCTTTTGACCCATTTGGATACACGACCGAACGCAGAATGGAACGTCGCTTGATCGTTGAGTACGAAACGCTCATGGAATACCTGATCAAGACGCTTCGCTCCGGAGAGCTAGCCCTCGCCGTCGAGCTTGCCAATCTGCCAGAAGGCATCCGCGGATTCGGACACGTGAAAGAACGGCACCTCGTCGCCACCAAGAAGCGCGAGGCGGAGTTGCGGCGGCGGTGGGACCAAGCGCAAGCCAACGCCGATGCTACATAGCTTAAGCTCCCGCACAACAATTTTATCATTTAACAGGTCACTTCCGTAGCTGACTGCATCCGGGCAGTCGGGTGAAGGTTTACGATGAATGGAAAGGAAAAAGAGGTCAGGAACCGAATGATCAGTATTCCTGGGCGGATCGGTGCATGCTTTATATTGTCGCGGTGCTGCCTGATCACGCTTGCCTTGGGAATCGCCCTGGCAGGCGCCTCTCGTGAGGCCATTGCGGCGCCCATCCTCGCCAAGGACGCGATCGCGAAGATCGACGCCGCGGCACGCGAGTTCATTACGCAGGGTGTCGCGCCCGGCGTATCCGTGGCCGTGATGCAAAGCGGCCGTGTTCTGTTTGCCAAGGCATACGGTGACGCCAATCTGGAGACAGACACAGGCGCCAGCCCGCTCAGCGTGTTTCGGGCGGGGTCAATCACCAAGGAATTCACGGCGGCGGCGGTCATGAGGCTGGTGCAGGACCGGCGATTGGCTCTCGATGACCCAATCGCGAAATATGTTCCGGAATTGAGCCGCGCGGGGGCGCTCTCAGTACGGATGTTGCTCAATCAGACCTCAGGCCTATGCGATTACACGGAGGCGGCGGGCTTTGCGCTCGAACAATTGGAGCGGCACTCCCCAACGCAGGTGATGGACTTTATCGCTTCGATGAATCCACTCACTGGATTTGCACCGGGAACGGCTTGGGCCTACTCCAACACCAACTATTTTGTCCTCGGCGTGATTGTCGAACGTGTATCGGGCCAGAGCCTTAGTGATTATCTTGCGAGGTATGTCATCGCTCCTGCAGGGCTGATGGCGACGGCGGTCGATCATGAGCGCGATGTGGTGCCCCGTCGCGCCACCGGCTATGTGCCGATCAAGGGTGATAAAGGCCGCTACCAAAATGCTCCATTTTTTTCCATGGACAATGCCGGCGGTGCAGGGGCGTTGCGCACGACGGTGCTTGATATGGCGCGCTGGCAGCAAGCGCTGTTTGCGGGCCGAATCGTGAATGCAACCAGCCTCGCGGCAATGACGACGCCGGGAAAATTGAGCGACGGAAGCGTTGCGATCCGGAAGGACGCGCCGATCACCCTAGGACCCCCGAATTACGGCTTCGGTCTCGAGCTGGGATCGCTCGACGGGATCGGCGCGGTCGGACACGGCGGCGCGGTGCCGGGATTCACCGCCTATCTCGTCACTTTTCCGAGTGTTGGTATGACGGTGGCCGTTATGACCAACGGTCAGGCCAGTCTAGCCGAACCATTTCGTGAGATCGAGCGGGCGGCGATACATGGGACGCGGAAGCGCCGATAGAGGCAACTGTCCAGAGTCGCGAAGCCGCAGACTCTCGCTGCAATCGCGGGATGGCATGCGCCACTTTCAATCGGGTTTTGGGCGCCGTGAAATCCGATGTTGGCCGCCCGAAGGTTGCTGTCACGAAGCGAATGATCAAACGGTTGGTGGCCGGAGCGGACGTCAAAGGGTTTCAGAGAGGTCTTCGTTCGCCCGAGTGGAACTATAGAGTTCGAGCTTTGGGGGTTTGGATGCGCACCGTGCACAGACTCGTTTAAGGGAATGCTTTACGTTCCGGTCAACGGAAAATCAATCGCCAATGATGGGGTCGGCTCATTTTTGCTTCCAAAAGTAATGGCATGGACGCCCCTGCTTTATACGGCATCAGTTGTGCCAAAGTGGAAGTTGCGAGCAACCACTTAAACCAGCAGGAGCGTCCGGGATGAACATTACGCAGGTTGGGGTCGATTTGGCAAAGGCTGTCTTTCAGGTGCACGGCATCGATGCACGAGGCAAGGTCGGATTGCGCAAGCAGTTGAGACGATCGCAGGTGATTGCATTTTTCACCCAGGCGCCACGGTGTGTCATTGGGATGGAAGCGTGCGCAGGAGCGCATTTCTGGGCGCGCAAGCTCACGGAACTTGGGCACACGGTAAAACTCATCGCGCCGCAGTTTGTTAAACCGTATGTCAAGACCAACAAAAATGACGCAGCGGATGCCGAGGCGATCTGCGAAGCGGTGGGCCGGCCGAATATGCGATTCGTACCGATTAAGAACACCGAACAACAGGCACTTCTGGGGTTGCACCGCGCCCGCCAAAGCTTTGTCATCGCGCGCACAGCACAAGCCAATCAGATGCGCGGGCTACTGGCCGAATTTGGGCTGGTGATGGCAGTGGGAATTCGTTCGATCGAGCGTAAGCTGCCTGAGATCCTCGAGGACGCAGAGAACGGCTTGTCGGGTGTAAGCCGTGCACTGTTCGCTCGATTGTTCGAGCATTTCCACGCGCTCGATCGACAGGTTGAAGAGCTGGAGAGAGAAATCAACGCCTGGCATCGCGAAGATATAAGGAGCCAGCGCTTACAAGCGATCCCCGGGATCGATCCACTGACGGCGAGCGCGTTAGTTGCGAGTGTCGGCGATGCGAAAGTCTTCAACAACAGTCGTCAGTTTGCGGCTTGGCTTGGGCTTATTCCTCGCCAGAACTCCTCCGGTGGCAAGACGAACCTGCTCAGCATCAGCAAACGCGGAGACACGTACTTGCGCACGATGTTAATTCACGGTGCTCGGTCGGTTCTGCTGCATCTCAATCGTCGCCCGGATCGAGCCGAGGGTTGGCTCGGGCGCGTGGCGGCACGCCGCAACCCGAATATCGCCGCCGTTGCTCTGGCGAACAAGAACGCGCGAATCGTCTGGGCGTTACTGGCGCATGGCCGTGAATACCAGGCCGGTTACCGCCCGGCAAACAAGATGGCGGCGGCCTAATCGCCAACATCTACCATTTTTCTCACCACCGATTGCACAGGCGTTTTTCAAAGTGATGGCATCACAGGTAAGACCAGGGTTGACTCAACCTTATACTGTAACGGCACGGGACCTTCGACAGTCCGCAAAAGTGATCAGGCGTCAACCAGCATATTCCATCAGGGCCCGCGACCTTCGACGTCGCACACACAGGCCGAATGTATGGCTGCGATCTCTTCCTTGTGGAACCAAAACCGAAAAGAAACGCTTGGCATAGAGGGGGCGTCCATGTATGACGGTAGAAACACCCACTATTTCCCGGCATTTTTCGACCCGGCGCGCATAAGTCGCGGATTTCATTATCGTTCCTGCTACCCCTAAAACCATGAGTTTTTCGGCATCGCCAGTGCAGAATTAGGCCTCCAAAATCGAGGTTTTCGGGATGACCCGGGACGGCATCAAAGCGTCGGCGTGTTGCTCGATGAGAAACTGAAATATCCCGCGCATATTCAGGCCCTCGGTACGCGTCGGGGCGCACCGCGCGATCAATTCCGGCGGGATGGCACCGCTGCGACTCTGGGCCCAGCGATCAAAGATCGCCTGCATTTTCACCGTGTTCCACGCCATCACGATATTGGCGAGCAGGCTCAAGGCATCGGCGACGGCCTGCATTTCATCCTGACTCTTGGCTTGATGGCCGGCGACGCGGCCGGTGTAGATCAAGCGCTTCAGGGCGTTGGTCGCTTCGCCGCGATTGAGGACTCGTAGGATCTCGGGGGTGTTTACCGAAAGTTGCCAAAAGTAGCGGTTTCCTGTGGATAACTCATTTCGCGCCGGCGGCAACCCTTTGAGGAAATGAGGGTAGGAGACGGTCCAGGTAGCGCTCCAGCGGAAAGCGATAGATCCCCTGAAAGTTGATGTGTCGGAAAGCAATAGGCGCGATGTGCGCCAGAATTTCATCGCTCGGAACCGGCCGACCCGCTTCGCGGCTTCGCTCCAACACCTGATGCAGTTTCCAGGTGTTGTAGGCGATGACGGCATTGGTGAGGAGCGTGAGCGCGCCGCTGATCATGACTTTCTCGTCTCGTCGGCGCCCGCGATCGACGCGAATGGGGCCGGCGTGAATGACGCGCTCGAGTTGGTGGACGGATTCCCCGCGGACCAATATTCGGTTGACGCTGCGGCGAAATGGCGGCTGCGCTGCATAGTCACACAGGTATACCGAGTCCCACCATTGCCCCCACTGCGTACCCGCACGATGGAGCCGGGAGTTGCGCGCGGCTGAACCGAACCTCTCGAGGAGGAATGTCGCCGAACCGTACCCGTCATTAATCGAGGCGGCCATCCGCAATAATTCGCCCAGTTCACTTTGAATGAACTCGGGGTCAAGGTCTCGCATCAAGACCGGCTCCAGGCCGGGCACCGGCGGCCAGTCGCGAGGCACATGCAGCCATTGACCACGCATGTCGTGCCAGCGAGTGTACAGATCAAAGCCGAGAAGCTTGGCGAGCCCAGATCCGAAATGGGTGTGGCCATGGGTATCAACCGCAAGCGAGCGGATCGGGGTGACACGCTGACGGACGACGCCTTCAAGCGCGGCGCCGACTTGGCGACGCAGCACCGGTAGGGGTTGATCGTACGGGATCCCCCATTGATCGAGTACCGTTTGATATACACCGATGCCGTGAACCCGGCGTTTTGGATCGACGCGAGCATCGTATAGATGCTTACTGGCGTCCAGGCTCATCAAATCGGATGACGCCTCGAAACCGCTGCCCCAATGATTGACGATACTGTGACTGCGGGCGAAGTGCAGGAGCGCATCGTTGGCCTCACGTAAGGCCGGTTCGGCTTCGAATAGGCGCATGTAACGCCGAATCGTACTTTCATGGACACCGCGGATCATCGTCGCGACACCGCGTGACTGAAGGTCTGTGCCGGCGGCGAGCAGCGCACCATAGACGCCGAGCAGTTCCTCGGCGCTTTTCGGCTCGCGACTCAACAGCTTCCAGCTGAAATGCACCTGCGAGTCCAACTCGAGTAACAGAGTCGGCAGCTGGATCCGCCCGACCTTTCGATACAGCTCGTTTTGGGCTTGATCAACGCCCTCGGGTTGTACCTCCGCCTCGTCTCGTCGAAAATACAGATCCTTTCGACCGACCCAGACTTCACCGGCGGCGACGGCCTCCCGAAGGCCCGATAGCGACGCGCGCAGTGCCGCCTCGGCTCTGTCGGTGTACAGATGCTCCGCATTGGGGAGGTCCTTTTCCAGTTGGTATCCGCTGCGGCGGACTTTCCAAATCTCCGGCGGCATCCAGTGACTGGAAGGATCCGCATAGTCGAATCCGTACTTCGAATAGAGCGAGCCATTGCGCAGGCCCTGGCGAACCGCCCAGGCGGTGGCGGCTTCGTAGGCGCGAGCGCTCGTCTGCGTATCCGACTCCTCGATGAGTGTCTTCCAGCGCCGCGCCCAGGCCGGTGCTTTGTCCACGAAGAACGTGTCGACGCCGTCATGATAGATGCCATCGAGCCAACTGAGGCCATTCCCACCGTCGCCGTCCCCCTGTAGATTGAGTTTGGTGAGCAGTTGGAGAATCGGGCGGATGCGCCGGGCATTGCGGGACAGGACCTCGCGCACATCCGCGGCTCGACTGCGGAGCGTGTTCGGCTGGTCGGCGAGTAGCAGGGTGTTGGCCTTGGCTCGAAAGGCCTCATCGGTGAGTGCTCTGGTCCGCCACGAGGC
>CAVTNZ010000103.1:0-69015 GCA_963736185.1 uncultured Gammaproteobacteria bacterium | reverse complement strand
TTCAACCGCGGGAAGGCGACGTCCTTGGCGCCGAAGCATCAGCGGCAGCACGAAATTCCCCAGCACCGCCGGCGTGCCCGGGATCAGCACGAGGAAGATCATGATCGCACCGTGGAGCGTGAAGATCTGGTTGAACGGCTCTGATACGACTTGGTCCGTGGAGCCCGCGACGTGGTGAAAAAGCAGGCCCGCCGGATCGAGCAATTGCGTGCGGATGAGATTTCCTTACCCGCGCCCGCGGCCATGGTATTCATCCCCTGCAAGGACGGGCGCAGCCACACGCCCGAGGAGTGGGCGTCGGCCGATGCGTTGGCGGCGGGCGCCGACGTGCTGCTGGAGGCGGTTCTCGAGGTGGACGGGCTTACAGCAGGTCCTTGAGCCGGTAGTACAGCATGGCGAGCACCAGCGAGGGCCTGCGCAGCAGCGCGCCCCCGGGGAAATCGTGATGCGGCAGCCGTGCGAACACGTCGAATCGCTCGGCCGTTCCCGCGACCGCCTCGGCCACCAGCCGGCCCGCGAGCACCGTGAGCGACATGCCGTGGCCGGAGAAGCCCTGCAGATAGAAGACGTTCGGCGACAGCCGGCCGAAATCCGGCGCCCGGCTCAGGGTGATGTCGAGATATCCGCCCCAGGCGTATTCGACCTCCACCGCGGAGAGCCCGGGGAAGATTCTCACCATGCGCCGGCGCATGGATTCGGCCAGATGCGGCGGTTGGAACGCGCTGTAGCTCACCCGACCGCCGAACAGAATCCGCCGGTCGGCCGACAGGCGAAAATAATCCAGGATCCAATTGAGGTCGGCGACGGCGGCATCGCTCGGCAACAGCGAGCGCGCCTGCTCCGCCTCGAGCGGCCGGGTGGCGATGATGTAGGTGCCCACGCCGAGAATCCGCCGGGAAAGCGCCGGCGCGAGCGCGCCGAGATAGGCGTTGCCGCAAAGCACGAGCTGCCGGCAGCGCACCTCGCCGTGCGCGGTGCGCACGATCACTCCGGCGCCGTCTTCATAGTGCAATGCCTGGGTCTGCTCGAACAGGAGCGCGCCGGCCGATTCGGCGGCGCGCGCCACGCCCTGGGTGAATTTCAGCGGGTGCAGATGGCCGCTGCGGGTGTCCAGCAGGCCGCCGAGATAGCGGCTGCTGCGGACGTGCGCCTGCAGCGCATCGCGATCGAGCAGCTGCACGGATTCGTACGCGTACTCGTCGCGCAGCTCGTCGAACCACTCGGCGAGCTCGACCAGATGCCGCGGCTTGGTCGCGACATGTACATGATTGGGGCGGTAATCGCAGCCGATGCCGTGCTCCCGAATCAGCGACTGGGTGAGATCGAGCGCCTGGATCGACATGTCGAACAGCCGCCGGGCATCCTCGCGGCCGACCTGCGCGGCGAGCGCCTTCTGACCGGTCGCGAGCCCGAAGATGGTCTGCCCTCCACTGCGGCCCGATGCCCCGTATCCGACGAAATTGGCCTCCAACAGGGCGACCTTGAACCCCCTCCCCGCCAGGTGCAGCGCCGCGGAGCATCCGGCGAGGCCGCCGCCGATCACCGCGACATCCGCTTCCAAGGTCCCGACGAGCGGCGGCCGAGCTGGCTCGAGATTCGGCGGGCTCGACGCGTTGTAATAGGAGGCGGCGGGGGGAAGAGTCAGGCGCACGGGGGTGGTTCGGAGGGCGGACTGTTTAAGATTTTATGGCTATTGACAGCTTATGACGCCTGTGAGCCTACCCGCTAAATCGCCCCCAAGGCAACAATGCCGCATCGCAACAATGCACTCTAAGTCTCGGAAATGCCTAAATCTTGGCCTATTTTGAACGGCCCGGCGGGACGGGGTGCCGCGGGTATGGTGTAATAACCCTGTTGATAAAGCCTAGCTATCTACCTAGGCGTTTAATTTATTAAACATGTCTCGGTTGCCCGTCATCGGAATTCCTGCCGATCGCCGGCTGAGTGGGAAACACCATTTCCACCTGGTCGGCGAGAAGTACATCGACGCCATTGTCTATGGCGCTCGCGCATTGCCGCTGCTGGTGCCGTCCCTTACGCCCACGCTGGACCTCGGTCAGCTGGTCGCGGCTTGCGACGGGATCCTGTTCACGGGCAGCCCCTCGAATGTCGAACCTCATCACTATGGAGGCCCGGCCAGCGCGCCGGGAACACTACATGACCCTAGTCGGGACGCTACGACGCTTCCGCTGATCCCCGCGGCCATCGCGGCCGGCCTGCCGGTGCTCGCGATCTGTCGGGGCTTTCAAGAAATGAACGTGGCGTACGGAGGTACGCTGCACCAACGGCTGCACGAGGCGGGATTCTCGGACCATCGCGAGGACGAATCCCAGCCGCTCGACGTGCAATACGGACCCGCGCACGAGGTCCTTCTGGAGCCTGGAGGGCTGCTGCGCGACATCGCCGGACAGGACCGGCTCGAGGTCAATTCCCTGCACTGGCAGGGAATCGAGACCCTGGGTCGCGGACTTGCCGTGGAAGCGCGCGCACCGGATGGCGTCATCGAGGCCTTCCGGGCGGCTGAATCGAAGAGTTTCGCGCTGGGCGTGCAATGGCATCCTGAATGGCAGTTCGAGAGGAACCCGTTTTCCAGCGCGTTGTTCGAGGCCTTCGGCGAAGCCGCCCGGCGGCGCGCTGCAGGCAGAAGGTGAGTTTATGGCCAGCACGATTCAGCAATTTTTGAGGGAACACGGCATTTCGGAAGTCGAGGCGATCATCCCGGACATGGCCGGCGTCGCACGCGGCAAACTGATGCCGGCGGAGAAATTCGCGGAAGAGGAGGGCATGCGGCTCCCCGAGGCGATATTCCTGCAGACCGTCACCGGCGACTACCCCGACGATCAGAGCGCGATGAACCCCTCGGACATCGACATCGTGCTCAAGGCGGACCCCAAGACGGTGCGGGTGGTGCCGTGGGCCGCGGAGCCCACCGCGCAGGTGATCCACGATTGTTTCTACGGCGACGGGCGCCCCGTCACGATGTCGCCGCGCTACGTGCTGCGCAGGGTGCTGGAGCTGTACGAGGCGCATGGCTGGGAGCCCGTGGTCGCGCCGGAGCTCGAGTTCTTCCTGGTCGAGCCGAATGTCGACTCCGACTATCCGTTGAAACCTCCGGTGGGACGCTCCGGGCGCCCGGAAATCGGCCGCCAGGCGTACAGCATCGCCGCGGTCAACGAATTCGACCCGCTGTTCGACGACATGTACTCGTTCTGCGAGGCGCAGGACATCGAGATCGACACGCTGATCCACGAGGCGGGCGCGGCGCAGATGGAAATCAATCTGCTGCACGGCTACCCGATGAGCCTGGCCGATCAGGCGTTTCTGTTCAAACGCACCGCGCGAGAGGCGGCGCTGCGGCACAAGATGTACGCGACTTTCATGGCGAAGCCGATGGCCAAGGAGCCGGGCAGCGCCATGCACCTGCATCAGAGCATCATCGACGTGAGGACCCGGCGCAACATCTTCAGCAACGCCGATGGCACGCCCTCGCCGCTGTTCTTCGGGCACATCGCGGGACTTCAGAAGTATCTGCCCGGCGCGATGTCGCTGTTCGCGCCGAACGTGAACAGCTACCGGCGCATCAGCCGCTACTCCTCGGCGCCCATCAACGTGCACTGGGGCTACGACAACCGGACCGCCGGACTGCGCGTGCCCATGTCCGGCCCCGATGCCCGGCGCGTCGAGAACCGGGTCGGCGGCGCGGACGCCAACCCGTATCTGGCGATAGCCGCCTCGCTCGCCTGCGGTTATCTCGGCATGGTGGAGGCGTTGAAGCCCTCCGAACCGATCGCCGGCAGCGCCTACGATCTCGCCATCGCCTTGCCGCGCACGCTGGCGGAGGCCCTGCGGCTGTTGCGCGAGTCCAAGCCGCTGGTGGACATGTTCGGCGATCGCTTCGTGCTCGCCTACACCGCCGTCAAGGAAGCCGAGTACGAGACCTTCGCCCAGGTGATCAGCTCCTGGGAACGCGAACATCTGCTGTTGAACGTCTAGCCCGCGGGCGGCTTCGGTCGGATCCCGATGACAATCGGCGATCCGGCTCTGTCCCCCGGCCGCCGGCTGAGATATAACTAGCGCCTCGCAACAATCTCGTGGGGATGCGGTTAATGAGGAGAGCGGCGGTGTTTAGGCGTGCGGCTGCAATCGTCGGTCTGCTCTTTTTGGTGACGGCATGCGGAGGATCCAGGAGTCCGGCAGGCGGCGCGCAGAGCGGCGCGGCCGACCGGGGCGCGGCCGGCGCCGCGAATTCGGGCAAGGTCCTGAATCTGTACATCTGGTCCGATTACCTCGCGCCGAACACGCTGCCGGATTTCGAGAAGCAGACCGGCATCAAGGTCAACGTCTCCTACTTCGACACCAACGAAACTCTCGAGACGAAGCTTCTGGCCGGATCGAGCGGCTTCGACGTGGTCGTGCCCACCGCTTCCTACTTCGAGCGGCAGATCAAGGCGGATGTCTACCTGCCGCTCGACAAATCGAAGCTTCCCAATCTCAAGAACATGGATCCCCAGCTCATGGCGCGGGTGGCCCAGCACGACCCGGGCAACGCACACGGCGTGATCTACATGTGGGGCACCAACGGCATCGGCTACAACGAGAAAATGGTGAGGCAGCTCATGCCGGATGCCCCGCTCGACAGCTGGCGGTTGGTGTTCGATCCGGCCGTGGCATCGAAGATCGCGAAATGCGGGATCAGCGTGCTCGATTCGCCGGCCGAGATGTTTCGTGTGGTGCTGAGCTACCTCGGGCGCGACCCGAACTCGCAGAAGCCCGAGGATGCCGCCGCCGCCGAGGAGACGCTGCTCAAGATCCGGCCCTACATCCGCAACATCAATTCCTCGGAATACATCGAGGCGCTGGCGAACGGCGACCTCTGTGTGGCGGTCGGCTACAACGGCGACATCCTGCAGGCGCGCGACCGCGCCCGGGACGCCAACAAGGGCGTGGATGTGAAGTACATCGTGCCGAAGGAGGGCTCGATCCTCTGGTTCGACATGCTGGCGATCCCCAAGGATGCGCCGCATCCCGACGCGGCCTATGCGTACATCAACTACATCATGGAGCCCAAGGTCACGGCGGACATCACCAACTTCAAGCGCTTCGCGAACGCGAACGCCGCCTCCGCTCCCTATGTGCTCGATTCGGTGAAGAACGATCCGGCCATCTATCCGCCGCCGGAGCTGCGCCAAAAGCTTGCCGTACAGCTCGCGGACTCGCCCGATCAGACGCGCGCCATCACGCGTCTCTGGCAGAAGTTCAAGACGGGACAATAATCGATGGCCAATTCCGGCGAAGCTGTCAAGGCCGCTCCGTGGCGGGATCCCGCCGCCCGTCCGTACGTGGAGATCGAGCGCGTCACCAAGTCGTTCGGCGATTTCAAGGCGGTCGACGACGTGAGCCTGAAGATCTACAAGGGCGAGATCTTCTGCCTGCTCGGCGCATCGGGCTGCGGCAAGACGACGCTGCTGAGGATGCTCGGCGGATTCGAGACGCCGACCTCCGGGCGCATCCTGATCGACGGCGAGGACATGACGGGGGTGCCTCCGTACGAGCGGCCCGTGAACATGATGTTCCAGTCCTACGCGCTGTTCCCGCACATGAACGTCGAGCAAAACGTCGCCTTCGGCCTGAAGCAGGACGGAGTTCCCAAGGCCGAGATCGCCGAGCGCGTCGCCACCATGCTCGATCTGGTCAAGCTCGGCGGCTTCGGCAAGCGCAAGCCGCATCAGCTGTCCGGCGGACAGAAACAGCGGGTCGCGCTTGCCCGCTCGCTGGTCAAGCGCCCGAAGCTGCTGCTGCTCGACGAGCCGCTGGGCGCCCTGGACAAGAAGCTGCGCGAACACACGCAGTTCGAGCTGATCGGTCTGCAGGACAAGCTCGGGGTGACCTTCCTGGTCGTCACACACGATCAGGAGGAGGCGATGACGCTCGCGAGCCGCATCGGCGTCATGGATCACGGCGAGATCGTACAGGCAGGCACCCCCTCCGAGATCTACGAGTTCCCTTCGTCCAAATTCGTCGCCGATTTCGTGGGCTCGGTGAACATATTCGAGGGCAAGCTCCTCGAGGACGAGCCCGAATACGTGCGCATCGGTTCGGAGGAGCTGGGCGGCACCGTCTACGTGAGCCACGGCATCAGCGCGGCCCCCGAGGCGGTGGTGTGGGCCGCGGTGCGGCCCGAAAAAATCTTCATGTCCACCTCGCAGCCGCCGGTCGAGACGGGCGGGGGCGGGCAGCCCACGGACAACCTGGTTCGCGGCACCGTGCAGGACATCGCATACCTCGGCGACCTGTCGATTTACCTGGTCAAGCTCCCCTCGGGCAAGGTGGTGCGGGTGACGCAGCCGAACACCTCGCGCCACGCCGAGGCGATCACGTGGGACCAGCAGGTGTACCTGACCTGGGACGCTTCGAGCCCGGTGGTCGTGACGCGATGATTCGATGAGGCGCACGAATCCCTACGGCAAGCTGGGGATCTCCGGCCGGGGCCTGGTGGTGGCGCTCCCGTACCTTTGGCTCGTGCTGTTTTTCGTCGTGCCGTTCGTCATCGTGCTGAAGATCTCCTTCTCCGACGTGGATCTCGCGATCCCCCCCTACAAGCCGCTGATCGAGTGGGTCGGCCAGAACGCGCTCGCCATCCGGGTGAACTTCAACAATTACGCGTTTCTGTTCACGGATCCGCTTTACATCAAGGCATTCCTGAACTCGATCAAGGTCGCCTTCATCTCGACGCTGCTCTGTCTGCTCATCGGGTATCCGATCGCCTACGGCATAGCGCGCTCCGCCGCCACCACCCGCAACATCCTGCTGCTGCTCGTGGTGCTGCCGTTTTGGACCTCGCTCCTGCTGCGCGTGTACGCCTGGATCGGATTGCTCAAGGCCAACGGCGTCATCAACAACGTGCTCATCGCGCTCGGCGTGATCCACGAGCCCATCACCATGCTGTACACGCCGTTCGCCATGTACGTGGGCATCGTCTACTCGTATCTGCCCTTCGTGATCCTGCCGCTGTACGCGAATCTCGAAAAGATGGACTGGCAGCTGCTCGAGGCGGCCGAGGATCTGGGATGCCGCCCATGGCAGGCGTTCTACAAGATCACGCTGCCCCTGTCGCGAAACGGCGTCCTCGCCGGATCGATGCTGGTGTTCATCCCCGCGGTGGGCGAGTTCGTGATTCCGGCGCTGCTCGGCGGCCCGAATGCGCTGATGATCGGACGCGTGCTCTGGGATGAGTTCTTCTCGAACCGCGCTTGGCCGGTGGCGAGCGCCGTCGCGATACTGCTGCTCCTGCTGCTGGTTCCGTTCATGATGTGGTATCAGAGCGTGCAGGCCCGCGAGTCGGCGGGCACCCGATGAACCATCGCCGCTCGTTCTTCATCCTCACCTGCCTCGCGTTCGGTTTCGCATTCCTGTACATCCCGATCCTGTCGATGGTGGTGTTCTCCTTCAACGCATCGAAGCTGGTCACGGTGTGGGACTCGGCGAATTCGCCCACATTGAAGTGGTACGCCTCGCTGCTGCACAACGAGGAGATCCTGGACGCCGCTTGGATCTCGCTGAAAGTCGCGGTGATGAACGCGTCGGGCGCCGTGATCCTCGGAACGATGGCGGGATTCGGCCTCGCCCGGTTCACGCAGTTTCGCGGTCGCTTCACCCTCAACGCGATGACCACGGCGCCGCTG
Source organism: uncultured Gammaproteobacteria bacterium (assembly GCA_963736185.1). Classification (GTDB taxonomy): domain Bacteria; phylum Pseudomonadota; class Gammaproteobacteria; order Steroidobacterales; family Steroidobacteraceae; genus Bog-1198. Next base: position 61,333 of record CAVTNZ010000103.1, on the reverse strand, counting down.
GTGATGCCGGAGGTGATCACCGGCCTGTCGCTGCTTTTGCTGTTCGTCGCGTTGGAGCAGGCGATCGGATGGCCGGCGGGGCGCGGGATCACGACCATGACCATCGGGCACATGACCTTTTCGATGGCGTACGTCACCGTCGTGGTGCAATCGCGCATGGGGACCTTCGATACGGCGCTCGAGGAGGCCGCGATGGACCTCGGCTGCCGCCCCGTCAAGGTGTTCTTCGTGATCACGCTGCCGATCATTTTCCCGGCCATTCTGTCGGGCTGGCTGCTCGCCTTCACGCTGTCCTGGGATGACCTGGTGATCTCCAGCTTCACCTCCGGACCCGGCTCGAGCACGCTGCCCATGGTGGTGTTCTCGAAGGTCCGCCTGGGCGTGAGCCCGGAAATCAACGTGCTCGCCACCCTCACCATCGCGGTGGTCACGCTGATGATCGTGGGCGTGAGCCTGTGGATGTCCCGCGCGGAAAAAATTGAGAAGGCGGTCTCATAACGGATGAGACGGACGCGACCGCGGCCCGCGCCTGGCGCATCGTCCGCGGATTAGCGAGGCGCGATGCGCGCCGATCTGGGATCATACTCGAAGCGGGCGCCAAACTTTTTCGGGGCGCGCCAGTCTGAAGGCTGTGGTACCGGCGCAAAAAAGCGCAACTGTGGGAGATCCGGGATGAGTTTACGTTTCTTTGCAATTGGCGCGTCGGCCTTGCTTGCGGCCGTGACGGCCTCTTCGACCGTCGCGCCTGCGCGACTGATCAATCTGCATGGGACGGCCGCCCCCGGCGCCGCGCGGCTCTATGCCGTCGGAACCCGCAGCGCTGCCCAGCGCCAAAACGGAACCACAGCCAAAATGGACTCCGTGCTCGCCGACCTGTCGCGGCACGCCAAGCTCGCCCGGCCGGATCATCTGCTCGCCGATCTGCATTCGCTGAGTCCCGCCGCCCGATTCGCGCGGACGTTCGGCCGGCGGACCCGTGTTGGTCGCGGTGGACGCCACTACGCGCGGCGATCCAGAAGCCCTGGAAGCCTCGTTGACGGCGCTTGGACTCGAGCGACCGGCGCGGTATTCGAACGATGTCGGCGGCCTTTTGCCCGTGAGCCAGCTCGCGGCCGCGGCCGCGCGCGCGGAGGTGGTCTCCATCCGCGCCGCGATGCCGCGGGCGCGCGCCGGCGCGGTGACCTCCCAGGGCGATTTCGCGCAGCGAAGCTCCGTCGTGCGCACCGACTATCCGACGCTGCTCGGCACCGGCGTGACGGTGGGCGTGCTCTCCGACAGCTTCAATTGCTACGCGGTGTATGCCGAGCCCGGCAGCGGCGTGCCGGCCTCGGGCAACCAGGGCTACGCCTACAACGGGTTCACCGCCGATTACGCCACCGATGTCTCGACCGGCGATCTGCCGAGCGGCGTCAACGTGGTGGAGGAGGCGACTTGCCTGAGCTATGGGGCGCCCACGCAGCTGCCGTTCACGGACGAAGGCCGTGCGATGCTGCAAATCGTCCACGATGTGGCGCCGGGGGCGTCGCTGGCGTTCTACACGGCGGAGAACAGCGAGGCTGATTTCGCCAGCGGCATCGGCACGCTGGCCACCGCCGGCGCGAAGGTCATCGCCGACGACGTTGGATACTTCGACGAGCCGTTCTTCCAGGACGGCATCGTCGCGCAGGCGGTCGACGCCGTCGAAGCGCAGGGCGTCGCGTATTTCTCGGCCGCGGGCAACGACGGCAGCCTCGCCTACCAGAACACCGCCCCGAGCTTCCCGTCGACATCGAGCAGCGGATCCAACGTGGGCGAGCATCTGCTCAATTTCGACCGCACGGGCGCGACCGACACGACATCGCTCCCGATCACCGTCCCCCCGATCCCCCCGGGTGACTTCCTCGCCGTGGTGGTGGAGTGGGATCAGCCCTATGTCACGGGCGCTCCCTCGAGCGGCGGCGCGAGCAGCGGCATCGACCTCTGCATCACCGGCGGCACCGGCGCCGACACGATCACCGATTACGACGGCAATACCGTGAGCTGCACGGGCCCGGCCGCGGTCGGGACCGATCCCTATCAGATCATGATCATCGGCAATCCGGCGAACGCCTCGGGCAACACCGCTCAGCAGAACTTGAACATCGTGGTGGGCCTCGCCACCAATTCCAAGGGCACCATCATTCCGGGACGCATCATCGTCGCCGTGGAGGACGACGGTCTTGGCAGCACCATCAACGCCTTCGCCACGAACAGCGCGACCCTGCAGGGTCACCCCGGCGCGGCGGGCGCCGCGGCGGTGGGAGCGGCATTCTATTTTCAGACGCCCTCGTGCGGAACTGCGCCGGCGGCACTGGAACCCTATTCCTCGCTCGGCGGTGCGCCCATTTTGTTCGACACCTCCGGCACGCGGCTCACGACCCCCGTCGTGCGTCAAAAGCCTGATTTTGTCGGGCCCGACGGCGTCAACGACACCTTCCTGGGATTTCAGCTGACACCCCAGCAGCTGCCGCCCACGGGGGTTGCCGTGTCCTCCGGCGGCCTGCTGAGCACCTCGATCAGCCAGTGCCAGAACGATCCGTCGTATCCGAATTTCTTCGGCACCTCCGCGGCCACGCCGCATGCGGCCGGCATCGCGGCGCTCATGCTGCAAGCCAATAGCGCCGCGACGCCGACCCAGATCTACGGCGCGCTGCGCTCGAGTGCAACACCGATGAATGCGGCGAGTCCCAATTTCAGCTCCGGTTACGGGTTCATCCGGGCCGATTCCGCGCTCGTGATCCCGACGCTGTCGCTGTCCATGCCGTCGATCGCGCTGGGCTCGACCGCCACGCTGACCTGGAGCTCCGTGTCCGCCACGGGCTGCACCGCGTCCGCCAGCGGAAGCGGGACCTCCGTCAACTGGAGCGGCGCCCTGGCGGGCAGCGGCAGCCTGGTGCTGACGCCGACCGCCGCGGCCACGCAGACCTATACGCTGACCTGCACGAACTCCGTCGGCACCTCCGCGTCCAGCTCGGCCGTTCTCGCGGTCACCTCGGGCACGGCGCCGGCAACACCCACCTTGACGCTTGGTTCCACCTCGGTCGCGGTCGGCAGCTCGACCACCCTGGCGTGGTCCTCGGCCGGCGCGACGAGCTGCACAGCCTCCGGCGCCTGGAGCGGAACGCTGGCCGCGAGCGGCAGCGAGACGATCACCCCGACCTATGTGGGAGCCGAGACCTATACCCTCATCTGCAACAATCTCGGCGGACAAACCGCCGCGGTCAGCGTCACCTTGAACGCGACCGCGCCGGCGGTGAAGCCGGCCGCTCCGACCCTGACCCTGGGGTCGTCATCGATCCCGGCCGACACGACGACCACCATCGCCTGGAGCTCCGCCAACGCCACCTCCTGCACGGCGGGCGGCAGCACCAACGCGATCGCATCGGGCTGGACGGGCGTGCTGGCAGCCTCGGGCCAGAACACGGTGACTCCGATCACCCTCGGCACCTTCACCTACACGCTGTATTGCACGAATGCGGCGGGGAATTCGCCCACCACCTCGGTGAATCTGACGGTCACCGCCTCGAAGAATACCGGCGGTGGCGGTGCCCTCGACGGGCTCACGCTGGCGGGCTTGGGCGTCCTGGGATTATGGCGGGCGCTCGCCCGGAGAAAATCGGCGGTGCTCGGCGGCTAGTGGGATGCGCCCCGCTCGCCCGCGAGGGGGCTGCGAGGCGATTCAGACGAGTACACGCTCGATGCCGCCGGTGTTCGCGCGGCTGACGTAGGCCGGCAACCAATCGGAGCCGAGCAGGTGCTTGGCGATCTCGACCACGATGTAGTCCGCATCGAGGTCGGCATCGTCGTTGAAGCGCTTCAATCCCTGCAGGCAGGAGGGGCAGGAGGTGAGCATCTTGATCTCGCCCTGATGGCCCGACGCGCGTATCTCCCCGGCCCCCGCGCGCACCTCGCGTTCCTTGCGGAAGCGCACCTGGGTCGACACGTCGGGCCGGCTGATCGCCAGTGTCCCCGACTCGCCGCAGCAGCGGTCGTTTTTCTCGATGCGCCCATTTTGGGCGGCGTTCATGAGGGTGTTCACGACGGTGAGCGGATCGTGCTTCTTCATCGGCGAATGGCATGGGTCGTGGTACATGTAGCGCACGCCCGTGACATTCGAGAGCTGCACGCCTTTCTCCATCAGGTATTCGTGGATGTCGAGGATCCTGCAGCCGGGGAAGATCTGGTCGAACTGATATCCCTGCAGCTGGTCGTAGCACGTTCCGCAGCTCACGATCACCGTCTTGATGTCCAGGTAGTTGAGCGTGTTCGCCACGCGATGAAACAGCACGCGGTTGTCGGTGATGATCTTCTGCGCCTTGTCGAACTCCCCGGCGCCGCGCTGCGGGTAGCCGCAGCACAGATAGCCCGGCGGCAGCACGGTCTGCACGCCGACGTGCCACAGCATGGCCTGCGTGGCGAGTCCGACCTGGGAGAACAGCCGCTCGGACCCGCAACCCGGGAAGTAGAACACCGCCTCCGAGTCGCTGCTCGTGCGCTGAGGGTCGCGGATGATGGGAACGTAATTTTTGTCCTCGATGTCGAGCAGAGCCCGCGCCGTCCTCTTGGGCAGTCCTCCCGGCATGCGCTTGTTGACGAAGTGGATCACCTGTTCGCGCATCTGCGGCTTGCCGGTGGTCGCGGGCGGACGCCTGGTTTGCGCGGCGGCCAGCGCCGAGAGCGCCCGGTTTGCCAGCCGCTGCGCCTTGTAGCCCCAGCCGATCATCGCCTTGCGGGCGAGCTTGATGGTCTGAGGGTTCGACGCGTTCAGGAAGAACATCGATGCGGCGGTTCCCGGATTGAACCGCTTCCTGCCCATGCGCCGCAGCCAGTCGCGAAGCATCATGGATACGTCGCCGAAATCGATGCCCACGGGGCACGGCGACAGGCAGCGGTGGCAGACCGTGCAATGATCGGCTACGTCCGCGAGCTCGTCCCAGTGCTCGATCGAGACGCCGCGCCGGGTCTGCTCCTCGTAGAGAAACGCCTCGATCAACAGCGAGGTGGCCAGGATCTTGTCGCGCGGAGAGTAGAGCAGATTCGCGCCGGGCACGTGCGTGGAGCAGACCGGCTTGCACTTGCCGCAGCGCAGGCAGTCCTTCACGGCGTCGGAGATCGAGCTGATGTCGGATTGCTGCATGATCAGCGATTCGTGGCTCATGAGCCCGAAGCTGGGCGTGTAGGCGCGCCGCAGATCGCCTCCCGGCATCAGCTTGAATTTGTTGAACCGGCCCTCCGGGTCCACGCGCGCCTTGTAGCCGCGAAAATCCGCGAGCTCCGCGTCCGTCAAATGCTCGAGCTTGGTGATTCCGATGCCGTGCTCGCCGGAGATCACTCCGTTCAAGCCCCGGGCGATGTCCATGATGCGCGCAACCGCCCGGTTGGCGGTCTGCAGCATCGCGTAGTTGTCCGAGTTCACGGGGATGTTGGTGTGGACGTTGCCGTCGCCCGCATGCATGTGCAGGGCGACGAACACCCGTCCCTTGAGGATCTGCCGGTGCAGCGCGTCGCATTCGGCGAGGATCGGCGCACGGGTCTCCCCCACGAACAGATGTTCGAGCTCCGCGCGCAGCTCCGTTTTCCAGCTCACGCGGATGCTGCGGTCCTGCAGCCGCTGGAATACGGTGTCCGGCCGGATTTGAGGCGCCCCGCGATCGTCGGTCGGGCGGACACCGAGCGCCACGAGGGCCGGCAATGCGGCGTCGACCGGCGTGTCCATGGAGTCGAGCAGGTATTGCCACCGCGAGCGTACCTTTCTCAACAGCTCGAGCGCCTCGTTGCGCCGCTCGGCGACACCGTTCGCGGACGCATCGGAGCCACCGCCGTCCAAGAAATGGCGCTCGAGGCCGTCGACCAGCTCGAGCTTGTTGCGGATGGAAAGCTCGATGTTGATGCGCTCGATGGCGTCCGTGTACTCGCCCAGACGTTCCAGCGGGATGACCACGTCCTCGTTGATCTTGAACGCGTTGGTGTGCTTCGCGATGGCGGCGGTCTTCGCCCGATCGAGCCAGAATTTGTGGCGGGCGGCGGCATTGACGGCAATGAAGCCTTCGCCTGAGCGCGCGTTGGCGAGGCGGACGATGTCCGACGCGGCGGCCGCGACGGCGGAATCGAGGTCGCCCACGATGTCTGCGAGCAGGATGAGCTTCGGCAGCGAATCGCGCTTCGACTTGGTGCTGTAGCCGACCGCCTTGAGATAGCGTTCGTCCATGTGCTCGAGTCCCGCCAGAATCGCGCCCCCCTCCCTGCCATGCGTGTCCAGATAGCGCTTGATCTCCACGATCGCCGGGATGGCGTCGCGGGCCTGGCCGAAAAACTCCAGACACACCGTGCGGGCGTACCGGGGCATGCGGTGCAGCACCCAGCGCGCCGCCGTGATCAGGCCGTCGCATCCCTCCTTCTGGACTCCCGGCAGTCCTCCCAGAAACTTGTCCGTCACATCCTTGCCGAGCCCGACCTTCCGAAACCTCGACCCGTCGATGGCGAGGCGCTCGGTGCGCAGCGTCGCGGCGCGGTCGGGGGGCGAGCGGCCGTCCTTCCAGACGAGCTCGAAGCTCGCGACCGGCGTTTCATGGATCTTGCCGAGGTTGTGGTTCAAGCGGGTCACCTCGAGCCAGTCGCCCTGAGGGTCGACCATGCGCCACCACGCCAGATTGTCGACGGCCGTTCCCCACAGCACGGCCTTCTTGCCGCCGGCATTCATCGCGATGTTTCCGCCGACGCAGGAGGCGTCCGCCGAGGTCGGATCGACCGCGAACACCAGATCGTCGCGTTCGGCCGCCTCGCTGACACGCCGCGTGACGACGCCGGCTCCGGCGAGAATCGTCGCGCTCGCAAGATCCGTGCCGGGCAGGGGCGTGCGCTCGATCGGGCCCAGGCGGTCGAGCTTCTCGGTGTTGATGACCGCGGACCAGGGGGTGAGCGGCACGGCGCCGCCGGTATAACCGGTGCCGCCGCCGCGCGGAATCACGCACAAGCCGAGCTCCGCGCAATCGCGCACCAGCCACGGAATCTCCTCCTCGGTATCGGGTGTCAGCACGACGAAAGGCAGCTCGACCCGCCAATCGGTCGCATCGGTCACATGCGACACCCGCGCGTAGGCGTCGAAGTGGACGTTGTCCGCCCGGGTATGCCTCGCCAGCGAGCGGCGGGCGCGTCTGCGCAGCGCGACAATCTCCGGGAAGCGCCGCTCGAAGCGTCCGACGGCCTCGCGCGCGGCGGCGAGCAGTTCCGATACCTTGTCGCCGCGCGGACCATCGGCGGGGTCGCTGCGCTTGCCGACCTCGCGCAGACGGTGGTGCAGCGCCTCGATCAGCTGGGCGCGGCGCTTGGGATTTTGAATCAGGTCATCCTCGAGGAAGGGATTGCGGTCGACGACCCAGATGTCCCCCAGCACCTCGTACAGCATGCGCGCCGAGCGGCCGGTGCGGCGTTCGCCGCGCAGCTCGTCGAGCAGCACCCACGCCTTCTCGCCGAGCAGGCGGATGACGATCTCGCGGTCCGACAGCGAGGTGTAGTTGTACGGAATCTCCCGCAGCCGCGCGACGGCGCCCTGCGCCGCGGAACGGGGTGCGAGTTCGAGACCTTGGGCGGCGACGGCGCACATCAGCCGCTGATGTTAACCGCAATGGCGCCCGCCCGCGCGGGCTCGAGCCCGGTGCGCGGGGGCAATGCTTTCCAAGCGTCGGCCCCTGGACTATCGTTGCCGCATGAAAAACAACACCTTCGTGAACCATCCGCCGCCGGTCGAGCTGTCGCCGGACAACCGGCCGCTGGTGGCGCCGATCTACCAGTCGGTGAAGTTCTCCTTCGACGACACCGAGGAGACCCTGCGCCATCTCAAGGGGGATCGAACGGGGTTTTATTATTCACGCACCTCGAATCCGACCTTGAGACAGCTCGAGCTGACCCTGGCGCAGCTGCAGGGCAGGGAGGACTGCCTGCTGGTCGGATCCGGCGTCGCGACCATCGCGGCGGCCTCGCTGGCGCTGTGCAAACAGGGCGATCATGTGCTCGCCTTCATCGAGTCCTACGGACCGACCCGGCATCTCGTGCAGCATGTGCTCGCGAGGTATGGCGTGACCCACGACCTTCTGTCGATCGAGGATCGCGCGGGCATCGAGCGCGTGCTCGGCGGCACCCGAACCCGGCTGGTGCTGTTCGAAAGCCCCACGAATCCGGTGACGAAAATTGCGGACATCGAGCATCTCACCCTGCATGCGCGCCGCTGCGGCTGTCTCACCGTCATGGACAACACCTTCGCCGGCTTTCACAACCACGGCGGCTACGACATCGACATCTTCCTCCACAGCCTGACCAAGTACGCCTCCGGACACGGCGACGTGATGGGCGGGGCGATCATCGCCGGGCGGGAACTCATCAAGGGCATGCGCAAGGACATCGTTTCGCTCGGCCCGACGCTCGATCCGCATGCGGCTTTCCTGATTCAGCGCGGGATGCGCACCTATTTTCTGCGTTACGAGCGGCAGTGCGCGAATGCGCTGGCGGTGAGCCGCTTTCTCGCGGGCCATCCGCGCGTCAAGCGCGTGTTCCATCCGGGCCTCGAATCGCACCCGCAGCATGCGTTGGCGAAGCGCCAGATGAAGGATTTCGGCTCGGTGGTGAGTTTCGAGCTGGACGGCGGGATCAGGGAGGGGAGCCGCTTCGCCGATGCCCTCGAGTTCTTTTCCATCGCCGCGAGTCTCGGATCGACCGAGTCGCTGGTGCTGCCGCCGGCGCTCCTGGGCGGTCAGGAATACACCCCGGCGCAGCGCGCCGCGTCGCTGATCGACCGGGGCACCGTGCGTTTGTCCATCGGCATCGAGGATGCGGCGGACCTGATCGCGGACTTGTCGCAGGCGCTGGATCGCGCTTTTTCGACCGGTTGACATAATCCGGGCACCTGGCGCCGGGTGGGCGCTCAAGCATCGGTGATCGCGGCCGATGTCTAGTGTTGGACTGTCGTGCATGAGGTATGTCAGTGAGTGTCGAGCCGGTCGTCGCGTTGTCGTCGCTGCACAGCCAGAGCGCGCGAGCCCATCTCACGGATTCGCTGGCCTCACCGCAATCCATAGCGCCGCTGCCCCGCGTCTGCGCGGAGCTCGCCCAGCTCACCGCCCAGCAGGCCACCGATGCCGCCCAGCTCGCCAAGCTGATCCAATCCGACCCGGCCCTGGCCGGGGAGCTCATGCGGGTGGCGAATTCGCCGGCCCTGCGTCCTCGCTCCGCCGTCGTCTCGCTGCAGCAGGCGGTCTCGTGGCTCGGAGTCGCCGAGGTCCGCAACATTGCCACCGCGGTGATGTTGCGCGGCGAGGTATTCAACGCCCCCGGTCATGAGCCCGAGTCCGAGGATCTGTGGCGCGAGGCCTGGCTCGCGGGGCTCTGGGCCAAGGAAATCGCCCGCAAGCGGCGCAAGCACGTGGAAAGCGCCTTTCTCGCCGCGCTGATGCATCGCTCGGGCGCCGCATTGGCGTTGAAGATTCTCTCGCATTTCGAGGCGGCTCAACGCACGGTCATGGATGCGCGCACCTTCGCCGAGTTGGTGACGGAGTTCGAGCCCGCTTTCGGACGGCTGCTGATGGACAACTGGCGGCTGCCCGACGATGTGCAAACCGGCGCCAGCGGCTGGCGCAACTACCGCGAGTCCTCCCATTCCGACCTCGCGGGCACCGTGAACGCGGCGAATTTGCTCGCCACGCACACGCTGCACCCGCAATTGCTCGGCGAGGAACTCGTGATCGACAGCCCGGTCTTCGAGCACCTCGGCGTGTTCCCCGACGATCGCCGGGCGCTGCTCGAGAAGCGCGACCATGTGCGCAGCCTCGCGGGCCTCTAGTTCCGTGGCGCGCGACAAGTTCGATCTGATCTGCCTCGGGTCCGGCCCCGCCGGCCAGAAGGCGGCTATCCAGGCCTCCAAGTCGGGGTTTCACGCGGCGGTGATCGAGCCCGAACCCCAGGTCGGCGGCTCCTGCCTCCTGTCGGGCACCATTCCGAGCAAGGCGCTGCGCGAGCAGGCGCTGCGCTTCCGGCGGATGCACGGACACGCCTCATCGCTCGCGGTGGAGCTGTCGGGCGATGCCCCGCTGTCCGCGCTGCTCGACGGCGTCGATGCGGTGATCGGCGCCCAGGACCGATTTCTGCAGGCTCAGCTTGCGCGAAACCGCGTGGAGCTGATCCGCGGCCGCGGCACGCTGCTCGATGCCAATCGTGTCGAGGTGCAACGGCTGGACGGAAGCCGCAAGGTGCTGCAGGCGCACCGCATCGTGCTCGCCACGGGCTCCCGGCCGCGCCACGTCGCGGCGATCCAGGTCGACCACGAACACATCCTGGACAGCGATTCGATCCTCAGCCTGCCGTATCTGCCGCGAACCCTGATCGTCCTCGGGAGCGGGGTCATCGCCTGCGAATACGCCTCGATCTTCGCCGCGCTCGGCTGCGCGGTCACCTTGGTGGACAAGGCGCCCGAGCCGCTGGGTTTTCTCGATCCGGCGCTGCGCGCGGGGTTTCTCGCGGGGTTCCACGCGATGGGCGGCGATTACCGCGCCGGAGCGCAGGTCGAGTCCGCGCGCTTCGACGGCTTCTCGCAGGTCGAGGTGTCGCTCGCCGGCGGGGAGAAGCTCGCCGCGGACATCGTGTTCGCGGCATTCGGGCGCGTCGCCAACCTCGACGGCATCGGTCTGGAAAGGCTCGGTCTGCGCGTGAGCGCGCGCGGCCACATCGAGGTGAACGAGCGCTTCGAGACCAGCGTTGCGGGCGTGTATGCCGCCGGCGATGCGATCGGGCCGCCGGCGCTCGCTTGCGCGGCGGCGGATCAGGGCCGGCGCGCCGCGCTCGCCGCGTTCGGGCTCGAGCCGCCCGCGGCGACCAGCATGGTGCCCACCGGGGTGTACACCATTCCGGAGATCGCCTGCGTCGGCCTCTCGCCGTCGCAGGCGTCGGCGCAGAAGATCGACGTGGTGGTGGGGCGCGCCGATTTCAGCGAAGTGGCGCGGGCGCACATCGCGGGCGAGGCGTCGGGATTTCTGCACATGCTGTGCGAGCGCGCCTCCGGACGCGTGCTCGGCGTTCAGGTGCTCGGCGAAGGCGCCACCGAGCTCGTGCATCTCGGCCAGGCCGCGATCGCGACCCGTGAGACCGCGGAATTCTTCGTCGAGCAGATCTTCAACTTTCCGACCATGACCGAGGCCTACCGGGTGGCCGCGTTCGACGTGATGAAGCAGCGGGCATCGAGAGCGATCGTGGCGCCGCCGGCGCGCGCGGCGGCGGGTTGACGCTCAGAGATTCCCGATCAGATTGTCGGCGAATTCGCTGCACTTGACCTCGGTCGCTCCCTTCATGAGGCGCGCGAAGTCGTAGGTGACGGTCTTCTGAGCGATGGTCCTGTCCATCGCGCCGATGATGGCATCGGCGGCCTCCGACCAGCCGAGATAGCGCAGCATCATTTCGCCGGACAGGATCACGGAGCCGGGATTCACCTTGTCGAGGTTCGCATACTTCGGAGCCGTGCCGTGGGTTGCCTCGAACACCGCGTGTCCGGTCATGTAGTTGATGTTCCCGCCCGGCGCGATGCCGATGCCGCCGACCTGCGCCGCGAGCGCATCCGACAGATAGTCGCCGTTCAGGTTCATGGTGGCGACCACATCGAACTCGTCGGGTCGCGTGAGCACCTGCTGCAGGGTGATGTCGGCGATGGCGTCCTTGACGATGACCTTGCCGGACTGTTTCGCCGCGCTCATCTGCGCATTGGCCTCCTGCTCGCCGCGGGCGCTCTTCAGGCGCTCCCATTGCTCCCAGGTGAAAACGTGATCGGCGAATTCACGCTCGGCCAGCTGGTAGGACCAGTTGCGAAAGGCGCCCTCCGTGAATTTCATGATGTTGCCCTTGTGCACGATCGTCACGCTCTTGCGCTTGTTGACGACGGCGTACTCGACGGCGGCGCGGAACAGCCGCTCGGTCCCCTCCTTGGAGGCCGGCTTCAGGCCGATGCCGGATGACTCGGGAAAGCGGATCTTCGCGAATTGCTTGGGGAAGTTCTGCTTGAACAGATCGAGGAACTTCTTAGCATCCGCCGACCCCGCCTCGAACTCGATGCCCGCGTAGATGTCCTCGGTGTTCTCGCGAAAGATCACCATGTCGACCTTTTCCGGGGCGACCACCGGGGAGGGCACGCCCTTGAACCAGCGCACCGGGCGCAGGCACACATACAGATCCAGCAGCTGACGCAACGCCACGTTGAGCGAGCGGATGCCCCCGCCGACCGGCGTGGTGAGCGGTCCCTTGATCGAGACCAGGTATTCGCGGCAGGCGGCGACGGTCTCGTCCGGCAGCCAGGTGTTGTAGTGCTTGTTGGCCTTCTCGCCCGCGAACACCTCCATCCAGCGGATCTTGCGCCTGGATCCGTAGGCCTTCTGCACGGCCGCATCGAACACCCGCACGCTCGCGCGCCAGATGTCGGGACCCGTCCCGTCGCCCTCGATGAAGGGGACGATCGGTTGATCCGGCACCTTGAGCTTGCCGTGGGCGACGGTGATTTTTTCGCCCCCCGCGGGGACCTGAAGGCTGATCGGTCTGGCGTCGGACATTCTGCTCTCCTTTGACCGCGGCAATGCTAGCATGCGCGGCCGGAGAACCGCATTGCGCACACTAGCTTCCACACCCACCCGCGACGGCTTTCGAATGCCGGCCGAATTCGAGCGTCATGCCGGATGCTGGATGCTCTGGCCGGAGCGCACCGACAACTGGAGGGCCGGAGCCAAGCCCGCCCAGGCCGTGTTCGCCGCCGTGGCGGAGGCCATCGCCGCGAGCGAGCCGGTCACCATCGGAGTGTCCGCCGGGCAGTTTCAGAATGCGCGGGCGCGGCTGTCGCCCAAGGTGCGGCTGGTCGAGATCACGAGCAACGATGCGTGGATCCGCGATTGCGGACCCACCTTCGTCATCGATGCGAAGGGCAGGCGGCGCGGCATCGACTGGACCTTCAATGCCTGGGGCGGACTCGGCGGAGGACTCTACTTTCCCTGGGACCGGGACGACGAAGTCGCGCAAAAAGTGCTCGAGATCGAAGGCTCCGATCGATACCGCACCTCGTTCATCCTCGAGGGCGGCGCGATTCACGTCGACGGCCAGGGCACCTGTCTCACGACCGAGGAGTGTCTCCTCAATCCGAACCGCAATCCGGGGCTCGGCCGCGCGGACATCGAGGACGTGCTTCGCGGCTATCTCGGGGTGCGCACGGTGATCTGGCTCGGCGCGGGCGTCTTTCAGGACGAGACCGGCGGCCATATCGACGAGCTCGCCTGCTTCACCAGCCCCGGCCACGTCGCGCTGACCTGGACCGACGACCGCGAGGACCCGCAATACGAGATCTCGATGGATGCCCACCGGCGATTGAAGAACGCGCGCGATGCGCGCGGGCGCGTGCTCACCATCCACAAGATCCATCAGCCGGGTCCGCTCTACATGACGGCCGAGGAGGCCTCCGGCGTCGACCGGCGCCCCGGGTCCCGTCCGCGACGCGCGGGCGACCGCCTGCCGGCGTCATATATCAATTTCTACGTCGCCAACCGGCATGTCGTGATGCCTCTCTACGACAAACGCCGGGACCGGGCCGCGATGCGGATCCTCGAGCGGCTGTTTCCGACCCGAAAGGTGGTGGGCATCGAGACGCGCGAGGTGCTGCTCGGCGGCGGCAACATTCATTGCATCACGCAGCAGGTGCCCCGAGCGGCCGGCCGATGAGCCGGCCTATGAGCGCCCGGTCGATGAGCGCCCGGCGCCCCGAATGGAACTTTGCCGCGCACACCGCCTCGAAAGTCTTTATTCTACGCACCCCCTGACAAAACCACATTCGTTCGTCCCAACTGGAAGCCGCAGTGCACCCCTTCTTGAGAAAATACGCGTCTAAGATCTTGAGCGCAGTGGTCTGCGCCGCCGCCATCGCCGCCGCCGGCTGCCATGGCCAGTCCAATGTCAGCTACTACGGCATCGCCTGGGTCGATGTCAGCGATCAGCCCGGCGACTACGTCAGCTACATCGTGACCATCGATTCGGTGACGCTCACCCGTACGGACGGCGTGGTGGTGACGGCGGTCGGGACGCCCGAGCTGGTCGATCTCACGCAAGTGCACAACGTCGCGGAGCTCTGGAGCTCGGGGTCCATTCCGGACGGCGCGTATGTGTCCGCGACCGTCGCTCTCGACTACACCAACGCCTACATCGCCGTCATGGTCAACGGCCGGCCGCAGACCGCGAAGGTCTTGGACGCGACCACGGGCGGAACGGCAACGACCTATTCGGTGAGCGTTGGGTTCGATCCGCACAATCTGCCGGAGATCCAGCCGACCTACGCATCGACCAGCGCGGTGCTGCTCAACGTCGATTTCGATCTGGCGGCCTCGGGTACGGTGGACCTGTCGACCAGTCCCCCCACGGTGCACGTGCGGCCGTTCCTGAGCATGGGCAAGCAATCCCCGGACAACAAGCTGATCCGGGTGCGCGGTCCGCTCATCAACTCGAGCGTGGACGTGAACACCTATACCGTCTACGTGCGCCCGTTCTATGACGAGGCGAACAACATCGGCAGCCTCACGCTGTTCAACCAGCCGAACACCGTCTACACCCTGAACGGCAAGACCTACGTGGGCGCCCCGGGTCTCGACGCGCTCTCGGTGCTGTCCGCCGGGACGACGATCACGGCCGGCTGGACGACGTTTCAGACCGACTACAATGCGCTCAACGGCGCCACGGCCGGACGGTTCAATCTCGTCTACGTGGTCGCCGGCAGCACCTTGGAGGATGTCTACACCGAGGGCATCACCGGCGATGTGGTGGCGCGCAGCGGCGACACGCTCACGCTGCAGGGCTCGACGCTCATCCTGAATACGGCGGACACCTTCACCTACGAGGAGGCGGACACCGAAGTCCTGCTCGGCCCCGGAACCATCGTGACCGCCGATGACAACTCAAATCTCACGAACCTGAACGCCAGTTCGATCGCCGTCGGCGATCACATCACGGCGAGGGGCGTTTATCCCGCGCCGGTCGGAGGCGTGGTGCTGCTCGACTCACGGGGCTCGACCACCAACACGGGCTCCGTGCGCATCCAGCCGACCGAGGTCTGGGGATCGCTCGTCTCGTCTGCGGCCGGAAGCCTGGTCATGAACGCGCAGACCATCAATGGCTGGCCCGCCGACGTTTTCGATTTCACCGGCAACGGGACGGCGGCGGTGACGCCCTCGGCATTCTCCGTGGACACGGGGTCGATTGCCCTGCCCGCCGGGACCGCCGCCGGGGATCCCGTCTGGGTGAAGGGCTACGCGGCGCCCTACGGATCGGCGCCTCCCGATTTCGATGCGGTGTCGGTCAACAACGAAACGTCGGTGCAGGTCGCGGGGGGGCAGGTCGGCGGGGGAGCCACCACCACACCGGGCACGCTGGGCTGCGGAGTCGGCAGCCAGGTATGCGAGCCGGCGGTGATGCAGGTGACCTATGCGCCCAACACCACGCCGTTCAAGAGCCTGTCGGTCTCAGGCTTTTCGCCGAGCTTCGAGCACGTATTTTCCGCGGTGGTGAGAATCGGGCCGGAGATCATCGACCTGCAGACGCTGCCATCCTCGATCCGCGTCGTGCCGACCACGCTCACCGCGACGAGCACCTTCGCCCCGCGCTACACGGTCGGCGCTCCGAGCACCGCGACCGTGACCCCGACGGCAACGACATCGACGACGCTGCTGCAGTCGTACAGCGTATTCGCGGACTGGGTGGCCAAGGTCCAATCCACGGTGACGACGGCCGCGCCGGCCCAGCAGCTGACGGCATCGGGCATCTACGACCGCGCCACCAACACCTTTACCGCGACCAGCGTGGACTTCGCGCTCTAAAGCAGGGTCCCATCCTCTAAACTAGCTCCCCATCATGGGGACTCGCCGTTTGCGTCTTGGGCTGGCCGGTGCGCTGATCGCAATCGGGCTTGCGGGCATTGCCGGTGCGCAATCGCCGCCGCAAGGGTCGGCGGGGCACCCCGAGTCTCCCCCGGTCGCGGGTCCGACCCGACCGCGCATCTGTCTGGTCCTCTCCGGCGGCGGCGCCCGCGGAATGGCGCACATCGGCGTCCTCAAGGTCCTGGAGGAGCTGAACGTACCGATCGATTGCATCGCGGGCACGAGCATGGGCGCCGTGGTGGGGGGTCTGTACGCGAGCGGCATGACCGCTGAGCGCATCGAGTCCATCATGCGCTCGGTCGACTGGCAGGAGGCGTTCCGCGACGCGCCGCCGCGGCGCGATCTGGCCTTCAGGCGCAAGCAGGACGACCGCAATTATCTGGTGCGCCTGCCGCTCGGGGTCCAGCACCACCACATCCTGCTTCCCAAGGGATTCATCCAGGGGCAGAAGCTGCAGGAAACCCTGCGCCAGTTGACGCTGCCGTTCAGCAACACCACGGATTTCGACAAGCTGCCGACGCCGTTCAACGCGGTGGCGACCGATCTGGTAACCGGCGAGGCGGTGCTGCTCGACCGCGGGGATCTGTCGGTGGCGATGCGCGCCAGCATCTCCGCGCCGGGGGTTTTCGCGCCGGTCGATTATCAGGGACGGCTGCTGGTCGACGGCGGCCTGGCGGAGAATCTGCCCATCGACGTGGCGCGCGCCATGGGCGCGGATATTTTGATCGTCTCCGATGTCAGCTATCCGCTTCAGCCGCGCGCCCGGCTCGATTCGGCGCTGTCGATCTCCAATCAAATGCTGGCCATCCTGGTGCGCAAGGATTCGGACCGGCAAAAGGCGACGCTCCGCCCGCGGGATATCCTCATCGAACCCGCGCTCGGCACGACTCCCGCCACCGATTTCACCGCCGCAGCCTCGATGATCACGCAGGGCGAGGCGGCGGCGCGCGCCATCGAGGCGAGGTTGGCGCCGCTTCGCGAGGGCGGCGAGGCCTATCGAGCCTATGTGGCGCGCCGCGAGTTGCGCCAGCCCGGGCTTCCGCTGATCCGGTTCGTGCGCGTCGATCAGGAGTCCAAGCGCTACGAAAAGACCATTCTGGCCGAAATGGATCCGCTGGTCGGCAAGCCGCTCGATCTCGACGCGGTGGGCGCGCGCATCACCGAATTGTATGGTCTGGGCTATTTCGAGACGCTCGACTACACGCTGGTGACGCAAGGGGAGGGCGATGACCGTCAGTACGGGCTCGAAGTGCGCGCGCGCCGCAAGTCCTGGGGGCCCAACTACGTGCGCTTCGGCTTGAATCTCGAGGACAATTTCCAGGGAGACAGCCAGTACAACGTCGGCGCGGAGTTCCTGATGACCGAGATCGACGATCTCGGCGCGGAGCTGCAGACGAACCTGCAGATCGGCAGCGACCCGAGGATCACCAGCGAGTTCTACCAGCCGCTCGACGCCCTGCGGCTCTGGTTCGTCGCGCCGAGCGCGCGTATCGAGGCGCGCGATCTGCCGATCTTCGTGAACAACCTGGAAGTCGCGGATTTTCGCGATCGCGAGGTCGAGGGGGATATCGACTTCGGCCGCAATCTCGGCAACTGGGGGGAAATCCGGCTCGGCTATCACCGCACGAACGGCCTGACCTACGACCGTTTCGGAAACCCGGACTTCGTTCAGCCGCAATACAACAACGGGGAGTATTTCTTCAAGTTCAGCTACGACCAGCTCAACGACGTGCACTTCCCGCACGACGGCACGGCGTTCGACGTGCAATGGGACGCGAACCGCACCAATCTCGGCGCCGACACCGCCTTCGACAAGCTGTCGGCCGACTGGCTGACGGCGACCTCGCGCGGGCGAAACACCCTGCTTCTCTGGGTTTCGGCCGGCTCCACGCTGGACGGACATCTCACCACGCGCGACGTGCAGGATTTCTACTCGCTCGGCGGTTTCTTCAACCTGTCCGGTCTTGCCCCGCTGTCGCTGCTGGGTCCGAATTACGCCATCGGACGCGCCATCTATTTCCGGAAGGTCGGGCGCGGCGGGGAAAGCTTCTTCGATGTGCCGGTGTACATCGGCGCCTCCTTCGAGGTCGGCAACACCTGGGCGCGCAGGAGCGACATCAGCATCGGCTCCGCGCACAAGGACGCCTCGGTGTTCGTGGCCTTCGACACCTTCCTGGGCCCGGTGTATCTCGGATCAGGCTACGATCAATCGGGCAACGCGGGGTACTACCTGTTTCTCGGGCGCACCTTCTAGTCAGGTGCGCTTCCCGTCAGCCGCCCGAGCGGGCGCCCGGCGGCCCGCTCAGAACCCGCGGCTTTCCGCGAGCTTTTCCACCTTCTCGAACACCAGCGCCGGCTGGTCGCCGATCCGCGAGTATTCGTGCTTGCGGGCCATGTCCTCCATCACGCGGTCGCGTTCTGCGGCCGTGAAGAACCAGTGCGTTCTCTGCCAGTCGGTGCCGAGGAGCTTGGCGAAGGGATCTCCGGGCTTGAGGCGGACCCGAATGCCGTAGGGCTGCGGAAGCACCGGGATGGTGCGGACCATGTTTTGAGCGTTGGCGATTCCCATGACCCGCCAACCATAGCGGAATCGGCCCGCGTTCGCCAGGCAGCGCGGCCCGGATCCGTCGGCACGGCTGATCCGCCGCAAATCGCGTGCTAGACTCCGCCGCCTTCCGACGAGGTAATCGATGGCATCATCCTACACCGCCTCCGACATCGAGGTGCTGAGCGGCCTGGACCCCGTGCGCCGGCGTCCCGGCATGTACACGGACACCACGCGCCCGAATCATCTGGCGCACGAGGTGATCGACAACAGCGTCGACGAGGCGCTCGCGGGCCACTGCGACCGCATCGACGTGACGCTGTTCAAGGACGGCTCGTGCCAGGTCGAGGACGACGGGCGCGGCATGCCCGTGGACATCCATCCGAAGGAGAAGATCTCGGGCGTCGAGCTCATCCTCACGCGCCTGCATGCCGGCGGCAAATTCAACGACAAGACCTACCAGCACTCGGGCGGCCTGCACGGCGTCGGCGTGTCGGTCGTGAATGCGCTCAGCAAGCATCTCGAGGTATGGGTGCGGCGGGGCGGCAAGGAATACAACCTGAGCTTCGCCGGCGGCAAGCCCACCTCGAAGCTCGAAGTGGTGGGCGATGCGCCCAAGTCGAAAACCGGCACCACGCTCCGATTCTGGCCGGATCCGAAGTATTTCGACACCGACAAGATATCCGTTCCGAGCCTGAAGCAGGTGCTGCGCGCAAAGGCGGTGCTCTGCCCCAATCTGCACGTCTCGCTCACCAACGAGATCACCGGAGAGCGTGACGAGTGGTTCTATACGGGAGGCCTGCACCAATACCTCGCCGAGGAGCTCGGCAAGGGTCAATGGCTGCCGGCGGAGACCTTCTACGGGAAGCGCGACATCGACGGCGGCGCCCTCGAGTGGGCTTTCGCCTGGGTGTCGGAATCCGAACGGCGCGTCACCGAGAGCTACGTCAACCTGATCCCGACCACCGAGGGCGGCACGCATGTCAACGGGCTGCGCGTCGGCACCTCGGATGCGGTGCGCGAGTTCTGCGAGTTCCGAAATCTGGTTCCGCGAGGGCTCAAGCTCACCCCGGAGGATGTGTGGGACGGCGTCAATTTCGTGCTGTCCATGAAGATGCGCGAGCCGCAGTTCGCCGGGCAGACCAAGGAGAAGCTCTCCTCGCGCGAGTCCGCCGGCATCGTGCAGGGCGTGATCAAGGACGCTTTCGCGCTGTGGCTCAATCAGCATCCCGATCAGGGCGAGAAGATCGCCATGCTGGCGATCGCGAAGGCGCAACAGCGGGTGAGGGACAGCCAGAAGATCGAGCGCAAGCGCACCGGCGCCGGCGCGGCGCTTCCCGGCAAGCTTGCCGATTGCGTGGCCCAGGATCCCGAACGCGGCGAGCTGTTCCTGGTCGAGGGCGATTCGGCCGGCGGCTCGGCGAAGCAGGCGCGGGACCGGGTGACCCAGGCCATCATGCCGCTGCGCGGCAAGATCCTGAACACCTGGGAATCGGATTCGCGCGAAGTGCTGCAGTCGCAGGAGGTGCACAACATCACCATCGCCATCGGCGTGGATCCCTCGAGCACCGATCTGTCCGGCCTGCGCTACCACAAGATCTGCATCCTGGCGGACGCCGACTCGGACGGTCAGCACATCGCGACGCTCCTCTGCGCGCTGTTCCTGCGCCACTACCGTCCGCTGGTCGCGGCGGGGCACGTGTACGTGTGCATGCCGCCGCTGTTCCGCATCGACGCCGGCAAGGAAGTGGTGTACGCGCTCGACGAGGCGGAGCGCGAGCGGGAGCTGAAGCGCATCGCCGAATCGAGCCCGCGCACCAAGG
This sequence comes from uncultured Gammaproteobacteria bacterium, assembly GCA_963736185.1. Classification (GTDB taxonomy): domain Bacteria; phylum Pseudomonadota; class Gammaproteobacteria; order Steroidobacterales; family Steroidobacteraceae; genus Bog-1198. Next base: position 41,015 of record CAVTNZ010000103.1, on the reverse strand, counting down.
TCGTGGTGACCCGCTTCAAGGGACTGGGCGAGATGAGCGCCACGCAGCTCCGGGAGACCACGATGGCGCCGCAGACGCGCCGCCTGGTGCAGCTCACCATCGACGCGAAGGACAATCCGGATCAGCTGCTCGACATGCTGCTCGCGAAGAAGCGCGCGGGCGACCGGCGCGAGTGGCTGGAGAGCAAGGGCAATCTGGCGCGCATCTAGGCGCGTCCGTTCGACAATCTCATGAAAGACCAGCAACTAAATTTCGAAGGCGTGGAGAAGGAATCCCTGAAATCCTTCGCCGAGCGCGCGTATCTCGACTATTCGATGTACGTGATCCTCGACCGGGCGCTCCCGCATCTCGGGGACGGCCTGAAGCCGGTGCAGCGGCGCATCATCTATGCGATGAGCGAGCTCGGGCTCGCCGCCGGCGCCAAGCACAAGAAGTCCGCGCGCACCGTGGGCGACGTGATCGGCAAGTTCCATCCGCACGGCGATTCGGCCTGCTACGAGGCCATGGTGCACATGGCGCAGGATTTCTCGTACCGCTATCCGATCGTCGACGGACAGGGCAACTGGGGCTCGACCGACGATCCGAAGTCCTTCGCGGCGATGCGCTACACCGAGTCGCGCCTCACCCGGTACGCGGATCTGCTCCTGCAGGAGCTCGGATCGAGCACGGTCGACTGGGTGCCGAATTTCGACGGCTCGATGGACGAGCCCGTGCTGCTGCCCGCGCGCGTGCCGAACCTGCTGCTCAACGGCGGATCGGGCATCGCCGTCGGCATGGCCACCGACATCCCGCCGCACAACCTGCGCGAGGTGGTGAACGCCTGCGTCGCGCTCCTGGACGACCCGGAGTTGAGCACGCGCAAGCTCATGAGCTACGTCAAGGGGCCGGACCTACCCACCGCCGGGGAGATCGTCTCGCCGCGGGCCGATCTCGTGCAGATGTACGAAACGGGCGGCGGCAGCTTCAAGGCCCGCGCCACCTACTCGGTCGAGGACGGGGAGATCGTCATCGACGCGCTGCCCTTCCAGGTGTCGGGCAGCAAGATCCTGGAGCAGATCGAGGCGCTCAAGCAGCAGAAGAAGCTGCCCATGGTCGATTTCACCCGCGACGAGTCGGATCACGAGAATCCGACGCGCCTCGTGATCGTGCCGAAGTCGAATCGCGTCGACATTCCCGCGCTCATGGACCACCTGTTCGCGAGCACCGACCTCGAGCGCAATTACCGGGTGAACCTCAATGTCATCGGGCTCGACGGCCGGCCGCGGGTCATGGGATTGAAGCAACTGCTGCTTGAGTGGCTCGAGTTCCGCAAATCCACGGTCACGCGGCGCCTCAAGCACCGCCACGAGAAGGTGAGCGCGCGGCTGCACATCCTCGATGGATTGCTGATCGCGTATCTGAACCTCGACGAGGTGATCCGCATCGTGCGCACCGAGGACCAGCCGAAGCCGGTGCTGATCAAGCGCTTCAAGCTCTCCGACGAGCAGGCCGAGGCCATTCTCGAGACCAAGCTGCGGCATCTCGCGCGCCTCGAGGAGATGAAGATCCGCGAGGAGCAGAAAAAGCTCGCCGAGGAACGCGACGAGATCGACCGGATCCTGAAGAGCAAGGCGCGGCTCACCAAGCTCGTGCGCGAGGAGCTGCTGCAGGACGCGGAGGACTATGGCGATGCGCGGCGCACCAAGCTCGTGGAGCGCGAGGCCGCGCAGGCGATCGCCGAGGTGGACCTGATCGCGAGCGAGCCGACCACGGTGGTGCTGTCGCGCCTCGGCTGGGTGCGTGCGGCGAAGGGCCACGACATCGACGCGCGCGCTCTCTCCTACAAGACCGGGGACGAGTTCCAGGCCGCGGCCAGGGGCAAGAACCTGCAGCAGGCGGTGTTCATCGATTCGACCGGCCGCGCGTACAGCCTCGATGCGCATCAGCTGCCCGCGGCTCGCGGCTACGGCGAACCCTTGTCGGGGACCGTCGATCCGCCGGATGGGGCGACGTTCGCCGCGGTGCTGATCGGCGAGCCGGGCGACCTCTGGCTGCTGGCGAGCGATGCGGGCTACGGGTTCAAGGTCAAGCTCGGCGAGCTCTATGCCCGCAACAAGAAGGGAAAATCGGTGCTCAAGGTGCCCGAGAACGCGCACGTGCTGCCGGCGCAGCCCATCGGCGATCCCGCCGCGCTCGCGGTGCTGGTCAACAACGAAGGCGAGGTGCTCGCCCTGCCCGCGGCGCAGATCGAGGAGATGTCCGCCGGAAAGGGACAGAACCTGTATGGGATCCCGGGCAAGAAATCAGCCGAGCGCGACGAGTACCTGACCGCCATGGCGGTGGTCGGTCCGTCGGAGACGTTGACCGTGTACAGCGGCAACAGCGCGCCGATGAAGCTCAAGTTCGCGGAGCTCAAGCAGTTCCAGGACAGGAAGGGACAGCGGCGGCAGCGATTTTCGCGCGCCTACAAGCAGATCGACCGGCTCGAGGTCTCGGCGGCCTAACGCTCGCCCGACATGGTCACATCCTCGGGGGCGTTGACGAAGTAGCCCTGGATGAACTCGATGCCGAGCTGCCAGAGGACCGCCATGGTGTTGGCGTCCTCGACGCGCTCGGCGATGGTCTCGACGCCCTTGCGCTTGGCGGATTCGACCAGGCCCTTGACGCGCTGCTGTTGCAGCTGATTGGTCGACAGGCCCTGCATCAGCGAGCCGTCCACCTTGATGAAATTCATGCCGATGCTGGCGAGAAGCTTCAGGGGATCGCGCCCGGTGCCGAAGTGCTCCAATGCGAAGCGAAAGCCGAGCTTGCGCAGGTTCTCCGACAACTCGGTGGTCTGGCGCATGTATTGCATGGCGATATCTTCGGTCACCTGGATGCACAGCCGCTTCGGCTCGATCTTGAGCGATTTCAACTGCGTCTCGAGCCAGCCGATCAGGCTCTTGTCGAGAATCGTGTCCTTCGAGACGCGCACGAAGATGCAGGCCGCCTTGCGGTTGGCGGCGAAGGACATGGAGGCGCCGATGACCCAGCGGTCGATGTTCTTCATCAGATCGTTGCGCTCGGCGGCCGCGATGAACTCCGCGGGCAGCACTTCGTTGCCCTGCTCGTCGAGCATGCGCACCAGCACGTCGAACATGCCCTTGTCCTCGCCCAGGAGACTCGCCACGGGCTGCTGCACCAGCCGGAAGCGGTTCTCCATCAGGGCGGTCTTGATGTGCTTGACCCAGATCTTGTCGTAGGCCTGCACGCGGGTGTCCGTGTCCGACTTGTCGACCGCGTACATCTGGTTGCCGCCGAGCTCGCGGCCGCGCCGCGCGGCGTTCACCGCATCGGTGATGGCGGCGTTGGCGTCGGGATTGGCCGGGGGCAGGAGCCCCAGGCCCACCGTCACGGTGGCCGAGAGGTTCTTTTCGTCGAACTGAAACGTATGATCGCCGATGCGCTGGACCACGTTCTCGGCCCAGGTCTCCACGTCGCGCGCGGTGCCCCGGTCGAGCATGATCAGAAATCCATTGCCGCCGAACCGGCCGCAGAGATCCGTCGCGGTCAGCTGCATGCGCACGAGCTCGGCGAGTTGCGCCATGAAGTCCTCGCTCGAGAGCACGCCGATGGCGGCCTGAATCTCAGAGAACTTGTCGGGCTTCAAATAGGCGAACTGGCGCACGCCGCCCTTCATCGGCTGCGTGCAGCGCTCGCGGATGGCGGCGACGAGGTAGCGCTGCTGAAGGAAACCCGTGGTCACATCGTTCTTGACGGCGTCGGCGAGCTGGACCTCGAGATCGTGGTCCTTTCGGTTATTCGCCGGAATGCTGATGCGCGTGGCGGGCTCGTTCTCGTAGTCCGCCCGGGTGAGCGAGAGCACCAGGGGAAGGCTGGAGCCGTCGGACAGCAGCGCCTGCACCTTCAGGCCGTGGTCCGACCACTTGCCCTGCAGGCACGCCACGAGCGCTCCCTTCAGCGCGGGATGGGTGTCCTGCTCGAACAGGTCCATGAGCGGGGTGCCGGTGAGCGCATCGTCGCCGGAGTAGCCGAACAGCTCGAGCCACGCCCGGTTGGCATCGACGATGATGCCCTCCTGCACATGGGTGATGGCGTCCGCCGACCCCTCGAGGAATTTCTGCAGCTGCTCGCGATACTCGCGGGCGGAGGAGAGCGTGGTCGACAGCGCCCGTTCGAGCCGGTGCGCCCGCAGCTCGCGGGTGACGACCGACTGCAGACGGCTGCGGTTCTCGAGCGTCACCACGTCCTGAGCGCCGAGGCGCATGGCCTCGGCGATCGCGTTCTCGTCGACCTGGGTGCGCACGATCAGCACCGGCATTTCGGGGGCCGTCTGCTGCTTGATCTTCATGATCGAGGACAGATCGGTGCCGAGCTCCTCGATGAACGCGACCAGCATCTCGGGGTTGAGCTGCGTGAGGGCGTCCGACAAATCGCGGGCGTCCGGCAGCCACGTGCAATGAACCGGGTGACCGGCCTTGCGCAGCGTTGAATTGATCGCCTCGACGTGGTCCTGGGACCGCGTCATGACGATCATGGGGACGGCGCCCTGTTCGGTCACTGGCTTTTTCCTTGAGGGTCAGATCCTTGAGCGAAACACCCGGAGTGTAGCACCAGGTTTTCCGCGATTCTGGGAACGGCGTCTTGCCAAGGTCATGATTTGTGACGGAATTGGCGTCGCGCGGGTGTTCCCGCTATGATACGCGCCCTTTGATTCCGAGGCCTTCATGGCTAACTACAGCACGAACGAATTCAAATCCGGACTCAAGATACTGATCGACGGCGATCCGTACACCATCGTCGAGAACGAGATGGTCAAGCCGGGCAAGGGACAGGCGTTCAATCGCGTCCGCGTCCGGAATTTGAAAACCGGACGCACCATCGAGCGCACCTGGAAGTCGGGCGACACCGTCGAGGCTGCGGACGTCGTCGATACGGACATGCAGTACCTGTACAGCGACGGGGACTTCTTCCACTTCATGGTGCCCGAGAACTTCGAGCAGGTGACCGCTTCGAAGACGGCGGTGGGCGAGGGCGCCCAGTGGCTGAAGGACGGCACGATGTGCGTCATCACGCTGTGGAACGGTGTGCCGCTGCAGGTCACGCCGCCGGCGCACATGGAGCTCAAGGTCATCGAGACCGACCCGGGGTTGCGCGGCGACACGGCGACCGGCGGATCGAAGCCGGCGAAGCTCGAGACGGGGGCTACGGTTCGGGTGCCGCTGTTCATCAATGAAGGGGAGACGGTGAGGATCGATACTCGGACGGGGGAGTATCTTTCGCGGGGGAAGAGCTAAGGGTTCGGACGACGGGTGGGAGGGCCGGAAGGGAGAGGCATTTCCCAAAACGCCGTCAATCAGGCGTTGTCGATGGTGAAGGACATCGCGTCGGAGAGGCGGTCGGCTTTGAGGGCGATGGCTACCAGGCGGTCGAAGCCCACGGCGACGCCGGCGCAGTCGGGCATGCCGGCGGCGAGGGCGGTGAGGAGATGCTCGTCGATCGGCGGCTCGGGCTGGCGGCGTTCGCGGCGGGTGGCGAGATCGCGCTGAAAGCGGCGGCGCTGTTCGGCGGCGTCGCAGAGTTCATGGAAGCCGTTGGCGAGCTCGATGCCATCCAGATAGAGCTCGAAGCGCGCGGCGACGCGCGGCGATCCGGGCTTCAGGCGGGCGAGCGAGGCCTGCGAGGCAGGATAGTCGCAGATGAAGCAGGGGCGCCCGGCGCCGAGCTTGGGTCCGACCACCAATCCCATCAGCAGATCGAGCTTCGCATCGCGGTCCAGGGTCGCTTCGCAGGCAACGCCGTGGGTCTCGGCGGCTCGGTCGAGCTCCAGGTCACTGCAGACGTCCGGGTCGACGCCCGCGTGCCGACGGATCGATTCGGCGTAGGTCAGCCGTTCCGCGGCCTCGAGGGTTCGGCCGGGCGCGAGAAGCTCGCGCACCAGCTCCTCGACTTCGGACATCAAGGCCGCGTCGTCGAATCCCAACCGGTACCATTCGAGCAGGGTGAACTCGGGGTTGTGCCAGCGGCCGATTTCGCCGTCGCGGAACACCTTGCAGAGCTGATAGATATCGCCGATTCCGGAGGCGAGCAGCCGTTTCATCGGAAATTCCGGGGAAGTCGACAGATAAGAGGCGCCCGGCAGCCCCGACACCCGCGTGCTCAGGCTTTCGATCTGCGGGTCGCTCACCCCCGCGGCGCTCAAGATGGGCGTCTCGACTTCCAGCACGGCGCGTGAGGCGAAGAAATCCCGCAGGCGGGCGAGGAGCGCGGCGCGCCGGCGCAGTGCCTCAGGAGTCGCGCAGGGTCGCCACGAAGAGGACGGCCCGGCGCTCATGCGAGGCGTCCGGCGCTCATGCGAGGCGTCCGGCGCTCATGCGAGGCGTCCCAGGGATTGTCCCAGCCGCACCACCGCGCCCGCGCGCAGTGCCGGATCCCACGCGGCCCGCCCAGGCTCGAACAGCAGGATCACGGTCGATCCCATGTTGAAGCGGCCGAGCTCGGCGCCCTTCGGCAGGGCGAGCTCGGGCGAGGGCAGACGGGTGACAATGCGCCGCGCGGCCGGCGTCACGTCCCCTGCCCAGACGGTGGCTATGCTGCCGACGTTCAGCGCCCCCACGAGCACCACCGCGAACGCGCCGAACTCGCCCTCGAACAGTGTCAGCACCCGCTCATTGCGCGCGAACAGCCGGGGCACGCGCTGCGCGGTGGCGTCGTTCACGCTGAACAGCCGGCCCGGCACGTAAACCGTATCGAGCAGCCGTCCGCCGATGGGCATGTGAATGCGGTGGTAATTGAACGGCGCGAGATAGAGGGTGGCGAAGGAGCCGCCGGCGAAGCGTGCGGCCCAGGGTTGGCCGGCCAGCAGCTCGGGCAGGGTGTACCGCCGCCCCTTGGCCTGCAGCAGCGACTCGCCCTCGATCGCGCCGCACTCGCTCACCCTTCCGTCGACGGGACAGGCGATATCGTCGGCCGCGGCGGCAACCGGGCGTACCCCGGCGCGCAGCGCCCGGGTGAAGAATTCGTTGAAGCTGGCATAGCGGTACGGGTCGCTCTCCACCGCCTCGCTCATCTCGACGGGGAACAGCTTGAGAAAGCCGCGGATCAGCGAGTTCTTGAACCAAACGGAGCGCACTCGCGTGGCCCAGAGGACCGAGCGCGACAATCCGTGCTGGGGCAGCAGGTACTGCATCCCGACGAACATCCGGGCGCGCAAGCCTGCGCGGCCGGCACCCGGGCGGCGCGCCTCGGTGCCGCTCATCCGTGCAGGGCCACGAGGCGCTTGAAATCCGATTGCAGGGCGGCAGCGGTGAAGGGTCCGGTGAGGATCGCCGCGATCTTTCCCGCGGGATCGACGACGAATATCGCGCTCGAATGCTCCACGGCGTAACTGCCGTCGGCGCTCGGCGCAGGCACATACACGGACACCCCGAGCTTTCGCGCGAAATCCTCAATGGCGGGCTGGCTCGCCGCGGTCACGCCGACGAATTCGGGATCGAAATAGGGCACGTACTTGGCGAGCTGCGCGGGGGTGTCGCGTTTGGCGTCCACCGACACGAACACCACGTGGGGCCGCACGCCGTCGCCCGCCGTTTTCAGCCGCTTCTCGAGGGCCGCCAGGGTGGCAAGCGTGGTCGGACAGGCGTCCGGGCAGTTGGTGTAGCCGAAGTACAGGAACGTCCATCGTCCGCGCAGGTTTTGCGGCCCGAAGGCGTGGCCGTCCTGGTCGATCAGGCTAAAATCCGGCAGCGCACGCTGCGGCGACAGATAAGATCCCGTGGCGAGATCACGCGGTGCGGGGGAATGCCGCCAGAGGAGCGCCGCCCCGATGCCCAGCAGCACGGCGACCCCCATCACCGCCACACTGGCCAATCTGGATTGAGGAGTCATGCGCCGATTATCCCACAAGGCACCCGATACGGTGGGAGCCGCCATCGAGCACTGCGCGCGGGCCATGCGCCGCGCCCGGCTGCATTTCGGCCATGGCACGGACAATGCGCGCGACGAAGCCGCGGAGCTCGTGTTCTTCGCGGCGGGCCTGTCGCACGAGGACGGCGGCGCCGTTTACGGCAAAGCGCTGACGGCGCGCCGGCGCGCCCGGATCGACTCGCTGCTCGAGCGGCGCATCGGGCTCAGGCTGCCGCTCGCCTACCTGACTCATCGGGCATTTTTCGCGGGACTCGAGATCTACGTGGACGAGCGCGTGCTGGTGCCCCGTTCACCGATCGCGGAGCTCATCCAGAACCGGTTCGAGCCCTGGGTCAACCCGCGCCGGGTGCGCCGCATTCTGGACATCGGCACGGGCTCGGGCGCCATCGCGCTGGCGAGCGCCCGGGCGTTCCCGCGTGCGGCGGTGGATGCGGTCGATATCTCCACGGCGGCGCTGCAGGTGTGCAGGCGCAATGTGCGGCGCCTGGCGCTCACCGATCGGGTGCGTGTCGTGCGATCCGATCACTTCGGCGCGCTCGCCGGCCGTCGGTACGATATCATCGTCAGCAATCCGCCCTATGTGGGGCGAGAAGAGATGCGCGCCCTGCCCCGCGAGTATCGTCACGAACCCAGGATCGGCCTCGCGTCGGGCGTCGATGGACTGGATTCGGTGCGCACCATTTTGTCCGCGGCGCCGCGATATCTGGCCGACGACGGCATCTTGGTCGTCGAAGTCGGCAACACCGAGGACGCGCTGATGCGCGCGTTTCCACGCCTGCCGTTCGTCTGGCCCGACATCGCCATGGGCGGCGGCGGGGTGTTCATGCTGCGGGCGGCGGACTTGAAGAGGAACTGAGACGTGGCTGGAAATACGTTCGGCAAGATCTTCACGGTCACGAGCTTCGGCGAAAGCCATGGGGCGGCGCTCGGCTGCGTGGTGGACGGATGTCCGCCGGGGCTCGAGCTGCGCGAGGCGGATCTGCAGGCGGACGTGGACCGGCGCCGGCCGGGCACCTCGAAATTCACCACGCAGCGACGCGAGTCCGATACCGTGCGCATCCTGTCGGGGGTATTCGAGGGCCGCACGACCGGCACGCCGATCGGGCTGCTCGTGGAAAACGAGGATCAGCGCTCGCGCGATTACGAGAAGATCAGGGACCGGTTCAGGCCGGGCCATGCCGATTACACCTATCAGCAAAAATACGGGTTTCGCGACTATCGGGGCGGCGGCCGCTCCTCGGCGCGCGAGACGGTGATGAGAGTCGCCGCGGGCGCCATCGCCCGAAAATTCCTGGCCGAACGGTTGGGGGTGAGCATTCAAGGCCATCTCGCCCAGATCGGAGCCCTGCGCCTCGATCCGGTGGACCCGTCGAGCGCCTATTCGAATCCGTTCTTCTGCCCGGATCCGGCCCGTCTTCAGGAGATCGAGGACCTCATCTGGCGCACGCGCGAGGCGGGCGATTCCATCGGTGCCCGCGTCACCGTGGTCGCTCGCGGCGTGCCGCCCGGCCTCGGCGAGCCGGTATTCGGCCGCCTGGACGCCGATCTCGCCGGCGCCCTGATGGGCATCAACGCCGTAAAGGGCGTGGAGATCGGAGCCGGTTTCAAGTGCGTCGAGCAGCGCGGCTCCGAGCATCGCGACGAGCTCACGCCCGCGGGATTCGTGAGCAACCATGCGGGGGGCGTGCTTGGCGGCATCTCCTCCGGCCAGGACATCGTGGCGAGCATCGCGCTCAAGCCGACCTCCAGCATCGCGCTCCCCGGCGCCACCATCGACCTGCAAGGCAACGCTGTGGAGATATCGACCACGGGCCGGCACGATCCTTGCGTGGGATTTCGCGCCACGCCCATTGCCGAGGCGATGATCGCGCTCGTGCTGATGGATCATTATCTGCGGCATCGCGCGCAATGCGCGGACGTGCTCTGCGCGACGCCCGACATCACGCGGACGGCCCGATGAGCGGTGTGAGCCTGCGCGTCGCCGTCGTCGGCGCGTCGAGCCTGATCGGTCAGGCGCTGATCGCCGAGCTTCGGGCGCGGGATTTTCCGCTGGCCGAGCTGCACGCGCTCGAGGATCAGCGCAACGTCGGCCGGCCGATCTCCGACGAGGCCGGCGGCCAAACCGACGAGCTCAAGGCATCGGACGTCGCCGCATTCGATTTCGCGCACGCGGATCTCGTGTTTTTCTGCGGACGTGCGGCGCTCGCCGAGCGCTACGCCGAACTCGCGGCCGCGCACGCCTGGGTGATCGACAATTCGCCGGCATTTCGCCTGCGGCCGGGCGTGCCGCTGATCGCGGCCGACGTGAATGCGGCGGTGCTGCGACCCATGGGGCGGCGCGGTCTGGTGGCGCTGCCCGGCAGCGCGAGCGTTGCGCTCGCCACGGCGCTCGCCCCGCTGGCGGCGATGGCGCCGCTCGAACGGGTCGAAGTGGCCACCTACCAGGCGGTCTCGGGAAGCGGCCGGCTGGCGATGGACGAGCTCGCCGGCGAGACGGTGGCGATGCTCAGCGGCAAGAAAGCCCGGGGCAGGGCGTTCGGCCGCCAGATCGCGTTCAATGTGATCCCCCAGGTCGATGTCATCGAGGAGGACGGCACGAGCCGGGAGGAGCGGCGGCTGTGGGAGGAGACCCGGAGCCTGTTGGGCGCGCCAGCGCTCGCGGTGAATGCGACCTCGGTGCGCGTGCCCGTGTTTTTCGGCCACAGCCTGGCGGTTCACGCGGCTTTCGCCCGTCCGGTCAACGCTGTCGAGGCCCTCGAGGTGTTGCGACGCGGCAGTGGAATCGAGGTGATCGAGCGCGATTCAACTGCGCAATTCCCGACGCCGGCCACACTGTCGACCTCCCCGGATAGGGTATATGTAGGGCGAATGCGCGCCGATCCGACCCGTGATCGGGCTCTAAATTTTTGGGTGGTTGCCGATAATGTTAGGAAATGTGCGGCACATAACGCAGTTTCAGTCGCCCAGATTTTGGTAAATAGTGCGCGGTAAGATATAGTTTGGCTTATGTTAAAGGCAGTTGAAGGCAAATGAGATTTCGCTTCCAAGCTCCTAGCGGACAATGAAGTTTAGCCTCTCTCGCCTCGAAGAATTCTGGGAGAAAAAATGTCAGTGACGATGCCGCGCATGAAGCTGTTGGCGGGCCTCTTATCTCTGTCCTTTTTGTGGGCGAACTCGTCGTGGGCGCTAGGGCTCGGTGAGATCCACTTGAACTCGGCATTGAACGAGCCGCTGAAGGCCGAGATCGACCTGATCGCGGCCACGCCCGACGAATTGGCCGCACTTCGCGCGACGCTGGCGCCGCGAGACGCCTTTACCCGTTACGGCATCGACCGGCCGCCGTTCCTGTCGTCCCTGACCTTCAAGGTCGGCAAGAGCAAGGATGGCCGGGACGTGCTGTTGGTACGGTCGACGGACGCCATCCCCGAACCCTTCGTAACCTTCCTGGTGGAGGTCAATTGGGCCCGCGGCCGCCTGATGCGCGAATACACCGTGCTGCTCGACCCGCCGGTGTACACGCCCGGCGAGAACGCCAGCACCTCCGCCCCGGTCACCGCCCCCACCGCGAGCGCCTCGCGGTCCGCGAGCGCAACGCCGTCGCCCGGCACCGAGCCGTCGATGAGCACGCCGCTTCCGGCCGCGACGCCGCCGGCTTCTGCCGCGAACGGCGGTGCGCCGTCCTCGTCCGCGGGCACGGGTCGCCGGTCGAGGCGACATCCCGCGCCGGCAGCGGCCGCCAGTCCCCCGGCGGCGTCCGAGCCCGCTGCGCCATCGGCGGGCGCCGCCCCGGGCACCGTCGAGGTGGCCAAAGGCGACACCCTCACCAAGATCGCGCGCAGTCTGCACGCGGATACACCCGCGAACATCGATCAGACCATGATCGCCTTGTATCGCGCGAACCCCGACGCGTTCGGCGGCAACATCAACATTTTGCGCCGAGGCGCCGTGCTGCGCGTTCCGGGAGCGGACGACATTGCGGCCCTGAACGAGCGCGAGGCCATGGGTGAGGTTCATCGCCAGATGGATGCCTGGCGCGCCGCCGGCGGCAGCGCCGCCCCCAGCGGGCATTTGCGGCTGGTCACGCCGACGGCCGGCGGCAGCGGTGCCGCGCCCGGCAACGGATCGGGCGCCGGCAATTCCGATGAGCAGGCGCTCAAGGACCGCGTAAAGGATCTCGAAGGCCAGCTGGCGGAATCCAAACGCCTCATCGACATCCGCAATCAGGAGCTCGCGGCCCTGCAGAAGAAGCTCGGCGCGCCCGCGACAGCGCCCGCCGCCGTGCCGCCCGCGCAACCGGAAACGCCTCCCGCGATCGCGCCCAAGCCGCCGGCTCAGAAGCCGCCCGTGTCGGCGACGCCGCCGCCCCCGGCGAGCGCCGCGCAGCCCTCGGCGCTGCCGCCGCCGGAATCGAATACCGCGGCACCGATGCCGCCGGCCACACCGAAGCCTGTGGTCAAGAAGCCGCCGCCGGTGGCCTCCTCGGGCAACTGGCTCGATTGGCTGCAGGACAACATGCTGCTGGTGGGGGCTGCGCTCGCCGCGATACTGGCGCTGCTCGGCTTCGCCGCCTGGCGTCGGCGCAAGCAGAACTCCATCGGCGCCCCCGGCGATTTCGGCTCCGGATTCGACGAGACGCATGTGTCCGATCTCGAGGAGTCGGCCGCCAAGCTCTCGTCGATGCGCCGCGGGAACGATTCCATCGTGGTCGAGGAGTCCGGTCCCCACCCCGTGCCCGATTTCACGGCCGAGACCGGCCGATTCGGCGACACCGGCGAACTGAAGTCGCACGAGGACACGTTCTCGAGCGAGAGCGCGGTGAACCTGGACCAGGGCGACCCGCTGGCGGAAGCGGATTTCCATATGGCGTACGGCCTGTACGACCAGGCGGCCGATCTGGTGCGCATCGCGCTCGAGCGCGAGCCGGAGCGGCGCGATCTCAGGATGAAGCTCCTGGAGATCTACTTCGTCTGGGGCAACAAGGATGCCTTCCTGCAGACCGCCAAGCAGCTCGAGGCGACCCGCGACCGGGCGCCTGCCGGGGAGTGGGACAAGATCGTCATCATGGGCAAGCAAATCTGCCCCGATGAGCCGATGTTCACCGGCAGCGCCGCCGGCAGCGGCCGCGGCGCCGGCGCGCTGGTGGATCTGAACCTCGAGGGCGGCGAGAACCGCGTCGACATCGACCTGTTCGGCGAACCGGAAGGCGAGCAGAGCACCCTGGGCCACGGCGTCGCGGACGAGAACGACGACACGGCCGCCACCGGCGAATCCCCCGGACTGCGCAGCAGCCCGGATCTGGACTTCACGCTCGATACGCCGGATCGCGGTGCGGACGAGTCGCCGACGCGCGAGATGCCTCCGCGCGACGAGCCGACCGTCGAAGCCGAGCTGATGAACTATGCCGATGCGCCCACCCAGGAATCGCCGGCCCTCAAGACCACCGAAATGCGCGCTCCGCGCGCCCCGACCCTCAAGGCCGAGCAGACGGCGGAGGTCTCGATCGAAGATCTCGGGTTGAACCTCGATCATCTGGAGGAGACGGGGTCGCCCTCGGGCGAGAGTATTTCGCCTCTGGAGGAGACCGATCATCCGGCGGACGCGCCGACCATGGTGGCCGGACTCGACGAGCGGTCGCGGCGGATGATGGAAGAGGCCGCCAACAGCGCGAGGGACCGCGACCTGACCGAACTGGAGCGCGAGCTCGAGGCTTCGTTCATCGCGGATCTCGATTCGCCGCCGGAGGAGATCAAGACCGCGGTGCTCGGACCGGAATCCGCCCCCACGGTGTTGATGCCGCGCGAGGCGCCGGCGAAGGCCGGCCCGGAGTTCTCCGATATCCACGACGCCGACAAGGTCGACGTCGATTCGACCTCCAAGCTGCGCGGGATCAATTCGGACAGCATCGATCTGGATCTGGATCGTCTGGCAACCGCGCTGGGCAGCGGCGATACCGTGTCGCAGCCCCGGGCGGCCGAGGAAGTCTTTTCCACCGAGGTGTTCGAGGCCAGTCAGCGCAACCGCCGCGTCGATCTGGACGTGGGCGAGGCGATGAACGGATCCGAGCATCCCACGAATAAATTCCAGGCTCAGACCAACAAGCTGAAATCGGTCGACGTGCCGCTCTCCGAGCTCGAGCCCGTGACCATGAGCGAGGTCGGCACCAAGCTCGACCTGGCTCGCGCCTATATGGACATGGGCGATCCGGAAGGTGCCCGAAGCATTCTCGAAGAGGTCGTGCAGGAAGGCTCCGCCAGCCAGAAACAGGAAGCTTCGCGGCTGATCGAATCGCTGCCGGGTTGAGCCTCGAACACGCCGAGGCGGAGTCAGGTGGCGGCACCGGCACCGGCGGCGCGATCCGCCGCATCGCGGCGCTGGTGGAGTACGACGGAACGGAATTCGCCGGGTGGCAATCCCAGGCCCACGCGACGGGCCTGCAAGACGCGGTCGAGCAGGCGCTGAGTTTCGTCGCGGGGGCGCCGGTCACCGCAATCTGCGCGGGGCGCACCGATGCGGGCGTGCACGCGGTGGGCCAGGTCATCCACTTCGACACGGAGGCTTCGCGAACCGCCCGCGCCTGGATCCTCGGGGCGAATACCCGCCTGCCGTCGACCATCGCGCTGCAGTGGGCGGGAGAGGTCGCCGCGGACTTTCACGCCCGCCACAGTGCCGTTCGCCGCACCTATCGGTACTACATCCTGAACTCGAGCGCGCGCTCGGCGCTGCACCGGCTGCGCAGCGCCTGGATTCCGCGCGAGCTCGACGCGGACGCCATGCATCGCGCCGCGCAGGCGCTCATCGGCGAGCTCGATTTCTCGGCCTTCCGCTCGGTCGAGTGTCAATCGCAGTCCGCGAAGCGGCGCGTCGAGCGGATCGACGTGCGCCGCCAAGGAGATTGGGTCTGGATCGAGATCGCGGCGAATGCCTATCTGCACCACATGGTGCGCAACATCGTCGGCACGCTGGTGGACGCCCAGCGCGAAGCCGACCCCGAAGGCTCGATCAGACACATCCTCGAGAGCCGCGACCGCCGTCTGGCGGGGCCGACCGCGCCCGCATCGGGACTGTATCTGTGGCGGGTCGACTACCCGCCGCAGTTCGGGATACCTGCACCGCCTGCGCCCTTTTTGCTAAACTAACGCCGATCACCCATGAACAATCCCATAGGCCGGACTAGCGCATGACCTGGTTCGAGCGAATCGTCCCGTCGCGCATCAAGACCGAGCGGCGCACCCGTTCGGTTCCCGAGGGGCTCTGGACCAAGTGTCCGGCCTGCGATGCGGTGCTCTACAAGGCCGAAATCGAGCGCAATCTTCACGTCTGTCCCAAGTGCAGCCATCACATGCGCATCAACGGGCGCGAACGGCTGCTCAAATTTCTCGACACCGGATCCACCAAGGAGCTGGCGGTCAAGGTCGGACCCGAGGATCCGCTCAAGTTCAAGGATTCCAAGCGCTACAAGGACCGCATCACCCAGGCGCAAAAGCAGACCGGTGAGCGCGACGCGCTGATCGTCATGTCCGGAACCCTCGCGGGCCTTGAAATCGTCGCCTGTGCGTTCGAATTCCGGTTCCTGGGCGGCTCCATGGGATCGGTGGTGGGCGAGAAATTCGTGCGCGCCGTCGAGTACTGCCTGGAGCACCGCACGCCCCTGGTGTGCTTCGCGGCGAGCGGCGGTGCGCGGATGCAGGAGGCCCTGTATTCGCTGTTGCAGATGGCGAAGACCAGCGCGGCGCTCAAGCGCCTGTCCGAGGCGCGGCTGCCGTTCATTTCGGTCATGACCGATCCGACCACGGGCGGCGTCTCCGCGAGTCTCGCGATGCTCGGCGACATCAACATCGGCGAACCGAAGGCGCTGATCGGATTCGCGGGTCCGCGGGTCATCCAACAGACCGTGCGCGAGACCCTGCCGGAAGGATTTCAACGCAGCGAGTTTCTGCTCGAGCACGGTGCGCTCGACATGATCGTCGACCGGCGCGAAATGCGTGACCGCATCGGCGCGATGCTGCGATTGATGACGGGCAAAGAGCCGCAAGCGGCTTAAGCTCTCCGGCACCCCCGCTTGCGGACGCTTTCCGAGTGGCTGGCCCACCAAGAACGGGTGCATCCGCAGTCGATCGAGCTGGGTCTCGGACGCCTCGCCCGGGTTCTCGAACGCCTCCGTTGGACCCAGCCCCGTGTTCCGGTCATCACCATCGCGGGCACCAACGGCAAAGGTTCGGTGGCCGCGTACTGCAGCTCCATTCTCGCCGCCGCCGGCCTCGAGGTCGGCACCTTCACCTCGCCGCATCTGAAGGACTATCGCGAGCGCATCCGCGTGGGGGGCGCGAGGGCGGGCGCGGAGAGCTTGGTGTGGGCTTTCGAGAGAATCGAAAGCGCTCGCATGGGCGCCTCGGGCTCGGCGCAGGAGCGAATCTCGCTGACTTTCTTCGAGTACAACGCGCTGGCCGCGATGCTGATTTTCGAGGCCGCGCGGCTCGACGCCTGGGTGCTCGAGATCGGCATGGGGGGACGGCTGGATGCGGTCAACATCGTCGACCCGACGGTCGCGGTGGTGGTGAGCATCGGTCTCGATCATCAGGAGTATCTCGGCTCGACGCTCCAGGACATCGCGCGCGAAAAGGCGGGGATATTCAGGCGCGGTGCGCCCGCGGTGCTCGGCAGCCGCGACATGCCGGACGTGCTCGAGCGCACCGCCGAGGCGCTCGGGGCGCCGCTCAAGCGCCTGGGCCGCGAGTACGACTTCACCCGCGACGCGGGCGCCTGGAGATACCGCGGTGCGCGCTGGGATCTGCCCGCGCTGCCGCCGCCCGCGCTGCGCGGCGAGGCGCAATACCGCAATGCGGCCGCGGCCCTGGCGGCGCTCGAGGAGCTGTCGCCGGCCATCGAAATCTTGCCCGAAGCCATCGCCCGGGGGCTCACGGCCGTCCAGCTGGTGGCGCGCTTTCAGATCATCGAGACCGCGGGGCCGACCTTCATCCTGGACGTGGCCCACAATCCGGCCGCCGCGGCGGTGCTTGCCGAGAACCTGCGCGCGCTGCCGGCCTCGGGACGGACGCTCGCGGTATGCGGCATTTTGGGCGACAAGGACGCCGCCGGCGTCGCGGCGGCACTCGCCGATTGCATCGACGAATGGTGGCTCGCCTCGACCGCAGGCGCCCGCGGCACGAGCAGCTCGGAATTG
The DNA here is from genome assembly GCA_963736185.1 of uncultured Gammaproteobacteria bacterium. Lineage (GTDB taxonomy): Bacteria > Pseudomonadota > Gammaproteobacteria > Steroidobacterales > Steroidobacteraceae > Bog-1198. Next base: position 23,929 of record CAVTNZ010000103.1, on the reverse strand, counting down.
GCCGCGCGGATCTCGCACTCGCTCGCCGGGGCGCGAATCCATGCGCTCGAGGACATCGCGACGGCTTGCGCGGCCGCACTCGCGGCCGCCGTCGCCGGCGATCGTGTCGTGATTTTCGGCTCCTTCCACGCCGTCGGACCTGCAATGGACTGGCTCGAAGCGCGCGGTGTGCTGCCTCCCGACAGCCCGCGCGAATATACTCTGCGCCCATGATGGAACGACGTGTCAAGGAGCGCCTGATCGGCGCCAGCGTGCTGGTGGTGCTGATCGTGCTGATCGTTCCGGAGATGCTGTCGGGCCCGAGGCAGCCGACGACGGCGCCGCCGCTCACCGCCGGATTGCCGGGACCCACCCGCAATGTCTCCGTCGACCTGACGACCAGCAAGGCCACGGTGGACCCGGACTTCGAGTCGAGCGCATCGGCGGCCGCGTCGCCCCCGGCGGGTGAGAACGCGCCGGGCGCTGCGTCGGACGCAGCGGCCTCGTCGGCGCCGAGCGCCGCAATGTCGGGCGAGACCGCGCCCGAAAGCGCGCCGCCCGAGCAGGGCGCGCCGCCGAGTGCGCCCACGGTGACGACGTTGCAAGCGCAGGAGCCGGCGGCCGGATCCGCCGCATCGACGCTTGAAACAGCCGCTTCGGGCCCCAAATCGGCGAGGAGCGGTTCCTCCGCAACGCCGGGACGCCGCGGTTGGGCGGTGCAGCTCGGCAGCTTTGCGAGCCGGGCGAATGCGGACCGGTTGATTCACCAATTGCAGGCGCGGGGCGGCTCCTCGCTCTATGTCAGTGCGAGCGGCTCGGGAGCCTCGCTCCGCTATCGGGTGCGCATGGGACCGCTGGCCGATCGGGGGGCCGCCGAGCGCGCCGCGGGCAGGCTTCGGGCGAGCGGACATCCTTCGACGGTGGTCGCGCCGAGCTCCTGAGCCGGGCGCTCGAGTGTGGGACTTTCACGGCAACCCCGCCGCAGGTTGGGTAGAATGCCGATCCTGTCGAGGGACGCCGCAGGATTTATCCATTAAGAAGGCGCCAAAGGTGCATTTTTGACTGGAGCCGATGTCCTGATTCTGGTGGTCCTGTTGGGCTCGATCTTCATCGGCCTGCTGCGCGGGTTCGTCCGCGAGGCGGTGTCGCTGACGTTCTGGATCGTGGCGATCTGGGGCGCATGGAGGTTCGGGCCGGTGGTCGAGCCGCACCTGGGCGGTCTCCTGGCCGATCCGAAAATCGCACCCTGGGTGGGCCGACTCGTGATCCTGGTGCTGGTGCTGCTGGTCGGCTGGGTGATCGGCATGCTGCTAGGCTACTTCACGCGCAGCATGGGCCTTGGCCCCCTGGATCGGGTGATCGGACTGTTTTTCGGCATCGTGCGCGGCACGGTGCTGGTCGGATTGATGGTCATCGGCGGCGAGCTCCTGCACCTCAACCAAGAGGACTGGTGGGGACGCTCGAAGCTGATTCCGTATGGCGAAGCGGTGGGCGATTGGTTGCGGGCCATGGTCGGCGAGCACGGCGAACCCTGGTCCAAGCTCGAGCGCCTCACCGGGGTCAAAGTCAGGGCCCACAAGTAAGCAGTCCGGAGGTTCCTATCATGTGCGGTATCGTCGGAATGGTCGGGGTCAGCGCCGTCAATCAGCGAATCTACGATGCGCTGACGGTCCTGCAGCACCGCGGTCAGGATGCCGCCGGCATCATGACCAGCGAGGGGGGCGAGCTCTACATGCGCAAGGACTCGGGCCTGGTGCGCGATGTCTTCCAGCAAAAGCACATGGTCAAGCTGCGCGGCAACGTCGGCATCGGACACGTGCGCTACCCGACGGCCGGCGCGGACAGCGCCCACGACGCGCAGCCGTTCTATGTGAATTCCCCCTACGGCATCTGCCTGGGCCACAACGGCAATCTGACCAACGCGCGCGAGCTGACCGAAGTGCTGGTGCGCGAGGACCGGCGCCATCTCAACACCTCGTCGGATTCCGAAGTGCTGTTGAACGTGCTGGCCTCCGAGCTGCAGCGCGTGGGCACGCCGCGAGTGACGCCCGCCGACGTTTTTGCGGCGGCGAACGCGGTCTACCGACGCTGCCGCGGAGGCTATGCCGTGGTCGCCATGGTGATCGGTCACGGTATTCTCGGCTTTCGCGATCCGAACGGCATCCGGCCGCTCGTCATCGGCAAGCGCGACACCAAGAAGGGCACCGAGTGGATGCTGGCCTCGGAGAGCGTCGCCCTGGACATGTCCGGCTTCGAGATGGTGCGCGACGTGGCGCCCGGAGAAGCGGTGTTCATCGACGAGCAGGGCCGCTTCTACGCGCAGCAATGCGTCGCCATGGCCCGCCACACCCCTTGCATCTTCGAGTACGTCTATTTCGCCCGGCCGGACTCGATCATCGACAACATCTCGGTGTACAAGGCCCGGTTGCGCATGGGCGAGCGTCTGGCGGAAAAGATCAAGCGGGCGCGGCCCGATCACGACATCGACGTGGTGATTCCGATTCCCGACACGAGCCGTACGGCCGCGGTGCAGGTGGCGCAGCTGCTCGGGGTCAAGTATCGCGAAGGCTTCATCAAGAACCGCTACATCGGGCGCACATTCATCATGCCGGGCCAGGAGCAGCGCTCGAAGTCGGTGCGCAGCAAGCTGAACGCCATCGATCTGGAATTCAGGGGCAAGACGGTGCTGCTCGTGGACGATTCCATCGTGCGCGGCACCACGTCCGCGCAAATCATCGACATGGCCCGCGAGGCGGGCGCCAAGAAGGTGTACTTCGCCTCCGCCGCGCCGCCCGTGCGGTATCCGAACGTCTACGGCATCGACATGCCGAACGCGTCGGAGCTCGTCGCCGCCGGCCACACGGATGCCGAAGTGCAGGAGATCATCGGCGCCGATTGGCTCATCTATCAGGATCTGGACGACCTGGTGCATGCGGTGCGCCACGATCACGCGAAAATCACCGATTTCGACACGTCGTGCTTCTCCGGGGAGTACGTCACCGGGGACGTGACACCCGAGTATCTGAAGCGCCTGCAGGGAGAGCGGTCGGACGAGGCCAAGCAGCAGCGTCGCGATGGCGTCAATCGTGGCCTCAAGACCGTCCACATCCTGTAGAGCCGCGCCTCAGCCGCGCGCGCCGCGGTCGCGGATCGCGCCATCTTGAGCCTGCGCCTGCTGGTCATCGCCGAACGGCCGGAGTACCGGCTGCTCGCGAGAAAGCACATCGAGATCGAGTGGCCGGATGCGGAGGTGCACGAGCACCGCCTCGGCGAGGAGCAGCCGCTGGACGCCAAGTTCACCGCCGCCGGATTCGATGCGGCCATCATTCTCGATGCGCCCCCGGCCGATGCGGCTGCCACCGCGGCTGCCGCCGCCGAGGGGCGCCCGGTCGCGACGCTCGCGGGATCGCTGGCGGCGGAGCTCTGCGCCAAGGGGGAGTTTGCGCCGCTGGTGCTGGTCACGCTCGAGGACGCGCCGGCCGAGCGGCCCGCCGATACGCCCAGGGTTCAGCGCCTGTACGGACGCAAGATCGACCGCCACGGACTCGTCCGCGCCATCACCTCGGCATCGCGGGAGCACAAGAAGTCGATGACCGCCCGCCGCGCGATGCCCGATTTCAATCAGCTCTACAAATTCGGCGCCATGACCATCCGCGGTCACCGCTGCATCCGCCAGGTCGGGTCCGGCGGCATGTGCAAGATCTATCTGGCGGAGAGCGAGCGCGCCGCGACGCTGGTCGTGCTCAAGGTGTTCAGCCAGGTGCCTGACGTTTCCGAGCGAATCGTGGGGTTCGACCGCTTCCTGCAGGAATACGAGATCGTCGCCGGTCTCAACCACCCGAACATCGTGCGCATCTACGACCTCGGAATCGCCGATGACCATGCGTACATCGCGATGGAGCATTTTCCGGCCGGGGATCTGCGCCAGCGGATGAAGGCGCCGGTGCCGCCCGACATGGCGGTGTCGTACCTCAAGCAAATCGCGAGCGCCCTCGAGGCCATCCACGCGGTCGGGGTGCTGCACCGGGACTTGAAGCCCGCCAATGTCATGCTGCGGGCCGACGGCACGCTCTGCCTGATCGACTTCGGCCTGGCCAAGGCCAACGAGCTCGATGCGGAACTCACCGGCACGCGGGAAATCTTCGGCACGCCCTACTACATGAGTCCGGAACAGGGGCACGCGGAACTGATCGACGCGCGCAGCGACCTGTACAGCCTGGGGGTGGTGTTCTACGAGATGCTGATCGGGCGCAAGCCCTATACGGGCGCCTCCGCGATGGAGGTCATCTACAAGCACAAGCGCGCGGAGCTGCCGCCGATCGATCCGAAGTATTCGCTTTACGAGCCCATTTTGCGGCGCCTGCTGGCCAAATCCCCCGGGGACCGGTTTCAATCCGCGGGCGAACTGTTGGAGGCGGCCGAAGATTTGAAGATTCCCGCGTGACCCAGGCCGGCGGCATCCTGCGCCACGCGCTGCTGCGTGCGCCGACCCCCGCGGGCTGGATCGTGCGCGCCTGCCAGAGCCCCGCGGTGCTGCTCATCGACCACGCGAACTGCGAGAAGAAGGCCGCCTCCACCGCGCTCGCGCTGATGTTCGCGTATGCCGAGGACTTCCTCCTCACCGACAAAATGTCGCGCCTGGCGCGCGAGGAGCTGCGCCACTATGAACAGGTGGCGAAGCTCATCGGGAATCTGGGGATCGAGCCGCAGAGGCTCGCGCCCGGGCGCTACGCCGGGCGGTTGCGGCGCCTGGTGGCCAGGGCCGAGCCCGAGCGCGAGATCGATCTCATGATTTGCGGGGCGTTCATCGAGGCGCGCTCCTGCGAGCGGTTCGAGGCGCTCGCTCCGGCGATCGGCGGTCGCGCCGGCGAGCTGTTCGCCGGGTTGCACGCCGCCGAATCGCGGCACTTCAAGGTGTATCTCGATCTCGCGCGCCGCGCGGCGGACCGCGCCGGAATCCCGCTCGAGCCGCGCATCGATGCCTTCGCGCGGCTCGAGGCGGAGCTCATCAGCGGTCCCGACGAGCTGTTTCGCTTTCATTCGGGCGTGCCCGCGGAAGCGACCGCAGTTCCGGCCCGCTCGAATCCCAGCTGAGCACGCTTCCCTGGGTGTACCAGTCGCCGAGCACGATGCGGGTGCACGCGCGCCCGTCGACGCTGAACGGATGGATCCCGGGGCGATGGGTATGTCCATGCAGCAGCGTCGTCGCGCCCGCGGCCCGCATGGCGGCCGCGACGCTGTCGGCGTTCACGTCGCCGATGGTGTAGGCGATGGATGCCGTGTGGGCCTGGCTGCCGCTGCGTGCGGCGCCCGCCAGCGCGCGGCGCTGCGCGACGGACAGCCCGAGGAAGCGCCGCTGCCAATCCGCATCGCGCACCGTGGCCCGCAGCCGCTGATAGGACCGATCGTCGGTGCACAGCGCATCTCCATGCATGACCAGGACGGCTTCGCCGTACAGGGTCAGGATGACCGGGTCCGGCAGCAGCTGGGCGCCCGTGAGCGAGCAGAATGTCGGCCCGAGGAGAAAATCCCGGTTGCCGTGCATGACGAAGCAGGGGACCCCCTGCGTGGTCAGCGCTCGAATGGCATCGAGCGCCTGCGCCTGGCCGGGATCCGGCGCATCGTCGCCCACCCAGGACTCGAACAGGTCGCCGAGGATGTACAGCGCCTCCGCGCCGGCCGCTTCGGCTCTCAGGAATTCGACGAATTGCGCGGTGATGTCCGGGCGGGCGGCATCGATGTGCAGATCCGAAATGAAGAGGATGGCCAATCCCGCACCCCCGTCATGACGCGAGCGGCGGCCTCAAGACGCCGGCGTTGCGACGCGCTCGATCTTCAGGATCACGACGGGCTTCAGCGGGGCGTTCTCCTTGAACGGCCCCTTGGCGCCCGTCGGCACGGTCGCGATCTCGTCGACCACGTCCATCCCCTGCACGACCTTGCCGAACACCGCATAACCCCAGCGGGTCGCGCTCGGATCGAGCGCGGCATTGTCGGCCAGATTCACGTAGAACTGAACATCCCCCGCATGAGGTTCGGGCGGCCGGGCGAGCCCCACGGTGCCGCGCGCATTGGTCAGGCCATTGCCCGATTCGTTGACCACCTTCGGCGGGTTGCCCTTCAGCTTGTAGTCGACGTCGTAGCCGCCGCCCTGGATGACGAAATTGGGGATCGCGCGGTGGAATATCGTGCCCGAGTAGAAGCCCTGATCGACGAACTTCAGGAACTGGGCGACCGTCAAGGGCGCGCGCTCCGCGTTCAGCTCGATGGTGAAGTTTCCCATCGAGGTGAACACCTGCACCTGCGTGGCCGGCGCCGGCTTCGAAGCCGCGGCTGCGGGCGCGGCCGGCGCGTTGGCGCAGTAGGCGGGTGACACGAGAGCAGCGGCGAGGAATCCGACGATGAGGAGTAGCTGTTTCATGCCGATAGTGTACTCGAATGGGTACAATCTTAAGACATGAGCTCGCCTCTCGTCACTCGTTTCGCGCCGTCGCCCACCGGATCGCTGCATCTCGGCAACGCGCGCACCGCTTTCTTCAGCCATCTCTGGGCGCGCAAGAGCGCGGGCCGATTCATCCTGCGCATCGAGGACACGGACCTCGAGCGCAGCGAGCCGCGCTTTCGAGAGGGATTGATGCGGGATCTGAATTGGCTGGGCCTGGACTGGGACGAGGGGCCGGACGTGGGCGGACCCTGCGCTCCGTACGTTCAATCCGAGCGCGGCGCGTGGTACGGCGGCCTGTTCGGGAGGCTCGAGGCCGAGCAACGCGCGTACCCCTGCTTTTGCACGGCGGAGGAGCTGGATCTGTCGCGCAAGCTCCAACGGATGGCGGGCAGGCCGCCGCGCTATGCGGGGACCTGCAGACACCTGGCCCCGGCGGAGCGCGCGGCGCGCATCGCGCGCGGAGCCAGGCCGACGCTGCGCTTCGCCGTGCCGCCCGATCGGACCATCGAGTTCGTGGATCTCGTCCACGGACCGCAGAAGTTCGCCTCGAACGACATCGGCGATTTCATCATCCGCCGCGAGGACGGGACGTCCGCGTTTTTTTTCTGCAACGCCGTCGACGATTCGGCGATGGGCGTCACGCACGTGCTGCGCGGCGACGATCATCTGACCAACACGCCGCGCCAGCTGATGCTGCTCGACGCCCTCGGGCTGCGGCGCCCCGACTACGGCCACGTGGGGCTGCTGGTGGGCAGCGACGGAGCGCCCCTGTCCAAGCGCCATGGCAGCACCAGCGTGCAGGACTTTCGCGAGCGCGGATTCCTTCCCGCCGCGCTGCTCAATCATCTGTTTCACCTGGGCCACACCGGCGATGTCGAGGGATGGCTCGCGCCCGCCGACATGCCGGCGCATTTCCGGCCCGAGCACCTGGGCCGGGCTCCGGGTCGATTCGAGGAGGCGCAGCTTCTGCATTGGCAAAAAGAGACGCTGCGACACATGCCCGCCGCGGAGGTGGGCGAGTGGCTCGGCCTCGAAGGAGCGGCGGACTTCGTGGAGCTCGTACGGCACAACGTGGTGCTGCCCGCGGACGCGGCGCCATGGATCGAGGTGGTGCGGGGCGAGCTGGCGCCGCCGGGGCCCGAGGAGGCGCGCATCGTCGCCGCGGCCGGGCCGGCGTTCTTCGCCGCGGCGGTCGAGGCGCTCGATGCATCGGACGCCGACTTCGGGGTGCTCGTCAAGGCGCTGAAGGAGCGCACCGGACTCAAGGGGGCCGGGCTCTTCATGCCGCTGCGGGTGGCGCTCACCGGGCAGACGCACGGTCCGGAACTGGCCCCGCTGCTGAAGATCATGCCGAGGGAGACGGCGCGACGCCGGCTGCAAATTCATGCTGGCAATCCATAATTCGCTCACCGGCCGCAAGGCCGAGTTCAAGCCGCTCAAGCCCGGGGAGGTGCGGATGTACGTGTGCGGGATCACCGTATACGACTACATCCACATCGGGCATGCGCGCATGCTCACGGTGTTCGATCTGGTGCAGCGCTATTTGCGCTCGCGCGGATTGAAGGTCACCTATGTGCGCAACATCACGGACATCGACGACAAGATCATTCAGCGCGCGGCGGAGGCGCACGAGCCGTGGGACGCCCTCGCGCGCCGCTTCACGGTCGCGATGCACGAGGATTGTGCCCTGCTCGGACTCGAGCCGCCCGACATCGAGCCGCGCGCCACCGAGTACATCCCCGAGATCATCGCCATGACGCGCATCCTGATCGACAAGGGCTACGCCTACCTCGCCGCCAATGGCGATGTCATGTACTCGGTGCGCAAGTTCCCGAAGTATGGCGCGCTCTCCGGCAGGAACATCGACGAGTCGCGCGCCGGCGCCCGGGTGCAGGTGGATGAGTTCAAGAACGATCCGCTCGATTTCGTGGTGTGGAAGCACGCCAAGCCCGGCGAGCCCTCCTGGCCGTCGCCCTGGGGGCCCGGGCGTCCCGGCTGGCACATCGAGTGCTCCGCCATGTCCACGGCGCTGCTCGGCGATTATTTCGATCTGCACGGCGGCGGGATGGATTTGAAGTTTCCGCACCACGAGAACGAAATCGCCCAATCCTGCGCCGCCTGCGGCTCGCCGTTCGTGAACGTCTGGATGCACAACGGCTTCGTCAACATCGACGACGAAAAGATGTCCAAGTCCCTGGGGAATTTCTTCACGGTGCGGGACGTGCTGAAGACGTTGCGCGATCCCGAGGTGCTGCGCTTTTTTCTGCTGAGCAGCCACTACCGGGGGCCGATCAATTATTCCTCCGCCCAGCTTGCGCAGGCGGACGAGACGCTGGCCGGACTGTACCGTGCCTTGAAGGGGGCGCCCGCCCAGGGCTTTCAGAACGCGCCGTCCGGAACGGCGCGCAGCGCATACGAGGAAGAGGCGCGCGCGCGTTTCAACGCCGCCATGGACGACGATTTCAACACCCCGGACGCCATGGCGGTGGTGCAGGGCGTGGCGCGCGACTTGAACAGCGCCAAGGCGGCCGGCCCCGTCGCGCGCGCGCGGGACTGCGCGCGCACGATGCTCTCGATGGGAAGGATCCTCGGTCTGCTGCAGCAGGATCCGGAGGTGTATCTCAAGCGCGGGCTCGGGCCGGCGGCGGGCGCCCTGAGCGATGGCGACGTCGAAATTCAGCTCGCGGCGCGGCGTCTCGCCCGGGCCGCGAAGAACTTCGCCGAGTCCGACCGGATTCGAGACGCGTTGGCCGCCGCCGGGATCCTCCTCGAGGACAAACCCGGCGGCGTCACCGAGTGGCGCAGAGCTTGAGAGTCGCTCAGTCGGACCGCCGGGTCATCAGCACGCCGAGGGCGATCCCCACGACGGCGGCGATCCCGACCACCTGCCAGGGGTTGTCCCGAACATAGCTGTCGGTGGTGCGGCTCACCTGTTTCGCCTGACCGCGAACCTGGGCTGCGCCGTCGCTCAGTGCGCTCTTGGCGGCGGCAAGCGCCATCTTCACCTTGGCCCGCACCCTGGCTATCTCCGGGGCTTCCACATCCTTGATGGCCTTGGTCAAATCGTCGACGTTGTCGAGAAAGTCATTGATGCTCGCGTTAGCCATCTTCTTGACCTTACGAACGCTGGAATTGTCCAATTGCGCCTCCATAGCTTGCTCCTCTTTACTTGATATCCACGAAATATCTGCGAACGGTCAGACCCGACGGCCCAGGCTCATCAGGAAGCTGACGATGGCACCGATCAGGAACACGACGAACAGGACCTTCGCGATGCCCGCCGCTCCGACGGCGATGCCGCCAAAACCGAAAAACGCCGCGATCAAGGCGATCACGAAAAACACCACTGCATAATGAAGCATGAGCGCACCCTTCCTTTTGACAACCACACAACCCGATGGGCACTGAGTCTGCGGTGCGCGGCCGGCCCCGAACAGTCGGTGCGCCTACCCGACTATCGTAGGATATAACCCACGGCGCCGATAGCGGCACGGTGGTTCAGCCGCCGAAGCGTTGCGGCGCCATCGCCGAGGGCTCCAGTCCCTCGGCCACTACGTCCTCCGGCAGCGCCGCGCCGAGAACCATCGCGGCCGCCACGCGCGACAGCGCCGGCGCCGTCTGGATTCCATAGCCGCCCTGGCCCGCCAGCCAGAAAAACCCCGGCGCTGTTGCCGAATAGCCCACCACCGGGGTCCGGTCGGGCGCGAAGGTTCGAAGACCGGCCCACCGCGCCTTGAGACGCCGCACCTCGAGCGTCGTCGCCCGCTCGACCCGGTCCACCGCGGCGGCGAGATCCCACTCCTCGGGCTGCGCATCGCCCGGTTCGCAGGGCGTTTCGTCGGCGGGCGAGAGAAACAACGAGCCGGCATCGGGCTTGAAGTAGAACTGCTCGTCGATGTCGTTCACGAACGGCCAATCGGCCACGTCCATGCCCGGCGGCGCCTCGACCAGCATCGCCGTGCGGCGGCGCGGGGTGAGGCCGACCCGCGCGATGCCGGCGAGCGCGGCCGTCTCATCCGCCCAGGCACCCGCGGCGTTCACGATCAGGCCCGCCGTCAGCCGCTCCTCTCCCGCCCGCACCGACCAGGCGGCATCGGCGTAAGCGAGCGAATGGACGGGCGCCCGGGTGATCAGGCGTCCGTCGCGTTGCTTGAACAGGCGCAGATACCCCTGGTGCAGGCCATGCACGTCGATATCGGCGCAATCCGGCTCGAGCAGCGCCCCCGCCACGTAGTCCCGGCGCAGGATCGGGCAGAGCTGATGCGCCTCGGGGAGCTCGAGGATGCGTGTTGCCGGCGCAATGTCGGGCAGCGCGCGGAACGCGTCCAGCGCCGCGAGCTGCTCGGCGGTCGCGATGTACAGGCAGCCGCGCGGCCGCGTCAGCGGGCTCCCGGCGAATTGCGCGGGCGGCTCGAACAGGAATCTGCGGCTCGCGCGCGTGAGCGCACGAATCGTGGCGTTGCCGTAGATCTCCGTGAACAGCGCGGCGGAGCGCCCCGTCGAGTGGTAGCCGGGGCGCTCCTCGCGCTCGATCAGGATGACGCTGCGCGTCTCGGCGAGATGGGCGGCCACGGACGCGCCGGCAATGCCGGCGCCGATGACGAGGATGTCGGCGTGAGTGTGTTGCATCGAGGGCGATCTTCAGGTTTCCAGGTGGCCGAGGGGTACGCGCGTCGATCGCTTGAGCGTGGCGAGGACCACGCTCGATTGCACGTCGCGCACGTGGGGGATGCGCAGGAGCTTCTTGAGAATGACCGAGCTCAGCGATTCAAGGTCCTTGCCGAACACCTGCAGGATGAAATCGTAGGCGCCGGTGGTGGCGAAGCAGTTGGTGACCTCATCGAGCAGCGCGATCTCGCGCTCGAAACGCGCCACGGTCTCGTCGGTATGCTCGGTCAATTTGACGTGCACGAGCGCCTGGACCTCGAGGCCGACGCGCGCCGGGTTCAGGATGGCGGCATACCCTTCGATGATGCCCTTCGATTCGAGCGCCTTGATGCGCCGCGCGCAGGGGGTGGCCGAGAGCCCGATGGTTTCAGCGAGCTCGACCACCGGCAGTCGCCCGTCGCGCTGCAGCTCGAAGAGAATTCGCCCGTCGAAGCGATCGAGATCCATGGTGATTGTTGTCGTTTAGCGATTGTCGCTAAAACACGATAAAAAATTAGTTAATAACGCTAACAGATGCGCCATCCGAGGTGCTCAATTGGCGATTGTCCATGAAAACTTGGCATTAGTCTAAGAACCATCGTCCCGACACTGAGAGTAACCGAGGTGGCACGCCGATGGCAGTGAGTTCAGAGAACCTGACGGCGCGGACACTCGCGGATGCCCGGGACTGGCGCGCGGTGGTGCGGCTTGCGGCGATTTCCCGCGCGCTGGACGATCTGGAGGAATCCACCCTCCTGCCCGAGCGCAAGGTGCTGTACCAATTTTCCGCGCGCGGGCACGAGGTGACCCAGGTGCTTCTGGGACTTGAACTCGTGGGCACCCAGGATGGCGTGGGGGGCTATTACCGGTCCCGGCCGCTGCTCCTGGCGCTCGGACTGTCCGTGGAGGAAGCGCTGGCGTCGAGCATGATGCGCCGGGGCAGCATGAGCGAGGGCCGGGACATCGGCGTCGTGTTCAACCTTCCGCGGCGGCGCGGACCCTGTGTGCTTCCGGTCTGCGGCGGCGTGGGCACCCAGTACACGCCGGCGGTGGGCTGGGCGCAGGCGCTGCGCTACCGCCGGGAGACCTTGGGCGATGCGAATTGCGGGAACAGCATCGCGGTGGCCCACGGAGGCGATGCATCGACCGCGACCAATGGCTTCTGGGCGGCGCTCAATATCGCCACGACCGAACGGCTGCCGTTGCTGTTCTTCATCGAGGACAACGGCTATGGGATCTCCGTGCCCACCCACCAGCAAACGCCGGGCGGCAACATCGCCCGCAACCTGGCGGCATTTCGCGGATTGCGGGTCCTCGATGGCGACGGCTCCGATCCCAAGTCGGCGGCCCGGCTCATCCGGGAGGCCGTCGAGGGGGTGCGCGGCGGAGACGGGCCGGCGCTGTTGCGACTGACCGTGCCGCGATTGTCGGGACACTCCGGACAGGACACCCAGGCCTACAAGGGGGCGACGGCCATCGCCGCCGAGCACGAGCGCGATCCGCTGCGCCGTCTGCGCGCGCAGCTCGTGCCCCAGTATCTTGCCGCCGAGGAATGGGACGCAGAGATGACGCAAGCCGCCGCGTTCGTCGCCGAGGCGCGGGTGCGGGCGGAACAGCGCCCGCCGCCCGACCCGGCCCAGGTGCGCCGCCATCTGTTTTCAGAGCGCGCGGCCGACGGCTCGGTCGAGCTGCAGCAGCAGGGCGGAATCTGGCCGCAGGGAGCGCGCCCGCCCGGCGGGTCCGCGCAGCCGCTGAGGCAAGGTCCGCGGATCAACCTGGTCACCGCGGTGCGACGCACGCTGGAGCACGAGCTCGAGGTGAACCCCCGCGTGGTCGTGTTCGGCGAGGATGTGGGCAAAAAGGGGGGCGTGCATGCCGCCACCCTCGGGCTGCAGGACAAGTTCGGCATCGCGCGGGTGTTCGACACCAGCCTGTCGGAGGAGGGGATCATCGGGCGCGCCGTGGGCATGGCCGCGGCGGGTTTGATGCCGGTGCCCGAGATCCAATTCCGCAAATACGCCGATCCGGCGGCGGAGCAGCTGAACGACTGCGGCTCGATGCGCTGGCGCACCGCGAATCGATTCGCGGCGCCCATGGTGGTGCGCATTCCGGGCGGCTTTTTCAAATGCGGCGATCCGTGGCACAGCCAGTCCAACGAAGTGCAGTGGATCCACGGGCTCGGCTGGCGCGTCGCCATGCCGTCGAATGCCGAGGACGCGGTCGGCCTGCTGCGCGAGGCATTGCGCGGCAACGATCCGACCATTTTTTTCGAGCACCGCTCGCTGCTCGACGGCAGCTGGGCGCGGCGCGCCTATCCGGGCGACGAGTTCGTGGTCGAGTTCGGCAAGGCGTCGCTGCTTCAGCGCGGCGATGCCGTGACGGTGGTGAGCTGGGGCGCCATGGTCGAGCGCTGCGAGTTCGCGATCCAGCGCACCGGGATCGGGGCCGATCTGATCGATCTGCGCACCCTGTCTCCGTGGGATCGCGCGGCGACGCTCGAGTCGGTGCGCAAGACGGGCCGCTGCCTGATCGTGCACGAGGACAACATCACCGCCGGGTTCGGCGCGGAGATCGCGGCGGTGCTCGCGAAAGAAGCCTTCTTCGATCTCGACGCGCCGATCGAGCGGCTCGCCATGCCGGATGTGCCGAGCCCCCACAGCCCCGTGCTGCTCGAAGCGGTGCTGCCGAACGTGGATCGGATCGCCGCGGCGATCTCCGATCTGGCGGCGGTCTGATCGTGGCGGAACCGACGGCGGCCCTCGCGGACGTGCTCGCGCCGCAAAACGACGAGGGTACCAAGGCCACCATCCTCAAGTGGTGCAAGTCGGCCGGCGACAGGATCCTCAAGGATGAGCCGCTGCTCGAACTCGAGACCGACAAGGTGACGGTCGAAATCCCCTCGCCCGCGAGCGGCGAGCTGGCCCAGATTCTCAAGCAGCCGAACGAGGAAGTGCTGCCGGGCCAGCTCCTCGCGCGGGTGAGGACCGATGCCGCGCCGGGGCCGCGCTCCGAAGCCGCGGGCGCTGCGCCAGGTGCGCCAGCCCCGGATGCGACCGCGGGCGGCACGGCGCCGGCCTCGCGTGCGGCCGCGACACCGGACGCGGAACAGGCGCGCGGGCGCCTCAGTCCGGCGGTGCGCCGGATGCTGCGCGAGAATGCGCTGCGCGTCGACGACATCCCCGGCAGCGGCCGCGACGGACGCATCACCGCGCAGGACGTCGCACGGCGCATCGCCGCGCCGCCTGCCGCGCGCCCTGCCGCCGCGCCGGCGTCGACGCGCGTGCCGCATACTCCGATCCGCCGCCGGGTGGCGGAACACATGGTGCGAAGCCTCGAGGCCGCACCGCACGTGACGACGCTTTTCGAGGCGGACCTGACGCGCGTGCAGGCGCATCGCGCGCGGCACGCCGCCGAGTACGAGCGCCGCGGCACGCGGCTCACGCTCACGGCGTATTTCGTCGCGGCGTGCGCACGGGCGCTCGCGGCGAATCCGGCGGTGAACGCCACCTATCACGAGGACGGTCTCGAGCTGCATTCGGACGCCAACATCGGCGTCGGCACCGCGCTCGGCAACGAGGGGCTCATCGTGCCCGTGATCCATGCGGCGCAGAACCTCGACCTGCCGGCGATCGCCGGCGAGCTTGGCCGGCTGGTCGCGGCCGCGCGAGCCGGCCGGCTCACGCCGCAGGAGGTGCGCGGCGGCACGTTCACGCTCTCGAACCATGGGGTGGGCGGAAGTCTTTTGGCGGCGCCCATCGTGATCAACCAGCCGCAGGTCGCCATCCTCGGCGTCGGCAAGGTCGAGCGTCGAGTATGCGTGATCGAGTCGGGAGGCGCCGAGTCCATCGGGATCCGCACCCTGTGCTATGTCACGCTCACCATCGACCATCGCGCGCTCGACGCCTTCCAGGCGAACGCCTTTCTCTCCCAGGTGGTGGCCTCGCTCGAGCAGTGGGGCGAGGACTAGCCGGGGCTGCGCTCTTTCGATCGCGCGGGCGCGGCGAAGCCCCCGAAGCGTCTCAACGTGGACGGCTCGGCGGGCGGCAGCGCGCCGTCGAGCCTCGAGGCAAGCGCCGAGAGATGCGCCTCGGAGGGTGCGAACACCCGTGCGTAGATGGAGCGGCAGAGTTCGGCCGCCTTCAGCCCTGGCCAATCCGCGGGCAGCAGTCTCGCCGGCAGCAGCGGATCGCGCAGGTGCAGGCGCCGGTACTCGTGAATCAGCAAGGTGCGCACGATGAATCCGACCGCGGGGTCGAGCCGCCCGTCGAGCGCCGCGTCGACGCGCTCGAAGCGCTTCACGAATCGCTGATAGCGCCTGGCGAGGTCCTTCAGATCCCAACCGAGCCACACCAGCGACGCAGGCGTCGCCGGCGAGGCGAGGTCGGCCTCGAACACCAGGGTGTGGTCCGGGAGATTGGCCTCCCGCATCTGCCATGCCAGCGCGCGGGCCGGGAGCTCCGGCTGCGCCAGGAGCTCGGCTGGCAGGGATTCGGCGAGCTCGGCAGCGGCGTGTTCGCGCACCCGGAGCTCCCGGCCCGCGCGCTGGCATGGCAGATGCGGGAGGCCAATCTCCCGGACCACACCCTGGTGTTCGAGGCCGACCTCGCCTCGCCGGCGACGCCTGCGTCGCTGGTGTGGCTCGGTTGGGATCTGAAGGACCTCGCCAGGCGCTATCAGCGATTCGTGAAGCGCTTCGAGCGCGTCGACGCGGCGCTCGACGGGCGGCTCGACCCCGCGGTCGGATTCATCGTGCGCACCTTGCTGATTCACGAGTACCGGCGCCTGCACCTGCGCGATCCGCTGCTGCCGGCGAGACTGCTGCCCGCGGATTGGCCAGGGCTGAAGGCGGCCGAACTCTGCCGCTCCATCTACGCACGGGTGTTCGCACCCTCCGAGGCGCATCTCTCGGCGCTTGCCTCGAGGCTCGACGGCGCGCTGCCGCCCGCCGAGCCGTCCACGTTGAGACGCTTCGGGGGCTTCGCCGCGCCCGCGCGATCGAAAGAGCGCAGCCCCGGCTAGTCCTCGCCCCACTGCTCGAGCGAGGCCACCACCTGGGAGAGAAAGGCGTTCGCCTGGAAGGCGTCGAGCGCGCGATGGTCGATGGTGAGCGTGACATAGCACAGGGTGCGGATCCCGATGGACTCGGCGCCTCCCGACTCGATCACGCATACTCGACGCTCGACCTTGCCGACGCCGAGGATGGCGACCTGCGGCTGGTTGATCACGATGGGCGCCGCCAAAAGACTTCCGCCCACCCCATGGTTCGAGAGCGTGAACGTGCCGCCGCGCACCTCCTGCGGCGTGAGCCGGCCGGCTCGCGCGGCCGCGACCAGCCGGCCAAGCTCGCCGGCGATCGCCGGCAGGTCGAGGTTCTGCGCCGCATGGATCACGGGCACGATGAGCCCCTCGTTGCCGAGCGCGGTGCCGACGCCGATGTTGGCGTCCGAATGCAGCTCGAGACCGTCCTCGTGATAGGTGGCGTTCACCGCCGGATTCGCCGCGAGCGCCCGTGCGCACGCCGCGACGAAATACGCCGTGAGCGTGAGCCGCGTGCCGCGGCGCTCGTACTCGGCGGCGTGCCGCGCGCGATGCGCCTGCACGCGCGTCAGGTCCGCCTCGAAAAGCGTCGTCACGTGCGGTGCGGCCTCGAGGCTTCGCACCATGTGTTCCGCCACCCGGCGGCGGATCGGAGGATGCGGCACGCGGGTCGACGCCGGCGCGGCGGCAGGGCGCGCGGCAGGCGGCGCGGCGATGCGCCGTGCGACGTCCTGCGCGGTGATGCGTCCGTCGCGGGCGCTTGCGGGGATGTCGTCGACGCGCAGCGCATTCTCGCGCAGCATCCGGCGCACCGCCGGACTGAGGCGCCCGCGCGCCTGTTCCGCGTCCGGTGTCGCGGCCGCACGCGAGGCCGGCGCCGTGCCGCCCGCGGTCGCATCCGGGGCTGGCGCACCTGGCGCAGCGCCCGCGCTTCGGAGCGCGGCCCCGGCGCGGCATCGTCTCCACCCGCGCGAGGAGCTGGCCCGGCAGCACTTCCTCGTTCGGCTGTTCGAGATCTGGGCCAGCTCGCCGCTCGCGGGCGAGGGGATTTCGACCGTCACCTTGTCGGTCTCGAGTTCGAGCAGCGGCTCATCCTTGAGGATCCTGTCGCCGGCCGACTTGCACCACTTGAGGATGGTGGCCTTGGTACCCTCGTCGTTTTGCGGCGCGAGCACGTCCGCGAGGGCCGCCGTCGGTTCCGCCACGATCAGACCGCCGCCAGATCGGAGATCGCCGCGGCGATCCGATCCACGTTCGGCAGCGCCGCTTTGAAGAGCAGGCGCGGGCTGTGGGGGCTGCTTCTCCGCGCGCCGCCCGTTACGTATTGCTCACGCAGGCTCCGGTGAACCGGCGCAGGCTGCTCTTGGCCAAGGTTCGGCGTGTGGAGCAAAGAGGCTCGGGTGTGATTGGCAGAGCGCAAGCGGGCGCGCTCTGTGTGCGTCGAGAGTCTAGCACCGTGGCCCGCCGCAGGAAGTCTCAGAGGTTGAGGTTCTTTGCGGTATTGAGAGTTGAATGATGGAGCGCGGTTGCGATTTGACACGCATCCGCCATTTGACGATTGACGCGCAGGGTGCTCGAAGCAGATGAATTCCCAGGGGGAACTTAACCGGAGGCGCTTCGTCTGCGGAGTGATTGGAAACTTCGGATGGAAGGTAAGTGACATTCGAGCGCTCGATTGAGGGTGCATTCGAAGGGAGGGCGAGGTGCGTGTTTCCAGAGCGAGCTACTGGGGACGCGGTGGGGTCCAGCCCGCAAGAGCTTTTTCGGCGCCCAAAGGGCTGAGGTGAGCATCGTCGATGTAATAGAGCTGAGTTCCTTCACGGTAGCGGCACCGGTCAGGGGAATCGCACAACGATTTGCGCAGGTCCCAAAATTCCACGCTGGGCTCGGCTAGCGCGTCCTCGCGCACGATTTGCTGGACACTGGAATGCAGCGGATCGGCGTCGCTGGGAAGATCGAAGCCGGGATCGGGGTCGTCCGTTCTTCCCAGCGGGCGCCGGAGGCTGAGGCGAAGACGGTTCTGCGACGTGCGCAGGCGCAACACCGGCAGGCGCTTGAAGGTGGGCGCATCGTTGAAGACCACTACGCTCTTGTGAGCGGCCAGCAAGGTCTGCAAGGTTTGGCGAAGAGATTCGTCGAGGAGTTGCAGGTCGGCGGCGTTATCGCGCGATGGCTGGGGGCCGACCCCGTCTTTGACGAGCTGGCGCGTGCCTTCAGAATCGAAGGTGGATTCCCACCAGCTTTCAAGGACAACCACTTTTGTCGCAGGATCACTGACAATTGAGTGCAGGGTCTGCTTGTTGAAGGCGAGGCAATACTTATAGTAGTTGGGGTCGTCGTGGTCATAGCGCGCGGCGCCGATGAGGGGTGGGCATCCAGTGTGCAATAGGGAAGAGAAAACATATCCGGCAGCCTCCGCTTTTGTCTTGACGGCAGGCATCAAGGCCTCTGCGTGGCTGTCGCCCCAAAGAAGCAGCTTGTCGCGGCGCAGGGTGGGATCGTAACAGGCGGAAGGCGGCGTCAGGCTGTTTCTCTGCATGATGCAGGGATTGGAGCTGAGCGCGTCGTCGAGGTGCTCCTGCGCGGTGAGTTGGGGATACCTATCCGGAAAGCCATTCTTTTTATAAATGAAGAGAAAGACCGCGGCCATGGCCAGGCTCACAGCGGCGTAGCGCATCGGCAACGGAGCGGCGGCGCGGCGGGAGGCGCGCAGGGGCTTTTCGACCAGGTGATAGGAGAGCACGGCGAGTAAGAACGAGAGCAGCAGCGCCGACAGGGCCAGGGCGATAGGCAACTGGTCGCCAATGCAGAGCCGGAGACAGGCCAGCAGCTGCCCAATCCACAGATACGACGCGTAGGAGACTCGGCCGATATAGGACAGAAGCGCGGAGCCCAGGATGCGGTGATTCAGGAAACTTGGACGGCTGAGGATGAGCATGGCAGCGCCCAAAACCGGGGCTGCCGCGGCGGGACCGGGAAACGGAGTTGCGGTGCTGAGAAGGCAGCAGGAGAAGACGATCAGCAGTATGCCGCATACGGAGAGGAGATTGGCGATCCACGCCGAGGCGAGCCACCTGCGGTGGAGCAAGGGCTTCCATGAGATCGCGAGCAGGACGCCAACGGCGAGTTCCCAGGCGCGGGAGGGCAGCAGATAGAAGCAGGCGACGGGATTGTGCGAGAGCTGAAAAGCGGACCAGGCGAAGGAGACAACCAGGACGACCGCGATGGCGGAGAAGAGGACTCGGCGGCCGAGACGAAACAGCAGGACCAGCAGCAAGGGGATGACGAAGTAAAACTGTTCCTCGACACCGAGTGACCAGGTCATCAACAGCGGCTCACTCTCGGTGACCGACTGGAAATAATTGACCTTTCTCCAAAACAGGAAGTTGGAGAGGGACAGGACCGTGGCCAGCGCTCGCGAACTCAGCCGCCCGAATTCGTAAGGCGACATGAGGAAGAAAGCGGCAGGCATCAAGATCGCGAGAACAACGAAGAGAGGCGGGAGAATTCTTTTCGCTCGCCGTTTGTAGAACTCGAGAAAACTGAACCTGTTCTCTTGCAGGTCGGAGTAAATATGGCCGCCGATGAGGAAGCCGGAGATGACAAAGAACACATCGACGCCGACAAATCCTCCGGGGATGCCGGGCACTCTGGCGTGAAAGAGCACCACGGAGAGAATGGCGACGGCGCGAAGGCCATCGATGTCAGGACGATAGTTGTAGGAAGGTTCTGAAGGCAAACGTTTTTCCCCACCGTTGCAAAGACGAATCCGCGTCTCGACTCAGTTTTTGGCGACTATACCATAGCCCGGGGGGTGGAGGCATCGCGGAAAGTTCGTTGGAACACGGTTGCGACGGTGAGGAAGATGCCGTTGGAACTGCGGTCTGAGGGTTCGAAAACAGGGCTAGGTGGCAGGGTCTGAAGTTCGAAGCATGTCTCGAGCGGCCGCTTCGACCTGGCCTTGAGTGTTTTTGGAAGTGGAGTAAGAGCAAAGACAAGAGCAACCGCGGATCCTTCCACTGCGCTCATCGACGACAGACGGAACAGCCTCAATTTAATCAGCGGCGCGGTCTGAAGAGAAAAGTCCCTCAGGGGCTAAAGACCTCGTCTTTATTGGGTGTTTTACGTGCGGGCTGAAGTCCGCACCTTTCAGAGCTGACCGATCGAGAAACCTGTTTTCTTGAGCATCCTGACCCGCCAGCGCGAGTCAGGATGCTCTCGATAACAGTTCATTTTGGGTATGAACCTCGGGGACAGGAGATTCGCGCCTATCCCAGGTACCCAAAGGCCAGGCCCCCAGGGCACGCGGCTTGTGCCCAAGTGTTGTGTGTAGATAGTAACGATTTTGCTGCGTTCTGCCTCGCGTTGAGGCGATGGCTGCGCTGATGGCGGGAGCGCGGCTTGAAGATCCCCTGGCCGACGGTGATGTATTCTGCAGCACATGATTTCAATACCAGGCTCAAGAGCGCTCATGCTTGCTGCTCTCTGTCTCACGGGCGCGCGCGTTTCAGCGCTCGCCCAACCGAATCAAATCACGCCCCCACTGCACACCAGCGGTTATCAGATTCTGGACGCTCTGGGACACGCGGTCCGGCTCACATCCGTGAATTGGTACGGTTTTGATGAACAGGAATACGTGGCCGGAGGCCTGGATCACGCGCCGCTGGCGGTTGTCATCAGGCAAATTGAGGAGATCGGCGTGAACTCCGTTCGGCTGCCCTGGGCCAACGAGACGCTGGAACGCAATCCGCGGGTGCCTGACTATGCCGTGCAGGCAAATCCGCAGTTCAAGGGAAAGCACGCGATGGAGGTGAT
Source organism: uncultured Gammaproteobacteria bacterium (assembly GCA_963736185.1). GTDB lineage: Bacteria > Pseudomonadota > Gammaproteobacteria > Steroidobacterales > Steroidobacteraceae > Bog-1198. The sequence goes on along the minus strand of CAVTNZ010000103.1, from coordinate 3,006 downwards.
GGATGCCGTGATCGCCGCACTGGCGCAGGCGCACATCATGGTCATTCTCGATAATCACATGAGCCGCGCAGACTGGTGTTGCAGCGACACGGATGGCAACGGGCTCTGGTACAACCGTGACTATCCCGAGAGGCAGTGGCTCGCTGACTGGCAGAGGATTGCGGGCCGTTACCGGGGCCAGCCATGGGTGGTGGGAGCGGACCTGCGCAACGAGCTGCGCAGCGGCGCAGCGTGGGGCGGCGCTGACCCGAAGCTGGATTGGCATGCCGCCGCGGAGCGGGGAGGCAACGCGGTTCTCGCGGTCAACCCGCTGCTGCTGATCATGGTTGAGGGGCCGGATTATTCGACAAACTTTATAGGCGTTGACAAGCTGCCGGTGAAACTCAGTGTCGAGCACAGACTCGTTTACTCCCCGCATGCGTATAACATGGACGACCGCGCTTACGCGGCATATGAGGATCTCAAGCAAGCCTATGACATGCGAGCCGGATTTTTGCTCCACGCCGAACCTGAAGTGCCTATCTGGATAGGCGAGTTCGGCACAGACCAGAGATTGCCTCCCGGCGCGGGTTCAACCTGGTTCACCTTGTTCGTCCGTTATTTGAAGGAGAACCATTTGTCGTGGAGTTATTGGCCTTTGAACGGCACCCAATCAAGCGGCGCGTCGAGGAAGTACGATGCGATTGAAGACTATGGGCTGCTGACTCCCGACTACCAGCACATTGCCGCGACAAAGATCGTGGATCTCTTGCATACGATTGAAGACCGCTGATCGAGTGCGTCAGAAGCTCGAAGGATGAATCGAGCGGCCGCTTCGACCTGGCCTTGAGTGTTTTTGAAAGTGGAGTAAGAGCAAAGACACAAGCAACCGTGGATCCTTCGACTGCGTTTGGCGCAGAAACGCGCCAAACTACGCTCAGGGTGACAGATTATTTTTAGCATGACAGTTTATTTGGGGCATGGATCTCGGGGGCCGGGGATTCGCGACTGTCTCGGGAGCCCAAAGGCCAGGCTCCCGGCATAGGAGAACTTCGCTCTGAGGTTCAAGGTGGTGGTCCTCTGCTTCCTGGGCATGGGGCAGGGTCGGTGTCAAAAAGGCGATGTTCGAGACAGGGAAGAAGGCTCTACACTGACGATATGGCGAGGCCGATTCTGTTGGCGGTGGATGACGACGCGAGCGTTCTGGAGGCGGTGGTCCAGGATCTGCGTCGGCAATATGGGCAAACCTACCGGGTGATGCGGGCGGGCGGGGGCCAGGCTGCGCTGGATACGCTGGCGCAGGTGAAGACCCGCCAGGAGCCGGTGGCACTGCTGGTGAGCGACCAGCGCATGCCGGGGATGACCGGGGTGGAGTTTCTGGAGAAGGCCAGAGAGCTTTATCCCGAGGCGCGGCGGGTGCTGCTCACCGCCTATGCGGATACGGAAGTGGCCATCCGGGCCATCAATAGCACCCGCATTCACTACTACCTGACCAAGCCCTGGGACCCACCGGAAGAGAAGCTTTACCCGGTGCTGACCGATCTGTTGGAGGACTGGCAGGCGGGCTATCGTGCGCCTTTTGAGGGGTTGCGAGTGATTGGGCATCGCTGGTCGCTCAACGACCACCAGGTGCGCAATTTTCTTTCGCAAAACCATGTGCCTTACCGGTGGCTGGACGTAGCCGGCGGTGAGGAGGCGCCAAAGCTGCTCAAGGAGGCTGGACTGAATGCCGACGGCTTCCGGTGGTGCTGTTTTCCCATGGCAGCTCGCTGATCGATCCGGGGCTGGAGGTGCTGGCGGCGCGGGTGGGATTGCGGGTCCAGGCGAAAGAGGAATTTTATGACATGGTGGTGGCGGGCGCCGGTCCGGCGGGACTGGCGGCGGCGGTTTATGGCGCCAGCGAGGGTTTGCGGACGCTGGTGATTGAACCGGAAGCGCCTGGCGGGCAGGCCGGCACTTCATCAAGGATCGAGAACTACCTTGGGTTTCCTTCGGGGGTGACGGGCGCCGATTTGGGCGGCGCGCGCACACGCAGGCTACGCGGTTTGGCGCCGAGTTCCTCACCCAGCGGGCTACCGCGCTGCGCATCGACGGGCAATACCGTTTTGTGCAACTTGCAGATGGGAGGGAGGAGTTCCAGGCATGTGGTGCTGCTGGCGCCGGGGGTGCAATACCGCAAACTGGAGATTCCGGGGGCGGAGCGCCTGATGGGACGGGGGATTTACTACGGCGCCGCGCTGGTGGAGGCGGCGGCCTGCAAGGACGAGGAGGTGTTTGTGGTCGGGGGGCGCCAACTCTGCCGGGCAGGCCGCGCTGCATTTTGCCAAGTTTGCCTGCAAGGTGACGATGTTGGTGCGGGGCGATGGACTTTCGGCCACAATGTCAAGATATTTGATGGATGAGATCGAGCGCACATCCAATATTGTGGTGGCGCCGCACACGCAAGTGGTGGAAGCCATCGGCGAGGAGCGGTTGGAGGCGCTGAAACTGAAGAACTCGCCGGGGGAACTGCAGGTTCCGGCGGTGTCTCTGTTTGTGTTTATTGGGGCGGCGCCGGGTACGGCATGGCTTCCGGCATCGATCTTGCGGGATGAAAAGGGATTTTTGCTGGCCGGGCCGGACCTGCCGCGCGCCGGCAAAGCGCCGGAGGGATGGCGCGAGCCGCGCGAACCTTATCTTCTGGAGTCCAGCGTACCGGGGGTGTTTGTGGCCGGCGATGTGCGGCACGGCTCGGTAAAGCGGGTGGCTTCGGCGGTGGGCGAAGGGTCGATCGCGGTGCAGTTTATTCACCAGTATCTGGCGGGATTCTAGGGCCTGCAATGACAGGCTCTGAAAAGAAGGCTGAGAAACCAAGATGAGCACGGGCGGACAAACATTGGAGATCGAATTGGTTCCGTTGCGGCTGGTGGTGGAGGATCTGCACCGGACTCGCGTGTTTGCCGATATAAGCGCCGAGCTGCTGATGCAGGCGCTGGCCGGCGTGGACAATCTTGAACGCGTCAGCGCCAGGGCCGGCGATGTGCTGGT
>CAVTNZ010000102.1:0-9523 GCA_963736185.1 uncultured Gammaproteobacteria bacterium | reverse complement strand
AGCCGGTCCTCTGCATTCCCGGAAATCACGACGAGCCCGCCATCATGCGCCAGGCGCTCGCGGGCGCCCCCTTCCAGATGTGCGGCACCTACGCGGCGCACGGCTGGCAGCTCGTGATGCTCGACAGCTGCGATCCGGGCCACGTCGGCGGGCGCCTGACCGCGCAGGAACTGGAGCGGCTCGATCGGGCGCTCACCGCCTCGCCCCATCATGCCATGGTGTGCCTGCACCATCATCCGGTCGAGATGGGCAGCCGCTGGATCGACACGATCGGGCTCGCGAACCGCGATGAGTTCTGGCGGGTCATCGATGCCCACCCGCACGTCCGGGCGGTGGTCTGGGGTCACGTGCACCAGGAGTTCGAGGGCAGCCGCGGTCCGGTTCGGCTGTTCGCGACCCCTTCGACGGGCGCGCAGTTCCTGCCGATGAGCGACCGCTATGCCGTGGACACGCGGCCGCCCGCCTATCGCCCGTTCGAGCTGCATCGGGACGGCCGCATCGACAGCGAGATCCGCTGGGCCGAGCCGATGCCCGTGCGGCCGGCGGCCTCCGCCACGCGCTGAAACCGCCCACCATGAGGCTCAAGGCGCTTGTTTGCTGGGCGCTGCTTGGATGCACCCTCGCAGCGGCTTCGACCGTGCGCGCCGATTCGACGCTGCATTGCCTCTGGGAACTGCACGGCAGGCACAACACGGTGTATGTGCTCGGCTCCATTCACACGCTTCGAGCGAGCGACTATCCGCTCGCGCCCGCGGTGCTCGACGCCTACCGCGCCTCCAAGTCGCTGGTCATGGAGATCGATCCGAACGAGCTCGACTCCGCGGATGTGCAGTCCGAGATGCTCGCGAACGCGACGCTGACGGGCGGCAGGACCCTGCATGACATCATGGGGACGGCGCGATATGCTCATGCGCAGTCCTTGGCGAGCGCGCTCGGGGTCGATCTTGCGACGTTCGATCAATTCGCGCCCTGGTTCGTCGCCGAGGCCATTTCCCAGATGCAGCTCATGCAGCTCGGCTTCGACCCCTCGAGCGGCGTCGAGATGTACTTCCAGGGGCGCGCGCGCACCGACGGCAAGAGCATCGAGGGCCTGGAGACCGCGCACGACCAGCTGGCGCTGTTCGAGGGCATGCCGATGGAAACCCAGGCGGGCTATCTGATCTCGAGCCTGGAGCAGGCGCACGATCTGGCGAAGGACGTGAACGAGATGGTGCGCGCCTGGCAGAGCGGGGACACGCGCTGGTTCGAGACCGAGGTGAAGTCGGATTTGGGAAGCGATCCGGCCGTCTATCAAACGCTGCTGGTGTCGCGCAACCGCAAATGGATCGCGCGAATCGAGAAGCTGCTCGACGATGACGAGAATCATCTCGTCATCGTCGGCACCGCTCATCTGATCGGCCGCGACAGCGTCATCGATCTGCTCAAGAAGGACGGCATCGGGGCCGTTCAGCGCTGACCCGCGTCAGCGCCGAACTTCGACCTCCGTTACTCGGCGGCCGGCGCCGCCGCCTGCGAATGCGACGCCTTCCAGGCGGCCATCCGCTGCTCGCGCGCCTGCTGGGCCGCGGCCACGAGCCCCGGGATCGCCGTCTGCTGCTGCTTGGTGAGCACGTTGCTGTAGATCGCCGACCAGGTCTCGCTGCGCAGCTTGATGCGGGCCGCCGCGTTGGTCTGCGCGGTCTGGATCAAGGCGGGATAGCCGGGATCGGTGGGCGGGGTGGTCGCGAGCGCGCTGCGGTTCGCCTTGACGCTCGCACGCAGCGACTCGAACTGGCTCTTCTCGCCTGCGATGATGCTCTTGATCTGGGTCTTCTGCTCCGCGGTCAGATCGAGCTTGTGCAGCACGAAAAACATGCCGCCGTGATGTCCGTGGCGCCACTGGTGCGCACCCGCGGCGGCGGTCGTCTCAGGTGCGGTGGCGGTGGTCTGGGCGTAGGCGGCGATGCCCGCGAGCGACGTCGCCAGACATAAAACGGGAATGGCCTTTCGTAGCGTAACCATGATTCGAAACTCTCCTTGGGCGTGCAGTGGGGGACAGTGTACGGTGAAACGCCCCCCTCCCCTTCGGCGTTGACGCAATGTTGCGTGGGCAACATGCAAAGAATTGTCAATTGGTTTACGAAGGCCAATGATGGCGGCCAAACTGGCGCTGAACTGGCGTTGAAACCAAGGAATTCACGACATGACCGAAGCGCGCATTCTGCTGGTAGACGACGACCGCGAGCTGTGCCAGATGCTCACCGAATATCTGGAGGCGGAGCACTTCGAGGTGAAGAGCGTCCACGACGGCGGCGACGCCCTCGCCGAGCTCAAGCTCAACCGCTTCGAGATCCTGATATTGGACGTGATGCTGCCGACGTCGGCGGCTTCGACGTGCTGCGCGAGCTCGGCGCCTCGTACGACACGCCGATCCTGATGCTGACCGCGCGCGGCGATGACGTCGACCGGATCGTCGGACTGGAGCTCGGCGCCGACGACTATCTCAGCAAGCCCTTCAATCCCCGCGAACTGGTCGCCCGCATCCGCGCCATCCTGCGCCGCGCGACGAGCCGGACCGCGCGCGGCGCGGCGGCGGACGAGATCGCCGTGGGGCCGATCATGCTCAACACCGGCATGCATCAGGTGCGCGTCGCCGATCTGCCGGTCACGCTCACGGGCGCCGAATTTCGGGTGCTCGAGCTTCTGATGCGCTCCGCGGGTCAGGTGATTCGCGCGACGCGATGACCGAACAGGCGCTCGGCCGCAAGCTCGTTCCCTACGACCGCAGCATCGACACCCACATCAGCAACCTGCGCCGCAAGCTCAACCTCGAGGCCGGCAGGAATCCGGAGATCAAGAACGTTCGCGGCTCCGGCTACACCGCTCACGACCGCGCCGCCGTAGCCGCTCGTGCATAGCCTCTTCGTCGGATTTTCGTGTTGTTCTGGATTGCGATGGCGCTCATCGTGGGCGGCAGCATCGCGGTCACCTTCACCGTGGCCGCCGCCGAGTACGAATCGCGTGAGCTGCAGCGGCGCCCCGCGGCCGTCGCCATCCAGGCGTCGGAGGTCCTCGGCCAGGGCGTGGCCGCGCTCAAGAATGGCTGTCGAACCACGAGCATTCGATCGCCGATCGCGACCTCTACATCATCGGCCCGGACGGCCGCGACATTCTCGGACGGCGTCTCTCCGAAAGCGCCACCCGCCGCCTCGATATTTCAACCGCGAATCGATGAGCGAGCCCGGGTCGCGCAATTTCCGCCCCCAGCGCGCCGCGCCGCAGATCGTGGGCGCGGATGGATCGACGTACACCGTGCTGCTGGTTCCGCGCCGCCCGAGCGTCTTCGGCGCGCTGAGCCTGCCGGGGATCTCGCTGATGATCCTGTGCATTGCGCTGGTGGTGAGCGCCTTCGCGAGCTGGTGGTTGGCGCAGCACCTGAGCGCCCCCATACGCCGCATCCAGGAGGGAGCGCGGGCGCTCGCCAGCGAGAATCTCGAGCGCGCGGCGGCGCGGGTCTTCGCGTGAGCGCGGGCTTCGAGGATCGCAAGGATGAGCTGGCGGTGCTCGCCCGGGATTTCGATGCCATGGCGGACGGCTTGATCGCCAATCGGGCCGCGGTCACCCGGCTGCTGCGCGACATCTCGCACGAGCTTCGCTCGCCGCTCGCGCGCATGCGCCTGGCGGTGGGGCTGGCGCGCCGGCCGAGCGCCGACCCGGACCGCCAGCTCGATCGCCTGGAGCATGAAATGGAGCGTCTCGACGATCTGATCGGCCAGGTGTTGAGTCTCGCGCGGCTCAACGGCACGGATGCGCCGATCGAGCGCGAGCCGTTCGACATCGACGAAATGATCCAGGAGGTCGTTCACGACGCGAACTTCGAGGGCGCGGCGAAGGACTGCAGGGTGTCGATCTGGGCACCGCTGGACGCCCGGTGAACGGCAACCGGGAGCTTCTGAGGAGCGCCGTCGAGAACGTACTGCGCAACGCCGTGCGCTATAGTCCTCCTGGCGCCAGCGTGGAGGTGGCGGTGCAGAACGGCGACGGCGGACTCTCGGTCTCGATTCGCGACCGCGGGCCGGGCGTGCCCGCGGGCGATCTGGAGCGCATATTCGAGCCGTTTTTTCGCGTGGCGGAGTCGCGCGACCGCGACACCGGCGGCGAGGGCGTCGGTCTCGCCATCGCCGCGCAGGTGATGGGCGCAGGCGGGTCGGCAAGCGCGGCGAATCGCGCCGGCGGCGGATTGGAAGTGCGGCTCGGGCTTCCGCCGGCCGCGATGACGGCCTGAGCGGCGGATCGAAACCAGGAGAAAACGTGGTGAGCCTGTATCAAGAGGCCTGCAAATACATACCCGGAGGCGTCAACTCGCCGGTCCGGGCCTTTCGCGGCGTCGGCGGCGAGCCGATCTTCTTCAAGCAGGCGGCGGGCGCTCACATCGTCGCCGCCGACGGCCGGAGGTTCATCGACTACGTCGGCTCGTGGGGTCCGATGATTCTGGGTCATGCGCATCCGCACGTGATCGCGGCGGTGCGCCGCGTCGCCGCCGACGGCCTGAGCTTCGGCGCACCCACCGAGCTCGAGACGGAGCTCGCGCGCAGTCGTCGAGCTCATGCCCTCCGTCGAGCTCGTGCGCTTCGTCAGTTCCGGCACCGAGGCGACCATGAGCGCGATCCGGCTTGCCCGCGGATTCACCGGGCGCGAGACCATCGTGAAATTCGAGGGCTGCTATCACGGTCATTCCGATTCGCTGCTGATCAAGGCGGGTTCCGGCGCGTTGACCTTCGGCGTTCCGACCTCGCCCGGCGTCCCGCGGGCCCTGGCGGCGCACACCGTGACGCTCGACTACGACGACGCCGATCGGGTCCGGGATGCGTTCGGCAGATCGGCGGGCGAGATCGCCTGCGTCGATCGTCAGCCCGTCGCGGGCAACATGAACTGCGTCCCGCGACGGGCTCCACGATCACGCAGGCGATTTCCCCGCCGATCTGCCGGAACGCATCCCGGACCCGCTCGGAGTCGTTGTAGTCGAGCGTCACGGTGTGCGCGGCCAATGCCCGCGGGACCCCGGGAGAGGTCGGAACGCCGAAGGTCAACGCGCCCGAGCCCGCCTTGATCAGCAGCGAGTCCGAATGACCGTGATAGCACCCCTCGAATTTCACGATGGTCTCGCGTCCGGTGAATCCGCGGGCAAGCCGGATCGCGCTCATGGTCGCCTCCGTGCCGGAGCTGACGAAACGCACGAGCTCCACGGAGGGCATGAGCTCAACGACCTTGCGCGCCAGCACCGTCTCGAGCTCGGTGGGTGCGCCGAAGCTCAGGCCGTCGGCCGCGACGCGGCGCACCTCGGCGATCACGTGCGGATGCGCATGACCCAGAATCATCGGACCCCACGATCCGACGTAGTCGATGAACCTGCGGCCGTCGGCGGCGACGATGTGGGCGCCCGCCGCCTGCTTGAAGAAGATCGGCTCGCCGCCGACGCCGCGAAAGGCCCGGACCGGCGAGTTGACGCCTCCGGGTATGTATTTGCAGGCCTCTTGATACAGGCTCACCACGTTTTCTCCTGGTTTCGATCCGCCGCTCAGGCCGTCATCGCGGCCGGCGGAAGCCCGAGCCGCACTTCCAATCCGCCTCCGGCGCGATTCGCCGCGCGTGCCGATCCGCCATGCGCGCGCATCACCTGCGCGGTGATGGCGAGACCGACGCCCTCGCCGCCGGTGTCGCGGTCGCGCGACTCCGCCACGCGAAAAAACGGCTCGAATATGCGCTCCAGATCGCCCGGGGGCACGCCCGGCCCGCGGTCGCGAATCGAGACCGACAGTCCGCCGTCGCCGTTCTGCACCGCCACCTCCACGCTGGCGCCAGGAGGACTATAGCGCACGGCGTTGCGCAGTACGTTCTCGACGGCGCTCCTCAGGAGCTCCCGGTTGCCGTTCACCCGGCGTCCAGCGGTGCCCGAGATCGACACCCTGCAGTCTTTCGCCGCGCCCTCGAAGTTCGCGTCGTGAACGACCTCCTGGATCATTTCGTCGATGTCGAACGGCTCGCGCTCGATCGGCGCGTCCGTGCCGTTGAGCCGCGCGAGACTCAACACCTGGCCGATCAGATCGTCCAGACGCTCGATTTCATGCTCCAGGCGATCGAGCTGGCGGTCCGGGTCGGCGCTCGGCCGGCGCGCCAGCCCCACCGCCAGGCGCATGCGCGCGAGCGGCGAGCGAAGCTCGTGCGAGATGTCGCGCAGCAGCCGGGTGACCGCGGCCCGATTGGCGATCAAGCCGTCCGCCATGGCGTCGAAATCCCGGGCGAGCACCGCCAGCTCATCCTTGCGATCCTCGAAGCCCGCGCTCACGCGCAGACCCTTGCCGCCGCGCGCGTCGAGATTCTCGCTGGCGAGGGCCCGCGCTCCCTCCTGGATGCGGCGTATGGGGGCGCTCAGGTGCTGCGCCAACCACCAGCTCGCGAAGGCGCTCACCACCAGCGCGATGCACAGGATCATCAGCGAGATCCCCGGCAGGCTCAGCGCGCCGAAGATGCTCGGGCGGCGCGGAACCAGCAGTACGGTGTACGTCGATCCATCCGCGCCCACGATCTGCGGCGCGGCGCGCTGGGGGCGGAAATTGCGCGACCCGGGCTCGCTCATCGATTCGCGGTTGAAATACTCGAGGCGGCGGGTGGCGCTTTCGGACAGTTGCCGTCCGAGAATGTCGCGGCCGTCCGGGCCGATGATGTAGAGGTCGCGGTCGGCGATCGAATGCTCGTGGTCCGACAGCCACTTCTTGAGCGCGGCCACGCCCCCCTGGCCGAGGACCTCCGACGCCTGGATGGCGACGGCCGCGGGGCGCCGCTGCAGCTCACGCGACTCGTACTCGGTGGAGGCCACGGTGAAGGTGACCGCGATGCTGCCGCCCACGATGAGCGCCATCGCAATCCAGAACAATACGAAAATCCTGACGAAGAGGCTGTGCACGAGCGGCTACGGCGGCGCGGTCGTGAGGGTGTAGCCGGAGCCGCGAACGTTCTTGATCTCCGGATTCCTGCCGGCCTCGAGGTTGAGCTTGCGGCGCAGGTTGCTGATGTGGGTGTCGATGCTGCGGTCGTAGGGGACGAGCTTGCGGCCGAGCGCCTGTTCGGTCATCGCCTCGCGCGATATCACCTGACCCGCGGAGCGCATCAGGAGCTCGAGCACCCGGAACTCCGCGCCCGTGAGCGTGACCGTCAGATCGGCGACGCGCACCTGATGCATGCCGGTGTTGAGCGTGATCGGCCCCACGGCGATCTCGTCCGCCGCCGTGCCGCGCGCGGTCCGGCTCGTCGCGCGGCGCAGGATGGCGCGGATGCGGGCGACCAGTTCACGGGGATTGAAGGGCTTGCTGAGATAGTCGTCGGCGCCGAGCTCCAGTCCGACGATCCGGTCAACGTCATCGCCGCGCGCGGTCAGCATCAGGATCGGCGTGTCGTACGAGGCGCCGAGCTCGCGCAGCACGTCGAAGCCGCCGACGCTCGGCAGCATCACGTCCAATATCAGGATCTCGAAGCGGTTGAGCTTGAGCTCGGCGAGGGCGTCGCCGCCGTCGTGGACGCTCTTCACCTCGAAGTGCTCCGCCTCCAGATATTCGGTGAGCATCTGGCACAGCTCGCGGTCGTCGTCTACCAGCAGAATGCGCGCTTCGGTCATGTCGTGAATTCCTTGGTTTCAACGCCAGTTCAGCGCCAGTTTGGCCGCCATCATTGGCCTTCGTAAACCAATTGACAATTCTTTGCATGTTGCCCACGCAACATTGCGTCAACGCCGAAGGGGAGGGGGGCGTTTCACCGTACACTGTCCCCCACTGCACGCCCAAGGAGAGTTTCGAATCATGGTTACGCTACGAAAGGCCATTCCCGTTTTATGTCTGGCGACGTCGCTCGCGGGCATCGCCGCCTACGCCCAGACCACCGCCACCGCACCTGAGACGACCGCCGCCGCGGGTGCGCACCAGTGGCGCCACGGACATCACGGCGGCATGTTTTTCGTGCTGCACAAGCTCGATCTGACCGCGGAGCAGAAGACCCAGATCAAGAGCATCATCGCAGGCGAGAAGAGCCAGTTCGAGTCGCTGCGTGCGAGCGTCAAGGCGAACCGCAGCGCGCTCGCGACCACCCCGCCCACCGATCCCGGCTATCCCGCCTTGATCCAGACCGCGCAGACCAACGCGGCGGCCCGCATCAAGCTGCGCAGCGAGACCTGGTCGGCGATCTACAGCAACGTGCTCACCAAGCAGCAGCAGACGGCGATCCCGGGGCTCGTGGCCGCGGCCCAGCAGGCGCGCGAGCAGCGGATGGCCGCCTGGAAGGCGTCGCATTCGCAGGCGGCGGCGCCGGCCGCCGAGTAACGGAGGTCGAAGTTCGGCGCTGACGCGGGTCAGCGCTGAACGGCCCCGATGCCGTCCTTCTTGAGCAGATCGATGACGCTGTCGCGGCCGATCAGATGAGCGGTGCCGACGATGACGAGATGATTCTCGTCATCGTCGAGCAGCTTCTCGATTCGCGCGATCCATTTGCGGTTGCGCGACACCAGCAGCGTTTGATAGACGGCCGGATCGCTTCCCAAATCCGACTTCACCTCGGTCTCGAACCAGCGCGTGTCCCCGCTCTGCCAGGCGCGCACCATCTCGTTCACGTCCTTCGCCAGATCGTGCGCCTGCTCCAGGCTCGAGATCAGATAGCCCGCCTGGGTTTCCATCGGCATGCCCTCGAACAGCGCCAGCTGGTCGTGCGCGGTCTCCAGGCCCTCGATGCTCTTGCCGTCGGTGCGCGCGCGCCCCTGGAAGTACATCTCGACGCCGCTCGAGGGGTCGAAGCCGAGCTGCATGAGCTGCATCTGGGAAATGGCCTCGGCGACGAACCAGGGCGCGAATTGATCGAACGTCGCAAGATCGACCCCGAGCGCGCTCGCCAAGGACTGCGCATGAGCATATCGCGCCGTCCCCATGATGTCATGCAGGGTCCTGCCGCCCGTCAGCGTCGCGTTCGCGAGCATCTCGGACTGCACATCCGCGGAGTCGAGCTCGTTCGGATCGATCTCCATGACCAGCGACTTGGAGGCGCGGTAGGCGTCGAGTACCGCGGGCGCGAGCGGATAGTCGCTCGCTCGAAGCGTGTGAATGGAGCCGAGCACATACACCGTGTTGTGCCTGCCGTGCAGTTCCCAGAGGCAATGCAGCGTCGAATCGGCGCGCACGGTCGAGCCGCTGCGAGGGTGCATCCAAGCAGCGCCCAGCAAACAAGCGCCTTGAGCCTCATGGTGGGCGGTTTCAGCGCGTGGCGGAGGCCGCCGGCCGCACGGGCATCGGCTCGGCCCAGCGGATCTCGCTGTCGATGCGGCCGTCCCGATGCAGCTCGAACGGGCGATAGGCGGGCGGCCGCGTGTCCACGGCATAGCGGTCGCTCATCGGCAGGAACTGCGCGCCCGTCGAAGGGGTCGCGAACAGCCGAACCGGACCGCGGCTGCCCTCGAACTCCTGGTGCACGTGACCCCAGACCACCGCCCGGACGTGCAGGTGGGCAT
>CAVTNZ010000101.1:0-61845 GCA_963736185.1 uncultured Gammaproteobacteria bacterium | reverse complement strand
CAAGCACTGGCCAGCATGATGGACAGCATTGACAAGACAAAGATGACACCGGAATACCATCGACTCAACCAGACAGGCAAGGAAATCATCGAGAAAATCCTGGCAACACTGAACTCAGATTCACCACCCACAAACGTCACCAGTAATACCAACGAGGAGGTAGAACAGGTGCCGGTCGAACAGGCAACCAACGAGGCGGAAACCTGCAAGACAGAAGAAGCCACAGTACACGAGAATACATCCAGCTACATCGCGGGCGATGAACGACCCAACATCCACCAGTGAAACCACAAAATAGATGACAACCTTAACAACAGCCAGACAGAGAAGATGAGCACAACGAATGACGTCCCACCAGTCCTGATCATCAACGACAACCAAAGGAAAATCACCACAAACTACACCGGGAAAGAACTTGCGGGCATGGCGAATATAGGAAACCCTCAATGGTTTCTCGCCCACAAATATATCGACAGCGAACGCCTAGCTGATACCAGCCATGACATATCCAACACTCCTCTACATCTTTGACCAACTACAAATCAACGAACTCAAGGGAACTCCACACAACGAACAACTTGCAACGAAGACAATCCATGCCGCTAACATATGTCACCTGGGACAACCCCTACAACCAAGGCAGACACACTTCATCCACAACATCAGACCATGGCCACTAGACGACATCAACAACTGGAAGAAGACGATAGCACCATATCTGACAGACCACTACCTTGTATGTGAATGGAGAGCCTACAGACAAATACGGGAACAGGAGAAATACTACAACCCAGATGTGCAATATGAAGACATCGTACTCCTACATTTCTACAGCACCCTACACGCCATCGATACCAAAACCAACCAAATCCTACATGAAAAACGAATGAGGAAGGCATTCCAATATAACACTTGGATCCCTAAGATGCCACTGACAGGCATCACCAAGATGGAACTCCCACATTACTACAGATTCATCTCAAAGAACCAATACCTGCACCAGGCGAAGACGGAAATACTTCGACGCACCATCACCCTATGGGACGAATTCACCACACACATATGGTGCAAGCAGGCACTCGCAAGCCTTCTAGACGACAAGGGCAAAACCCTAGCGGAACCGGGATACCTCCTCCTCTCAGAAGCCGACAAACACACCATCAAGGCAATCCTATTCACAAAGGAATGCATGTCACCTCTAAAACAGATCACCAGCGAAACCAACGAGGAGGCAACGCCGGCGACAGTCCAACAGACGACCAACGAGGAGGCCATCTGCAAGACCGATGAAGCTATAGTAGACGAGAATGCCACAGCAACATCTACAACGAGGTGAACAACACAGTCAACAACACAGAGGAAGATCCTACGCACGACACGAAGCCCAATCCCCAATACCAACCAAAGTCCCAAGGGAAAACATAAAACGTCACCACGAAGAAGAGACGACTATACTCCAAACGTGAAAGATCAAAGAAAAAAACTGAAAGGAAGGACAACGTACACGCCAAAGGACCATTACATTCTATTTCCACCCACAAGGACAACGGATTCCGAATGCTCCAGTGACTGTGAGGAAATCGATTTCGACCACCAAATACGAGACCACAGAAGACTTCTACAAGGCAAGATCCTCAATGACGAACCTTTCACGTCAGACCCATCGGACTGTGATATGGATAACCCAAAGAAACTACCACCACAACTACCAAAGGGAACCACATCATGTAGTACACAGATGAACAAGATCAGAAAAAGATGGAAACTAATCAAGAAAGACACGGAAATCCTAATGCCAAGAAGTCGCAATATCAATTCCATCTGCGAATCGGACTGTTTCACTACAGACAGGGAACACACCTTTAAGAAACACCTCCACTACATCCATGACATACCACGAGTCCCCTCACCACAGTACGACAACCCTCACAAATCGGAAGAGACAACCACCCAAGAATATACCAAAATAGGGAAGGTAAAACGTTTCTCCAAACGCAAACGCATGAGGAAAATGTGCAATAGAGGATACGCAGACAAAGACGACTACCGAATTCTCTCCTCCCTATCAACAAGCACAGAAGACAACCATGCCATAGCGATTGTTTTATGCAGGACGAGATCCACACATACGAAACTCACTTTGAGATAATGGCAGGTCTACCATACTGCAATCCAGGCACCTCAAGTGAACATGACTCCGACAAGACAACAGCGTCAAGGAATGAAGGACAAGTCACAGCCAGACCACACTTGGATCGACAGGAATGGTTGGCAACAGCAACCGGAACAAAATATGCAGACACCATAGCATGCCAGAAGAGCTGTAAAATGAACAACCAGAGACCCTCACCAAATCTGCACCTGCAACTATGGACAGGAGAACCCAATGGCAGGAACTCACCACAATTCGGAACACCAACCCTTCATGGCAAGAACCAAGGGAAACAGAACCATATCTCAACCAAACCCGGAAGACACCACGGATTCAGAGGACGATAACCTACAGGACTCACAAGAAATAATCGAGGACCGAAAGAGGAGAATCTCAAAGAGAAGACGGATAAAGAAAGTGATAGCCAAAGGACACACCAACAACAAGGATTGGAGAATCATTCGACCAAGACACCCTAAGTTCTAGTGAATCATGCTATAGCGACTGCTTCAACCAATCATACCCCCATGCTTATGCAGCCCATGACAAAATCATGCTCAACCTACCTCACTACCCCGATGAACAGACGTCAACCGACAAAGAATCCGACCTAACATCAACATCGGATTCCGGAGAAATATGCGACGTCGACTCCGACCCAGAGGAACAACAAAGGAAGATGGACAACCTGGAGAAACAATACAAAACATACAACAGATGGCAAGAGGCAACACCAGGACAAACTTTCCCGGATCATACGAGAGACCCGGAAGAGTTCTGTTCCTGTAATTATGGAAGCAATACGATGGTTGACGAAGGCGCAACAGAACAGTACGTATTGCTGGGATTCCGGCTGGTCAACGCCGACTTGACGGTGCTGGCCGAAGCGCCGCGCATCGCGGCGCATCGCGACGCCATCTCCACGAATCTCGCGGCCGACCTCGGGGTCGAGGCGCGGCTCATCAACGTCAAGGCCACGACCACGGAGCGGATGGGTTTCGTCGGGCGGGGCGAGGGGCTGGCGGCGCTCGCGTCGGTGCTGCTCGAGCATGCTCGATAACCCGACGTGAGCATCCACGGGCGACGGAGCGAATCCTGGACGCGGGCCGCGTTGTCGCCGCCGCGCGCGCACGGCGCGCCGCTCGCGGCGGCGCAATTACGCGCGGAGCCCGAGGATTTTCGCGTCGAGGAACAGCTGTCGTTCGTGCCGTCCGGAGACGGTCCGCATCTGCTGCTGCACGTCGAGAAGCGTGCCGCCAACACGCGCTGGGTCGCCGCCGAGATCGCGAGGATCGGGACCCTGCCGGTCTCCGAAGTGGGCTACGCGGGGCTGAAGGATCGTCACGCGGTCGCCTCGCAGTGGTTCAGCGTGCCGGCGCGGCCCCAGCCCGCCGCATTCTGGAGCGGCGTGCGCACCGATGAATTCAGGGTGCTCGACGTGCACGCGAACGCGCGCAAATTGAAGCGCGGCGCGCTCGCCGGCAATCGCTTCAGGATCCGCCTGCGCAAGGTGTCCTGGTCCCGGGAGGAGCTCGACATGAAGCTCGCGGCGCTGCGGGCCCACGGCGCGCCGAACTACTTCGGTCCGCAGCGCTTCGGCCGCGACGGATTCAATCTCGATCGGGCGGCCCGGTGGATGCAGGACGCAGCGGCGCCCGCCGGCCGCGCCGAGCGCGGCTTCGCATTGTCGGCCGCGCGCGCCATGCTCTTCAATGCGGTATTGGCGCGCCGCGTGCAGGCGGGGGATTGGTCGGTTCTCAGGCCGGGCGATCTGGCGAGCCTCGACGGCAGCGGCAGCCACTTTCTCGTGACCGCGATCGACGACGAGCTCCTGCGCCGGCTGCAGGCCTTCGATATCCATCCTTCGGGTCCGCTCTGGGGCCGCGGCGACCCTCAGACGCAGCGTGCCACGCTCGACATCGAGCTCGACGTGGCACGCGAATTCGGCGGGGTCGCGGCGCTTCTGCAGGGGGCGGGCCTCGATCAGGAGCGGCGCGCGCTGCGCTGTGCGGTTCGCGACCTCACGGTCGAGGCCGATGCCGGTACGGTCACGTTGAGCTTCGCACTGGGCCGGGGGCAGTTCGCGACGGCGGTGCTGCGCGAGATCATGGAATTCCCGCTGGACACGCCCCTCGAGGGCGATGGCGAATAGGCGGCCCTGCGGCCGCGCGGGTCAGGCGCGCAGCAGCACGTAGACCGCGCCCGTGCCGCCGTCGATGGCGCGCGCGGAGGTGAACGCCATCACATCCGGATGACGCCTGAGCCACGCATTGACCGCGATTTTGAGAATCGGGCCGCGCGCGCCCGAGCGATATCCCTTGCCGTGCACGATCCGGACGCAGCGATGGGAAGCGTTTCGATTGAGCTCGAGAAACTCGCCCAGGCTGTCGCGGGCCGCGGCTTGATCGAGCCCATGCAAATCCAATTCGTCCTCGACCGGGTACAGTCCGCGCCGCAACCGACGCATCACCTGGTCGCGTACGCCGGACCGCCGAAACGACAAGGGTTCGCTCCCGCCGACCACATCCTCCGGAGCGACGATGTCCGGCAGCAAATCGAATTCCTGCGCGGGCGCCGCTTCCTGCCGGGCGGCGTTGACGCGACGCGCGCGCCCTTTCGCCGCGTCGACCGCGCGCTCGTCCACGCGGCCGGTCGGCGCCAAGCGCTTCACGTCCGCGACCGCCGCCCGAAACATTCCGGCATCGCCCTCATCGTCGCTCTTCGACGCTGTGTGCTCGGCGGTCACCGCTTCCGGGACTGCGCCGCGCTCGAGCGACTTCAGATCCTGCCGAGGGCCCCGTGGGCGAGGTTTTACCATGGTGCGAGCATTCGATCCGCTATCCGGGTGTGGGCCGTTACAGTATAGTCCGCAGGGCGCGACGCGCTCAGTCGGCTTGTGTTAAATCTGGTGAAAATTCTACTTTCCAATGACGACGGTTATCGGGCGGAGGGCTTGGAGGCGCTCCGTCGGGCGATCGGTCCCTTGGGCTCCGTCACCGTGGTCGCTCCGGACCGCAACCGCAGCGGCGCGAGCAACTCGCTCACGCTCGATGTTCCCGTGCGCGCGGCGCGCTACGACACCGATTGCTATTACGTCAACGGGACGCCCACCGACTGCGTGCATCTGGCGATCTCCGGACTGTTCGAATTCGAGCATGACATCGTGGTCTCCGGCGTGAACGACGGCGCGAATCTCGGCGACGACACCCTTTATTCGGGCACCGTG
Organism: uncultured Gammaproteobacteria bacterium; assembly: GCA_963736185.1. Taxonomy (GTDB): domain Bacteria; phylum Pseudomonadota; class Gammaproteobacteria; order Steroidobacterales; family Steroidobacteraceae; genus Bog-1198. The sequence goes on along the minus strand of CAVTNZ010000101.1, from coordinate 56,467 downwards.
GCGGCCGCCGTCGAGGGGCGATTCCTGGGACTTCCGGCGATCGCGGTTTCGCTCGTCGTCGAGCCGGGCAGTCCCCGCAACTTCGCGAGCGCCGCCCGGGTGGCGGCGAGCCTGGTCGAGCGCTTGTCGAGCGCGCCGCTCAAGGCGCCGGTCATGCTGAACGTCAACGTGCCCGATCTGCCCGAAGGGCAGCTGTTGGGACTCAAGGTGACGCGGCTCGGCAACCGGCATCGCAGCGAGAGGGTGGTGCGCGCCAAGGACCCGCGGGGGCGCAATGTGTACTGGGTCGGAGCCGCCGGCGCCGGTCAGGATGCGGGTCCGGGCACGGACTTTCACGCCGTGGCGCACGGGTTCGCGTCCGTCACCCCCTTGCAGATCGACTTGACGCGCCATGCGGCTCTGCCCGAACTCGAGCGCTGGTTGGCGACTTGAGCATGTACATGGAAGGACCGCGCCTCAGCGGCATCGGGATGACCTCGGCGCGGACCCGCGAACGGCTGGTGCAGCGGCTGCAGGATCAGGGAATCACCGACCGTCGCGTGCTCGACCGCATCCGCAACGTGCCGAGACATTTGTTCGTGGACGAGGCGCTCGCGACGCGCGCGTACGAGGACACGGCCTTGCCCATCGGTTTCGGCCAGACCATCTCGCAGCCCTATGTGGTGGCGCGGATGACGGAGGCGCTGCTCGCCGCCGGACCCGTCGACAAAGTGCTCGAAATCGGCACCGGTTGCGGCTATCAGACGGCGGTGCTTTCGCCGCTGGTCAAGGAGATCTACACCATCGAGCGGATCGAGAGCCTCGTGGGGCGGGCGCGCCGCGCGCTGCGCGAGCTCAAGATACGCAACGTGCGCTTTCGCCACGATGACGGAAATGTGGGCTGGGCGGCGAAGGCGCCCTTCGACGGAATCTTGCTGACGGCCGCTCCCCACGCCGTGCCGGCCGCCCTGTTCGAACAGCTGGTGGTGGGCGGGCGGCTCATCGCGCCCGTGGGTCCGGACGGGCGTCAGGAACTCATGCGCTACACCAAGGGTGAGACGCGGGTTCAGAAGGAATCGCTGGGCGCCGTGAGCTTCGTTCCCCTGCTGTCGGGACTGCAGCGCTAGCCGGGAGCTCGCCTGAGGACTCTTAGGCAGTGCGACGCATAGTCCGAATCGTCGGGCTGATCGCCTGGATCTCGTCGATGGCCGCGGGCTGTGCAAGCGAGCGCGCTCTTCCCCCCAAAACCTACATTGTCCAGCCCCGCGACACGCTCTACAGCATCGCGTGGCGGCACGATCTCGACTACCGCGAGCTGGCGCGCTGGAACCACATCGGTGCGGACTATCGGATCACCGTGGGACAGGTGCTCAGTCTGACGCCGGGCGACCACCCCGCGGCGCGGGCGGCGATGCGGGCTCCTTCGGGCTCGACGGCCTCGGGCGAGCGCGCAGCGGGCAAAGGCGCTTCGGGCGCGGCCGCTCCCTCCGGCGGTGCCGCCAGCGGTGCTGCCAGCGGCGCTGCGGTAGCCGGCGGTGGCGGGAGCGGCGTGGGCACCGATGCGCGCCAGCCTTGCGGATGGATGTGGCCCGCCACGCACGCTTCGCCGCCGCGTCCCGTCCCGGGCGGTGGCATCCTGCTGTTGGGCACGTTCGGCCAGCCCATTCGCGCGGCGTGCGCCGGCCGGGTCGTGTATGCGGGGAGCGGCATACGGGGCTACGGAAATCTCATCATCATCAAGCATGGCGAGACGCTCCTCACCGCCTACGCGCACACCGTCCAGCTCGACGTCCACGAGGGCCAGGAGGTGGCGACGGGCGAGGAGATCGCCCACATGGGAACCGGCGCGCACAACATCGCGGCGCTGTATTTCGAGATTCGGGTGAATGGCAAGCCGGTCGATCCGCTGGCGTTTCTGCGCGACGCAAACTAAGTTATTTCAGTTTTAATTAACTGCGCTATGTATATGATATTAAGCAGTAAATCCGCACAATTTTTTGCGACGTTGACGCCCGTTGGGGCGAGAGCGTATGTTGTTCGCGAGTTGTCAGGGAAAAAGTCCGTTCGCGGGGTGTCGAGCGTTGGATTGGGTATAGAAAAAATACAAAAAGATCAATAACAAATAGAATTAGTCTCGATACCGAATTGATTTGTCTCGCCGACACCCCGCATTCTTTTTCGAAAGTCCCCCCGCCATCCGCAACCTTCAGCGGGATGCGGCTTGCGGCCCTCAAGGAATCAGCAACGCGACTACTCTTCTCTGTTCGGCGACGAGCACATTGAAGGTGCGGCAGGCCGCGCCGGTGTCCATGACTTCGAACCCCACTCCGGCACGGAGGAACGCGGCGCCGAATTCGGGAGAGGGAAAGGATTGCCTCGGACCGGTTCCCAGCAGCACCACCTCGGGTTCGTGCGCGAGCACGGCAGCGGCGTGCGGCACGGCCAATTCCCCGACCGCGGCGATCGCGGGGCCCGGCTCGATCGCCGAGCTCGATACGATCACCGGCGCCTTGAAGGCGGTGTCGTTGATCTTGATTTCGCCGGTCCCGTAGGATCGAATGAGATTGCTCGACGAACTCGAGTCCTGATGGAAGCGCATGTCGGTAAGATACGCGCCTGCGACCCAAGGTTCACATTGCCCATTGTGTATTTTCGCATCGCGGCGCGCGGCGCCCCCCGGGCTTTGCGCGCTCCCGTGCTCGAGCGCCTGTTGGCCCGGGCCGACAGCCGATCGAGCGTGGCCTCCTGGCGTGGCGCGGCGTTTAGAGCCATCTCGCCCGAGGACGCAGACCCGCCGCCGATCGCCGTCGCGCAGTGGCGGGCGGCCGGCGGCGCCGCTCGCGAAGGGTGGGTGGCGCTGGCGACTCCCGTGCACCTGGTCGCGGGTATGAGCAGCGTACAGCTGCCCGCGGACGGCCTGCTCGAGATCGATTCGTCGGAGGCGGACACCTTGGCCGCGGACTTCAACCGCCGCTTCGCCGGGGGAGGCTCCCGGCTGGTGCGAGGTCCGGGGAGCCGCCTCTTCTGCGTCTTCGACGGGCCGGTCGCGGCGGATACGACTCCGCCGGACGAGGCGTTGGGCGCCGACGTGTGGCCGCATCAACCGCGCGGCGCGGGGTCGGCGGAATTGCGCCGGCTCTCGAGCGAGATCGAAATGTGGCTGTTCGACCATGCGCTGAATGAGGCCCGCCGAGCTCGCGGCCTGCCGGTTATCAGCGCGCTGTGGTTTTGGGGCGCCGGTCCGGTCGATGCGCCCGTGCCGCGCGTGACGGGCTGGACCGCGGGGGACGATGCGTTGTTCTGCGCATTCGATCGCCGCTCGCAATATCCGCCGGCGGGTGTGCCGCAATCGGGTGTGCCGCAATCAGGCGTGGTGGTGGTGCCGGCATGGCCCGGAACGGCGGCGTGGCAGGAGAGCGAGCAGCGCTGGTTGAGGCCGGCGATCAACGATCTCAAGGCAGGACGTTCTGGGCCGCATCGAAATTTCCGCCGCCGCCGCGTCCTTCTCCTTGAGCGTCCGCGGGCTGCGGCGATTTTGGCGCCGAAGCCGGCCCTGGTGGGAATCCTTCGGCTTGGCTGCACCGCCCGGGGAGGAGAGCGGCCTTGGCGACTGAAATCCGACGGCGGTCGCAGACCGGGAGCCTCGAGCCGATGAGCGATCTGCATCCGGTCCTGCGGCGCGTGTATGGCGCGCGCGGGATTGCATCGGCGCAGGACCTGGATCTGTCGCTCGAGCGTCTCCTGCCGGTCGGTTCGCTCGAGGGGGTGGAGCGCGCCGCCGAACTGTTGGCGGCGCATCGCGCATCCGGCCGGGTGCTCGTGGTCGGAGACTTCGATGCGGACGGAGCCACAGGCAGCGCGCTCCTGGTGCGCGCCATGCGCTCGCTCGGCTTCGCGCACGTCGACTTCCTCGTGCCCAACCGATTTCGATTCGGCTACGGCCTGACACCGGGCATCGTGGCGCTCGCGGCGGAACGGCAGCCTTCTTTGATCGTCACCGTCGACAACGGCGTCTCGAGCATCGAAGGCGTCGAGGCGGCGCATGCGCTCGGAATACCCGTGCTGATCACCGACCATCATTTGCCGGGTGCACGGCTTCCGGCCGCGGACGCCATCGTCAATCCGAACCTCGCCGGGTCGGGCTTCGCGAGCCCCGCGCTGTCGGGCGTCGGCGTGGCGTTCTATGTCGTGGCGGCGCTCGCGAGGGCCGTGCGCCACCCCGAGTTCCGCCCGTCGGATCTTTTGGATCTGGTGGCTCTCGGTACCGTGGCGGATCTCGTGCCGCTCGATCGAAACAACCGCGTGCTGGTCGCGCAGGGATTGCGGCGGATCCGCGCCGGTCGCTGCGTTCCCGGCATTCGCGCACTGCTCGAGCTGGCGGGACGCAGCCTGGAGCGGCTGACGGCGGCGGACCTCGGCTTCGTGGTCGCGCCGCGCCTGAATGCGGCGGGGCGGCTTGCCGATATGAGCGTGGGCATCGCCTGTCTGCTCACGGACGATGCGGCACGCGCGCGGGCTCTCGCCGCAGAGCTCACCCGCCTCAACGAGGAGCGGCGCGAAATCGAGCAGCGCATGCAGATCGAGGCGACGGAGCTCGCGGCCGCGGTGCGCTTTGCCGAGTCCGGCGGCGAGACGCTCGGTCTGTGTCTGTTCGACGAGAGCTGGCATCAGGGGGTGGTCGGGCTGGTCGCCGGCCGGATCAAGGACCGGTTTCACCGCCCCGTCGTCGCCTTCGCCCGCGCGGAGGACGGCTCGCTGCGCGGTTCGGCGCGCTCTGTGAGCGGCATACACATTCGGGACGTGCTCGATGCGATCGCCGCGCGCCATCCCGGATTGATCGAAAAGTTCGGCGGTCACGCGATGGCCGCGGGCATGACGCTGCCCGAATCGAGCCTGGATGGATTTCGCCGTGCATTCGGCGAGGAAATCGCCGCCCGCGCCGATGCCGACACCTTCGCCGGCGTGATCCTGAGCGACGGAGAGTTGTCGGATGCCGAGATGTCGCTCGAGACGGCGCGCCTGCTGCGCGGCGCCGGTCCCTGGGGACAGGGATTTCCCGAGCCCGTGTTCGACGGCCGGTTCCAGGTCGCCGATCTGCGCGTGGTCGGCGGGCGGCATTTGAAGCTGCGGCTGCGCGGCGCGCAGCCGGCGCCCGCGGGCGCTCCCGCCGCTTCCGCGGGGGGCGGTGCGCTGCGGGAGGCGATCGCCTTCGGCTATCTCGGCGGCGCGTCGGAGGATCCGGCGCTCGAGCCGGGCGTGATCGTCGATCTCGCGTATCGGCTGGAGGTCAACGAATACAACGGCGCGGAGCGGGTTCAGCTCAATTGCCAGCATTTCAAGATCCGCTGACCCGCGGGAGCGGCGAAACCTATGATAGAGTTGGCGCATGGAAATCAATCAAATCAAGCGATTCATCAAAGATCTCGAGGAGCGCACCGACTCCTTGAGGAGGTATCTTTGATTACGACAACAAGCACGAACGCCTGCAGGAAGTAACCCGCGAGCTCGAACAGCCCGGCATCTGGGATAACGCGGATCGAGCCCAGGAGCTCGGCAAGGAACGCGCCAAACTGGAAAATGTGGTGGTCGGCCTGGATCGGCTGTCGCGCGGCCTGCGCGACGCGGGCGAGCTCCTGGAGGTGGCCGCGGAAGAGGGCGATCTCAAGACCGCGGACGAAATAGAAGCCGACGCCGGCCGCCTCGCCTCCGAGGTGGAGCGGCTCGAATTCCAGCGCATGTTTCCGGGCAAGATGGACTCGCACAACGCCTTCCTCGACATCCAGGCGGGGGCGGGCGGCACCGAGGCGCAGGACTGGGCGGCCATGCTGCTGCGCATGTACCTGAAGTGGGCGGACCGTCATGGCTTCGCGACCGAGATCATCGACCAAAGCGCAGGCGAGGTTGCCGGCATCAAGGGTGCGACCATCAGCATGACCGGCGATTACGCGTATGGATGGCTGCGCACCGAGACCGGCGTGCATCGCCTGGTGCGCAAGTCCCCGTTCGATTCGGGCAACCGCCGGCACACCTCGTTCGCGTCCGTGTTCGTGTCGCCCGAGGTGGACGATGACATCGACATCGAGATCAATCCGGCGGATCTGCGCACCGATGTGTACCGCTCGAGCGGCGCGGGCGGGCAACACGTCAACAAGACCGAATCGGCCGTGCGCATCACCCACATGCCGAGCGGCATCGTGGTCGCCTGCCAGAGCGAGCGCAGCCAGCACAAGAACCGGTCCACGGCGATGAAGATGCTGAAGGCGAAACTCTACGAGCTCGAGTTCAACAAGCGCAACGCGGCGGCGAAGGTGCTGGAGGAGTCGAAATCGGATGTGAGCTGGGGAAATCAGATCAGGAGCTATGTCCTCGATCAGTCCCGCATCAAGGATTTGCGCACCGGCGTGGAGATCGGCAACACGACCGCGGTGCTCGACGGGGATCTCGACGAATTCATGCAGGCCAGCCTGAAACAGGGACTATGAGCGACGACGACGACAATCATCTGATCGCGGAACGGCGCGCCAAGCTCGCGAAGCTGCGCGAGCGCGGCCCCGCCTTTCCGAACGACTTCCGCCGCAACGCCCTCGCGGGCGATCTGGCCATCGCGTACGCGGAGAGGTCCGCCGAGGCGCTGGACGGCGCGCCGATCCGCGTGAGCGTGGCGGGACGCATGCGCGCGAAGCGCGTCATGGGCAAGGCGAGCTTCGCGAAGCTCGCGGACTCGAGCGGCGAGATCCAGCTCTTCCTGCAGCGCGACGCGCTGGGCGGCTCCTACGAGGACTTCAAGACCTGGGACGTGGGCGACATCCTCGGGGCGGAGGGCGTGCTGTTCCGCACCAAGACGGGTGAGCTTTCGGTGCGCGCGGAACGCATCGTGCTGCTCACCAAGTCGCTCCGTCCGCTGCCCGACAAGTGGCACGGCATCGCCGATACCGAGCTTCGCTACCGTCGCCGCTACGTCGATCTGATCATGAACGAGGACAGCCGGCGGGTGTTCGAGATGCGCTCGGCGATCGTGCGTTACCTGCGCGCGTTTCTCGACAATCGCGGCTTCCTCGAGGTCGAGACGCCCATGCTGCATCCCATCCCCGGCGGCGCCGCGGCGCGACCGTTCAAGACGCATCACAATGCGCTCGATGTGGAGATGTTCCTGCGGATCGCGCCGGAGCTCTACCTGAAGCGCCTCACGGTGGGCGGGTTCGAGCGCGTCTACGAGATCAATCGAAACTTCCGCAACGAGGGCGTTTCCACCCAGCACAATCCCGAGTTCACCATGCTCGAGCTCTACCAGGCGTACGCCGACTACATCGACCTGATGGAGATGATCGAGACCCTGTTCCAGGGCCTTGCCGATTCGCTCCTCGGCTCCCGCATCCTCGACTACCAGGGCACCGCGATCGATCTGTCCAAACCGTTCGCGCGCCTCACGATCGAAGAGATCCTCACGGCCAACAACCCGGATCTGGATCCGGAGTCGCTGCGGGACATCGGTTACTTGAGGCGTGTTTGCGATGCGAAGAGGATCGGGTACAAGAGCGGCGATGGCGCCGGGAAGCTGCAGATCGAGCTGTTCGAGAAGACCGGCGAGCATACGCTGGTGCAGCCCACATTCGCGTACGCGTATCCCGCCGAGGTCTCGCCCTTGTCGAGGCGCAACGACCGGGACCCCTTCATAACCGACCGCTGGGAGTTTTTCATCGGCGGCCGCGAGCTCGCCAATGGCTTCTCGGAGCTGAACGACTCGGAGGACCAGGCGCAGCGCTTCAGGGACCAGGTCGAGCGCAAGGCCGGCGGCGACGAGGAGGCCATGTACTACGACGCCGACTACGTGCGCGCGCTCGAGTACGGCATGCCCCCGACAGCGGGATTGGGCCTCGGCGTGGACCGGGTCGTGATGCTGTTCGCGAACGCGCCGTCGATCCGCGACGTGCTCCTGTTCCCGCACATGCGGCCCGAGCTGTAGGGGCCTCGGGGGCCCTCCTGCGCGATGACGGCACCGGGCGCGATCCGGCGCGATGCGCCCATCGGTGTGTTCGACTCGGGTGTGGGCGGGCTGACCGTGCTCCGGGCGCTGTCCGAGGCATTGCCTTCGCAGGATTTCATCTACCTCGGCGACACGGCGCGTCTGCCCTACGGCACCAAGAGTCCCGATACCGTCTCGCGCTATTCCATGCAGTGCGCGCAGGCCCTGCTCCGGCGCGGCATCGCAGCCCTGGTGGTGGCCTGCAACACGGCGTCCGCCTCGGCCCTCGGCGCGCTGAGCGCGCGATACCCGCGACTGCCGATCATCGGCGTCATCGAGCCGGGCGCGCAGGCGGCGATCGCGGCCTCGCGCTCGCAGCACATCGCGGTGATCGCGACCGAGGGCACGATCAACGGCGGCGCCTACCAGACCGAGATGCGCCGTCGCAATCCGGCCGTGCGCGTGCTGGCGCGGGCCTGTTCCATGTTCGTGGCGCTGGCCGAGGAGGGCTGGACCTGCGGCCCCGTGGCCGAGGCGGTCGCGCATCGCTATCTCGATGCGGTATTCGGGGGCGATGATGCGCCCGATACGCTGGTGCTCGGATGCACTCATTTTCCCATTCTCACAGCGGCCATCCGCGCGGTGATACCCGCGAATGTGCGCATCGTGGATTCCGCGGCGACGACCGCCCAGACTCTGGCGGCGCGGATGGCGCCGGAGCCGCACCATCGAGACGCGCCGCCCGTTCCCGGGCGCATCACGTGGCTGGCGACCGACGACGCGGAGCGCTTCGCGCGCGTCGGCGGCAGATTCTTCGGGCAGGCGTTGAACGCCCGGGCGGTCGAGATCGTCGACTTATGAGCACGCCCCACCCTGCGGGGCGCCGTCGAACACATCAAGGGGCGCGCTTTAAAACCGCCTCGTTACGCTCGTCCGCCGTGATGACCCGATAGAGCGCCCGCAGTTCCTTGGCTTTTTCCGCGGGAATGCTCGGCTGCTCGATCTCGTAGGTGCGCGTGTACCGAAGTGTGCGCCCAACCAGCTCCGTCCTGCTGTGGTACGCCGCGAAGCCGTCATCCACGTCGACGGAGTCCGGGAGTGATTCCACCTGGTAGCCCGCGGGCAGTCGGATCTCGAACACGTCGGAGTCGCGCTCCGCCGCATCGAATTCGATCGAATGCTCGCGCGGCTCCTTGGTTTCCAGAATGCCGATCGCCTTGCTTCCCATCACGCGGGGCCGGATCAGCAGCAGCTCGCCGGCCGTGTTGGCATAATGATCCGCTTCGATCGAATAATGCCACTCGAACACCCTGCCCGATCCCCGCGAATCGAGGATGCTCGCCCTGGTGATCTGAAACGAGGACAGGGAGGCCGCGAGCATGTTTTCGACCGGCCGGATGCGATCGGTCTCCGCTCTGGCGGTTCGCAGCGCGTAGCGCTGCTCGGCCGCGCGGTCCCCCACCCGCACCTCGCGTACGTCTCCGCTCAGCGTTCCGGATTCGTCCAGGGTGAGCGTCGCCGTGCGCGCGATGCCGTTGGCGCCGGCGGCCATCCGGGGCAATTCGACCAGCTCTCCGCCGTCCGGGGCGACCAACAGGCCATAATTTCCCTGCAGCGATCCCGAGAGGCTGCCGAACGGCGTCACCGGATTGGTCGGGTCGAAGAACAGCAGTTTGCCGAGCTTCGCATGCGGGTAGATGGCCTCCAGGGAGGGGTCCTCCAGGTCCGGTGGAAGCGCCACGGCGAGGATGGCGTGGTTGAAGTCGTAGATCGTCGGGGGCGTCGCCCGACCGACCGCGCCGCGCGCGGCGTTGATGATCACGGGGTAGGAGCGGACCCCGATCTGTTCCAGCATCGCACCGAGAAGCGTCGCCTTGTCCTTGCAGTCGCCAAACTCGTGGCTGAGCACTTCAGCCGCCGCATGCGGCTGGTATCCCCCGATTCCGAGCTCGATGGCGACGTATCGGATGTCGTTTTGCACGAAGCCCGCGAGCGACTGCATCTTGGCCAGCAGGGTGGGCGCGGCAGCGGTCAATTGTTCGACCTTCTGTTTCAGCTGAGGAGAAGGGTCGCGTCGGCCGCGGGCGAGATCCGCATACCAGATGCCCACGTCGTTCCACGTTTGGATGCTTTGCCGGCTGCCGGCGGGCGCGCTGAGCGTAACGTACAGGCTCCCCGCGACGCCGGCTGCCGGGGGCATGCGGGGCTCCGAGCGCATGGCCTTCACATCCTCGAGAGTCCAGCGCCACTGATTCTGTCCGGTGCTGGCCGGAATCTCGTCAGGATGGTTCAGCCAGGTCGCTTTGTAGCTCCAGCCCGCGGGCAGCTGAAGCAGATAATGCGCTTCGCGCACGGGAATGCTGTCTTGAAACCGCCAGATGTCCGCCGGCGCGTCCGGCGTCTCCTCCGATTCGACCTCGTATCCGATGATATTTCCGGGCAGCGCCGCTGGAACCTGCAGCAGGAGCACGCGAATGTCGGTCGCCAGCATCCCGTTCGCCACTCCCGACAAGCCGGCCTCGATCGCATCCCGCTGTTTGACCTCGTAGTCCTTGCCGCTCGCGGGGATGCACCATGCGTGCAGGTCGGTGACCCGGCTGACGCGGCCGACGATGAACGCCAGCTTGCCCCGGTCTGCGCCGTCGGGCCGCAGAATCTTGAAGGCCTTGCGCTCGTGGCGCTTGATCTTGCCGTTGGGCTCCACGGTGATCGACGTTTCGGAATACAGCTCGACCGCATGGTCCTTTTCGTCGTATGCGGGTAGCGAGAGGCCCGTCAACGCGTGCATCCACTTGGGCGCTTCCGCGCCAAGCGCGGGGGAGAGCAGCATGGATGACAACACCAACAGCGGCGCCCGAAGCCTGCGGGAGATCTCTTGGCAGGCCGTCATGGTTCTCTCGCCGCCGCGTGCATCGCGGTGGCTCGGGGAAGCGTGACGATGGCATCCTCGTCGCCGCTTTGCCGCACCGTCTGAAAGAAGCCCTGCAGCTGGCCGTAATGCCGGACTTCGAGCAGCAGGGTGTCGATGGAGAAGTCGCGCTTCAGATGAAGGCCGGTCGGTGTGCTCTGCGCGGTCCAAGTGGAGCTGGCGATCTTGATATCGACGCCCCCGGGCGCGGGTAGCGAGCTGACTTTCCACCCCTGAGGCAGGTCGATGGCAACGTCATCGTCCATTTGATGGAGAAAGTGAAAATATACGGCGTATTTTCGTGTGGCATGCTCGAAGACATGCCGATTCGCCTCCGCGAATATCCCCACGGGGACGAGCGCACGCGCCCCGGCCATGCGCGCCCATCCGGGCACTTTGACATCGAAGACGGCCACCAGCGGCGAATCGATGTCCGACCAGTTGGGTGTGCCGTCGAGCGTGACTTCGCTCCCCGCTGTCAAATCCCGTTTGACCTCGTCCTCGAGCACCCTTCGACGCTCGGTGTCATCCTCATTGCGCTCCTCGAGTCGGCGTCCCAGTGCGTCCAGACCGGTGAAGGTGAATGTCACCGTGCCTTCGAGGCCCGCATCGGGTGTCAGGCGCAGCACCGCTTTGCGCTCCAGGCGCGAAGCCGACGCGGGCGGCAGGGGCGTGGTCACCCACACGCCGCCCGACTCATTCAGACGCAGCCCGGTGACGGCCGTGTCGTTCCACGGCAAAGTGCCGAACGGCGCCATCCGCACCCCGGGCGCGAGAAAAATATCCTGCCCGCCGAGCCGCACGACGGCGATTTCGGCGTTCAGCTGGGATGGATTGCGCAGCTTTGCATTGAACAAGAACCGGTTGCGCGTCGATAGCGCAACCGGGTCGGCCTCGAAGCCCGCGGCGCGCGCCAGTGCGACGAACAGCCACGTGATTTGATGCTCGTTGCCGTACCCATGCTTCCACACGTCCGCCACATCCTCATTGTCCTTGGCATTTTCGCGCTCGGCCTCCTGCGCGGTACGCCGGCGTTCGAGCGACAAGTTGCGGATTTGCAGTGTGCGGGCATAGAGCTTGCGCAGCTTCTGTTCGGGCGGATCGCCCGCCGACAGGGTCTGCGCGACAGCCGCCTGCATGGCGCGATGCTGGTCCATGAACCTCTTCGCCGCTTCGGCCGCCCTCTTGCCCCAGCGGGTCCAGAAGGTGGCGTCGTCCTTGTCGATGGTCGAGTCCTGCAGATAGACGAACTCGACCCGCATCTTCAGTTCGTCCGCCGGGGGCATGTATTCCTCGGTGACGAAGGCCGGCACGTCCCGGGTCACCATGGTGTACTCGCCGTGTTCGAACTTGGGGCCGACCGTCGCGAGGGGAAGGCCGGCGGGAGTCGTGGTGCGCAGCGTATAGCCCCTGTTGGGAACGAGCGAGAATTTCGCCAATCGGGTGTACAAATCGGCGCTCACGATCCATTGCGAGCCGATCACGTAGTGATACGGCGTGAGGCGCTCGTAGCGATATTCGACGATGCAACCCGGCTGAACCTCGGGCAGGCTGAATGCCTTGGTCATCACGTGCATCCCCCGACCTTCGATCAGGGGCTTTTCGTACACGGTACCGTCGAATTTGACGACGCTGCCGTCGGATCGGATCGTGCGAGCCGAGATGTCGCGTACGGTCTCGCGCTCCTTGTCGAATCCGATCGCGACGTTTCCCTGCGACCGGCCCTCCTCCGTGAGGATCTTGATGCGCACGTACACGCGCTCCCAGTGGCTGGAGTCATCGCGATCAACCTGCCGATAGAGGTAGATGGCGGACGCCTTCGGCGCCGCCGGCACGTCGGTCATCTGCAGTTCTTCGCTGGTGATGGGGAGCCAGTCCTCGGCGTGGAGCGGCGTCATGGCGGCAACGCTCGCCGCCACGATCATCAATCCCTGAAGTGCGATGCGCCTGGGCGCCCTGGCCGACCACATTGTCCCGCTCGCTCCATCCCTCGGATTCGCGCGGGCATTATGGCGTAGCCGGCCGCGGCCGTCGACCGGACTCAATGCATGTACGGCCGGCTCTCGACCTCCTGTGCTTCCGGGTTGCGCCCCTGCGCCTTGAGCGCATCGGCCAGCACCCGGGCCGCCTGAGCCTGGGCGGCGCGATCGCCGCTCGCGAGCGCGAGCGCCTTGCGCGCGCAAACCTCCGCCTGATGAGCGTCGCCTTCCGTGAGGCGCACGCGCCCGAGCTCGATCCAGAGCAGCGGGTTGCTCGGCTCGATGCGCAGCGCCCGATCGAGCGTCGAGGAGGCGCCGTCGATATCGCCCTGGTTCAGCAGCCGGTGCGCCTGTGCCACGAGCGAGCGCGTTGCCGGCGACAGACGGTTCTCGCGCGCCGGCGCCTGCGGCCGCGGCGCGGGGGGCGCCGGGGGCGGCTGCGCGGGCACGGGGGCGGGCGGTGGCGGCGGGGGAATCGCGCTCGGATTGGAAGGGGCGGACGGACGAGGCCACGGCGAGGGACAGCCGGCGAGCAGCAGCGCCGCTGCGAGCACGGTCGCGAGGCTCAGTGAACGATGCTTTTCAACCATTCCTTGATTTTGTCACCCGCCGTGACATGTGGCGAGGGCGCCGACGCGCATTTGGAATTGACGGGCAATTGGGTGTCCTTGGGCACTCCGATGACCACCGCGTCGGAGCTGCACGCGGGAGTGGTTTCGAGGCCGTCGTCGAATCCGATCCACCGGTCTTCCACCAGATCAGGCAGGACGGGATCGAAGGAGACGGGCTTGAGGCTCGCCATGGTGTCGGCCCACACCGGCAGCGCGCCTTGCGCGCCGGTGAGCCCGGTTTCGCGGTTGTCGTCGTAGCCCACCCAGACGACCGACAGGTAATTCCCCGTGAAGCCGGCGAACCAGCTGTCGCGGGTGTCCGATGACGTCCCGGTCTTGCCGGCGATCACCAGGCCCTGCGGGAGCCGCGCGGCCGCCGCGCGGGCGGTGCCGTGGGTGGGCACGAGCATGAGCATGCGGTCGAGCTGGTAGACGGCCGCCGGAGGCGCCGCCGCCTCGACCCGTACCTTGAACGACTTCAGCGGCGCGCCGTGCTCGTCCAGCACGGCGCGCACCGCGCGCAGCCGGGTGCGAAAGCCGCCGTCCGCCAGCGTCGTGTACACCTGAACCACCTCGAGCGGCGACATCTCCACGGTTCCGAGCAACATCGAGGGATTGAGCGTCGGCGATGATTCGAGGCCGAGCCGCCCGAGCGTCGCCGCGACCTTCGGCAGGCCGATGTCGAGTCCCAGGCGCACGGTCGCGAGGTTCATCGATTCGGCGAGCGCGCGCGCGAGCGGCACCTGGCCATAAACCTGACGCTCGAAGTTCTGCGGCGCCCAGACGCTGCCGTCGGCGAGCTTGAGCTCGATCGGCGCATCCTCGATGAGCGTCGCCGCGGTGTAGCGCCCGGTCTCGAGCGCCGTCAGGTACACCGCCGGTTTCACCAGCGAGCCGATCGGCCGGCGCGCATCGAGTGCACGATCGAAACCGCTCGCGTCGACCTCCCGTCCGCCCACCACCGCGATCACGTCGCCGCTGCTCGGCTCGACCACGATCACTGCGCCCTCCAGATGCTCGCCGCGCGCCGGCGAACGCGCGTCGAGCCGCTGCAGATTCTGGGTGAGCGCGCGCTCCGCCGAGGTCTGGGCGCGCAGATCGAGGCTCGTGTACACCGACAGCCCGGCGGCCGCGAGATCGGCTTCGGCGTAGTCGCGCTTGAGGTCCCGCCGCACGAGATCGAGGTAGGCGGGCACGTAGCTTCCCCCCGGCGGGCGCAGGCCGAGCGGGGTCGCCGCCTCGCGCCTGGCAACGGCGGCATCGATGAGGCGGGCGTCGCCGAATTCCTTCAGCACGAGATTGCGGCGCGCAAGCGCGCGGTCGGGGTGCTTGCGCGGATCGTAGTACGAGGGGCCCTTGACCATCCCGATCAGCAGCGCGAGCTCCGCGGGCCCAAGCTCGCCCAAGGGCTTCGCAAAGTAGTACTCGCTGCCGAGACCGAAGCCGTGGATCGCGCGGGCGCCGTCCTGTCCGAGATACACCTCGTTCAGGTAGGCCACGAGGATGTCCTGCTTGGAGTAATGCGCCTCGAGGCGCATCGCCATGACGGCCTCCGTCGCCTTGCGCCCGAAGGTCTGCTCATCGGACAGCGAGTAGTTCTTCACCAGCTGCTGCGTCAGGGTGCTCCCGCCCTGCACGACGCGCCCGGCGCGAACGTTGGCCCAGATCGCCCTGAGCACACCGTAGAGGTCGACGCCGCGATGCTCGTCGAAGCGCCGATCCTCGATCAGCTTGATCCCGTCGCGCAGCAGCGGCGGCACATCGGCCGGGGCCACGATGAGCCGGTCCTCGCCGTGAATGGGAAACAGGCTGCCGATCACCGGAGGGTCGAGGCGGAATACCGGCAGGTCGGCGCCGTCGGCGGACCTCATGCTGGTGATCGATGCGTTGTCTGCATGGATGGAGACCCGCTGCGCATCCCGCTGCTCGTCGATGAAGCGCACCCGCCGCGCCTGCAGATCGAAGGCGTTGCCGGTTCGCCGATAGGTTCCGGGCCCGGAAGCCGGATCGCCGCGGCGGTAGTGCAGACGGTGAAGTTCCTGCTCCAGATCGTTGGCCGAGATCGGTGCCCCGGCATACAGCTCGAGCGGCGCCGCGAAAACGCGGGCTGGGACCGACCAGAGCCGGCCCTGAAATTCGCGCGTCACCACCCGGTCGAGGTGGACGATCCAAATGCCCGCGATCGCGGCGAGCACGAGGCCCGCCAGACCGGAAACGATGAAAAACAGACGCCAGCGGCGAACACGGGAACGGGCCACGCCGCGCATACTACCCTAAGCGAAACCGGGACCGGTCCGCATGATTCATCCGAGCCGGTAGGGCAGCGGACGCTCTTCGATCGCCGTCGTATCGGCGGCCGCGTCGGCGGATGGGCTTTCCGCGTCGGCCGCCGCGGCGTCGAGACTGAGCACCGCCAGTGCCTCGTAGGCTCCGTCCACCGCGGCGAGTTCCGTGAGCCGCCCGCCGCGGCCATCCGCGAGGCGCAGGGGCTGACCGATCGCCCACGATGCCCGGGGCAGGCGCAGCCGCGACATGCGGCGTTTGATTCGCCCGAGGTGCTGGGTGCGGGCGATGATCTCCTGGCCCGTGTAGCAGCCCTTGCTGAAACTGATGCCGCCGATGAGATCGAGATTCAGCATCTGGGCGACGAACGACTCGGCGGTCGCGGCGTACACCTGGGGTTGTCCGTCGCGGATGTCGCCGAGCCGCCACGCGTTTTCGATCCGGACGGGGTCGTCGCAAAGGGCGGCGCGCCCGATCGAGCGGGTGTCGCCGACCAGCCAATAACGCGCCGAAGCCGGATCGGACGGCGCATCGCGCCGTACCGGTGCGACACCGACGCCACTTTTCTCCCAGTAGCCCGTGAGGCCGGAGGCCGCCGGGTCGGACGCGCCGGGCGTGGCAGCGGCGAGCGCGGCGGCGGCGAGCGCGGCCCCGCCGTGGATCCCCGCGACCGCGATCTCTTCGCTCACGTCCTCGATCCTCACCTTGGCGCGCAACACGAACTTGCGCAACCGCTCGACGGTCGAGCCTGCGACATCGCGCGGCAAGATGCCGAGGATGCCGCTCGAATGCGGCAGCAGATGCAATATGGCGAGCACGCGTCCCTGCGGAGTCGAATAGGCAGCGAGAACGGGGGCCCCGCGAGACAAGGGGGCGGTGTCGTTCGACACCTGCCCCTGCAGAAATCCGACGGCATCGGGCCCGGAGAAGCGCAGCACGCACAAGTGGGGCAGACGGCCCGAGGCGCTGGCGGCAGCTCGCGTTCCGGCGTCGTCGGTATCGCTTGCGATGGTCACACGCGCATGAATGGGGTCGCGGGCCGCCGCTGTCAACCCCGACGTGTGCGGATTGCCGTCATATTGGATATCCCACCCCTTTTCCGATCGGTTTCTGGCAAACTTTCACCTGTGACGCCGACCAACGAAGTGCAGATCGCCGCCCACCCCTCCGCGCCATCTCAGTCCTCGCCATCGCAGGGCGCCGCACCGATCGTGCGCCCGCCGCCCGAAGTGGGCGGCCGGCTGGGCCCCGACCCGACCCGCTATGGCGACTGGGAGTTGCGGGGCCGCTGCATTGATTTTTGAGTAAGAACGAGCATGCCCGCACGCCCCCGGCCCCTGTCGCCGCACCTTCAAATCTATCGCTGGCAGATCGGCAACACCTTGTCGATCCTGCACCGGCTCTCGGGAGCCGTGCTTGCCGTCGGATCGCTGGCGCTCGCATTCTGGCTGGTGGCGCTCGCCGGCGGAGAGGACAGCTATCGAAGCGCGTACCGGGCGTTCGCGAGCCCCGTGGGTCTGTTGTTCCTGGCCGGCTGCAGCCTTGCGTTCTTCTATCATCTGTTCAACGGAGTGCGACATCTGTTCTGGGATGCCGGCTGGGGCTTCGAGCGTCGCCAGCGCCGCGCGAGCGGCTGGTTCGCCGTGGTGGGCGCCGTGGCCGCGACCGCGGCCCTATGGGCTCTCTTGTGGCATGGCGGCCGCTTGTGAGCCTGCGCAGCCCCCTCGGACGGGTGCTCGGCAGCGGGACGGCGCGCGACGGAACCTCGCGCTGGTGGGCGGAACGCCTGAGCTCGGTCGCGCTCGTTCCGCTGACGCTCTGGTTCCTGTTCTCCCTGCTGTTGCTGCCGTCGCTCGATTACGGGGTGATCCGCGCCTGGCTGGGGGTGCCGATGAGCGGATTTCTGACCCTGCTGCTGGTCGCGGTGCTGAACTATCACGCCTATCTCGGAACGGTCGTGATCGTCGAGGATTACGTGCACGAGCACGCGCCGAAGCTCACATTGATGGTGTCGTTGAGATTCCTGTTCGTGCTCTGCGGCGGCGCGAGCCTGTTCGCGGTTCTGCGCATCGCATTCGGTAGCTGATCATGAGCGAATACAAGTTCATCGACCATACCTATGACGTGGTCGTGGTCGGCGCGGGCGGCGCGGGATTGCGCGCGACCTTCGGCCTGGCCGAAGCGGGGCTGTCCACCGCGTGCCTGACCAAGGTGTTTCCGACGCGCAGCCACACGGTGGCGGCGCAGGGCGGCATCTCGGCGGCGCTCGGCAACATGGGCGACGACGACTGGCGCTGGCATATGTACGACACCGTGAAGGGGTCGGACTGGCTGGGCGACCAGGATGCGATCGAGTTCATGTGCAAGGAGGCGCCCGCGGCGGTCATCGAGCTGGAGCACTACGGCGTGCCGTTCTCGCGCACCGAGGATGGCAGGATCTACCAGCGGCCTTTCGGCGGAATGACCACGCATTACGGCAAGGGCATCGCACAGCGCACCTGCGCGGCCGCCGATCGCACCGGTCATGCGATGCTTCACACCCTTTACCAGCAATCGTTGAAGCACGACGCCACGTTTTTCATCGAGTATTTCGCGCTCGATCTCATTATGGAAAATGGCGAATGCCGCGGGGTGGTCGCGCTCGACATGGCGGAAGGGACGCTTCACCGCTTCCGGGCGCATCGGGTGATTCTCGCCACCGGGGGCTACGGCCGGGCGTGGTTCTCGTGCACGTCCGCGCATACCTGCACGGGCGACGGCGGCGGCATGGTGCTGCGGGCGGGCCTGCCGCTGCAGGACATGGAGTTCGTGCAGTTTCATCCGACCGGCATCTACGGCGCCGGCTGCCTGATCACCGAGGGATCGAGAGGCGAGGGTGGCTACCTCACCAACTCGGACGGCGAGCGTTTCATGGAGCGCTACGCGCCCAATGCCAAGGACCTGGCATCGCGCGATGTGGTGAGCCGTTCGATGACGGTCGAGATTCGCGAGGGCCGCGGAGTCGGCAAGCTTCGCGACCACATTCATCTTCACCTCGAGCACCTCGGCCCCGAGGTCATCCGGGAGCGGCTGCCGGGGATCGCGGAGACCGCGCGGATTTTCGCCAACGTGGACGTCAACAAGGATCCCATACCGGTGCTGCCCACCGTGCATTACAACATGGGCGGCATTCCATGCAACGTGCAGGGCGAGGTGGTCTACCATCGCGACGGTGCGGATGCCGTGGTTCCCGGGCTGATGGCCGCCGGCGAGGCGGCCTGCGTATCGGTCCACGGCGCCAACCGCCTGGGCTCCAACTCGCTCCTCGATCTGGTCGTGTTCGGGCGCGAAGCGGCGCGGCATTGCGCGCAGACGTTGAAGCCGGGCTCCGCACACCGGCCCCTCAAAGCGGATTGCGCGGACGCGGCCCTCTCGCGGCTCGATTCGTTGCGCAACGCCAGGGGCGCCAGGCGCACGGCAGACATCCGCCTCGATATGCAGCGCATCATGCAGAGCGACGCCGCGGTATTTCGCACCGCCCAGACCTTGAACGACGGCAAGCGCCGCCTGGGCGAGGTGTTTGCATCGTTCAAGGACGTCAATGTGACTGATCGGTCGCTCACATGGAACACGGACCTCATCGAGACCCTGGAGCTCGACAATCTGCTGGGGCAGGCGGTGGCGACCATGCATTCGGCGGAAAATCGCAAGGAGAGCCGGGGAGCGCAGGCGCGCGAGGACTTCCCCGACCGCGATGATCAGAACTGGATGAAGCACACCCTGTGCTGGGTGGACGCCCGCGGCGCGACCTCCTTCGATTACCGGCCGGTTCACATGAATACGCTGACCGACGACGTGGAGCCGATTCCGCCCAAGGCGCGGACCTACTGACGGCGCGGTTCAATCGAGGAGCATGATCGATGGCTGAGTTTTCGCTTCCCAAGAATTCCAAGGTCCGCAAGGACGGAAGGGTATTCAAGGCGCCCGCCGGCGCCAAAAACGTACGGGTGTTCAAGATCTACCGTTACGACCCCGATTCCACCGAAAACCCGCGGCTCGACACCTACGAGGTCGACATGGACGCCTGCGGCCCCATGATTCTGGACGCGCTCATCAAGATCAAGAACGAGATCGATCCCACCTTGAGCTTTCGGCGCTCGTGCCGCGAGGGTATCTGCGGATCGTGCGCCATGAACATCGACGGGAAAAACGGTCTGGCCTGCATCAGCGCCTGCGCGGACGGGGGCGGCGACATCAGGATTTATCCGCTGCCGCACATGCCCGTCATCAAGGATCTCGTGCCGGACCTGACCAATTTCTATGCGCAATACGCCGCCATGCAGCCCTGGCTTCAGACGCGCACCCCGCCGCCCCCGGACGGGGAGAGGCTCCAATCGAAACAGGACCAGGAAAAGGTCGACCGGCCGTCCGCCTGCATACTATGCGCGTGCTGCTCCACCAGCTGTCCGAGCTACTGGTGGAACAGCGACCGGTACCTCGGGCCCGCGGCGCTGCTCGCGGCGTACCGCTGGATCGTGGACAGCCGGGACGAGGCCGCGGGCGAGCGGCTGGACCAGCTCGAGGATCCGTTCCGTCTGTATCGCTGCCACACCATCATGAATTGCACCGAGGCGTGCCCCAAGGATCTGAATCCGGCCAAGGCGATCAGCGAAATCAAACAACTCCTGGCGCAGCGCCGCCACTGAGTTGCTGAATGCCCATCCCGCCTGTCCAGGAACTCGGACGTCTGCGCTGGCGATGCCGGCGAGGCATGAAGGAGCTCGACGTTCTGCTCACACGCTACGTGGAGCGCCATTTCGCCGGCGCGTCGCCGGCGGTCCAGGGGGCGTTCCTCGAGCTGCTGGAGGCGCCGGATCCCTTGATCTATGCGTACTGCATGGGCCAGGCGCAGCCGCCGACACCCCTGCTCTCGTCCGTCATCGAGCGCATCACTTCGCATGCCGCCGACTAGCGCGCGGGGACCGGACCCACGTCGACGACTGTTAGAATCGAACCTGTGCTCAAAATCACGTTTGCAGTTCGCACTTTGCCCAAAGCGCCGAACTTTTCCCCAAGGAGCGGGTCTATCGCGACAGGCTGGCTTGTGCGCCCGTCGGTTTGGGTCCTTCCATGAGTGTCGAGGAGAGTGACCTCAAGCTGGTGGAGCGGGTCCAGCGTGGTGAGCGCGCGGCGTTCGATTTATTGGTCCTGCGATACCAGCACAAGGTGCTGAAGCTGATCATGCGTTATGTGCACGATGCAACCGAGGCCGAGGACATTGCGCAAGAGGCGTTCGTGAAGGCATATCGCGCCCTGCAATCGTTTCGCGGCGATAGCGCCTTCTATACGTGGCTGTATAGAATCGCCATCAATACCGCCAAGAACGCGCTCGTCGCGACCAAACGCCGCCCCATGGATTACGACCTCGACCTGCAGGATCCCGAGCAATACGACCTGCACTCGCGCCTGTCCGAGTCCGAGACGCCCGAGGCCCTGCTCCTTACCGACGAGATCCGCGATACGGTGAATCGCGCGATCGAGAATCTGCCCGAGGACCTGCGCACCGCCATCGTGCTGCGGGAACTGGAGGGTTTGAGCTATGAGGACATTGCGCAGACCATGGATTGCCCGGTCGGCACGGTGCGCTCGCGAATCTTTCGCGCGCGCGAGGCGATAGACAAGAAGCTGAGACCCATTTTTGACGGCGGCCTTGGTCGGCCCGAGGAACCATGAGCGAACAAATTCGTGAGCAAGTCTCGGCTTTCTTGGACGGGGAGCTGCCGGGCCCGGAAACCGAGCTGTTGCTGAAGCGGCTGACGCGGGGCGCGGAGCTGCGCGAGAGCTTCGGCCGTTACGCGTTGATCGGCGAAGCGATGCGCGCGGCCGGAAGCGGCGCGAACCGCTCCCCATTGAGCCGCGGCTTCTCGGCGGGGGTGAATGCCGCCATCGACGGCGAGGCGCTGCCGGCGGGCCCGCTCCAGATTCATGCCAGGGCGCCACGCTGGTGGAAGCCGGTCGCCGGAGCGGCGGTGGCGGCCGGAGTCGCGGCGGTGGCGGTGGTGGCGCTTCAGCAACGTGCGGTCTCGCCCTCCCTGCGGGCCGTGGTTCCCGCGATCGCGCAAAATGTCGCCCAAAATGTCGCCAGGTCCAGGGAGGCGCTCTCCTATACCGTGCCCGCCGCGGCAACCGCGGATGAGACGCCCCACATGCTGCCGGCCGCGCGTTTGACCAGTTACGTGTTCGCGCACAGCCGCTACTCGTCGGTATTGGGCCAGAGCAATGTGTTGTCCGGCCTGCTGGCGGATGCGGACGAGCCGGGCCCGCCGGGTTCCGGGGTGGCGGTCGACGAGCCCGCGGTGAATCGCGCCGCGGGCGGCGACGCCGGGACGCCGGGCTCGCCACGGGACCCGCGTATCGCTCCATGAGCAACGCGTCGCCTTTTCGCGCCTCCTGGCTGCTGCCCTATGCTGCGGCCGGCGTTTTGACCCTCAGTCTGATGCAGCGCTCGCTGGGCGCCGACGACCCGCGGGCCTGGCTCGACAAAATGAACCAGGCGCTGGCGACACGCAATTACGACGGCACCTTCTTCCATCTGAGCGAAGGCCGGGTCGAGACCATGCGGATCGTGCACCGGGTCAGGGCGGGCATGGTCACGGAGCGGCTGCAATCGCTGGACGGTTCGGGACGCGAATTCGTGCGCAATAACGACGAGCTCACCTGTTACCTGCCGGATCAGCATACGGTGCTGGTCGAGCCCCGCCAGGTGCACGGGCCGTTCCTCGGCTCGCTGCCAAGGTTCGGCACCGACGTGGACCAGTTCTACCTCATCGAGTCGCTGCCCGATACCCGCGTCCTCGGGCGGCCGGCGCGGGTCATTGCCGTCAATCCGAAGGATCAGTACCGGTTCGGCTATCGTCTGTGGCTCGACCAGAAAACGGCCATGCCGCTCAAGACCCAGTTGTGCGATGCCCGCGGGCAGGTGATCGAGCAAATCCTGTTCGCGCGGCTCGACATGCCCGAGACCATCTCCGATGCCGAGCTCGCTCCGACGGTGCGCACCGAGGGCATGCGCTGGGTTCGCCAGGGCGCTTCCGAGGACGCAGCGGCGCCGGCCCTGGCGGCCTATCGGGCGAGCGAACTGCCGCCGGGCTTTCATTTGACGGTGTCGGGAACCCAGACGCTGGGCGGTGCCACGGTCCCCGCGGCCCATCTGGTGTACTCGGACGGTCTGGCGACCGTCTCGGTGTTCGTCGAAGCCGCGCCGGCGCTGCAGCTCGGGCGCCAGCGAATCGGCCGGTTCCCCGCCGGAGCCGCCCATGCAGGGCCTGGCCCGCGTCGGGTCGGGATTCGCATTCTCCACCGTCGTGCAGGGGCATCAGGTCACGGCGGTGGGCGAGGTTCCGGCTCAGACGGTCGAGTCCATCGCCCATTCGGTCAAATCCTTCGGGAACGGCCCGCGCCCCTAGCCGCCAGGGCGTGGCACGGCGCCGATATGCCGGGTTTCCTGCTCTATTCCAGACCCGGCTGCTGCCTGTGCGAGGAAATGCTGGCGCAACTGCGCGAGATGCCGGCTACGCGCGATTACCCGATCGAGGTGCGCGACGTGGATGAGGATGCCGCGGCGCGCGTGCGCTACGGCCACAAGATACCGGTGCTGCTCCTCGGCGGCGAGCTGGTCTGCCACGGGAGGCTGGACACCGAGGAGTTGCTTAAAGCCCTAACTTACCATCGCCGACCGGTATAATCGGAGGTTTGCCCAGGCCTTCCCTCGTTAATGAAAAACATCCGCAACTTCTCCATCATCGCCCACGTCGATCACGGCAAATCGACGCTGGCCGATCGGTTCATCCAGGAGTGCGGCGGCCTCGAGGCCCGCGAGATGCAGGCTCAGGTCTTGGACTCCATGGATCTGGAGCGCGAGCGCGGCATCACCATCAAGGCGCAGAGCGTCACGCTCGCCTTCAAGTCGCAAGGCGGCGAGGTGTACCAGCTCAACTTCATCGACACGCCCGGACACGTCGACTTTTCTTACGAAGTGTCACGGTCGCTCGCGGCTTGCGAGGGGGCGCTGTTGGTGGTGGATGCCGCGCAGGGCGTGGAGGCACAGAGCGTCGCGAACTGCTACACCGCGCTGGAACAGGGGCTCGAGGTGCTGCCGGTCATCAACAAGATCGACCTGCCGTCCGCCGATCCCGCGAAGGTGATCCACGAGATCGAGGAGATCATCGGTATCCCGGCGGACGACGCCGCGCTGGTCAGCGCCAAGACCGGCCTTGGCGTCGCGGAGCTCCTGGAGCACCTGGTCAAGCGGATTCCGGCGCCGAAGGGCGATCCCGACGGCCCGCTGCAGGCGCTCATCATCGATTCGTGGTTCGACAACTATGTCGGGGTGGTCTCGCTGGTCCGCGTCATGAACGGGGCACTGCATGCCGGCGCGAAAATCCGCGTCATGTCCACGGGGCGCAGCCACGTCATCGACAAGCTGGGCCGCTTCACGCCCAAGCCCGTGACGCGGGATTCGCTGAACACCGGGGAGGTGGGCTTCGTGGTCGCCGGCATCAAGGAGATCGACGGCGCTCCCGTGGGCGACACCATCACCCTCGAGGCCAATCCCGCGCGCGAGGCGCTCGCCGGCTTCAAGCAGGTGCAGCCGCGGGTGTTCGCCGGCCTCTTCCCGGTGAGCTCGGACGACTACGAGCAGTTCCGGGACGCGTTGAAGAAATTGAAGCTCAACGACTCGGCCCTGCATTTCGAGCCCGAGGTGTCGACCGCGCTCGGCTTCGGCTTTCGCTGCGGCTTCCTGGGCCTGCTGCACATGGAGATCGTGCAGGAGCGGCTGGAGCGCGAGTACGATCTGGACCTGATCACCAGCGCTCCCACCGTGATCTACGAGCTCGTGCTGACGGACGGATCGATCGAGTACGTCGACAACCCGACCAAGCTCCCGGCCCAGGACCGAATCGCCGAAATGCGCGAGCCCATCATCACGGCCAACATCCTGGTGCCGCCGGATCACGTCGGCGCGGTGCTCACACTCTGCAGCGAGAAGCGCGGCGTGCAGAAAAAGATGCTTTTCCTCGGAAGCCAGGTATCGCTGCAATACGAGCTGCCCATGGCCGAGGTCGTGCTCGACTTCTTCGACCGGCTGAAATCGGCCACCCGCGGGTACGCTTCCTTCGACTACGAGTTTCATTCCTTCAAGGCCGCCCCGCTGGTCAAGCTCGACGTGTTGATCAATGGCGATCCGGTCGATGCGCTGTCGCTCATCGTGCATCGGGACCACTCCTATCAGCGCGGGCGGGAACTGGTCGACAAGATGCAGGAGCTGATTCCGCGCCAGATGTTCGAGGTGGCGGTGCAGGCGGCGATCGGCAGCCATATCATCGCGCGGGCCACGGTCAAGGCCATGCGCAAGAACGTGCTCGCGAAATGCTACGGCGGCGACATCACCCGCAAGCGCAAGCTTCTGGAGAAGCAAAAAGCGGGCAAGAAGCGCATGAAGCAGGTCGGCCAGGTCGAAATCCCTCAGGAGGCCTTCCTGGCGGTGCTTCAGGTGGGCAAGAAAAGCAGTTGACCATGCATGCGTTGTATCGGAATCGGAAAGTCGGGGGTTCTTCGTGAATGACGGCGACAGCCTTTTTGTAGTCATGCTTTGCGCAGCCATCGTCTGCGTCCTGGTGATCCTGGTCGACGGATGGTTCCTGCGTCCGCAGCGCGACCCCGGCGCCATGAGCGTCACGGAGCCGCTGCTGCCGCGCATCGCGGGCTATCTGCTCGTGGCGCTCGCACTCGGGATGCTGTGGCGGCTGTTCCGCTACGAGGCGGTGGACTTCAGTTTCATGCTGGTGCTGGTGGGCGCCATGTCGGGCGCCATCTGGGGCCTCGACCAGGCGTTCTTCTCCCGGCGGCGCAAGGCGCTGGCGGCGGGCGCCGGGACGCCGCCGGAGCGCGTTCGGGAGCCCGTCGCGGTCGAGTACGCACGCTCGTTCTTCCCGGTCATCCTGCTCGTGCTGGTGATCCGCTCCTTCCTGTTCGAGCCGTTTCGAATTCCCTCCGACTCCATGATGCCGACGCTGTTCGACGGCGATTTCATCTTCGTGAGCAAGTTCTCCTACGGGCTGCGTCTGCCGGTGACCAATACGCTGGTGGTCGCGACCGGAACGCCGCAGCGCGGCGACGTGATCGTGTTCCGGCTGCCGCCGAACCCCAAGATCAACTACATCAAGCGCCTGGTCGGGCTGCCGGGAGACCGCATCCGGGTGGACGAGGCCAACCAGGTCTACGTGAACGGCGTGCTGCAGCCGCAGACCCCCGGTCCGATATACACGGGACCGAAGCAAAATCAGTGGAACTATGCGGGGGTGCCGACCGCCTTCGAGCAGCTCGGCGCCAAGCGCCATCGGATCATGTTTGCCCGGGGCAGCGTGACCAGCGGGGAATGGACCGTGCCGGCCGGCCACTATTTCTTCATGGGCGACAACCGCAACAACAGCAAGGACAGCCGCTGGCAGGGCGATCCCGAGGCCCCGGGCTACGTTCCGGAGCAGAATCTCGTGGGTAAGGCGGTCAGAATCTGGCTTAATCTCGATACTCGTGACGGACCTCTCTGGCACCGGATCGGGAATGCGATTCAATAAGAGCCTGTTTCGGGAGGCGTTTATGCGCAAGCACCAGCAAGGGATGACGATGATCGGCCTACTGTGCGTCCTCGCCCTGGTCGGGGTGGTGGTCTATGCCGGCATCCGGCTGACTCCGGTCTACCTCAACTACCTGAAGGTGGCGCGCAGCATGGAAGGCGCCGCCTCCGACGCCAAGGGCGACAATCCCGACCAGAGGAGCCTGATGAACGCCCTGGCCAAGCAATGGGAGATCCAGGACATCGACGTGCCGGACTTCAAGGAAGTCGAGATCACCAAGGACTCGGACGGCACCCAGATGCACATCAGCTACGACCAGACGGTTCCCTACGTCGCCAACGTGTCGCTCTCGGTGCACTTCGACAAGACCGTGAAGGTGCAGTGAGCGGGACGGGCGGCGCGGACGTGCGCGGCGCGCAATCGCCCGCCGTGGACGCGAACTCGGCCTGGGCGCAGCGCTGCTTCGGCCATGCCTTCGCCGATCCCGGGCTGTGCCGACAGGCGCTCACGCATCGCAGCGCCGGGGCGGAGCACAACGAGCGGCTCGAATTCCTCGGCGATTCGGTTCTTAATTGCAGTGTGGCGCGCATGCTATACGATGCGCATCCGGATGCCGCCGAGGGGGCGCTGTCGCGCCTGAGGGCGACGCTGGTCAGCGGCGATATGCTCGGCCGGATCGCGGGCGAGCTCGGGTTCGGAGAGCATTTGCGGCTCGGACCGGGTGAGCTGAAATCCGGCGGTTTTCGACGGGCGTCGATCTTGGCGGACGCCTTGGAGGCGATGGTGGGAGCGATTTTCTTGGATGGCGGTTTCGACGCCGCTTCGTCGGCGGTCAGGCGGATCATCGGAGCGCGCCTCGCGCAGCTGCCCGAGGCGGAGTCCCTCAAGGATGCCAAAACCAGGCTCCAGGAGATCCTGCAGGCGCGCGGATTGGCGCTGCCGGTCTACAGCCTGCGCTCGACCACGGGTGACGCGCATGCCCAGTCGTTCGCGGTCACCTGCGAGGTGGCGGCCTTCGGGCTGACGGCCAGCGGCGAGGGCGTCAGCCGGCGCCGGGCCGAACAGATGGCCGCGCAGAATGCGCTCGAGCTTCTGCCCGCCGACCTGCGCGGTTCCTCATCGTGAGCGAACAGCCATTTCGCGCGGGCATGGTGGCCATCGTCGGCCGGCCCAACGTGGGCAAGTCCACGCTGGTGAACGCGCTGGTCGGCCGCAAGGTGAGCATCGTCACCGCCAAGCCGCAGACCACCCGGCACCGCATCCTGGGCGTGGTGAACCGCCCCGAGGCGCAGCTCGTCCTGGTCGACACGCCCGGATTGCATGAAAGCACCCGCCGCGTCATGAACCAGTACATGAATCGCGTCGCCATCTCGTCCTCCCAGGACGCCGATGTGATCCTGTTCGTGATCGAGGCCATGCGCTTCACGGAGGAGGACCTCTGGGTGTGGGAGCGGGTGCGCGGCCTGAAGCAGCCGCTCTTTCTCGTGATCAACAAGGTGGACCGCGTCGTGCCGAAGGAGCAATTGCTGCCCTTCATCGAGGACGTGGCGCAGCGCGTGCCCGCCTCGGGAATCGTTCCGATTTCGGCGCTCGACAGCGATAATCTGGACCGGTTGACGGAGCTCGTCGGCTCGCGTCTGCCCGTCGCGCCGCCCCTGTTCGCGCCGGACGTGCTGACCGACCGCGACGAGCCGTTTCATGCGGCGGAAATCGTGCGCGAGAAGCTCACGTTGAAGCTGCGCGAGGAGCTGCCCTACGGCATCAACGTGCAGATCGAGCGATTCGCGGACGAGGACGGGCGCGTCCTCATCAACGCCGTCATCTGGGTGGAGCGCGCCGGCCAGAAGGCCATCGTCATCGGCCAGGGTGGGGAGCGTCTCAAGGAGATCGGCCGCCTGGCCCGCATCGAGCTCAACGATCTGTGGCAGCGTTCGGTGCACTTGGAGCTCTGGGTCAAGGTGAAGGAAAACTGGGCGGACAGTGAAATGGCGCTGCGCCAATTCGGGTACGAGACGCTGTGACCTCCCGTCCCTCGTCCCGCCGCGTCTGGCTCGCGCCCGTCTACGTACTGCATCAATACGCCTACCGCGACACCAGCCGCATCGTCGAGGTGCTCACCCACGAACACGGCCGGCTGGCGCTGTTCGCGCGCGGCGCCAATGGCGGCAGGTCCAGCCTCAAGTCGGTGCTGCGCCCGTTTCAACGGCTGCTCGTATCCTGGTCGGGAAGGGGCGAGGCCTGCCAGCTCGTGAGCGCCGAAATCGACGGCGCCGCGACCGCGTTGCCGAACGAGCGCCTGATGAGCGGATTCTACCTGAACGAGCTCATCCTGAAGCTCACCGAGCGCTGCGATCCGCATCCGGAGATCTTCGCCGCGTACGGCGCCTGCGTCGGGGGGCTGTGCGGCGGCGGGTCCGAGGAGGAGCATCTGCGGCGCTTCGAGAAGCGGCTCTTGGACAACCTCGGATACGGATTGGAGCTGTCCCGCACCGCCGACGGAGATCCGATCGTGGTGGACGGATATTACAAATTTCAGGCGCAGCGCGGCCCGCAACCCTGCGTGGCGGAAGCCCCGGGCGCGGTCTACGGCCGCTCGCTCGCCGATCTCGAGGCGGAGGCGTTCGCGGACGCCCGCTCGCTCAAGGACGCCAAGCGCGTGCTTCGCGCGGCCCTCGACGCCTGTCTGGATGGACGGGCGCTGAAATCCCGCGAGGTGATGCTGGCGATGCGGCGGCACGCTCCATGAGCGCATCTTCGCCCAGCATGACCGGCGGCATCGCCCTCGGGGTCAACATCGACCACGTCGCGACGCTTCGCCAGGCGCGGCGCATCGCCTACCCCGATCCCGTTCATGCGGCGCTGCTGGCGGAGCAGTCGGGGGCCGACAGCATCACGCTGCATCTGCGGGAGGATCGACGCCACATTCAGGACCGGGATGTGACGCTCATGCGCCAGCTGTTGCAGACCCGGATGAACCTCGAGATGGCGGTGACCGACGAGATGATCCGGATCGCATCCGGCGTGAAGCCCCAGGATTGCTGCCTGGTGCCCGAGTCGCGCCAGGAGATCACCACGGAGGGCGGGCTCGATGTCGCGGGCCAGATGGCGCGCGTCGGTGCGGCCTGTGCGGCTCTCGCCGCATCGGGCATCCGCGTATCGCTGTTCATCGATCCCGAGCCCGCGCAGGTCGAGGCCGCGGTGCGCGCGGGTGCGCCGGTCATCGAGCTGCACACCGGCACCTACGCCAACGCGTCCGGGCCGGCGCTTGCCCTGGAGCTCGAGCGGGTACGCTCGGCCGCGAAGCTCGCCGCGTCCCTGGGCCTCACCGTCAACGCGGGCCACGGCCTCAACTACCACAACGTCGAGCCGATCGCGGCGATCGGGGAAATCGCCGAGCT
Organism: uncultured Gammaproteobacteria bacterium; assembly: GCA_963736185.1. Taxonomy (GTDB): domain Bacteria; phylum Pseudomonadota; class Gammaproteobacteria; order Steroidobacterales; family Steroidobacteraceae; genus Bog-1198. Next base: position 26,730 of record CAVTNZ010000101.1, on the reverse strand, counting down.
CAACATCGGCCATTCGATCATCGCGCGCGCGCTGTTCGACGGCCTGGCCAGGGCCGTGGGCGACATGAAAGCGTTGATGCGCGCGGCGCGATGATCTTCGGCATCGGTATCGATGTGCTCAAGGTGGATCGCGTCGAGCGCGTATACGCGAAGTACGGGGAGCGGTTCGTCTCGCACCTGTTGATGCCGCAGGAGCGCAGCCAGCTCGAGCGCACGGCACGCCCGGTGCGTTTTCTGGCGATGCGCTTCGCCGCCAAGGAGGCCATCGTCAAGGGCATGGGCACCGGCTTCGCGCACGGCGTGTGGATCCGCGACGTGGGCATCGTGCAGAACTCCTGGGGCAGGCCGGAAGTCGTGTACTCGGAGCGCGGGGCGCGGGTGCGCGAGGGCCTCGGCATCGGCGAGGGTCACGTGACGCTCACCGACGAGGCGGGCCTCGTGGTGGCGGTCGCGGTGCTCATGCGTCGCGCGACGGCCGCGTAAGGCTCGGGCGTGAATACGCTGATCTTCGATATCGAGACCGTGCCGGACACGGCGCTCGGCCGCAGGCTGTACGGGCTTCGGGATCTGACCGACGAGCAGGTCGGCAGGATCATGTTCACCAAGCGCCGCCAGGAAGTCGGCAGCGAGTTTCTGCCGCACGAGCAGCACCGCGTGGTCGCGATCTCGGTGGTCATGCGCTCGCGGGATTCGCTCAAGGTCTGGAGCCTCGGCGACGAAAGTTCGTCCGAAAAGGATCTGATCGAGCGCTTCTTCGACGGCCTGGACCGGTACACGCCCGACCTCGTGTCCTGGAACGGCGCCGGCTTCGATCTGCCGGTGCTGCACTACAGAAGCCTCCTGCACGGCATCACGGCCGCGCGCTACTGGGAGACCGGCGGCTCGGACGCGAGCTTCAGGTACAGCAACTACCTGAGCCGATATCACTGGCGCCACATGGACCTGATGGACATCCTGTCCGGCTTCCAGGGCCGCGGCCGCGCCAGCCTGGAGGACATGGCCTGTCTGCTCGGCCTGCCGGGAAAGCTCGGCATGCACGGCTCGGAGGTGTGGCAGGTGTTCCTCGAGGGGGGCATCGGGAAAATCCGTGATTACTGCGAGACCGACGTGCTCAACACCTATCTGATCTACCTGCGCTTCGAGCTGCTGCGAGGCAACTTGAACCCGGTCGAGCACGCGAACGAGATTGCGCGGGTCAGGCAGCTGCTCGCGGAATCCAGCGCCGTCCACCTTCGCGAGTTCTCGGCCGCATGGCTTCCGAGCTGAGATCCACCGGGGTGCAAGAGGCGGACGTCGTGGATCTGGCGCACGACGGACGCGGCATCGCGCGCCTCGACGGCAAGACCGTGTTTGTCGACGGAGCGTTGCCGGCGGAACGCGTTCGCCTGCGGGTGTTCAAACGCCGGCGCACCTTCGACGAGGCTTCGCTGGTGGAGATCCTGGTGGCTTCGCCGGACCGGGTGAGTCCGCGATGCGCGCATTTCGGCGTGTGCGGCGGGTGCTCCCTGCAGCACCTGTCGCCCGACGCGCAGCTCGCCGCCAAGCAGCGCCAACTGCTCGACAATCTGGAGCGAATCGGCCGCGTCAAGCCGCGGCACGTGCTCGAGCCGATCCGCGGGCCGGCTTTCGGCTACCGGCGCCGGGCCCGCCTGGGCGTCAAATACGTGCACAAGAAAGGCAGGGTGCTCGCGGGATTTCGCGAGCGGGAAAAGCCGTACATCGCGGATCTGCGGCGGTGTGAGACACTCATCGAGCGGTTCGCCACGCTGCCCGGGGACCTCGCGGCGTTGGTCGAGCGGCTCAGCATCCGCGACAAGCTGCCCCAGGTGGAGGTCGCGGCCGGCGACGACACCGCGGCGCTGGTGTTCCGGGTGATGGAGACGCCGACGGCGGAGGATCTCGAACGGCTGGCGGAATTCGGCATGAATCGGGCCGTCGCGATCTATCTGCAGTCCGGCGGCCTGGACACGATCACGCCCCTCGGTGCCGCGGCTCCGCTCACCTATACGGTGGACGGGGGCCGTGTGACCCTCGAGTTCGGTCCCGCCGATTTCATCCAGGTGAATCGCGAGATCAACCGGTCGATGATCGAGGCCGCGATGAACCTGCTGCAGCCCTCGGCGGCGGACCGCGTGCTGGATTTGTTCTGCGGATTGGGGAATTTCACCCTGCCGATCGCGCGGCGTGCGGGCACGGCGGTGGGGGTCGAGGGCGACCGCATGCTGGTGGCCAAAGCGCAGGCGAATGCGGCCCGGAACGGCATCGCAAATGCCGAATTTCATCTGGACAACCTGTTCGAGCCGGCGGGGCTCGGAGCCTGGGCCGCCGGCCGGTACGATCTGGTGCTCATCGACCCGCCGCGGGCGGGCGCGCTTGCAATCATGGAACGTATGGCACAGTGGGGGCCCAGGCGGGTCGTGTATATTTCCTGCCATCCGGGGAGTTTGGCGCGGGATGCTGGAATCTTGATCGAAACCAACGGATTCCAGCTCGTCGGTGCAGGGGTGATGGATATGTTTCCGCATACAACGCACGTCGAATCGGTCGCCGTGTTCGAGCGGGGCGCATGAGCCCGGGCCCCCTCATGGTCGACATCGCGGGCACCGAGCTCACCTCGGAAGACCTCGAAGTGCTGCGCAACCCGTTGGTGGGAAGCGTCATCCTGTTCACCCGTAACTATCGGGATCCCCGGCAAATTTCGGCTCTTTGCGGCGCAATACGCGAGCTTCGAAGCCCGCCTCTGCTGATCGCCGTGGACCACGAGGGAGGGCGCGTGCAGCGCTTTCGCGAGGGGTTCACGCGGCTGCCGCCGGTCCGGGTGCTCGGGCGGCGCTACGACGAGGATCGGCGCGATGCACTGCGCGAAGCCCACTCGCTCGGCTGGCTGATGGCGGCCGAATTGCGGGCGGTAGGGGTGGACTTCAGCTTCGCTCCCTGCGTGGACCTCGATTACGGCCTGAGCGAGATCATCGGCGACCGCGCGTTTCACCGCGACCCGCAGGCGGTGGCGGCGCTTGCCACCGCCTACATGGCGGGAATGCGCGAAGCGGGGATGGCCGCGGTCGCCAAGCATTTTCCCGGACATGGCGCGGTACGGGCGGACTCGCACCTGGCGCTCCCCGTGGACCGGCGCCCGCTCGCCGACATGGAGGCCGACCTCTCGCCGTACCGCGCGCTCATCGAGAACCAGCTGCCCGGCATCATGGCGGCGCACGTCGAATATTCCGCGGTCGACCCGAAGCCGGCCAGCCTGTCCCCGCGTTGGATCAACGGCATTCTACGCGGCACGCTCGGCTTTCACGGCTGTGTTTTCGCCGACGATTTGAGCATGGCGGGCGCCGCGGCCTGCGGCGACGTGGTCGAGCGCGCGCGGCTTGCGCTCGCGGCGGGCTGCGATGTGCTGCCGATCTGCAACGACCGCGAGGCCGTCCACACCGCGCTGCGGAATCTGGACGCCGACTCGGCCGGCCCGGCCACGCAGGCGCGGCTGGTGCGCATGCGCGGCCGCAGCGAGGCACCTGCGGAGCTGCGCGGCTCGAGCCAGTGGCGCGACGCGGTCGCGGTGGTCGCGGAGCTCTGCGCGGCGCCGACGCTGACGTTGAGCGAAGGCCGATCGTGATGCGCTTCGATGCGGATCTCTATCGCCGCCTGCTCGAGTCCTCGCCCGAAGGCGTGGCGATGGTCGATGCGCTGGCCGAGGACCATCCGGTGGTCTACGTCAACCCGGCGTTCCAATCGATGACGGGCTACGCCGCCGCCGACCTCCTCGGCAAGAATCTTCGCCTTCTGCAGGGGGACGACCGCGAGCAGGACGGCCGCCACCGGCTTCGAGACGCCCTGAAGCAGGGCGAATCCTGCCGCGTGCTGCTGCGCAATTATCGCAAGGACGGGTCGCTCTTCTGGAACGAGCTCACGGTGCTCCCCTTGCGGGACGCGGACGGGCGCGTCACGCATTTCGCGGGACATCATCGCGATGCCGGCGACCGGCTGCGCATCGATCCGAAGCTCACGCGCGATTCGCTGTCGGGCGCACATCAGCCCACCGGCGTCGCGGTGCGCGATGACCGTCTGACGGGCCTGTTCACGCTGCCCTATCTGCAGGAGCTGCTGAAGCGCGACTGGGCCATCGCACAGCGCGAGAAGCGCAGCATCGCGGTGTTCGCGATCGACATCGACTCGCTCGATCTGTACAACGCGACTTTCGGGCGCGCCGCGGGCGACTCGGCCATCCGGCGCGTCTCGCATTGCATTTCGGGCTGTCTGCGCCGCTCGAGCGACGTGACCGCGCGCATCGACGGCGGAAGCCTCATGGCGTTTGCCCCGGGTTTGACGTTGGAGCAGGCCCTCGCGCTCGGGCACGTCATGGCCGAGCGCGTGCGCGAGCTGCGCATCCATCATCCGCGCTCGGGTGTCCTGCGCTACGTCAGCGTGAGCGTCGGCGTTTGCGCCGCGGTGCCGGAGCCCGACCAGAATCCGGCGGCGCTCGTCGAGAAATCCCAGCTTCAGTTGAAACTCGCCAAGAAGGGCGGCCGCAACCGCGCCGCCTGAGCCCCCGGGGCCGCCGTTCGACCATCACCTCACAAGCCGGTCGAGCCGGAACGGCTTTAGCGGCTTTTCGACGGCGCTCGCGCATCCCGGGCGGTGTGAACCAGGTCGCATTCGCCGGCACGGCGATGTGATGCCGTTCATTACCCCGCAATTTCATGGTCCGGGGCGGCCCGAACCGGTACTCGGTTTCGGCGCCGATCCCGGGAATTTGATACCTAGAAGCCATGAACATCCGCACGAAAGTGATCTCGCTGCTTGCGATGCTGTTCGTGATCCTGATCCTGATCGAGATCGCGGTTCAGCGCGAGGTCCTCATGCCGAGCTTCGCCGAGCTCGAGCGCGACGATGCCAAGGTGTCCATGCGGCGAATCGATTACGCCCTCGACGCCTCGCTCGGCGGTCTCGAGCTCACCGCGGCCGATTGGGGAAATTGGGACGACGTATATCGCTATGTCCAGGCGCCGAGCCTGGAGTTCGTGCGCGCGAACATCACGCCGATCGCCCTGAAACAACTGCAGGTCGACGCGGTGATGATCGCGGATCTCGGCGGCAATGTGGTGCTGTCGAGCGCCGGCATCGCCGGCCCGGCATCGGGCCTGGATTTCGCCGCCTACAAACGGCTGCCCGCCGACTTTCCCTGGCGTGCGAATCTCGCCGCCGGCAACCCGGCCCGGGGCTTGGTCCGCACCAACCGGGGCTTGATGATGATCGCCGCGGCCCCCGTGCTCGACGGCAGCGGTGGCGGCAGGCACCTCGGCATGGTCATCATGGGCCAGCTCCTGACCCCTGCCAACGTGCGGGCGCTGGGTGCCCGCGCCCAGGCCGCGCTGTCGCTCGAGCCGATCATCCGCCCGTTTCCCGGCGACAGGGTGAGCGAGACCGACGCGACGACGCGCATCGAGAAGCAGCTGTCCGACATCTACGGCCGACCGCTCGCGGTGCTGTCGGTCGATGTCCCGCGAAGAATCACCGCCCGCGGACTCACCGCCGTGAACTATGCCTCCGCGTACCTCGTCGGTGCCGCGGTGATCGTGCTCATACTGCTGGTCGTCATCCTGAACCGGGTGGTGCTCGAGCCGCTCGCCCGCGTGACGCGGCATGCCGTCGCGATCAGCGAGCGAAACGATCTCAGCGCGCGCCTGGACCTGAACACCGGGGATGAGATCGGCCTGCTGGCGCGCGAGTTCGACAGCATGGTGGCGCGGGTCCATCAGACCCGCAGCGAGCTGGTGGACAAGTCCTTCCAGGCGGGCTTCGCCGAGCTTGCGAAAGGAGTGCTCCATAATCTGGGCAACGCCATGACGCCGCTGTCGGTGCGTGTGGCGAGGCTCGAGAGCCGGCTGCGGGACATGCCGATGGGGGATCTCGAGCTGGCCTGCGGGGAGCTGCGCGGCGCGGCGCCGGTGTCGCCGCGGCAAACGGACCTGATCGAATTCCTGCGCCTGGGGTGCCGCGAGGTGTCGTCGCGCATCGACGAGGCGAAGGCGGACGCCGAGGTGATCCAGCGCCAGGCGCAGACCGTTCAGACCGCGCTGAAGGAGCTGATGCGCTCCACGCGCAACGAGGCCGTGATCGAGTCGGTGCGCCTGCCGGACCTGGTCTCACAGACCCTGGAGATCGTGCCCGACGCCTGCCGCCAGCGGCTGACGGTGGATCCAGAGGAGTCGCTCGGCAAGGTGGGCGCGGTACGGGTCGCCCGCACCGTGCTTCGCCTGGTGCTGCAGAACCTGATCATCAACGCGGCGGACGCGGTGCGCGACGCGGGCCGGGACCGGGGAGTGTTGAGGGTGGGGGCGGAGATCGTGCGGGAGGACGATCGCGATCAGCTGCATCTGCATTGCAAGGATGACGGTGTGGGCATTGCCGAAAGCGATCTGAAACGCGTCTTCGACGAGGGCTTCTCGACCAAGTCGCGCGACAGCAACTACGGCCTCGGCCTGCATTGGTGCGCCAACGCCATGGCCGGGCTCGGCGGGAGGATTTGGGCGGCCAGCGAGGGACCGGGGCTCGGCGCATCGCTGCATCTGATGCTGCCCCTGGCGCTTCATGAAACGTGAGGATGGATCCGTGACGGAAAAACGAAGAGCGATACGAGTGCTCATTGCCGACGACGAGGCGGAGGTGCGCAACGCCTATCGGGACATCCTGACCGAAGCCGACATGAACGGCGAGACCGCGGTGTTTCGCAATCTGCGGGAGCGCCTGTTCACCAAGCCGTCCGCGGACCACGTGGTGAAAAGACTGTCCTCGCCGAACACGTCGTTCGCACCGGTGTTCTGCGAGGGTGCCGAAGCCGCCGTCGCCGCGGTACGCGATGCGGTCGCGGCGGAGGATCCGTTCGCGGTGGCCTTCATCGACATGCGCATGCCGCCGGGACCGGACGGGGTCTGGGCCGCGGCGCGCATCCGCGAGCTCGACCCGGCCATCGAAATCGTGCTGTGCACGGCTTACTCGGACGTGGATCCGGCCGAGATGGGGTCGATCGTTCCGCCCGAGGAGAAGCTCTCGTATCTTCAAAAGCCGTTTCACCCGCACGAAATCCGCCAGATGACGATATCGTTGGCGAGCAAGTGGCGCTCCGAGCATCGAATCGTGAAGCTGGCCTACTTCGACGCGCTCACGGGGCTGCCGAACCGCGAGCAGTCGCGCAACCGTCTGGCGAGCGCGCTCGCGGCGGCGAAGCACCATGACCACAGTGTCGCGGTCCTGTATCTGGACCTGGACAATTTCAAGCGGGTCAACGACACCCTGGGCCACGCGGTGGGCGACGAGCTGCTCTGCCTGGTCGCCTCGCGGATGCGCGATTCGCTGCGTGCCGACGACGGGGCCCCCGCCGACGATCATCCGAGCCCGCGCACGAATCACATTGCGCGGCTCGGCGGCGACGAGTTCATCGTGATCCTTCCCGGGGTGCGGGCCGCGGCGGATGCCGCGGCGGTCGCCTCCCGGTTGATCGCGGAACTGCAGCAGCCGATGCACCTCGCGAAGCACACGCTGGTGATCACGCCGAGCATCGGCATCGCCCTTTACCCGAACGACGGCATGGACGTGGACACGCTGCTGCGCAACGCGGACCTCGCCATGTATTTTGCGAAGCGCAAGGGGCCGGGCATGCACGCGTTCTTCAACACCGCGATGAACGACGCGGCGCTGCACCGGTTCACGCTGGAGGCGAAGCTGCGCGGCGCCCTGGAGCGCGGCGAATTCACGCTGAATTATCAGCCGCAGTTCGACGTGACCACGGGCACGATATCGGGCATGGAGGCGCTGCTGCGCTGGAAGAACGACGATCTCGGCCAGGTCGCCCCGCTCGAGTTCATCCCGATCGCCGAGGAGACGGGTTTGATCCTGTCGATCGGCGAGTGGGTGCTGCGGACGGCGTGCCGGCAGGCGAGGATCTGGCACGACGAGGGTCTGCCGGTGGTGCGCATGGCCGTGAACGTGTCCGGGCAGCAGTTCTCGCTCAAGGAATTTCCGTCGCAGGTGGAATCGATCATCCGGGAGACCGGAATACCCCCCTCGATGCTCGAGCTCGAGATCACCGAATCGGTGGTGATGAAGGACGAGGCCTGGGCGGAGCAGGCGCTCGCGCAACTGAAGGCGCTCGGCATTCTGCTGGCGATCGACGACTTCGGCACCGGCTACTCGAGCTTCGGACGGCTGCGCAATTTTGCGGTGGACCGGCTGAAGATCGACCAGTCGTTCATGACCAGTCTGGTGGAGTGCAGCGACGATCGGGCCATCGCGGCGGCGATCATCGCGATGTCGCGGACGCTGCGCATCAACGTCACGGCCGAGGGGGTGGAGAATTTTCCACAGCTGCTGTTCCTGCAGGAGCATTCCTGCCAGGAGGCCCAGGGATTCCTGTTCAGCCGCCCGCTGCCCGCGGTGGACGCGGAGAACCTCCTGCGCCGCGCGGCCGACACCCCGGCGGGCTCGCGAACGCAGCGCCTGCGCTGCCTGATCGGCTGAGCAGGTCGGCGCCCGCCTACACGACATCGGGGCCCGCGCAGCTCGCGCAGGGCGGGCAAAGCCGCTAGCGTCGGTCCGATCCCTCGCCGGCGGAGCGCGTCATGCCCAACAGAAAGACTTTCGATGAGCGGGAAAAATACGACCACAGCGGCCGCCCGCTCGACCACCGCGAAAAAAACGACCTCCAGGCGGAGCTGAACGAGAGCGCCGGCTCCTCCGGCGGTGCCCCGCCCGCACGACCTGCGGCCAGCCGCTCCCGCCCAGTCGCCGGCCGGACGAAAATCAGGCAGGATTAGCCCGTTGAGCCGGCCGTCCGCGGGCATTGACCGCGGGACGGACGGCCACTGAGCTTCGCCGAGTACGTGACATCACGAGCCGCTTGGCATCCCCACAACCCAAGGAGCATCCATGGCATCTGCAGCATCCACTTCCTCCCCGTTGAGTCTTCCCGCGCTACCCTGGGCCGAGAACGCCCTCGAACCGGTCATTTCCGCGAAGACGATCAGCTTCCATTACGGCAAGCACCATAAAACCTATGTGGACAATGCCAATAAGCTGATCGTCGGGACCGAGCTGGCCGATCTGCCGCTCGATCAGATCGTGCGTGCGACGGCGGGCAAGGCGGATCGGGTCGGAATCTTCAACAACACCGCCCAGGCGTGGAATCACGACTTCTACTGGAAAAGCCTCAAGCCCAGGGGCGGCGGCGAGCCGCCGGCGGCGCTGAAGGCCAAGATGGACGCGGCGTTCGGCGGGGTCGATGCCTGCAGGAAGGAGCTCTCCAACGCGGCGGTTCAGCAGTTCGGCAGCGGGTGGGCGTGGCTGGTGCTCGAGGGCGACAAGCTCAAGATCGTGAAGACCGGCAACGCGGACACGCCGATCGCGCACGGCCAGAAGCCGCTGCTGACCATCGATGTCTGGGAGCACGCCTATTACCTCGACTACCAGAACAAGCGGGTCGACTACGCCAACGCGCTGATCGACAAGCTCGCGAACTGGGAGTTCGCGGCGGAAAACATGACCAAGGGCTAGCAGCCCGGGGGTGCGGCGGCCGGGCCGCCGCACCCCTCGCCGTGGAGGCTTCGGCACCGGGGATTCGTGGAAACCCGGGGGGCGCCCGATGTGGGAATCGTCCTCGCGAAACTGGATCCCGCCTCCTACATACCCGCCCACCCGGCCTACTTATCGTATGGCCACCATGAAAAACCTAATGAATGCCTTTGTAGCGACGGTGGCTTTGACCGTCTGTTTGTCCACTGCAGTGCAAGCGGAGCCCTCGGCCGAGAAGTACTCCGACACCGTCGCGCTCTTCAAACATGCGGGCAAGAGCGCGCATTTCTTCTCCCACAGTTATGCCTATGCGGTGTTTCCAACGGTCGGCGAAGGCGCCTTCATAGTCGGCGGCGCCGGCGGCAAGGGCGGCGTGTTCGTCGGCGGACATCAGGTCGGCGAGGCGACGCTCGCGCAGGTCAGCGTCGGTTTCCAGGCCGGCGGCAAGGCGTTCAGCGAGATCATCTTCTTCCGTGACAAGCGCGCGCTCGATGAATTCGAGTCCGGCAACTTCGAATTCGGCGCCGATGCCAGCGTGACCGCCATCACCGCGAGCGCCGATGCGAGCGCCAGCACCAACGGCGAGGAGGCGGGCGCCAGCGGCGGCGAGAAGGACGCCACCACCGTCGGACACTATTACAAGGGCATGGCGGTATTCACCATCGCCAAGGGCGGCCTGATGTACCAGGCGGCAGTGGCGGGTCAGAAATTCTCGTACAAGCCGCTGTCCGCAAGTTGATCGCGTCGATCGCGGCAAACTCAATTTAAATCATAGGGGACAGCGATGAAAACATTGGCACTGATCGGTTTGATGGCGGCGGGTGCGGCGTGCCTGCCGCTGGCGCTCGCGGACGACATGGGCGATCACCATTACGTGAAGGATTCAGTGATCACCACCAAGGTGAAGACGAAGCTGGCCGCCAAGCACATGTCCACGCTCACCCACGTGAAGGTGGATACCGATGCCAACGGGGTGGTCTGGCTGAGCGGCACCGCTCCGACCAAGGATGCGCGCGATTTGGCGGGCATGATCGCCAAGGAGACCGACGGGGTGCGCTCGGTCAACAACGAGATCGAAGTCGCGCCGAATTGATCTGGATCGACAAGGCCGGCCCCTTTTTCACGCTCCCGAAGCGGGCTCCTTTTGAAACACGAGCAGCCGGTTGTTGGCGGGCAGATCGTGATCCGCAACCAACGCCAGGCCGTACGGAGCGGCGAGTTCGCAGAGAGCCTCGAGGTCGCGCAGGCCCGACAGCGGGTCGCGCTCCTGCAGCATGGAATCGAACTCGCGGTTGCTCTCGGAGGTGTAGCGGCCGCCGTAACGAAAGGGCCCGTACACGCACAGCACGCCGCCCGCCGCCAGGACGTCCGCCACCCCCCGGTACAACGCTCCCACCGCCGCCCACGACATGATGTGCAGGGTGTTGGCGGTGAACACCGCATCCACCGAGCGGGCGGGCCACACGGCCTGACGCACGTCGAGGACCGTCGGCGCGCGCAAATTGGCGCCGCCCTCCAGGCGGATGCGGGCGGCCAGGTCGGGCAGATAGCTCAGCTGTTCGGTGGGGTGCCAGGAAAGGTGGGGCAGATGGCGCGCGAAATGAACCGCGTGCTGACCGGTGCCGCTGCCGATCTCGAGCACGTGGGCGCGTCCGGCCAGGCATACGCGCAGTACCGCGAGGATCGGCTCCTTGTTGCGTTCGCAGGCATCGGACACCGGCAGCATGGGGCTATTCTACTCATTGCGGCGAACTTCCGCTAAAGTGGCGCCCCCAGATTGCGGGGACTCGAGGAGCAGCGACGGTGACCATTTCCATCCACGATCTTTCCATTCCCGTGCTGACGCGCGCGCTCACCAACCTGTCCGCGATGCTCGACAAGGCGGCCGCGCACGCCGCGGCGCGCAAGTTCGATCCCGCGGTCCTCGTGCAGGCGCGCCTGTTCCCGGACATGTTTCCCCTGAGCCGCCAGGTGCAAATCGCCTGCGATACGGCCAAGGGGGCGGCGGGCCGTCTGGCGGGCATCGAGATTCCGAAGCACGAGGACACCGAGACGACCTTCGATGAGCTCAAGCAACGCATCGCAAAGACGCTCGACTTCGTGAACAGCGTGAAGGCTGAGCAGTTGCGGGGCGCGGAGAGCCGGGCGATCGAGATGAAGTTCCCGAACCGGACCATCACCTTCACCGGCCTGTCCTATCTCATGGGTTTCGTGCTGCCGAACTTGTTTTTCCACGAAAGCATGACCTACGCGCTGCTGCGCTCGAACGGCGTGGAGGTTGGCAAGATGGACTTCCTCGGATCGATATGAGGAGCCGCGGGCCGGACCCGCGGCTCACGCCAGGAGTTCGACCATCATCTCGACGCCCGTGAACAGGTTCTCCTCGGTGCGCGCGTCGTGGGTGAAGCGCAGCTTCAAGGGGCCCTCCAGGCGGTAATCCTTCGGCCGGGTCTGGATCAGCTTCAGCACCCGCCGGGTATCGATCTTGTTGTCCTCGTCGAAAACGAAGTAGCCGCCGGTGGCTCCGGCATCGATTTTGCGGATGCCGAGCTGCGCGGCGCGCAGCTTGATCTGCGCCGTTCTGAACAACGACTGGGCATAGGGGGGCAGCGGCCCGAAGCGGTCGATCAGCTCGACCTTGAGCTCATCGAGCTCCTCGCGCGATTCGGCGCCTGCGACGCGCTTGTAGAGCACCAGCCGCAGGTGCACGTCCGGCACGTAATCCTCGGGAATGAGCGCGGGCAGGTGCAGCTCGACCTCGGGCCCGGCGTGGAGCGGCTTTTCGAGGTCGGCCGGCTTTCCCGCCTTCAATCCGGCGACGGCCCGCTCCAGGAGCTCCATGTACAGGTTGTAGCCGATCTCCTGGATCTGGCCGCTCTGCTCGTCCCCGAGCAGCTCGCCGGCGCCGCGAATCTCCAGATCGTGTGTGGCGAGCGTGAAGCCCGCGCCGAGCTCCTCCAGCGACTCGAGGGCCTCCAGCCGCTTGACGGCGTCGGCCGTCATCGCCTTGCGGGGCGGCGTGATCAGGTAGGCGTAAGCGCGGTGGTGGGAGCGCCCCACCCGGCCGCGCAGCTGATGGATCTGCGCCAGCCCGAACCGGTCGGCGCGGTCGATGATGATGGTGTTGGCGGTCGGCACGTCGATGCCGCTTTCGATGATGGTCGTGCACACCAACACGTTGAAGCGGCGATGGTAGAAATCCAGCATGAGCTGCTCGAGATCGCGCTCTCGCATCTGCCCGTGCCCCACGGCGACACTCGCCTCGGGCACGAGCTCGCGGATCGCCTGGGCGGTTTTCTCGATGGTCTCGACCGTGTTGTGCACGTAGTAGATCTGGCCGCCGCGCCGTATCTCGCGCGTCAACGCCTCGCGCACCACGGTCTCGTTCCACTCCAGCACGAAGGTCTTCACGGCCAACCGCTCGGCCGGAGGTGTTGTGATCAACGAGAGATCGCGCAACCCGCCCATGGCCATGTTGAGCGTTCGCGGAATCGGGGTGGCGGTGAGGGTGAGCACGTCGACCTCGGCGCGCAGCGCCTTGAGCTTCTCCTTGTCGCGCACGCCGAAGCGATGTTCCTCGTCGATCACCACCAACCCGAGATTCTTGAAGCGCACCTTGCCCTGCAGCAGGCGATGCGTGGCGACGACGACATCCACGGATCCCGCGGCGATGCCGTCGATGACGGCCGCCGCCTCCTTGTTCGTCCGGAAACGCGACAGGCTCTCCACGCGAACCGGCCAATCGGCGAACCGATCGACGAAGGTGGTGTAGTGCTGCTGCGCGAGCAGCGTCGTGGGGACGAGTACCGCCACCTGTCTGCCCGCCTGGACGGCGACGAACGCGGCACGCAGCGCCACTTCGGTTTTTCCGAAGCCGACATCGCCGCAGATCACGCGGTCCATGGGTTTGCCGGACTTCAGATCCGCGAGCACCTGCTCGATGGCGGTCGCCTGATCGGCGGTCTCCTCGAATGGAAAGGCCGCTTGAAAGGCCCGATAGTCGGCCTCGGCGGCCTGCATGGAAGCGCCCTCGCGCGCCGCCCGCCTCGAGTACAGATCCAGGAGCTCCGCGGCGACATCCCGGATGCGTTGAGCCGCCTTGCGGCGCGCCTTCTGCCATTGATCGCCGCCGAGCTTGTGCAATGGCGCCGTGTCGGCCGGCGCCCCGGTATAGCGCGACACCAGGTGCAGCGACTGCACCGGCACGTAGAGCTTGTCGCCGTCGGCGTACTCGAGGACCAGGAATTCGCCGGTGTAGCCGGCGACATCCATGGTCTGCAGTCCCACGTACCGGCCGACCCCGTAGGTTTCGTGCACCACGGGGGCGCCGACGCGCAGATCCGACAGTTCCTTGAGTATCTTGGCCGGGTCCCGCTCGGCTCTGCGCCGCCGTCGTTCCTGTCGCGCGCGGTCGCCGAACAGCTGCGATTCGGTCAGGATTTCGAGCGGCGGGGACAGGATGCGAAGACCCGACGCCGCCGCGGACACGGTGATGCCGAGGCTCGCGCCGCCCGCCATGAACGCCGCAAAGCTGTCGAAAACCTGGGGTTTGATGCCGCGGCCGCGTAGCAGCTCGAGCAGCAATTCGCGCCGCCCCGCCGATTCGGCCGCGAGCAGCGCGCGGCCGCCTATCGAGGCGAGATGGGCCTCGAGCTCCGCCGCCGGCTGCTCCGCGCGCGCATCGATGCGCACCACGGCCGGCGACGAGCTCGCGAAATTCTGGACGGGCACGCCGGCGAACGCCTCGGACCGCTCCCCGGGCTCTGCGCCGGAGGCTCCCCGGTCTTCGGGAGGCCATTCGAAGGATCGAAGCTCGATCCGCGGCCACGCCGCAATTTCCGCGCGCACCTCGGCGGCGCTCAGGTAGATCTCCGCCGGGTCGAGAATGGGACGGAAGCGGTCGTGCGAAAGCTGATCGTGCCGTTCCACGATTCCCGACCACAGTCGATCCGCATGCGAAGCCGCCTCCCGAATGTCGATCAGAACGCTCGAGGGGGGCAGGTACTCGAACAGATGCGATGTGCGCTCGAAAAACAGCGGCAGGTAGAACTCCAGCCCTCCGGGCGCGCGGCCCGCGCTCACGTCGCGGTAGACGGCGTGCTCGCTCAGATCACCGGGGAATCGCAGGCGGTAGCGGCGGCGGAATTCGCGCACCGCCTCCGGGCTGAGCGGCGTTTCGCGCGCGGGCAGCAGGTGAATCCGCTGCAGCTTCTCGCCCGATCGCTGCGTGTCGGGGTCGAAATGACGGATGCTGTCGACGTCGCGGTCGAGCATGTCGATCCGGTACGGACTTTCCGAGCCCATCGGGAACACGTCGAGCAACGAGCCTCGGACGGCGAACTCGCCATGGGCCGCGACCTGAGTCACGGCGGCATAGCCGGCGAGCGCCAGCCGCTCGCGCAGCGCGTCCAGATTCAGCGTCTCTCCCACGTGCACCTGCAGGGAGTGCGCCTCGATGTAGCTGCGCGGGGCGAGACGTTGCATCAGGGTGTCGATCGCAACCACCCAGACGCCGCGCCGCGCCCGCGGCAGCTCCGCGAGCGTTCGCAGCCTCGCCGAGGTGATGTCGGGGTGCGCCGAGAAGCTGTCGTAAGGCAGCGTCTCGAGGTCGGGGAACACCTGCACCGGCAGGCTTCCGCTCGAGAAGAATCCGATCTCCTCGCTCAGCGTCTCGGCGGCGCGCGAGGTCTCCGCGACGACGATGAGAGGGCCTGCGGCCTTGGCCGCCGCTTCGGCGATGGCCAGAGCGGGGGCCGCTCCATAGAGCTGACCCCATTTGACGAGCGAGGGTGCGGAGGCCGGCAGGATCGGGTCGAATAGAGGTGGCATGCTTTGGGAATTCGAAACGAAAAAACGCCCGCCGCGAACGAGTCGCGGTGAGCCTTCGAGTCCGCGATTCTACGCGAACTACGGGGCTGGCGGGGGCTCGACGGGCTCTGCGGCGGCCGGCGCGGGGGAGGCCGTATTCGACTCGGCTGGGGCGGCTTGCGCCGCGGGTGCCGCAGGCACCGTCGCCGAGGCCGCCGGGGTCTCGGCGGGCGTTGTGGCCTGAGGAGCGCTTTGCGCGGGCGGCGCCGCGGATTCGGACACCACGCTATGAATGACGTGGTCGTGCTCGAAATACACGATGAAGCCGGGATATTCCCAGCGGGAGATGGGCGGCTTACCGACGGGGGGGACTTTGCTGACCGGTGCGCCGAACTTGCTGGCGACCTGGCTCATGGTCATTCCGCGCGTCGGCGCGATGCCATCGGACGGGCGCACGGCGATGCCCGAGTCCACCGCGACGATGTCCGCCTGCGCCACGCCGGTGAGGCTCGCACAGGCGGCGAGCGCTGCGCTGATCAGAAGGATTCGATGGCTCATGGCAGACCTCGGTCGTTGCGCTCGTTCATTGCCATGGGGAACTATAGCACCGACCCGGCAGGCAATTGTTTGAACCACTTAACACTCTGATTATGTTGCATTTCCGCGCCGGCGGCCCCTGGTACCCCCGCGCCTGTGGTTTAATCGCCGCGAATGTTCCAGCCCGTTCCAGTTTTCGTGGGCCTGCGGTACTCCCTGGCGCGCGAGCATAGCTTTTTCGTCTCCTTTATCACCTGGGTGTCGCTCGGGGGCCTGGCGTTGGGGGTGCTCGCCCTGATCACCGTGCTGTCGGTGATGAATGGCTTCGAGAGCGAGCTGCGCACGCGCCTCCTCAGTTTATCGGCGCATGCCACGCTGACGAGGGCGGCTCAGCCGGCGGGCGCTGGTGCGGGCGCCCCTGCGGGCGCCCCCATTCTCGACTGGCGCAGCCGGATCAAGGAGCTCCAAGGGGCGCCGGGGCTCATCGGCGCCGCGCCGTTCCTCGATACCGACGCGATGCTGAGTCACCCGCCGGCGATGGGGGGCGCCATCGTGCGCGGCATCGACCCGGCCCTGGAGCCCAGCGTATCGAGCATCAATGGCGCCATGCGCGAGGGCAAGCTCGCCGACCTGAAGCCGGGACTCGATCGCATCGTCCTCGGGCGGATGCTGGCGTACCAGCTGCAGGTCGGGGTCGGCGACACCGTGACGGTCATGATCCCCGACTCAGCGTCGGGCGATTCGATCGTGCCCCGGCTGGAGAACTTCCAGGTCGCCGGAATTTTCGAGGTGGGCCTGGAGGAGCAGGACAGCGTGCTCGCGCTGATCAATCTTGAGGACGCGGAGGCGCTGCGCGGCCTCGGCGGCCCGACCGGCATCCGGCTCAAATTCGCGGACGTGCTCGAGGCGCCGCAGCTCGCCCGTGAGGCCGCGGCGCGGCTGCCGCCCGGATTCACGGTGCGGGATTGGACGCAGGAGAACGAGGCGTACTTCCGGGCGATCCGCATCGAGAAGACCATGATGGGGATCATCCTGATGCTGATCGTGGCCGTCGCGGTGTTCAACATCGTCGCCACCCTCGTGATGGTGGTGAGCGACAAGCGCACGGACATCGCGATCCTGCGCACGCTCGGCATGACTCCGCGCGGCATCCTGGGCGTGTTCGTGACCCAGGGGCTGTTGATCGGGTGGCTCGGCACGCTCATCGGCGTCGCGCTCGGCGTGGCGCTCGCGCTGCACGTGGGCGCGGTGGCGCAGTTCATCGAGCACGTGTTCGGCGTCCACATCATGGACGATCCCGACGTCTACTACACGACCGGACTGCCGAGCGAGATGCATCCGGGCGACGTGGTCCGGATCGCCGCCGCCGCGATGTTCCTGTCGCTCATCGCCACGCTCTATCCGGCCTGGAAGGCCTCCAGGACCCAGCCCGCCGAGGCGCTGCGGTACGAATGATGCGCGGCTGGTACGAGGGTTTTTTGGGGCTGAGATACCTGCGGGCGTCGCCGAAGCGCGGCGGCTTCGTCTCGCTGATCGCCGGGATCGCCATATCGGGCCTCGCGCTCGGGGTCGCCGTGCTCATCGTGGTGCTGTCCGTCATGAACGGATTCGAGGGGGAGCTGCGCTCGCGGATCCTGAGCCTCACCGCGCACGCCACCATCACCGGCCTCGACGGCAGCATCGCGCACTGGCGCCCCGACCTTCGACGGCTCGAGCATTTCCCGGGAGTCGCCGCGGCCTCGCCCTACATCGAGGAGCAGGCCCTGATGGTTCACGAGGGCAGATCCTCCGGCGTCATGATGCGCGGCGTGGTGCCCGACGAGGAGCGGCGCGTCACCGATCTCGGGCATCATCTCGAGTCGGGACGGCTCGCCGATCTCGTTCCCGGAAGCTACCGGGTGATCCTGGGCAAGGCGCTGGCGGAGACGCTGGGCGCACGCGTCGGAGATCGCGTGGTGCTGATGGTGCCGCAGGGCGATGTCACCCCCATCGGCGTGCTGCCGCGGATGCGCGCATTCCGAGTCGACGGCATCCTGTCGGTCGGCATGTACGAGTACGACAGGCGCGTCGCGATCGTGGCGATGCAGGATGCCGCGACGCTTTTGCGCATGGGCGACGACATCACCGGGCTGCGCTTGAGCCTCACGGATCCCTACGCCGCGCCGCGCATCGTGCGCGATGCCGCGATCGCGCTTCCCAAGGGGGCCGAGGCCTACCTGGTCAACGACTGGACCGAGGAGCACGTCAATTTCTTCCGTTCGATCGAGATCACCAAGCACATGCTGTTCGTGATTCTCTCGCTGATGGTCGCCGTCGCCGCGTTCAACATCGTGTCGACCATGGTGATGGTGGTGAAGGACAAGCGGCGGGATATCGCCATCCTGCGCACTTTCGGATCCTCGCCGCGCAGCATCCTGTCGGTGTTCATCGTCCAGGGCAGCCTGATCGGCGGTCTCGGCATCGCGGGCGGACTCGCGGCGGGGGTGCTGCTCGCGGTGAATCTGCAGCGGCTGGTCCACGCCCTGGAGCACGTTCTCGGCTTCAAATTCCTGGATGCGCGCGTGTATTTCATGAGCGACCTGCCGGCCCATGTGCAGCTGGGCGACCTCGCGCGGATCTGCGGCGTGGCGTTCGTCCTGGCCTGCATCTCGACCATCTATCCCGCCTGGCGGGCCGCGCGCCTGCTGCCCGCCGAATCCCTGCGAAACGATTGAGGATCCACCCCTTATTTATGCAGAACCCCAACATAGTGCTACAGGGTACGGACCTCGCGAAGGACTTCGTCCAGGGCGCGGTGAAGCTCGAGGTGCTGCGCGGCGCGTCGATCACGGTTCGCGCGGGCGAGCGCATCGCGATCGTCGGCGCGTCCGGCTCCGGCAAGACCACGCTGCTCCAGCTGCTCGGCGGCCTCGATCTGCCGACGCGGGGCACCGTCGAGATCGCCGGGGCGGCGATGAACCGGTTGAGCGACACGGAGCGCGGCCGATTGCGCAACCGCGCGGTCGGTTTCGTCTATCAGTTCCATCACCTGCTGCCGGAATTCACGGCGCTGGAGAACGTCGCGATGCCGCTGCTGGTGCGGCGCATGGACGGACGGACCGCGAAGCAGCGCGCGGCCGCCATCCTGTCGCGGGTGGGCCTCGCCGAACGCCTCACCCACCGGCCCTCGCAGCTTTCCGGGGGCGAGCGCCAGCGCGCGGCGGTGGCCCGCGCCCTGGTCACCCAGCCGCAACTCGTGCTCGCCGACGAGCCGACGGGCAATCTCGACGGCGTCAACGCCGCGCACGTGTTCGAGCTCATGCTGGAGCTGAACCGCGAGCTCGGGACGAGCCTCGTCATCGTGACCCACGATGAACGTCTGGCGGCCCGCCTGGATCGGGTGCTGACCCTGGTCGACGGATCCCTGATCGAGCGCTCCTGAGCACTCGGCCGGGACCGGCCGTCGGCGGCCGATGACGGTATCTCAAGCCCGGAGGGTCAAGTATCATGCCGCCAGTTCAAAGAGCTTAACGAGGTCACAATGTGGGAGATTATCCGCGCCGGCGGCGGCTTCATGTGGCCGATCATCCTGTGCTCGATCGCGTCGGTGGCCATCATCCTGGAGCGGCTCTGGACTCTCCAGTCGAGCCGGGTCATCCCGCGCGACCTCTCCCAGAAGGTCTGGAACTGGATCGAAGCGGATCAGCTGTCCGACAAGCTGGTGGCGGCGCTGGAGCAGAATTCCCCGCTCGGTAAGTTGCTGGCCATCGGTCTTGCGAACCGCTTCAGGCCGCGGGAATTGATGGTCGAGCGCCTCGAGGACGGCGGCCGGCACGTGGTGCACGAGTTGGAGCGGTTCCTGAACACGCTCGGCACGATCGCGGCCATCGCGCCGCTCCTGGGACTCCTCGGCACCGTGGCGGGCATCATTCACGCGTTCAACGCCATCACCGCCAACGGCCTCGGAGATCCCAGAATTCTCTCCGGCGGTATCGGCGAGGCGTTGATCACCACGGCGGCCGGACTGACGGTGGCGATTCCCTCGCTGATCGCGTACCGGTACCTGCGCGGCAAGGTGGAGCGCCTGGTCATCCAGATGGAAAAGGAGGCGATGAAGCTGGTGGATGCGCTCGACGAGCGCAGCCGGCTCACCGCCGAGGCGTGAGCTCATGAATCTCAATCTGCGCTCGCGCCATCGGGACGATCCCGAGATCAATTTGATCAACTTCATCGACGTGCTGCTCGTGCTGCTGATCTTTTTCATGGTCTCGACCACATTCAACCAGGAGGGGCGCGTCAAGGTTCAGCTTCCGCAGGCGAGCGCGATACCCGTGCCGACCGGCACCCACGAGCCGCTGGTGATCACGGTGACGGCGGAGGGCACCTACCGGGTGAACGAGCGCACGCTCATCAACTCGAGTCCCGACACGCTGCGGGCGGCGATCCTCAAGGAGGCCGGCTCCGACCGCGGCCCCATCACGATCCGGGCCGACGCGCGTTCGACCCACCAGGCGGTCGTCACCGCGATGGATGTTGCCGGCCGGCTGGGCTTCGCCCAGCTCAACATCGCCACCGTGCACCAGGACAGCTCGCCTTGAATGCGGCCGCCGTCGAGATCGACACGCGTTCAAAACCCGACGGTAATTATTGGTCCATCTACCGCCGGCTGCTGCGCTACGCCAGGCCCTACATCGGCGCATTCATGGTCGGCGTGCTCGGCATGGTGCTGTTCGCGGCGACACAAACCGGGCTGGTTTATCTGGTCCAGACCTTCCTGAAGGGCGCCTTCGTCACCAGGGACCCGCGGATCGAATGGATGGTGCCGCTCGGCGTCGTCGTGCTGTTCGCCCTGCGCGGCCTCGGCGATTACGTGGGCAACTACTACCCGAGCTGGGTGGGGCGGCAGGTCATCAAGGCCCTGAGGCGGGACGTGTTCGCGCATTATCTTCGCCTGCCCACGGCCTATCTCGACGCCCAGCAATCGGGCGTCCTGCTCTCCAAGCTGACGTACAACATCGAGCAGGTGGCCGGTGCGGCGACCGGCGCGTCGATCTCGCTGGTCAGCGACACCCTGACCATTCTCGGATTGGTCGTGTATCTGTTCTACCTGAACTGGCGGCTCGCGCTTTTCTGCATCGTCGCCGCACCGGCGATCGGCTGGCTCATGCAGATCGCCAACCGCAGCTTCCGCCGCTACAGCAGGCGCATCCAGAACTCGATGGGCGACATCACGCGGGTCGCGAAGGAGGCCATCGACGCGCATCGGCTGATCAAGCTGTTCAACGCCGAGGACCACCAGGTCGAACGCTTCGAGCAGGCGAACGAGCTGAACCGGGCCTCGAACATGAAGCTCGCCCGCGCGAAGTCCCTGAGCAATCCGGTGGTCGGAAGCATTGCATCGATCGCGCTCGCGGGCGTCCTTTACGTCGCGATCCGGCTGGTGTTCGCGAACGACATGCGGGTGGATCAATTTTGGGCGTTCCTGACGGCTCTGATGCTCATTCCCTCCTCGCTGCGCAGTCTCGTCAACATCGGGGGACCGCTGCAGCAGGGGGTCGCCGCCGGGCAAAGCGTGTTCGAGATTCTGGATCAGCCGACGGAGGGAGGCGGCGGAGGCCGGCGCATCGTGCGGGCGCGCGGCGCAATCGAGTTCCGCAACGTATCGTTCGAATATGCCAGCGAGAAGGGCGGAGTTCTGCACGGCGTCAGCTTTCAGGTCGAGCCCGGCGAGACCGTGGCCATCGTGGGACGCTCCGGAAGCGGCAAGAGCACGCTGGTCGGCTTGGTTCCCCGCTTCTACGATGTGCAGGGGGGCGCGGTGCTGCTCGACGGCATCGACGTGCGCGAGTACCGGCTCACCGACCTGCGCTCCCAGGTGAGCCTGGTCACCCAGGATGTCGTGCTGTTCAACGACACCATCCGCAACAACATCGCCTTCAATGCGGTGGGCACGACCGACGGAGAGCTCGAGGCCGCCGCGCGCGCGGCCAACGTGATGGAATTCGTCTCGCAGCAGCCGCAGGGCTTCGATTCGCCGCTCTCGGACCGGGGACAGAATCTCTCGGGCGGCCAGCGTCAGCGCATCTCCATCGCCCGCGCGCTCCTCAAGAACTCTCCGGTCCTGATCCTCGATGAAGCCACCGCGGCGCTCGACAACGAATCGGAACGGCGGGTGCAGGCTGAGCTCACCAACCTGATGCGGGGCCGCACGACGCTGGTCATCGCGCACCGCCTGTCCACCGTGGAAGGGGCCGATCGCATCATCGTCCTCGACAAGGGACGCATCGTGGAGATGGGCAGCCACCGCGAGCTTCTCGAGCGCGGCGGACTGTATGCGACGCTGCACGGAATGCAGTTCGCCGAGTAGCGCCGCGCCTCGACGCACCGATGTCCGCCGAATCCTGGCTCAATCGAATCTGGTACGACCGCCCGGCGCCGCCCTGGTGGCTGATCCCGTTGTCGCTCGCCTACGGCGCGGCCTCCGGATCGCATCGATTGCTGTACGCGAGGAGGCTGCGGCGGCCGGTGCGCCTCGGACGGCCGGTGATCGTCGTCGGCAATCTGACCGTCGGCGGGACCGGCAAGACGCCGCTGGTCTGCTGGCTTGCGGCGCGTCTTGCGGAGCGGGGCTACAAGCCGGGCATCGTGACCCGCGGCTATGGCGGCTCGCTGCGCGGGGAGCGCCTGGTGAGCTCCTCCGACGATCCGACCGTGGTGGGAGACGAGCCCATCCTGCTGGCGCGCCGCACCGGCCTGCCCGTGGCCGCCGGCCGCGACCGGCCGGCGGCGGCGCAGCTTCTGCTCGACGTCGGATGCGACGTGGTGGTGAGCGACGACGGATTGCAGCATTACGCGCTCGCGCGCGATTGCGAGATCGTGGTGATCGACGGGGATCGGCGCTTCGGCAACGGCTGGCTGCTGCCGGCGGGTCCGCTGCGCGAACGGCGCGCCCGGCTGGACTCCGCCGATGCCGTCGTGGTGAACGGCGGGCGGGCGCTGCTCGCAGGGGCCTTCAGCATGCGGCTCGAGGCGAAGAGCGCGATGGGCCTCACGGGCGAACGCGCAAGACCGCTGCCGGCGTTCGCCGGCCTCGAGGTTCACGCGGTCGCGGGCATCGGTCATCCCGAGAGGTTCTTCAACATGCTGCGCGCGCACGGAATCGAGGTCATCGGTCACGCGCTGCCCGACCATGCGCGGCTCACCCCCGCGGATGTCGATTTTCCCGATGCGAGGCCGGTGCTCATGACGGAGAAAGATGCCGTAAAATGCCGGCACGCGGCCGACGAACGGCACTGGTACGTGCCGGTGAGCGCATGTTTCGAGGGCGTCGAATCGACTACACTGCTCGACATCGTGATCGGGCGGATTGCCGTACGAGCACCGCCGCGGGAGACCGTCGATGGATAAACGTCTTCTTGAATTGCTGGTCTGCCCGATCTGCAAGGGTCCGTTGCGGACCTCCGGCGCGGGTGGTTCGCTCGAGCTCGTCTGCCGTTCGGACCGGCTGGCCTATGCCGTGCGCGACGGCATTCCCATGATGCTGCCGGAGGAGGCGCGGGTTCTGGGAGCGGATGATCCGCTCGTGGTCCGTTGAGCGGGGGCGGGAGCCCGCGCGGTCGGGCAGGGTGCCTGCGCGCGTGAGCGCGGAATTTCACGTCGTCATTCCGGCCCGCTTCGGGGCGAGCCGTTTACCGGGCAAGCCGCTGGCGGATATCGGCGGGCGCCCGCTCATTCAATGGGTATGGGATTGCGCGCGCGCGAGCGGCGCCGCATCCGTGATCGTGGCGACCGACGATCCGCGGGTCCGGGCGGTTGCCGCCGGATTCGGAGCGGACGTGGAGCTGACCTCCGCGCAGCATGCCTCCGGCACCGATCGTATCGCGGAGGTGGTGCGCGCGCGGGGCTTGGGCGCCGATGAGATCATCGTCAACCTGCAGGGGGACGAGCCGCTCATGCCGGCACACCTGCTGTCGGAGGCGGCCGCCGCGCTCGGCGAGCGTCCCCACGTCGATATCGCGACGGTTGCCGCGCCGATCCTGAGCCTCGAGGAATTTCTAGACCCGAGCTGCGTGAAGGCCCTGCGGGCCCACGACGGCAGCGCGCTCTATTTCAGCCGCGCTCCGGTGCCCTGGCCGCGCGACAGCGTCTCGGAGGGACGTCCGGCGTCCTATGAGGGCGCATTGCGGCACATCGGCTTGTATGCGTACCGCGCGAGGAGCCTGTTGCGATTCGCGGGCTGGCCGGCGACGCCGCTGGAGACCACCGAAAGGCTCGAACAGCTGCGCGCCCTGGAATACGGCATGCGCATCCATGTGGTGGTGCTGCCCGAGGCGCCGCCGGCGGGGGTGGACACGCGGGAGGATCTGGAGCGGGTGCGCGCCGGGGTTCGGAAACGATGAGCCGGTGAGCATTTGGTAGTAAGCTCGCGGTCGGACATCCGCGGGGGGAATCGTCGTGAATCACGCATCAAGCTGCTTTTGCGGAGAGGTAACGTTCACGGTCAGCGGGACGCCACAGGCCCAGGGCTACTGTCATTGCACCTCCTGCCGGACGTGGTCGGCGGGACCGGTCAACGCCTTCACCCTTTGGAAGCCCGATGCGCTCAAGGTCACCAAGGGCGCCTCCAGCATCGGCACGTTCAACAAGACGCCGGGAAGCGCCCGAAAGTGGTGTACGAAGTGCGGCGGCCACCTGTTCACCGAACATCCCGGGTTCGGCTTGGTGGATGTCTTCGCCGCCATGCTGCCCGGCTTGGACTTCGAGCCGACCGTGCATGTCCACTACCAGGAAAGCGTGCTGCCGATCAAGGACGGAAAGCCGAAGTTCCGGGATCTGCCGGCGGAAATGGGCGGCTCCGGACAGACAGTTCCGGAATGAGGCCGGCCGAACAGGGAGTCAGAGCAGCTGGCGCAACAGCCAGTACAAGCCGCCGGCCAATGCGATCGAGACGGGCAGCGTGAGAACCCAGGCCATGAGCAGATTACGCACGGTCGCCCACTGAAGCCCTGAGCGGTTCGCGACCATTGTGCCCGCGACGCCGGAGGAGAGCACATGGGTGGTGCTCACCGGCAGGCCGTACATGTCGGCGGCCCCGATGGTGAGCATCGCGACGAGCTCGGCGGATGCGCCCTGGGCATAGGTCAGATGGGTCTTGCCGATGCGCTCGCCGACGGTGACGACGATGCGCTTCCAGCCGATCATGGTGCCGAGGCCCAACGCGATCGCCACCGCGACCTTGACCCAGGTCGGGATGAACTTGGTGGATCGGTCGAGCTGCGCCTTGTACTGACCGATCACCTTCTTGTCCGCATCGTTCACCCCGAGGGCGGGCGACTTGCCGAGCAGCCGCAGTCCCTCGCTCACCAGGTACATCTCGTTGCGGATGTTGACCATCTCGGCCGCGGGAACCTTGTCGAGCGAATGAAAGCCGTTGACCTGCTGCTGGATGGTCGCCGCAAGCGACACCAAGGCGGGGAGGCTTTCGTGGCTGACCGAACGGGTGCGCACGATGTCCACCGCGGCGGCATGCGGGTCGGCCGGCGCCGGTCCGGTGGCGTAATGACCCAGCGCGACCTGCGCCTGGATGGAGGTTGCGACGAACCTGTCGACATCGCTCTCGTGCATGGTGCGGTTCAACGCGTACGCGGTGGGCACGGTGCCGATCAAGATCAGCATGATGAGACCCATGCCTTTCTGTCCATCGTTCGAGCCGTGCGCGAAGCTCACGCCGGTGCAGGTCAGCACCAGCAGTCCGCGGATCCAGCGCGGCGGCGGCAGGTTGTCCTTCGGCTCCCTGTAGAGCGCCGGGATGGGCACGAGCTTCATGGCTGCCAGCAGCAACACCGCGGCCAGGCTGAATCCGACCAACGGCGAGAACAGCAGCGACTCGCCGATCTTGGCGGCCTGTGCCCAGTCAACACCGCTCGTGCCGCTGCTGCCCGAGGCCATCATCTGGTTCATGAGACCGACACCCATGATCGAGCCGATCAGCGTATGGGAGCTCGAGGAGGGCAGGCCGAAGTACCAGGTGCCGAGATTCCAAAGGATCGCCGCGAGCAGCAGTGCGAACACCATGGCGAATCCCGCGCCGCTCCCCACCTGCAAAATGAGCTCGACCGGCAGCAGCGACACGATGCCGAACGCGACGGCGCCGGTGGACAGGAGCACCCCGAGAAAGTTGAAGGCGCCGGACCAGATCACGGCGAGGTTGGGCGGCATCGAGTGGGTATAGATGACGGTCGCCACGGCGTTTGCGGTATCGTGGAAGCCGTTGACGAACTCGAACCCCAGCGCGATGAACAGCGCAATCCCGAGCAGCACGAACGGGTAGGCTCGGGTGTACCGCACCACGGACAAGTCGTCCGCGAGGTGATAGCCCGCATATATGATGCCGACGACGATGGGAGTCGGCAGCTACGAACTGGACAACACCAACTTCTTTTCCTTCGGCTTCGACATGTCCGCCATGACGGGAGTGTTCAACGGTAACGCCCAGCTTCCGCTCGACGACGACTACAACGAGTTGCGCCGGCAAATGTGGCTTGCGACAGACGCCACGTACAAAAAGGCCGTTGAAGATCTCGCGAAGAAGAAGGCCGCGCTTCAGAACAAGGTCGATACAGACCAAACTCCGGACTTCACAAAAGAAACTCCGCTGCAAATCTCTCTCGACGCGCCAGTCGTGCGGGTCGACGTGGCTAAATGGGAGAGCACGGCTCGTAGTCTTTCGGGATTATTCCGGCAAATGCCTGATATCTACACTTCGTCCGTTCGCTTCTGGGCTGGGAATTCCCTGGTCCGCTACATCAACAGCGAAGGCACGTCTTACACGCGCCA
>CAVTNZ010000100.1:0-11193 GCA_963736185.1 uncultured Gammaproteobacteria bacterium | reverse complement strand
ACGATCCCGGCGCCCGGCAGATCGTCGTCGTAGACGCCGTGCGCGGCGAGCGGCGACAACTCGAGGAACGGGGAGCCCGCATCGAGCAGCGCATCCACCCGCGCGCGCGCGAGCAGCTTGCCGGCCTGCACGTGCTTGACGCGCGCCGCCTCGCTGCCCCCCAGGGCGTTGCGCTCGAGCAGCCGGCGCAGCTCCGTCACCAGTGCGCGCATCGCCGCATCGTTGGCCGCGAATTCGGTGGATCGAACGTCGATCTTGGAGACGATCTTGGCCATTGTCATTCCGGTATGCGGCGCGCAGAATTGTCGGACAGTCCGATTATCCAACGATTCCGTGTCCCAAGACAATGGGGGGTCAGACGCATGCCGGGTGCCGCCTACCGCGAGTTCAATTTCGGCCTGGGAGAAACCATCGACGCGGTGCGCGACCAGGTGCGCCGCTTCGCCGAGGAGCGCATCGCGCCGCGCGCCGGCGAGATCGACCGCAGCAACCTCTTTCCACGCGATCTGTGGACGGAGCTCGGCGAGCTCGGGCTCCTGGGGCTGACCGTCCCGGAGAGCCACGGCGGGGCCGGCATGGGCTACCTGGCCCATATCGTCGCGATGGAGGAGATATCGCGCGCCTCGGCGGCGATCGGTCTCTCCTACGGCGCTCATTCCAATCTGTGCGTGAACCAGATATCGCTGAACGCAACCGAAGAGCAGAAGCGACGCTATCTGCCGCGCCTCTTGAGCGGCGAGCACGTCGGAGCACTCGCCATGTCGGAGCCCGGGGCGGGCTCGGACGTGGTCTCGATGCAGCTTCGCGCCGCGCGCCGCGGCGATGCCTGGGTGCTCGACGGCCGCAAGATGTGGATCACCAACGGCCCCGAGGCGGACGTGCTGGTGGTGTACGCGAAGACCGATCCGGCCGCCGGCGCGCGCGGCATCAGCGCTTTTCTCATCGAGCGCGGGTTCGCGGGATTCAGCGCCGCCCAGAAGCTCGACAAGCTCGGCATGCGCGGCTCGAGCACGAGCGAGCTGGTGTTCGACGGCTGCGAGGTTCCCGCGGAGAACCTCCTGGGGCAGGAAAACCAGGGGGTGCGCGTGCTGATGCGCGGACTCGATTACGAGCGCGTGGTGCTCTCGGGCGGTCCGCTCGGAATCATGGCCGCCTCGCTCGACGTAGCGGTCCCCTACGTGCGCGAGCGCAAGCAGTTCGGGCAGCCGATCGGCACCTTCGAGCTCGTCCAGGGCAAGCTCGCCGACATGTATGCCTCCCTCAATGCGTGCCGCAGCTACGCCTATACCGTGGCCGCCGCATGCGACCGGGGCGATGCGACCCGCAAGGACGCTGCGGCCTGCATCCTTTTCTGCGCCGAGGCGGCCACCCGGGCCTCGCTCGACGCCATCCAGCTGCTCGGCGGCAACGGCTACATCAACGATTACCCGACCGGAAGGCTGCTGCGCGACGCGAAACTCTACGAAATCGGCGCCGGAACCTCGGAGATCCGCAGAATGCTGATCGGCCGCGAGCTCTTCGGAGAATCGATGTGAGCACCGCTCCGCGCGCGGCGGGCTCGGAGGCGCTCGCGCAATTCGAGCCGCTCGACGATCATCCCGCCTACCGCCAGATCGCGAACCTGATCGAGCGGCGGATCCTGGATCGGGTGCTTAGGACCGGCGACGCGCTGCCCTCGGAGAGCGACCTGGCGCGTCAGTTCGGCGTCAACCGCTCCACCGTGCGCGAGGCGATCCGCGAGCTCGAGACCCATGGTCTTATCGGCCGCGGGCGCGGCGAGAAACGTCTGCGCGTGACCCGGCCCGAACCCGGGCGGGTCTCGAGCGGCGTTAGCCGGGCCCTGGTTCTGCACGATGTGACCTATCTCGAGCTGTGGGAGGCGATGATGGCCATCGAGCCGGCGGCGGCACAGTACGCCGCGACGCGCCGCACCCCCGCGCAGCTGCAGCATCTGACGCGCACCAGTGCCCGCTTCGCACGCGCGGTCGGCGACACCGGCGAGGCCGTGGCGGCGGTCATGGAATTCTTCACCACCGTCGCGGCCGCGAGCGGCAATCAGGTGCTCGCCTGGTCGCAGGCCCCCGTCAACATGCTGCTCGAGCCCACCTTGAGCGGGATCATCGACCGCCTGCCGCAGGCGGCCGAGCGCATCCTCGAGGCGCAAAGGCGCATCACCGCCGCGATCAAGGGAAAGCGCAGCGAAGTGGCGCGCACCTGGATGGAGAAACACATCCGCGATTTCAAGCGCGGCTGCGAACTGGCATTTCCCCCATGACCAATCCGGAGGTCCCCGTGAAAACACCGCTCGACGCTGCCGCCCTCGATACGCTGTTCCGCGAGGCGCGATCCTACAACCGCTGGGCGCCCGAAGCGGTGCCCGAGCAGACGCTGCGGACGCTCTACGATTTGCTCAAGCTCGGGCCGACCTCGGCCAATTGCTGCCCCGCGCGCTTCGTTTTCGTCTCCAGCGGTGAAGCCAAGGCCAGGCTGATCGCGTGTCTCGCGCCGGGGAACGTCGTCAAGGTGGAACAGGCCCCGGTCACCGTCATCATCGGCATGGACGAGAAATTCTACGAGAAGGTGCCGTTTCTGTTCCCCCACAAGCCCGAGGTCGCCACCATGTTCCGGGATCCGGAGGCCGGCAGGGTGCACATGATGCGCAACGCGACGCTGCAGGGGGCGTATCTGATGCTGGCCGCGCGCGCGCTCGGTCTCGACACCGGCCCGATGTCCGGCTTCAGCAACGAAAAAGTCGATGCCGCGTTTTTCTCAGGCACCTCGGTGAGGTCGAACTTCCTGTGCGCGCTCGGCGTCGGGACCACCGAAGCGCTGTTCCCGCGAAGCCCGCGGCTGCCGTTCGAGGAAGCCTGCCGGATCGTGTGAACGGGGCTCCGGCCTAGAGAATCTGATCCCGCCGCGAGTCGCCGCCCCCGGGGTCGTGCAGGTTGGTGCTGAAGGAGACGAGCACCATCGGCGCATCGCCGGTGTTTCGATAGGCGTGCGCCACTCCCGGCGGGATGGTGAACTTCCAGACCTCGCCCGGCGGCACGTGCACGTCGCGGACGGCGTCCGCCTCCTTCAGGCGCACCAGACAGGGGCCCATCACCGTGGTGATTTCCGTCGCGGTGGTATGCACGTGATTTCCACGCACTCCCTCGGGCTCGGTCAGCACCACGTGCACATTTCTTTGCGCGGCCAGCTCGGCATCGTCGAGCGGCTCGAACAGGCTCCCGCGTGCGTCGCGATGCGTCCTCACCGCTTCGATGCGGGTGCGCGTCGGCGTGTCGTGTTTCATCGCTCCATTCTAGCCGATGGCCCCGCCCGCCGCCGCGCGTGCGGCGCCGGCCCCCTGCCGCGGAGCTTGCGCCCAGCCGGGGCGCGGATGATCAACACGATGCCGGCGGCCAGCATGAGATCCCACACGTCGACCGCTCCGCCTCCGCCGCCCGCCGCCGGTGCGCTGACGGTGAGGCTTGCGGTGGCGCCTTGCTCGTTGGCTCCCGCGGTCGCCGTGGCGAGCGCCTTGGCGCCGATCGATGCCTCGTAGGTGCCCGCGGATGCAGCCTGCAGTGCCAGCGTGATGGTGCAATCGGAGTCCGCCGCGACGTTCGCTGCGCTCAGCGAGACCGCCGTCGAACTGCTGGTCAGCGAGTGCGCGGCGCCGGTGCACGTGGTCGACGGCGCGGAGGCCGGGGCCAGCGTGAGTCCCGGCGGCAGCGTGAGCTGCAGGCTCGACTGGGTTAGCGCGAACCCGTTGCGGTTCGCGATCGTCACGGTCAGCGTCGACGCCGTGTTCTCGGCGACGGTCGCCGGCGAGAAACTCTCGGAGACCGTGGGCGGCAGCGGCGTGACCTCAAGCGGCGCCGGGCAGGCGCTCTTTGAGCCGCCGGAACTCGACGGCGCGGAGCTCAACGCGCCGCTCGCCGTCAGCGTCACGGTCTCGGTGTCGCTGTTTCCGGCGCTGTCCGTGACGGTGAGCGTGAGCGTCCCGGGCGACGGGTCGACGGTCACCCTGGACGTGGACGCCCCGCTGACGATGAGCCCCGCGGGCACGGCCGACCAGGCGAAGGAGGCGATCGCAAGCGGCGCGGGCGTCGCCGCGCCGGTGTTGCAGCCGGCGACGCTCGAGCTCGCATCGATGACGCTGCCCGCGGCAAGGGTTTCGGGCAGCACGATGACGGCAATCGGCTTCTGAGCGGCCTTCACCGCCGCCAGCGCATCGACCATGCCCGCGCCGCACTGGCTTCCGTCGTTCGGACAGGCGCATTCGCCGCCAGCGGCGGCGGTGGTCGGACAGGTCGGCACTCCCGACGCCCCCGCGGGAAACGGACCGGCGGCCGCCTGCATGCGGCTGACGAGCTGCACCGGGGTGAGATTGTTGTTGACCGATTTCATGAGCGCCGCGATTCCCGAGACGATCGGCGCCGAAAAGCTCGTACCCAGATTGGAATTGATTTCGTTCGTATAGCTGTTCTCGCCGGGGGTGGTGGTACCGAGATTCGTGGTGGTATCGATCGAACGCAGGCAATCGGCGCCGCTCGAGGCGACGCAGTTGCCGGCCGGCGCCGATATGCTCACCTGCGGGCCGAAGCTCGAGTAACCGACCTTGGTGCCGACATTTCGAAGGCCCGCCACCGCCATGACCCCCGGAACCACCGTGCTGCAGTTTCCAGGCAGCTCGACCGCACCGTTGGAGTTGCCGGCGGAGATGACGACCAGGACACCCAGCCCGGTCACCGTCTGCAACGCGCTCTGGTAAGCAGCGCCGTTGGCGCTCGAGCACGCGTCGGTCCCGCCGCCGAGACTCAGGTTCACGATGTCGGCGGGATACGGATTCTGAGGGACCGGCGGCCCGTCTGGGTTGACCACGGACAAGCCGGCCGCCCATTCGACTCCCGCGATGATGTCCGAATCGTACCCGCCGCCCTTGCCGAGCGCGCGTACCGGCAGGATCCACGCGCCCCAGCTCATCCCCGCGATGCCGACGCCGTTGTCGCTGAGAGCGCCCATCACGCCCACCACGCGGGTGCCGTGCCAGGAGCTCGACGCGACGGTGTCGTTCGCGAACAGCGGGTTCTGCGTGTCCGTGGTGCTCACCCAGTCGCCGGGATCGGACGGATCGGGGTCCCAGCCGTCGCCGTCGTTGGCGATCAGGTACGTTCCGAGCGCGGCGCCGTTGGTCGCATCGTAATCCTCCCCCACGAAGTCGTAGCCCGGAAGCAAGCGGCCGCCGAATCCCGCGCGCTGCAGGTCGGGATGGTCGAAGCGCACGCCGGTGTCCACATCCGCGATCACGACGCCGTCGCTTCCGGTGGTGATCCCCCACGCGGACACCGCGTCCGTCGCGGACAGGTCCATGGTCGTGTTTCCATCGAGCGTGATGGCCATCGAGCTCGGCGTGTTCATGTACCACTGCCCGCTCGCCGGACCGCTCGAGCCCGAATTGGGAACGAACAGCGGGTCGTCGGGGATCACCGCGAGCGGGTAGCGGCGCTGATCGACCGTCGCGAACAGCACCGCCGGGTCGGCGCGGAGCCTGGCGAGCGCGGCCTCGAGTTCCACGCCGTAGAGTGTCTTTCGCAATAAGAGCACGTGCATGTTCGGGGTGATCTGGCGCGAGCGGCCGAGTTCAAGCCCCGCCCGACTTGCGGCAGCGACGGCATCCGCAGCGCTGGTGCCCGCCAGGGTGACCGTGCGGCGGGTCGGCCGCCGGCGCGGGCTTGACGCCTGGGTTACCGCGTTCTGGGGGGTGGCTCGAAAGCCGATCAGAAGCCTGTTTGTCTGGAGCCCCGGCGAGACAGGCGCGGCGCGCATGGGGTTGTACTCGGGGGACGCCGCCGGGCCGGCCGGAGCGGCCGCCGGGCAACGGCTCGCACATAAGGCGGCGCAGCAGGCCAGTAGCGCCGCCGGCACGAATGTTCCCAACCTGGCCATATATCGACTCCCGGACCTTGGTCTGCAAGGCTAATCGGTATGGCAGCCGCCATCACCGCAAAGTGGCGAAATTGCGAACCAGGACCGCAATGCGGGCCCAACCCTGGGAACCGCGCCCGCCGCCGGTGGCGCCTGCGCCGGTCCGCCCTTGCCGATCCGCGCCCGCCCGTCGGCGGACGGCGACATCTCGCGGCCCCGGGGAACCTTCGGCGAAGTAGAATGCAGGCAGCGTCCATGCATGCGAGAGGAATAGAAATGACATACGACAACCGGCAGTTCTACATCGACGGCGCTTGGGTCGACCCGGCCGAACCCAAGGAATTTCAGGTGATCAATCCCGCCACCGAAGCGGTCGCCGGGGTCATCTCCATGGGGGGCCCGAAGGATGTGGAACGTGCCGTCGCGGCCGCGCGGCGCGCCTTCGATGGCTTCTCCCGCACCTCTCCTGCCGATCGTCTCGCTCTGTTGGAACGCGTGCTGGCCGCCTACAAGACTCATTACGATGCGATCGCCCAGGCCATATCCACCGAAATGGGCGCTCCCGTGACCCTGGCGAAAGGCGCGCAGACGCGAATCGGGGTGGGCCACATCAGCGCCATGATCGAGGTGCTCAAGACCTTCAAATTCGAGGAAAGGCGCGGCAGCGTGCGGCTCGTTCAGGAGCCGGTCGGCGTTTGCGCCCTAATCACGCCCTGGAACTGGCCCATGAACCAGGTGGCCGCCAAGGTGGTCCCGGCGCTCGCGGCCGGCTGCACCATGGTCCTCAAGCCCTCGGAATACTCGCCCTTCAGCGCCGTGCTCTGGGCGCAGGTGATGCACGAGGCGGGAGTTCCGAAGGGGGTATTCAATCTCATCAACGGTGACGGGCCGAACGTGGGCGCGCCGCTTTCCTCGCATCCCGAGGTCGACATGGTTTCATTCACCGGCTCGACCCGCGCCGGCACGGAGGTCGCGAAGAACGCGGCGGCTTCGGTCAAACGCGTGCATCAGGAACTCGGCGGCAAGTCGCCGAACGTGCTGCTCGATGATGCCGACTTCGAGGTCGCCGTGAAGCGCAGCGTGCTGCACGTCTATCAAAACTCCGGGCAATCCTGCAACGCCCCGACGCGCATGCTGGTGCCGGCGGCCAAGCTCGCCGAGGTCGAGGCCATCGCCCAGCGCGTCACCGCCGAGGTGGTCGTGGGCGATCCTGCGTCCGCAACCACCAATGTGGGTCCGCTGGTGTCGAAGGTGCAGTTCGATCGCGTCGAGCGCTACATCGAGAAGGGCATCGCCGAGGGCGCCAAGCTGGTCGCCGGCGGCTCCGGGCGCCCCGCCGGGCTGTCGAAGGGGTATTACGTGAAGCCGACCGTGTTCTCCAACGTGCGCAACGACATGACGATCGCGCGCGAGGAAATTTTCGGCCCGGTGCTCTGCATTCTGCCCTACGAGACCGAGGAGCAGGCGATCGCGATCGCCAACGACACGCCTTACGGTCTCGCCGCCTATGTGTGGTCCAAGGACTCGAAACGAGCGGGACGCGTGGGTGCCCGCATCCGCGCCGGTCAGGTCGCGCTGAACGGCGCGTCGGGCGACATGCAGACCCCGTTCGGCGGCTTCAAGATGTCCGGCAATGGGCGCGAGTATGGCGAGTTCGGCCTGCGCGACTTCCTGGAGGTCAAGGCCGTCATCGGCGTCGACGCCGCCTGAGGCGGTGGGAGCTTTGGCCGGCAATCCGGTACTCAGGCTCGAGAATCTCGCGAAGCGCTACGGGGCAGGCCGGCCGCTGTTCGAGCGGCTGAGCCTCGATCTCGCCTCCGGCGCCTACGTGGCCATCATGGGCGAGTCCGGGGTCGGCAAGTCGACCCTGTTGAATCTGCTCGCGGGTCTCGACCAGCCCGATGCCGGGCGTGTGCTGCTCGACGGCGTGGATCTTGCCGCGCTCAGCGATGATCAGCGAACGCTGCTCCGCCGCCGCGCGGTCGGCTTCGTGTTCCAGGCGTTCCATGTGCTGCCCTATCTCACGGCCGGGCAAAACGTCGCGTTGCCGCTCGAGCTGTTGGGCCTCGCGAAGGAAGAACGGGCGGCGCGGGTCGCCGCGATGCTCGAGGCGGTCGGTCTCGCGGCGGCGCTTCGCCGCCAGCCGCGCGAAATGTCGGGCGGCGAGGTGCAGCGGATCGCGATCGCGCGCGCGCTCGTCCACCGGCCGCGGCTGGTGCTGGCGGATGAGCCCACCGGCAATCTCGATCCGCGGACCGCCGCGCAGACTTTGGCGCTGCTGCGCGATCAGATCAAGGCGAACGCCGGCGCCGGCATCCTGATCACCCACTCCAGGACCGCCGCCGACACCGCGGACCGGATTTACGTGCTGGACGCGCAGGGGCTCGCGCCCGCGGCGGCAGGGTGATGGGCGCAACGGCCGGCGCATGGACCGTGTGGCGTGTGCTGATGCGATCGCAGTTGCGCGAGCAGCCTCTGCGGCTCACCGTCACGGTGCTCGCCGTCGCCCTCGGCGTCGCGCTGGGCGCAGCGGTCTATCTGGTCAACACCAGCGCTCTGACCGACTTCACGCTGGCGGCGAAGCGGCTGGTGGGCGAGGCCGACGTGGTGGTGCGCGGCCCGCGCGAGGGATTCCCGGATGCATTGTTTGCCGAGCTCGCGCGCGATCCAGAGGTGCGTGTCGCGAGCCCGGTGCTGGAGCTCGAAGCCGCGATTCCCGGGCATCGGGATCCGCTGAAGATCCTCGGCATCGATCCGTTTCGGGCCGCCGCTCTGCAGCCGGCGCTGATCGCGGACGTTGAAGCGAAGGCGCCCGACCTGTTCGCGCCCGATGCCATCCTGCTGAGCGCCAGCGCATCGGAAAATCTCGGATTGAGATCCGGCGGAAGGCTGACCGTCCTGGTCGGCAACGAGGCCACGCTCCTGCGGGTCGTGGGCGTGATGCCCGCAAGCGCCTACGGCCAGGACCTCGGGATCATGGATATCGGTTCGGCACAGTGGACGCTGCAGCACATCGGCCGGCTGAATCGCGTCGATTTGAGCCTCGTGGCCGGTGCCTCGGCACGCGCTTTCCGCGCCCGGCTGAACAGCCGCCTCGCCCCCGGGATCGTGGCCGTGGCACCTGAGGTCGAGCGCGATCGCGCGCTCACGGTGACCCGGGCTTACCGCGTCAATCTGAACATGCTGGCGCTGGTGTCCCTGTTGACCGGCGCGTTTCTGGTGTTCTCCACGCAGTCGCTGTCCGTGCTTCGCCGGCGCTCCTCGTTGGGCCTGATGCGCGCGCTCGGAGCGACGCGCCGCCAGATCGAGCTGGCGCTGCTCGGCGAGGGCGCCCTCATCGGATTGGCGGGCTCGATCATCGGCCTCGTCCTCGGCGTGTCGTTCGCGCAGGCGGCGCTGCGATTCCTCAGCGGGGATCTCGGCAACGGACAACTGCACGCGCAGGGCGTGGCGCTCGAATCGGCGCCATCGATGTTCGCCGCCTTCAGCAATACGTACTTAGTCCAGGCCAGAAAACTTTCCGCTGCTGTTGCGCGCGCCAGGGTTTCACACCGGCCAGCATTTCTTTTACGTCGCCGATCGCGAGGGGTTGGCCGCGGCGGTGGCCGGCATGCCCGGCGAGGACGTGCTGGCGATCCAGTATCTCGACGCCCGCGCAGGCGGACGGCATGGCGCGCAAATACCGTGTGATGTTCATCGACGGAGTTGCCTACCCACTGCACTTAGCGCTGTCGGCAGACTGGAAGGGGCAACTACTTCACCGCCGCCAGAGACCGATGGGGGTTATCGCGAGGAAGAACGCCGCTTCCTCGACGATATGCCGGCGGTTCTGGGGCCGCGCGCCATGGCAGCACTTGCCGGCATCAATGAGCTGCTCGGGCTTGATTTTGCCGGCGTCGATTTTGCGCTGGCGGCCGATCGTTCCGTGCTTCTGTTCGAGGCCATTGCCACGTATGGTGATCAACCCGCCCGATCCCGACCCGATCTGGGACTACCGCCGCCGCGCCATCGGCGATGTGCTGGGGGCCGCGAAACGGATGCTCCGGCGGCGTGCCGGGCTGGCCGAGCGGGGCTGAGCCGAACAATTGCTTTTTTTTCGCCGGCCCTGGTTGCGAATGCCGCCTTGTCGTCAATCTGCATCCCATCTGGTGGCTGGTGTGGGTCGCTCCTGCGCTGCTGCTGCTGAACGCGGTTCGATTCTGCGCGCGGGAAGCACTGCTGGATGACCATCCTGGCCGCAGCGATAGGAACCAGCGTCAACTTCCACTATTTCAGCCTGGTGATGCCGCTGCCCGCGGTGATAGCGGCGATCGCCGTGCAAACGCTGCTTTGGGGATTCCTCATCATGGCCGCACGCCGACTGGTGGTGCGATATCAGGCATGGTGGACGGTGTTTGTTTTTCCGGTTCTCTCGGTGGCGTTGGACACGCTGATGGCTGCGCTGCTGCCGGATGGCAACTTTGGGAGCCTGGCATATTCTCAAGGGGATGTTCTGCCAATCCTCCAGGTTACTTCTTTGCTGGGCGTTTCCGGTTTGCTGTTTCTGATTACCCTCGTTCCTTCATCGCTGGCCGTCGCAATCGCCTATGGCCGCTCTCTTCGCCGCGGCTGGATCGCTTATGCGACGACTGCGGTGTTGCTTGGTTCCGCAATCCTCTACGGCTACGTGCGATTGCAAAGTCCTGTGCACCGGTGCGGAAACTACGTTTGGCATGGTTTCGATTGATGACGCGATCGGACTCAGGGCATCCGCATCTTATGTCTCGAATATTCTCGCGGAATATGACAAGAGCGTGACCGCGCTTGCCGCTCAAGGCGCGCACGTGATTGTTCTTCCGGAAAAAATAGCGTTCATTACGCCGGCGAAAGTTATCGAGTGGCAGCAGCATTTCAGCGCGCTGGCACTGCAAAACCACGTCTGGCTGGAAGTGAGCGTGGGAATCTACGATGGCAAGAACCCCACAAATTGGGCATGGCTCTTTTCGCCCGAAGGCGCGCTGGCCGCGAGCTACCAAAAGCATCACATGGCTCCGCCGGAGCGGCACGAGCGATATTCTTCCGGCACGGATTACTCCGTAGTCACCATCGACGGACATGCGTACGGACTCGCCATTTGCAAGGATATGCATTTTGCCTCATTCGGCCGCGCCTATGGCGAGCGCCACGCGGCAGTAATGCTGGTGCCCGCCTGGGACTTCGATTATCTGGATGGCTGGCTGGCGTCTCGGATTACGACGATGCGAGGAGTTGAAAACGGCTATACAATCGTCCGCGCATCGC
>CAVTNZ010000099.1:0-27279 GCA_963736185.1 uncultured Gammaproteobacteria bacterium | reverse complement strand
ATCACGGCCGTTCAGGTATTTTCCGTGCTTGTGGAACGGAACTTTTGACGGATAAAACGCAAGAATACCGGTTACGCTTACGTACACCACGTCGACTTTCGTCGCATGCCAGTAGTCGGCCCACTCTTCAATGTTCATCACCGCGGGGTCGTGCTCCGTCATGTTGGTCTGGCCAACGCGGCGGACGCGCTTCTGCCACGGCTCGCTTGCCGGATTGACCGGTGGCAGCCGATCGGGAAGCGGAATGAGAATCCCTGTTGTGCCGCTTTCATCGGCGCGCGCTTCCTGCGCGGCGAGAGTCGCGGGATCAATCGCGTCGATCTTCGCGACGAGCGGCAATGCCGCGGCCCCGGTGGTGAGTCCTGTCTTGAGAAAATTGCGCCGGCTCAGCATGGAGCCAGTCTACAGGTTTCAGGTGTCAGAAAGACTGTGGCCGGCGTTCAGTCGTCAGTGGCAGGAAAGAGATGCAGGCCGCCCACAACTCAGAATTGAGACATCGGTCAACCAGTTCCTTGATATGGTCAGCGCCTACTGCGGGGCCGGCAGGTTGCCGGTCACTTCGCCTGACGGAACGCCGGCAAGCGTCTGCGATTCCGACGGCAACGGCGTGGGCAGCGGCCCTTCGAGAGCCAGTGCCAGCACTTCATCCATCTGATCGACGAAGTGGAGCTTCATCGAGTTCTTAATGTTGTCGGGGATTTCGGAGAGATCTTTCTCGTTGGCGCGAGGCAAAATCGTCTGGAAGATGCCGGCGCGCAGTGCGGCGAGGAGCTTCTCTTTCAATCCGCCGATGGGCAGCACCTTGCCGCGCAGCGTGATCTCGCCGGTCATGGCAACGTCGCGGCGGACGGGGATCTTCGTGAGAGCGCTGGCCAGCGCGGTCGCCATCGTGATGCCGGCAGAAGGCCCGTCCTTGGGAATCGCACCCTCGGGCACATGCAGGTGGATATCGATCCCACGATAGAACTCTCGCGCGAGGCCAAGTTGCTGCGCTTTCGAGCGTATGTATGCCAGCGCCGCCTGCGCCGACTCCTGCATCACATCGCCCAACTGGCCAGTGATGGTGAGCTTGCCCTTCCCGTCGAGCACCTGCACCTCGGTGGTGAGAATGCTGCCACCCACCTCGGTCCAGGCCAGTCCCGTAACCAGGCCGACTTCGCTCTTTTCATGGACTTCGGAGTCGCGGAATTTGGCGACGCCCAGGAACTCAGCAACATTCTCCGCGCTGATCTCTTCCTTCTGCTTCGGCCCGGCCTTCACAACCTTGCGCGCCACCTTTCGGCAAATGTTGCCGAGCTCGCGCTCCAGGTTACGCACGCCAGCTTCGCGCGTGTAGTAGCGGATGATCTCGAGAATTGCGTCGTCTTTGAAAACGACATTCTTTTCGCTCAGGCCGGTTTGCTCGCGCTGCTTCTTCACCAGGTATTGGCGCGCGATCTCAAGCTTCTCCTGCTCGGTGTAGCCCTGCAGACGCAGAACTTCCATGCGATCCTGCAACGCGGCCGGAATCGTATGCATCACGTTCGCCGTTGCAACAAAGAGAACCTGCGAAAGGTCGTAGTAGACGGAAAGACCCCGTGCACCTTTACTACACCCTAGCCTTGAACTATGGGTTTGTCTGCGCAGGATAGGTGGGAGGCTTTGAACCTTGCTTTTCGGGGCAGGGGGAGCCAACGGTGAGATACCACCCTGATGATTCTGTGGTTCTAACCTCGACCCGTAATCCGGGTCAGGAACATGGCTAGGCGGGTAGTTTGACTGGGGCGGTCGCCTCCTAAATTGTAACGGAGGCGCTCCATGGTTAGCTCAGGCTGTTTGGAAATCAGCCGCCGAGTGCAAGGGCATAAGCTAGCCTGACTGCGAGACCAACAAGTCAAGCAGAGACGAAAGTCGGACCTAGTGATCCGGTGGTTCTGTATGGAAGGGCCATCGCTCAACGGATAAAAGGTACGCCGGGGATAACAGGCTGATCGCTGCCAAGAGTTCACATCGACGCAGCGGTTTGGCACCTCGATGTCGGCTCATCGCATCCTGGAGCTGTAGAAGGTTCCAAGGGTTGGGCTGTTCGCCCATTAAAGCGGTACGTGAGCTGGGTTCAGAACGTCGCGAGACAGTTCGGTCCCTATCTGGTGTGGGCGTAGGAGATTTGAGGGGGGTTGTCCTTAGTACGAGAGGACCGGGATGAACAGACCTCTTGTGTACCAGCTGTCACGCCAGTGGCACGGCTGGGTAGCGAAGTCTGGAAGTGATAACCGCTGAAAGCATCTAAGCGGGAAGCACGCCCCAAGATTCGATCTCCCAAGGGCGCGCGTTCGCGTGCTACACGAACGCAATCCCTTTGAAGGGCCGTCGAAGACTACGACGTATATAGGCTGGGTGTGTAAGCTCAGTAATGCGTTTAGCTGACCAGTCCTAATCGCCCGTTCGGCTTGACCATAAATCTGCTCAGTGCATCAAGCAGTGACAGTCAACAGTTCAAGTTGATAGTTCGCCTTTTCCAGCTTTGGACGCCACACTATTCAGAAGAGCAGCTGTCAGGTGTCAGTTGACAGCGTGTCAGTCGTGAAAGTCTTGTATGCTCTTGCTAGTCACCTGATCACCTGTCACCTGATCGCCTGCTCTTCAGAGTTTTCCGGCG
Organism: uncultured Gammaproteobacteria bacterium; assembly: GCA_963736185.1. Classification (GTDB taxonomy): domain Bacteria; phylum Pseudomonadota; class Gammaproteobacteria; order Steroidobacterales; family Steroidobacteraceae; genus Bog-1198. Next base: position 24,641 of record CAVTNZ010000099.1, on the reverse strand, counting down.
ATCATACCGGAGGGGTCACACCCGTTCCCATCCCGAACACGGAAGTTAAGCCCTCCAGGGCCCATGGTACTGCGCGGGCGACTGCGTGGGAGAGTCGGTCGTCGCCGGGATTAAATTAGAAACGGCCCAGCCTTGTGCTGGGCCGTTTTGCTTTGACGCCCGAATGGGTGGTAGGGCGCTGCTTCTCGGCGGAAAGGAGTAGGAACATGCAGACCACTTGTGTCCCCTGGACGACGCAAGCGCCGTCCGGGTAATCCAACCTGTACGGAAGACGGTCAGCTCGATATCGGGCTGGCCCACGAGGAAACACTCCGCCCGGCCGATCAGCATCACATCGCCGCCGCCGGCGTCGATGGCGCGCCGCGCTGCGCGCAGGCGCTCGACGGCGATCTCGACCGGATACAGTGAACCGCCCCGGATGGAATCCTCGATCGAGAGCCCGGCAATGCCGGTCTCCACGGCGAGGCGCACGCTCTCGCCGACGCCGGCCGGGTCCGCGGCGAAGCCATCCTCGAAGTCGGCGTTCAGCGGCAGATCGGTGGCGGCGACCATGTCATGCAGATGTTCGAGGACCTGGCTGCGCGACAGCCCGTTGTCCGGCAGACCCATCGACCACGCAGCGCCGGAACTCGTGCTCGCGAGGGCCTTGAATCCGAGGATCTGCAGATACCGTGCGCTGCCGACGTCCCACGGATTCGGGATCACGAAGCAGCCGCTCTCGTGGAGCTTGCGGAAGGCGCGCCGCTTGTCAGCGGGGGTGGCCAGGGATGGCGTCATGCAGGTGAATATAGCGCTCCCGGGCCACCGCGCGATAGCCGATGTCGTGCCGGTACTGCGCCTGATTCCAGTGGATGGACTTCACCAGACCGTACGCCTGTTGCTGCGCGTTTTCGACGGTATCGCCGAGGCCGACCGCGCACAGCACGCGTCCGCCCGCGGTCACGATCTTTCCGCCTTCCCGGCGCGTTCCGGCGTGAAATACCTTGCCCGGCAGGCGCGCCGCTGCCTCGAGCCCCGAGATCTCATCGCCGCTGCGATAGCTCTCGGGGTAACCGCCCGCCGCCATGACGACGCCGAGCGCCGCACGCGGATCCCAGGACGTTGCCGCATCCCCGAGCGTGCGCCCTAGAGCCGCTTCGCAGAGGCCGACCAGGTCGCTTTGCAGGCGCATCAAAATCGGCTGGGTTTCCGGATCGCCCAGACGGCAATTGAACTCGATGACGTTCGGCGTTCCGTCCTCCGCGATCATGAGGCCGGCATACAAGAAACCCGTGTACGGGGTACCGTCGGCAATCAGTCCGCGCAAGGTCGGTTCGATCACTTCGCGCATGATGCGGCCGTGAATCTCGGAGGTGACCAGGGGCGCGGGCGAGTAGGCGCCCATCCCGCCCGTATTCGGGCCCCGGTCGGCATCGTCACGGCGCTTGTGGTCCTGCGAGGTGGCGAGCGGAACGACCTGATCTTGCGCGGCGACGACGATGAAGCTCGCTTCCTCCCCGGCCAGAAATTCCTCGATCACGATCGTTCGGCCGGCGGCGCCGAAGCTTCCACCCAGCATCGAGGCCGCCGTCGCGACGGCAGCATCGTGGGTCTCGCAGATCACCACTCCCTTGCCGGCCGCGAGTCCGTCGGCCTTCACCACGATGGGGAGCCGCTGCGCACGAACGTAAGCCGGGTCGAAGTCGGCGGCGGTGAACGTGGCATACGCGGCAGAGGGTATGCGGTGCCGCTTCAAGAATTCCTTGGTGTAGGCCTTGGATCCCTCCAGACGGGCGGCGGCGCGGGTGGGACCGAAGCAAGCCCGGCCCGCCGCGGCGAAACGATCGACGATACCGTCCACCAGGGGCCCTTCTGGACCCACGATGGTCATGTCGATGCGCTCACGTTCGGCGAAGTCCAGCAAACGATCCGTGTCGGTCGAAGGGATGTCGACATTCGCGAGCTTCGGCTCGAGCGCCGTGCCGGCATTGCCCGGTGCGACAAATACGCGATCCACCCGTGCCGACTGCGCGCATTTCCACGCGAGGGCATGTTCACGGCCGCCGCCGCCGATGACGAGAATCTTCATCAGTGACGAAAGTGACGAGTGCCGGTGAACACCATGGCAATGCCGTGCTCATCGGCCGCGGCGATGACTTCCGCATCGCGTTTGGACCCGCCCGGCTGGATGACCGATTCGATCCCAAGCTCCGCCACCACATCGAGACCGTCGCGAAACGGGAAGAACGCGTCCGACGCGGCCGACGCGCCCTTGAGCGACAGGCCGGCGTCCGTTGCCTTCAGGGCCGCGATCTTGCTGCTGACCACCCGGCTCATCTGGCCGGCGCCCACGCCCAGCGTGGCGCGATCCTTGACGCAGACAATGGCGTTCGATTTGACATATTTCACGACGCGCCAGGCGAACAGTAGATCCTCGAGCTCCTGAGGATTGGGCGCACGCTTGGTGACCACCCGCAGGTCCTCCGCGCGTGCAGAGGCGACGTCGCGGCTCTGCACCAGCAGGCCGCCGGCGACGCTTCTGTATTCGAGCATTTGGGAGACCGGCTTCGAAAGATCGCCGGCTTCCAGCACGCGCACGTCGTCCTTGGCGCCGAGAATGGCAAGGGCCTCCGCGGAGACGCCCGGGGCGAGAATCACCTCGACGAATTGCCGATCCACGATCGCCTTTGCGGTTTGCGCATCGAGTTCCCGATTGAACGCGATGATTCCGCCGAACGCCGAGGTCGGGTCCGTGCGATACGCCTTCACATAGGCCGCGTCGATGGACGACGCCGTGGCAATCCCACAAGGGTTCGCGTGCTTGACGATGACGCAGGCCGGGGCTTCGAACTGGCGCACGCACTCGAGCGCGGTGTCGCTGTCGGCAATGTTGTTGTAGGACAGCTCCTTGCCCTGCAATTGCCGGGCTTGGGTCACCGATGCGCCGATCGCGCGCGGATCGGTGTAGAACGCCGCCTGTTGATGGGGGTTCTCGCCATATCGAAGATCGAGGCGCTTGCGAAAGGAGAGATTCAAATCGTTGGGGAACGTCGCCGATTCGGCGCCGATCACGCCCGTGAAATAAGCGGATACCATGGAATCGTATTGCGCGGTGTGCGCGAACGCCTTGGCCGCGAGCTGCCGGCGCATGCCGCTGTTGGTGGCGCCCTGATTGGCCGCGAGCTCGTCGAGCAGCGCGCGATAATCCGCGGGATCGACCACCACGGTCACCGAGGCATGGTTCTTGGCCGCCGCCCGGACCATGGCAGGGCCCCCGATGTCGATGTTCTCGACGGCCTCGTCATAAGTGCAGTCGGGACGGGCCACGGTTGCCGCGAAAGGGTAGAGATTCACCGCGAGCAGATCGATGGGCTCGATGTCGTGCTCGCGCATGACCTCCTCGTCCACACCGCGACGCCCGAGAAGACCGCCATGAATTTTCGGGTGCAGCGTCTTGACGCGGCCGCCCATGATTTCCGGAAAGCCCGTGTGCTCGGCCACTTCCTTGACGGAAATGCCGTGACGAACCAAGAGGTTGGCGGTGCCGCCGGTGGAAAGAAGCTCGATGCCCCTTTCCCTGAGCTCGCGCGCAAACTCGACAATCCCCGTCTTGTCCGAGACGCTCAGCAGTGCGCGACGTACGGGCGTGAGCAATGTTGTGCCTATTCGTTGATCCCGAACTCTTTGAGTTTCTTGCGTAATGTACCGCGGTTGATGCCGAGAATGGTCGCGGCGCGGCTTTGATTGCCCTGTACGTGGCCCATCACAACCTTGAACAGCGGCTCCTCGACCTCGCGCATCACCAGCTCATACAAATGCGCAGGCTTGTGTCCATTCAACGTCTCGAAGTAGCACTGCAAAGCCTCTTCGGCTTGCGAGCGCAGGGGCACGCCTTTCCCATTGACCTTCAGGTCGCGACCGTTGAACGTCGCGGCGAGGTCCCTGCGAGCCTTGGCTTTCTTTTTTGCGACCATAGTCCCACCCGATGTCCCTGCAAGTCATTCATTCTTCTTTTCCAACTATGTGCGCTCATGCTGCGCGCGCCACACGCGTGTCGTATTGGTCCAACAACGTGGCCAGTTGCTCCTGCGGCGTCTCGATTCGTACGAGGCGGTCCCGCAAGGCCTCCTGTCCAGGATGTTGACGGAAATACCAACTCAAGTGTTTACGTGCCACTCGAACACCGGTCTCATCGCCATAAAAATCGTATAGGTCTTCGAGGTGGGCGCGCATAATATCACGGACATTTTCCTGCGCCAGATCCTCGCGCAATTTCCCGGTCTCGACGAAAAAATTGACTTCGTCGAAAATCCATGGCCGACCCTGCGCCGCGCGTCCGATCATGACGCCGTCGCAACCCGTGTAGTTCAGAATCTCCATCGCGCGCATCGGCGAATCGATATCGCCGTTGGCAAGCACCGGGATCTTGACACTGCTCTTGATCGCCCGGGCCGTATCGTGCTCGGCGGTTCCCCGAAACATGTCCGTGCGCGTGCGGCCGTGGACGGCAAGCGCTTGGATGCCGCAATCCTCCGCGATGCGCGCGATGCGGATGCCGTTCTTGTGCGACGGGTCCCATCCCGTGCGCGTCTTCAACGTGACGGGCACCGCCACCGCCGCGACGACGGTCTCGAGGATGCGCGCAACCAAATCCTCGTCCTTCATCAACGCCGAACCCGACAGACGGTTGCAGACCTTTTTCGCCGGACAACCCATGTTGATGTCGATGATCTGCGCGCCGGCATCGACATTGCGGCGCGCCGCATCCGCCATCATCTGCGGATCGAAGCCAGCGATCTGCACGGCACGCGGTCCAGACTCGCCGCGATGATCCCTGCGGTGACGGGATTTAGCCGAATCCCACAGGCGCGCATCGCAGGTCAACATCTCCGACGCCGCGAGGCCAGCGCCAAACTTGCGGCACAGCATGCGGAACGGCCGGTCGGTCACGCCCGCCATCGGCGCGAGCACGACGTTGGAAGGAAGAGTGTAGGGTCCGATCTTCAGCGCCACGGCCTAACTTCCCGCGGGCGGCTGTTTCGCCTGCGTCGCCGTGTCCCCGGCGCAGGCGATTTTTTGTTCGACGCCGCGAATGCACACATCGATCTCGAACCCCTCCGCATCCTTGCCGGGATCGACGATGTCGAGCGTCGCGTCCGCGCGCTCTCCCGGCGCCAGCATTCGGGCGACCGGCTTGCCCATGTACTCGGCCGGCTCGAAATCGCGCGTGCCGATCTTGGCGCCGAACCGGTTGGCCAGCGTGACGCGCAGCAGCGGATAGGGTTGCAGCTGCGCGGCCGTGTTCAAGATGCTCGCGCGCACACGCAGAGTCCCGTTCGCGCCCGGCTCCCCCGTCACGCCCCATTGTCGCAATTGATAGGCGGAAAGGTTCGCGGGCACCGCCACCGAAACGCCCATCGCCGCGTACAAGCCGCGCAAGGATCCCCGCAGGGGCGCGTGCGCGGCGATCCACCCTCGATTTGCGTGTATCAACTGCACGCACAGGAGAAGCGCGAGCAGAACCGCCGCTGCCATCCAGGCCTTGAAGGAGATCGGCCGGCGCGGTGCCTGCGAAATCTCGGCAAGGACGGGCTCTTCCATTCCCGACAGCATTTCGCGGCGCACATTTGCCGACACTTCGGGTCCGCCGCCGAGATCCGCCGGCGAGCCGGCCGCGTGAGAGGCGTCGGCCGCCGCCGCGGCTTCGTTCGAGTCCGCCTTCGCGCCGGAGGAGGGACGGACCGGTGCCGGCGGCTCGATGAAGACGCGATCCAACTCGCCCGGCGGCAGGGTGAACTCCATCGATCCGTCGCCCTCCGCATTTTCGGCGGCCGGCATGGGAGTCCTTCTCGGCGCGGGCGAAGGCGAAGGCGCGGGCGCGGGCGCGGGCGCGGGCGCGGGCGCGGGCGCGGGCGCGGGCGCGGGCGCGGGCGCGGAGGCAGCGTTGGGCTTGGAAGCCGGGGGTCTCGCGGGCGGCGGAGCGCTTCGCCGCGCCGGGGCCTTTGCCTCCGGTTCCTCGCCGAATTTCTCCACCAGCTGAAGGCGCGCAAACTCGACGTCGCGAGAATCGAAATCCTCGATCTCTATGATCTCATCGCTTGCGGGCGGTGATCCGCCCTCCCGCTCCAACGGCGGAACGGTTGATTCCAAAATCGCGTTGGCACGCGTTTCCAGGTCGAGATGCGATTCCGCGACGGGGAAAGCGGCCGGATCCTCGGCGAGCCGCGCGAGCGCATTGAACACCTCGCCGCAGCGCCCGCACCGCACCTGGCCGCCCGCGGCGCGCAGCACTTCCGCCGACAAGCGGAACACGGTCTCGCATTTTACGCACTGCGTGTACAAGCTAAGCCGTTCTCCGAGCGTGGATGCAGCACCAATCGTCGCGTCCAAAGACCTGCACGATATCAAAACCGCGGGAGTACGCGGCTTTCACCGCGTAGGCCTGCGATTTCAGCAATCCGGACAGCACGAGGTCGGCGCCCGGCTCGCAGGCTGACTGAAGCACCGGGAACAGCTCGATCAGCGGTTCGGCCAGGATATTCGAGACGACCAAATCCGCGGCGGTGATCGTCGCCGGGACGGTTTGAATCTCCAACCGCTCCGCCACGTCGTTGAGGATGGCGTTGTCGCGTGTGGCGATCAGCGCCTGGGGGTCCAGATCGACGGCGATCACGTGAGATGCGCCCAGTTTCAGCGCGGCGATGCCCAAAATGCCGGAGCCGCATCCGTAATCGATCATCGAGCGGCCGGCGAGCGGCAAGGCATCGAGCAGCTGCAGGCACAGCGCCGTCGTGGGATGCGTTCCGGTACCGAATGCCAGCCCGGGATCGAGGCGGACCACCACGGCGTCCGGGTCCGCGGGGGGCTCATCCACCGTCGGACATACCCAGAGCCGCCTGCCGAAGCGCATCGATTTCCAGTCCTGCAGCCAGACACGCTCCCAATCCCGTGCTTCGACCGCGCGCAGGGTTGCGGCGCCGGTGATGTGCGATCCGAGGCGTGAGGCCAATTCGCCGATGGTCACCGCTACGTTGTCGGCATCGTCGAACAGTGCGCGCACCGACGTGTCGCTCCAGAGCCTGATCTCGCCCGGCTTGGGTTCGAGAACGGGCTCGTCGCCGCGGTCCACGAAGGTCACGGAAATCGCGCCGGTTTCCTCGAGAGCCGCCTCGACCGCCTGCGAGTTCAGGCCGGCAAGCGGAAATTCGATCTCATAGAGCATGATCGTGCGGCAGGCGGGTGCTCGAACGAACGCCGTCTGCGTTCATTTCAATCCGAGCCGTCGCTCCAGATAGTGGATGTCCGTGCCGCCCTGCCGGAACGCGGAATGATTGAAAATCTCCTGGTGCAGGGGAATGTTCGTCTTGATCCCCTCGACGACCATTTCGGCGAGCGCGTTTCTCATCCGCGCGATCGCGGTGTCCCTCGTGTCGCCGGAGGAGATGACCTTGCCGATCATCGAGTCGTAGAACGGCGGCACGTTGTAGCCCGTGTAAACATGGCTGTCGACGCGGATGCCCGGGCCGCCCGGGGAATGCCACAGCCTGACCGGCCCGGGCGACGGCACGAAGGTCTTCGGATCCTCGGCATTGATGCGACATTCGATGGCGTGGCCCCGGATCTGAATGTCGTTCTGGGTGTACGGCAGCGCCTCGCCCGCGGCAATGAGCAGTTGCGCCTTGACGATGTCGATGCCGGTGACGAGTTCCGTCACCGGATGCTCGACCTGCACGCGTGTGTTCATCTCGATGAAAAAGAATTCGCCATCCTGGTAGAGAAACTCCAGCGTGCCCGCATTGCGGTAGCCGACCTCGCGGCATGCCCGCGCGCAGCGCTCCCCCATGGTTTTGCGTTGCTTGGCGGTGAGGCCGGGGGCGGGCGCCTCTTCGAGCACCTTCTGATGGCGCCTCTGCATCGAACAATCGCGCTCACCGAGGTGCACCACGTTGCCGTAATTGTCCGCGAGCACCTGAAACTCGATGTGCCGCGGCCGCTCCAGGAATTTCTCCATGTAGACCTGCGGATTCCCGAACGCCGCGAGCGCCTCGGACTGGGTGACGCTGATCGCGTTGAGGAGCGAGGCATCCGTGTGGACCACGCGCATGCCGCGCCCGCCGCCGCCGCCCGATGCCTTGATGATCAGCGGGTAACCGATGTCCTTGGCGATGCGGAAGTTCTCGTCCGCGTCGGCCCCGACCGGTCCGTCGGAGCCCGGCACGCACGGCACTCCCGAGGCCTTCATCACCTTGATCGCGGAAACCTTGTCTCCCATGAGGCGGATGGTCTCGGCGCGCGGGCCGACGAATATGAATCCGCTTTTCTCGACCCGTTCCGCGAAATCCGCGTTTTCCGACAGGAATCCGTAACCGGGGTGGATGGCGACCGAGTCGGTGACCTCGGCGGCGCTGATGATGGCGGGCATGTTCAGATACGACAAGGCGGCCTGCGGCGGGCCGATGCAGACGGTCTCGTCCGCCAGCAGAACGTGCTTGGTGTTGAAATCGGCGGTCGAATGCACGGCGACCGTCTTGATTCCGAGCTCGCGGCACGCTCGCAGGATGCGGAGCGCAATCTCTCCACGATTTGCGATGACGACTTTCTCGATCATCGCGGTTATTCGATGATGAAGAGCGGCTGGCCGAATTCGACCGGGTCGCCGTTCTTGGCGAGTATCGCCGTGACGCGTCCCGCCTTGTCGGATTCGATCTGGTTCATCATCTTCATCGCTTCGATGATGCAGAGGATCTGTCCAACTTTGATTTCCTGGCCGATCTCCACGAAGGACTTGGCTCCGGGCGCCGAGGCGGAGTAATACGTCCCGACCATGGGCGAGGTGATGGTTTGATCGTCATTACGCGGCTTGTGCTCGCCGGCAGCCGTCGCGGGCTTTGCCGAGACAGGCGCGGCGGGGGCGAGCGGGGCCGGCTGACTCGGCAGCGGCCCGGCCGCCGCCGGCGCGGCGGCCATCGATACCCGCGGATGCCGGCTGATGCGTACCGACTCCTCCCCCTCCGAGATCTCCAGCTCCGAGATGCCGGACTCTTCCAGAAGCTCGATCAGCTTCTTCACTTTTCGAATGTCCATCCGAGAACCCCTTCGAATAAATTTCTGGTGTAAGGCTTAAGCGGCCAAGCGCGCGCAGGCGGCGGTCAGCGCGAGCTCGTAGCCGAGAGGCCCGAGTCCCACGATGCAGCCGGCGGCAAGGTCGGACAAATAGGACCGGTGCCTGAATTCTTCCCGTGCGAATACGTTGCTCAGATGAACCTCGATGAACGGTACGGATACGGATAGGAATGCGTCCCGAAGCGCGATGCTCGTGTGGGTGAAGGCGCCGGGGTTGATGATCACGAAGCCGACTCCGTCGCTTCGCGTCGACTGCACTTTGCCGACCAGCTCGTGCTCCGCATTGCTCTGGGCGGCGATCAGCTCATGACCTTGGGCGCGAGCGAGGCCCTTGAGCCTGGTTTCGATCTCGCCCAGCGTCGAGGCGCCGTATAGCTGCGGTTCCCGGGTACCGAGCAGGTTCAAATTGGGTCCATTGAGAAGAAGGATTCGCGCCATCGTCGACATTCAGGTCATCGGGTACCTAAAAAGATGCGCGATATTAACCGGAAAACGGCCTGAATTGGCAAGGTTCTTACGCGAACTTCGCCGGAAAAGGGCTAGCCGGCTTTGCTCGTCCCGAGCTTCTGGAGACCTGCGGCGATTGTGCTCCGCGCCTGCTGGAGTGCGATATGGTCCCGATTGAGATCCTGCACCACGGAGAGAATGAGGGCCGCCTGAGGTTCATGCAGCTCGCCCACGTAGAGGGCGACCAGCTCGCCGCGGTTATCTGTGAACACCGTGAACGGGAATACCGGAGCATCGAAACCGAGCGAACTCGCCACGTCGAGCGCGTCCTGCTCGCCGATCAGGAGCGGATATTCGATCTTGAGCTCACGCGCATAGTTCGAGACCTCGTCGCGGTGGTCGACCGCTATGCCGATCACCTGCACGCCCCGCCCCCCCCATTGACCCGACAAGCTTTCCAGCAGCGGGATCTCGCGGCGACAAGGCGCGCACCAGGTCGCCCAGAAGTTGATGACCAGCGATTTGCCTGTCCAAGTGGCGATGGGCGTCGATTTGCCGTGGAGATCCCCGAGCGAAAAAGCGGGTAATCGGTCCGGAATCTTGGTTGGCTGATGAGTGGACTGCCCCAGCAGATCGCCCGGTACCGGAGCGTCGGTCTCGACCGGCATCTGAACGCCCGCGGCGCTCGGGGAGGCGACCAGGCTCGCATGAATCCTCAGAACGGCCCATATCCCGACGATGGCGACCAGCAGGACGCCGGCGACGCGAAATAGCCGCTCGTTCATGCCACCGGCAAGGGCAGCGTGCGTCCCTTGCGGAGCAACAATCCAGCCAAGAGGAACGCCAGCGCCCCGCCACCAATGGCGATCCCCTCCCAGGAATGGGTGGCGGGCGGCGGTCCGAGCGCGCCCCCGACGGGAGACAACACTTTGGTGATCGGGGGGTAGCACAGACCTGCCTCGGCACAGCCCTGGTACGTCACTTTGATCTGAAGCGGGTGGGCGCCGTAGTCGAGGCGTCGGTAGGACACCGTGCCCTCCACCTGCTGGGTGTAAATCTCCTGGGTACCGAGGTAGGGGTCGGTCTTGGCTGTTCCCTGCGGAAGCGTGATCCCGGAAACGACCAGATCGGGGCTTTCGGCCGCGACGCTCATCTTGGCCCGATACAGATAATATCCGTCGGCGATGACCCATCGGACGCGCAGCGTGCCGCCATCCAACCGGGCCCCGGCACGAAAAGCCACGTCGGGGGGCAGGAAATCGGTTTCGTTGGAGTCGATGCCGCGCATCCACCAAGGCTTCGTGGCGGCCGAGGCGCTGGCGACGGCTAGCAGAGTCAACATAATCAGCAGGCGGGTAGGGCTCATGGGCAGCACTCTATAATAATTGAGCCCTGGCAACGAGAATCCGACGGAATCTCTTCCCTTCTCCCCTTGATTCCGGAAAAACCGCCGCTATTATTAGCAGCCACAGCCGGGGAGTGCTAACACTCCTGCCGATTAAAACCGTAACTCAGCAACCAGGAGCTTTGTTCTATGAAGATTCGACCCCTTCATGACCGTGTGATCGTGAAACGCGAAGAAGAGGAGCGCAAGTCCCCAGGCGGCATCGTGATCCCGGACACCGCGACCGAGAAGCCCATTTTCGGAAAGGTCATCGCCGTCGGCAAGGGCAAGATCTTGGAAAACGGCGAAGTGCGCCCGCTCGACCTCAAGGTCGGCGACAAGATCCTGTTCGGCAAGTATTCGGGAACCGAAGTCAAGATGGACGGCGACGAGCTTGTCGTGATGCGCGAGGAAGATGTCATGGCCGTGGTGGAAGGCAAGTAAAAGCCCCGCCCGCCGTAACCGCTATCAATTCAATTTAAAGGAATTAGTTCAATGGCAGCTAAAGACGTACGTTTCAGTGACGACGCCCGCTCACGCATGTTCAAGGGCGTCAACATCCTGGCGAATGCCGTCAAGGTAACGCTGGGCCCCAAGGGCCGCAACGCGGTTCTCGACAAGAGCTTCGGCGCCCCCACCGTCACCAAGGACGGCGTGTCGGTCGCGAAGGAAATCGAGCTGAAGGACAAGTTCGAGAACATGGGCGCGCAGATGGTGAAGGAAGTGGCGTCCAACACTTCCGATGAGGCCGGCGACGGCACCACCACCGCGACCGTGCTGGCGCAAGCCATCATCCGCGAGGGACTGAAGTCGGTCGCCGCGGGCGCGAACCCGATGGACCTGAAGCGCGGCATCGACCTCGCGGTCACTTCCGCCACCGAAGAGCTGAAGAAGCTCTCCAAGCCCTGCAAGGACCCGAAGGCGATCGCGCAGGTCGGCACGATCTCCGCGAACTCCGACGAGAGCATCGGCAAGACGATTGCGGATGCGATGGCGAAGGTCGGCAAGGAAGGCGTGATCACGGTCGAAGAGGGCTCGGCTCTCGAGAACGAGCTCGAAGTGGTCGAAGGCATGCAGTTCGACCGCGGCTATCTGTCGCCTTACTTCATCAACAACCAGCAGAGCCAGAGCGCCGAGCTCGACAAGCCGCTGATCCTGTTGGTGGACAAGAAGATCTCCAACATCCGCGAGCTGCTCCCGCTGCTCGAGGGCATCGCGAAGGGCGGCCGTCAGCTGCTGATCGTCGCCGAGGATGTCGAGGGCGAGGCGTTGGCCACGCTCGTCGTCAACACGATCCGCGGAATCGTCAAGGTCGCCGCCGTCAAGGCGCCGGGCTTCGGCGATCGCCGCAAGGCCATGCTGCAGGACATCGCGGTCCTCACCGGCGGCACGGTCATCTCCGATGAAGTCGGATTGTCGCTCGAGAAGGCGACTCTGAACGACCTCGGCGAGGCGAAGAAGGTGCTGGTGGAGAAGGAGAACACCACGATCATCGACGGCGCCGGCAAGGCCTCGGACATCAAGGGCCGCGTCGAGAGCATCCGTCAGCAGATCGAGGAAGCCACCTCCGATTACGACAAGGAGAAGTTGCAGGAGCGCGTTGCCAAGCTCTCCGGCGGCGTCGCCGTGATCAAGGTCGGTGCGGCCACCGAGATCGAGATGAAGGAAAAGAAGGCGCGCGTCGAAGACGCCCTGCACGCGACCCGTGCGGCCGTCGAAGAGGGCGTGGTTCCGGGCGGCGGCGTGGCGCTGGTGCGTGCGCTCAAGGCCATCGAGAAGCTCACGGGAGCCAACGAGGACCAGACCACCGGCATCAAGATCCTGGCCCGCTCGATCGAGGAGCCGCTGCGTCAGATCGTCACCAATGCGGGTGAAGATGCGGCCGTCGTGTTGAACCGGGTCCGCGAGGGCAAGGGCACGTTCGGCTACAACGCCGCGACCAGCGAGTACGGCGACATGATCGAGCTCGGCATCCTCGATCCGACCAAGGTCACGCGTCTGGCTCTGCAGAACGCGGCCTCTGTGGCGGGCCTGTTGCTGACGACCGAGGTCATGATTGCCGAGGCTCCGAAGGAAGAGGAGCATGCGCACGGTGCACCGGGCGGCGGCATGGGTGGCATGGGCGGAATGGATATGTAATTCCGCCGCCGCGCAAGCGGTGGACGTTGACGATACGGGCCCCGCCGATTCAAGGATCGGCGGGGCCTTTTCTTTTGGGAGGCACGATGAAACTGTACTGGAGCCCGAACACACGCGCTTTTCGCATCGCCTGGCTGCTCGAAGAGGCCGGCCTGAAATACGAGCGCATCGCCATCGACATCCGCGACGAGAAATCCAAAAGCGATCCCGCCTTCCGAGCCGTGTCGCCGCTCGGCAAGGTGCCCGCGCTCGAAGACGGTCCGGCGCGCCTGTGCGACTCCGGGGCAATTTGCATCTACGTTGCGGACCAATACCCGCAGAGCCAGCTTGGCCCGGCGGTCGGGCATCCCGATCGGGCGGCCTTCCTGCAGTGGGTGATGTATACGAACTCCGTCATAGAGCCTTCGATGGCGGAGAAATTTGCGAAACTCGAGCCCCGGCCCGCGTCCTATGGGTGGGGTAGCTACGACCTCATGATCTCGACCTTGCAGGGCGAGCTCTCGAAAAAGAAATGGATTCTGGGCGAGCGTTTTTCCGCCGCCGATGTGCTGCTAGGCACGAGCGCGGCATGGCTGTTGCGGTTCGGACTGCACTCGGGCGACGACGCCATCGCCGCGTACGTGGCCAGGTGCAAGGCGCGGCCGGCATGGCAGCGCGCGGAAGCCTTCGACTCGAAGTGACAAACTTCAGCCGTGCCCCGACGTTTCCGCTGAAACGTACGGGGGCATAAAAGTGTCGGGGGACGCAATCGCCTCCGTGTGGGCGGCCTTCGCACGCGCGGCCTTATCGCACAACAGAAATACCGCCAGATCGTAGTCCATCCGTTCCCCACGCCAGCGGGTCGCCGCAGTGTTCGCGTCGATCGACAGGCGGCGCGCGCGATGGGCTGTCTCGATCTCCGTACCCCCATACTCCGCCGGCGCGTCGGATTCCATGGGATGAAACTCCTGCCCGTCCGGCTTCGAGAATCGCCAACCGCCCTCGGAACGGGCCTCGACTCGAATCTCGCCCTCGTGCACCAATCGATGATGCCACCGGCAAAGCGTGACCAGATTGGCGAGCCTGGTCTCTCTCCTCGATCGGCAGTTCTTCGGTATCCAGCGGGGTTCCGTCCACGAGGCACCTATCTCGGGCTGTTAATATGTACAGTATTATATCAGAAAACGTTGCTTTAACAATGGTTTACACGCTTAATAATTGGAGGAGAAGCCTAGAAAAACGGACTGGGGCGAGGCTACCCAGCGGGAAGGCTGGCCGCTATAGAGAGCAGGCGGATGTCATGCTGCCTTGCAAGGGAGTTCGTGCCAAAGTATAGCCATGACCTGGACCAGAGCCCAACGCAACGTCGTGATCGCGGCCTATCTGGGCTGGACGCTGGATGCGTTCGATTTCTTCCTCATGGTGTTCATGTTCAAGGACATCTCCGTCGAGCTGCATTCCAGCCGGCAGGTGGTGGTGACCGCGGTGTTGCTGACGCTCGCCATGCGCCCGGTCGGCGCGTGGTTGTTCGGACGACTCGGCGACCGGTACGGTCGAAAGCCGGCGCTGATGTGGAACATCCTGGCGTATTCGGTGCTCGAGGTCGCGTCGGGATTCGCGCCGAGCATGACGACGCTGCTCATCGTCCGCGCGATGTTCGGCATCGCGATGGGCGGGGAGTGGGGCCTGGGATCGGCGTTGGCCATGGAGAGCATTCCGGCGTCGGCCCGCGGAGCGGTGTCGGGCCTTCTGCAGGCGGGCTACCCCTCGGGCTACTTCCTCGCCTCGCTGGCGGTGTATCTGTTCTACGATCGCCTCGGGTGGCGCTACATGTTCGTGCTCGGGGCCGTCCCCGCCGTTCTGGTGTTCTTTATCCGGATGGCCATCGACGAATCGCCCGCCTGGAAAACAGGGCAAAGCGAGCCCCGCGCGGGCATCATCGCGGTTCTGTCACGCGAGTGGAAGCTCGCCATTTACGCCATCTTGCTGATGGCGGCGTTCAATTTCTTCAGTCACGGCTCGCAGGACGCCTATCCCAATTTCTTGAAGGAGCAGCATCACTTCGACACCCATCTGACCGCGCTCCTCACCGCGATCGGCAATGTGGGCGCCATCTGCGGAGGTCTGTTCTTCGGTGCTTTTTCGGAGAAGGTGGGGCGCCGTCGCGCCATCGTGATCGCGGCGCTCCTTGCGCTGCCGGCGCTGCCGTTCTGGGCATTTGCGTCGACGCCGCTGGTTCTTGGCGCGGGCGCTTTCCTCATGCAAATCGCGGTGCAGGGAGCTTGGGGCGTGATACCGGCGCACTTGAACGAACTGTCGCCGCCCGAGATTCGCGCCACGTTTCCGGGAGTCGTGTATCAGCTGGGCAATTTCCTGGCGGCCATCAATCTGAATCTTCAGCTCGTGATCGCGGATGCGTACGGCAAAAACTACGGGCTGGCGATGGCCATCGTCGTTGGCAGCGTCGCCCTGGTCATCGCGCTGATGATGATGTTTGGACCTGAAAAGCGCGGAATCTCCATGGCTGTCGCGAGCGAAATGGCTGCCGCGAGCAAAGCCGTCTCGTGAGCTGGTCTGCGGAGAGATACGTTTCGTTCGAGGACGAGCGGACGCGCCCGGCGCGGGATCTGCTGACGGCCATTCCGCCGATGCAGGTGAACGTCGCGATCGACCTGGGCTGCGGGCCCGGAAATTCCACCGAGCTGATCGCCGCACGCTTCCCGGCGGCCCGCATCACCGGAGTCGACAGCTCGGTCGACATGATCGCAGCGGCCCGCGCGCGCCTCCCGACGGCCAGGTTCGACGTGGCCGAGGTGCGCGCTTGGGCCCGCGATGTGGGGGCCGGCCCGGAAGCCGTGGACCTGATCTTCGCGAACGCGGTATTGCAGTGGGTCCCGGATCACGCCGCGCTGGTCCCGGCCCTCGTGGCCAGGCTCCGTGCCGGCGGGTGGCTCGCGGTTCAGATGCCCGACAATCTGGCCGAGCCGGCCCAGGTGCTGATGCGCGAGATTGCCGCCGAGGGCCCCTGGCGCGCGAAACTCGCCGACGCCGATCGATCGCGTGTGCGCATCGAGCCCGCGGCCTGGTACCACCGGCTGTTGCGCCAAAGCTGTTCCCGTGTCGATGTATGGCGGACGACGTATTACCACCTGCTCGCGGGGCCGGCCGCGATCGTCGATTGGTTCAAAGGAACCGGGCTGCTGCCGTTCCTCGCCCCGCTCGATCCGGCCGAGCGGGCGGACTATCTCCTGCGCTACACGCGTGCAATCGAGAGCGCGTATCCGCCGTCGTCGGATGGCACGGTGCTGTTGCCGTTTCCCCGGCTTTTCATCGTGGGAAGCCGGCGCTAGCCGGCGACGCGTCCGTACTCGGTGCGCTCGTCCGCGGCGTGCGTTCGTCCGCGGCGTGCGTCCGAGGCTGCGCCACCTCGCAGACCACCGAGTTGCCCGCTTCGCGATGCTCGATGGTGAGCTTGCCGCCGATCGCGCTTGCCCGAAAGCGCATGGTACGCATTCCGAGCCCGACACCCGCCGCAGGATCGGTTGAAAGCCATCGACCGTCATCGGAGATTTCGAGCCGTACGTTGGCACTCCGCACCTGCAGCTCGATCTGAATGGCGCCCGCGCCGGAGTGCTTGAGCGCGTTCTGAACGGCTTCCTGCGCGATGCGGTACAGGTGGTTTCGCACCTTGAGATCGACGCTGACCGGCGCGTCGCGAGTGGCATGGAACCGCACCGGGGTGCCGCTCAACGAGCTTCGCTGGGCCAATCCCTCGAGCGCGGCCTCCAGATTGCCGTCGCTGAGCGGAGTCAGGCCCTGCACGATCAGGCGCGCGTCCTTGATGCAATTCGTGGCGAGCGAGACGAGCTCCTCGAGATCCTCGGCGATCGCTTCGCGCTCGCGCGCGGCCCGATTCGCGAGCGCCCGGATCGACAAGGCCAGGCCGGTGAGCTCCTGGCCGAGCCCGTCGTGCATCTCCTGACCGATGCGCAGCTGCTCGCCGGCGATTGCATCGAGAAGCGCGCGGCCGAAGGCGCGTCGGCTGCTCACGTCGACCGCGAAGACCAGCTCGGCCGGCTGATTCCCCAAGTCGATCAGGCGGCTCCACACCTCGACCTCGAGCACGCGGCCGTCACGGGTCAAATGGCGCGTTTCGAGCGGGTCCGTGGACGCCTCTTCCGCTTTGAGCGGGCTCCATTGCGCTTCGCCGGGGGCGGTGAGGGCGCCGATGCTCATCGAGAGCATCTGCTCGCGGCTCCAGCCGTACTGCCGTAATGCGGCCTCGTTGATCATCAGGAACTGAAGAGTTCGGCGGTCGTGGACCCAGATGGCTTGAGGGCTCCCATCGAAGATCTCCGCATAGCGGTGCTCCGCCTGCAGTTTGGCGAGCGCGGCGGCATCGCGCTCGGTGAGCAGGGCGGTGATGCTGAGACACACGAAATTGAGCGCCGCCACGAATGTCCAGGTGATGACCAGGCCCTGCAGCTCGTCGAGCCCGCCAAACGCGCCGTGATTGAATTCGAAGCTGAGCGCGGTCAGCGCCGAGAGGACGAAGGCACCCGTCGCCGAGACCACGAGCCCGAAATTGATCGTGCCGACGATCATGAGCATCAGCGCGGCGAGCGCGATGATGGGTCTGCCGATGTTGCCCGGCAGCACTAATATTGCAAGGCAGCATATCGCTATCCCGAGCAACCAGGCGACGCTCTGACCGGGCCGATCAGCCAGCGGCCGCAAGCTCGTCGGAACGGCGGCGAGGAGCGCGGGAGCGAGCAGCAGAACGCCCGCGAACACGTCGGCCCACCAGCGTATCCAGAGCATGATCGAGAACGCATCCGCCGACGGCCCGGTCAATAAATAGCCGAGCCGTGCGAGGGTGGGCACGAGCGTCATGCCGAGCGCCGCGGCGCCCACGAACAACGGGACATCCGTGGCCCGACGAAAGCCGTGGTCGAAGCCGCCCCGCTCCAGCATCCAACCCGTCGCCGCGGCGCCGGCCGCCAGACCCGCGCCGACGCCAAGCGCGGCGAAGGGCGGCGAATGCGAGGCGAGATCGATGGCGGTGCCGGCCAGGAACACCGCCGGCCATTGGCCCCGTCCCCATCGGCACAGGGCGGCCACGGCGAGCCCCGAGGGCAGGAGCATCAGAGGCATCCGCCCGCCCACGCTGAGCATGCGGTAGCCGAGGAAGCCGGAGGCGAAGATCAGCGCGAACGCGATCAACGATCTGGGCAGAGAGGGCCTGATCATCCTCGATTCTCCGCGGAATCCTTCCGGCCAGGGTCCACGGTAAACCCGTTGCGAATGTGATTCAATCCTCGACCACATGCAATTTCCGCCAAACCTTCCCGAGATCCTGCGCGAGCCGGTGCTGCGCTGGTGGGAGCGCGCGCAAGTCAGCGGCACGTTGCGCGAAACCTATTCGTCGTTGCCCGAGGGGCGCCGTGAGGAGCTGGTGCGCGTCGTGGCGGCGAGCGAGTTCGCGGCGGCGGCGTTGATCCAGGATCCCGGCGCTCTGGCATGGGTGGAGGAGAATTGGATGCCGGATGCGGCGTCGGCGGCGAACGCCGAGTGCGAGCGGCTGGCAGCCTCTGCGGTGACTTCGTCCGATGCCCAGACGCTGCTTCGGCGCTGGCGGCGCCGGGAAATGCTGCGCATCGCCTGGAGGGATATCGTTGCCGCCGCCTCCGTGCGCGACACGCTTCGCGACGTGTCCGTTCTGGCGGATGCGTGCATACGGGCCGCGTCGCAGGCGGCCCGCACGCATCTGGCAGGCACCTTCGGCGTACCGCGCACCGCCGCGGGCGCGGACTCGCAGCTGGTCGTGCTCGGCATGGGCAAGCTCGGCGGGCGCGAGCTGAATTTCTCCTCCGACGTGGATCTCGTGTTCCTGTTCGAGGGCGCGGGGGAGACCGACGGCCCGCGTTGCATCGACAATCAGGATTACTTCACCCGGCTGGGACGCGAGCTCATCCGCCTGCTCGATGCACGCACGGAGGATGGGTTCGTCTTCCGGGTCGACATGCGGCTGCGCCCCTTCGGCGATTCCGGGCCCCTCGTGGTGAGCCTCGCCTCGCTCGAGGAATATCTGCACCAGCATGGCCGGGATTGGGAGCGCTACGCCTGGATCAAGGCGCGCGCCGTCGTCGGGGAGGGCGCCTACGCGAGCGCGTATCAGGAATTCGTGCGGCCTTTCGTGTATCGGCGCTACCTCGATTTCGGCGTATTCGAATCACTGCGCGACATGAAGACCCTGATCGCCCGCGAGGTCGCGCGCCGCGACCGCGAGGATGACCTCAAGCTCGGGATGGGAGGCATTCGCGAGATCGAGTTCATCGCCCAATCGATGCAGCTGGTGCGCGGCGGCAGCGACCGCAGGCTGCAATGCGCGAGCCTGCTCGATGTGTTGCCGATGCTCGACGGAACGAAATTATTGTCGGCGGAGGAAGTCGTCGAGTTGACGGATGCGTACCTCCTGCTGCGGAAGGCAGAGAACGCCGTGCAGATGATCCGCGACGAGCAGCAGCATTGCATTCCGTCGGACCCGGCCGACCGCGCGCGGCTCTGCGTGAATCTGGGCGTGCCCGATTGGGCCACGGCGGGCGCCCGCATCGATGCCGCCCGCGGTCGCGTCACCCGGCAGTTCGAATCGCTGCTCCTCGGCGGTCCCGAGGCCCAGCGAAGGGGCGGCGAGGAAGCGCTCGCATGGCTGGAGTCGGAGGGAGCCGACGTGGCCCAGGAACTTGCCCAAGGCGGATTTCCAGCGGCCGGGATCCCCGCGGTCGCGCGCCAGCTGGAACTATACCGCCATGCGGCGCCCTATCGCCGGCTGGACGAGGCGGGACGGCGGCGTCTGCGCGTGATATTGCAGCGCCTGCTGAATCGCGCGGCGTCGCACGCGGCGCCGGCCACCGTCGTGGAACGCGTCCTGCGGGTGCTCGATGCGATCGGCGCGCGCTCCTCCTACCTGGCCCTGCTCAAGGAGCAGCCCCCGGCGCTCGATCGGCTGATCGACGTCTGCGCGATCTCGGGCTTCCTCGCGACGCAGATCGCCGAATTTCCCCTGCTGCTCGATGAGTTGATCGATGCGAATGCATTCGACGAATTGCCGTCCCGCGAGGGCTTCGTCCGTGAGCTCGAGGCGCGCACCGAGCGGCTGCCGGCCGACGACCCCGAGCGAGAAGTGGAGGCGCTGCGCACCTTCCAAAAGGTGGCCGTGTTCTCCACGGCACTCGCGGACCTGACCGGACGCTTGCCGCTCATGCGGGTCAGCGATCGTCTGACGGATATCGCCGAGCTCATCGTCAAATGCTGCATGGACCTCGCATGGCAGCAGATGACGAAGATCCACGGGGTTCCGTTGTGCGGCGGGAGCCGCGAAGCCGGACGCACCGTCAAGGTGGCGGTGGCCGGGTACGGCAAGCTCGGCGGCTGGGAGCTCGGATACGGCTCGGATCTCGATCTCGTGTTCCTGCACGACTCGGCCGGCGATTACCAGCAGACCGACGGTGCACGGCCGGTCGACAACGGCGTGTTCTTCCTGAGGCTCGGACAGCGCATCGTGCACCTGCTCACGATGCACTCGGCGGCGGGGCGGCTGTACGAGGTCGACATGCGTCTGCGGCCGAACGGCAAGGGCGGCTTTCTCATGACCGGCATCGACGCGTTCGAGCAGTATCAGCTCTACGAGGCCTGGACCTGGGAGCATCAGGCGTTGCTGCGCGCCCGCGCGGTGGGCGGCGACGAGGCGCTGTGCCGGCGCTTCGAGGCGGTGCGCAAAGCCGTGCTCTGCAAGTCCGTGCGGCGCGACAGCCTGCGCAAGGACGTGTTGGACATGCGTCTGCGCATGCGGCGCGAGCTTGCCCAGACGGATCCGACGCGCTTCGACATCAAGCAGGATCCGGGCGGAATCGGGGATATCGAGTTCCTGGTCCAGTATTGGGTTCTGGGGGCGGCGGCCGAACACCCCGAACTCACCGATCACTCGGACAACATCCGCCAGCTCGAGGGCCTCGCGCGTGCGGGGATCGTCGATCCCGGAACCGCGCGGTGGCTCGAGGAAACCTACGTGAACTATCGTACAATCCTGCACCACCTCTCGCTGGAAGGCGGACAGCGCGTGGTGGAGGCCGGGCCGCATGCGGCGACGCGCGCCAAAGTCCTGGACATCTGGCGAGCAGCCTTTGAAACCGCCGTGAACTGATCAGCGGAGCGACGATATGCCGATACAGCCCAATGCGCAGCACCAGTACAACGTGACCGCGGCCGACCTGCCGCTCTCGTGCCCGATGCCCGACATGTACCTGTGGAACTCGCATCCCCGCGTGTATCTCCCCATCGAAACGACGGGTTGGGCGAAGTGCTCCTATTGCGGGGCGGAATACACACTCGTGCGCGCCGAGACACCCGTGTCCCGGGCGGCAACGGCGTAGAGTCAGCTACCGATAGCTGGCGTAGGACTTCTCTTCGACCAGGGTCGAGCCAAGGTTGACGTTGAGGCGGCGCTTGATGGCCGCCCGCTCGTCGTTCTCGATGTAAACCGCGCGGGCGAGACGCACGAATTCGTCGTCGAACGCCTTGGCCCGCTCCTTGTCGCGGATGTCGTCCTCGATGGTCCACAGCCGCTCGTTGACCGCGAGCAGGGCGGCCACATCCGCATCCACATCGACACCGGCATAAGCCGACGATTTCCAGGTCCTCTCCAGGGCATCGAGCTCCGCACGCACGTTGGCGAGCTTCGCGGGATCGGTCATACGCCGGGACTTGATCCGCAGGATGGTGATCTTGTCGAGCAATTCCCCGGGAGAAATCGGCACCTTGATGTCGCTCATGCGCGCATTTTAGCGAAATTGGGCGGCGGCCGATGGTGATAAACTCCGCACGCATGATGAACGGCCGACGCGTGGCTACGGCGAATGGCGCCATCCTCGCCGATGCCGCCCTTCTCGACGTTGCAGCTCGCGTCGGCGCTGCGCGTGCCGACGAGGGCCGCGCCGAGCAGGCACTGTTCGATCCCCAATTTTGGAGCCGCCACGGCATCCTCACGCCCGCCGGCGGCGGCCGCGGCGCGGCCTGGTTCATCGATCATGGCGGCGAGCAATGGGTGCTGCGCCATTATCGCCGCGGTGGATTCGTGGCCCGGTTGTCCCGCGACCGGTATCTGTGGACGGGGGAGGCCCGGGTGCGCGCTTTTGCGGAATATCGTCTGCTGGCCGGGCTGGTGGCGCGGGGACTGCCCGTGCCGGTGCCGGTGGGGGCGCGCTATGAGCGGCGGGGACTCTGGTATCGCTGCGATCTGATCACGCGCCGCATCGCCGGCGCGGCATCGATGAGCGGCGCACTCGCCGCCGCGCCATTGGGCGAAACCATCTGGAGACAGGTGGGGTCGACGATCGCGCAATTGCACGCCGCAGGGGTCGACCATGCGGATCTCAATGCGCACAACATTCTCGTCGATGGCCGGGGCGCGGTCAGCATCGTGGATTTCGACCGCGGCAGGGTGCGCCGCGCGGGCGCCTGGGCCGCACGAAACCTGGGCCGATTGCATCGCTCGCTCGCCAAGATTTCGAGCGGCCTGCCGCCGGACCGGTCGCTGGGCGAGGGCTGGCGAAGCCTGCTCGCCGGATACGCGGAGCGCCGCGCGGCTGATGAATGATTCGCGCCTTTTATAGCTTGGTGTTGCGCCTGGCGGCGCCGATCGCGTTTGCGGGCGTGCTGGTGCGAGGCCTGCGCGACCGCGCTTATTGGGATCACCCGGGCGAGCGCTTCGGGTACGGGCGGCGCCTTTCGGGGCCTGCGCTGTGGCTGCACGCCGTGTCCATGGGGGAGGTCGCGGCCGCGGCGGAATTGGTGCGCGCGCTGCGGGCCCGGCACCCGGGCAGCCCCTTCGTGCTCACCACCTCGACGCCCACCGGCAGGGCGCGGGCGCGCGCGCTGTTCGGCGACGAGATCGACGTTCGATATCTGCCCTACGACACGCCGGGCGCCGTGCGGCGCTTTCTCGAACGCGTTCGGCCCCGGGTTGCCATCATGCTGGAGACGGAGCTGTGGCCCAATCTGATACGGGCTTGCGTGCGCCGCGATGTTCCCGTGATTTTCGCCAGCGCGCGCCTCGGCGAGAAATCGGTCGCGCACTATCGGCGGTTCGGCGGACTGTTCGCGGACACGGTCGCGGGGGCCGCGTTGATCGCCGCGCAGACCGCGGAGGACGCCGAACGCTTCATCGCGGTGGGAGCCGATCGGTCGCGGACCCACGTGGTCGGCAACGCCAAGTTCGACATGAGGCTGGGGAGCTCGGTTCGCGAACAGGGTCGCGAGCTGCGCCGGGCTTCGTTCGGCGGGAGGCGGGTGTGGATCGCCGGCAGCACCCACGCCGGGGAGGAGGAACAGGTTCTTGCCGCGCACTCGGAGCTGCGTAGCGAGGATCCCGACCTGCTGCTTCTCCTGGTGCCCCGGCATCCGCAACGGTTCGAAAGCGTCGCCGCGCTGTTGACGCGGCTCAAGATTCCGTTCGACAGACGCAGCGCCGCCGGGCCGGTCAGGCCGGAGGCGCAGGTGATGCTGGTCGACACGATGGGCGAGCTCACGATGCTTTATGCGTCGTCCGATGCCGCCTTCGTCGGCGGCAGTCTCGTGCCCATCGGCGGGCACAATCTCCTGGAGCCGGCGGCGCTCGGCGTTCCCGTGATCACGGGACCCCACAACTCCAGCGCCAGGGACATCGCCCGGTTGCTCATCGAGCGGGGCGGCGCCGTCGAAGTGACCGGTTCGCGCGGGCTGGCGGATGCCGTCCGGCGGCTGCTTCAGGATCCGGCGGGGCGCGAGCGGGCGGTGCGGTCGGCGCGTGAGTTCGTCGACGCGCACCGCGGCGCGGTCGATCGGCTGATAGGGCTCATCGATCCGTTGATCCGGCCGCCGGATCCGGCGGCGGCTGGGAGTCCTTCAACAGGTGATTGAGACTGGTGAGCGTCTGCTCGGAGAGAATGCCGGCCGCCTGCTGCAGCTTCACCACGTTGATCATGTAATCGTAGCGGCTGCGCGAATAGTCGGTTTGGGCTTGAATCCACTGGCGACGCGAGTCGAGCACCTCCACCGCGGTCCGCGTCCCCGCCTCGTATCCGGACTCGGTGGCGTTCAGCGCGGTGGCGTTCGATTCCAGCGCGCGTCGCAGAGCCTGCACATGGGATATCTCCGATAGGACGCCGAGATAGGCATCCCTCGCATCGTGCTCGGTCTGGCGCGCGACGCGCTCCAGCCGCTCCTTCGCGGCGCGGTGCTGGTAGACCGCCTGCCGCACCTGCGAGGACACCATGCCGCCCGAGTAGATCGGAATGTTGAACTGGATGCCGATGCTGTTCTGGTATTGGTCGAGGCTCGTCGTGCCGTAGGGCGTGTTGTTCGCGTTGACGTAGTCACCGTCGCTGGTCACCCGGTAACGGCTCGCCACCAGATCCAGCGTCGGGAAGTGACCGCCCCGGGCCGAGCTCACGTTCTCCCGGGCGATGTCGGCCGCGAGGCGGCTCGACACCAGCGACAGGTTCTGCTGCAGGGCCATTTCCACCCAGCGGTCCTCGCTGCTCGGCTCCGCATC
>CAVTNZ010000098.1:0-112780 GCA_963736185.1 uncultured Gammaproteobacteria bacterium | reverse complement strand
TATGTTGTGCGTGTTCGGCTTGCGTACGTATTGCTCGGGGTTGCTCCCGCCGGAGGGAACCCGGCCGGACGTTGCGGCTTTCCGTCTCCGCATTGTTGCGGCAGCACCCCGAGTGTCACAAACATCCTGTCGATCTCGGGATCGGATTTGCGTGCATCCACGATATCGGCGCTGCCCGCCGCAATCTGTCCCAGCCATAAATGTGCCAGCCCGCGGCCGAAATGGGCTGAGGCCTGTTGGGGAGCGACCGCCAACGCCAGCGAGTTATCGGTGATCGCCTCAGCGAAGCGGGCCATTCGCAATTCGACCATGCCGCGGCTGTTCAGGGCCGAGGCGGATCGCGGGTCCAGCTTGACCGCGGTGTTACAATCGGCAAGTGCCCGTGCCAGGTTTTTGCTGGTGCCGCCGCAGACCACGCAGATCCCGGCGCGAATGGGCACGTCTTTTTGGGCACGGCAACCGCTCGCTGAACTCCTTCACTGCCGCATCGAACTCTCCCAGCCCGCTCAGAGCCCGGCCATAGCCTGCCAAGCCATCGGGCCTGCTGGGAGGACGACATCGGCGGCGGCCTGTATCGACCCATGTTTTTCCACAAGCTCGATGCGGCGTTGAACGCCCAGGGCTCGATCAGCGGCTGGAAGCATGTCATCGTCGGTCAGTCCATCATGACCGGCACTCCCTTCGCGGCGATGATGAAGGACGGCATCGACCCCACCTCCGTCGAGGGCGCCGCGAATCTCGCCTACCAGATCCCGAATATTTCCGTCGAGCTGTCGACGACGGAGGTCGGCGTGCCGGTCCTGTGGTGGCGCGTGGTGGGCTCCTCGCACACCACCTTCGCGGTCGAGAGCTTCATCGACGAAATCGCGCACGCGGCCGGCCAGGATCCGTTCGAGCTGCGGCGCAAGCTCCTTGCCGGCGAGCCGCGCATGCAGCGGGTGCTGGAGCTTGCCGCGCAGAAGGCCGGCTGGAACGGCGCTCCCCTGCCGAAGGGCAGAGGCCGCGGGATCGCGGTGGCGGAGGCCTTCAAGACCTTCGTCGCCCAGGTCGCCGAAGTGAGCGTCGATGGCAACGGACGGGTGAAGGTTGATCGCGTCGTATGCGCCGTGGACTGCGGCACGCCCATCAATCCGGACGTCATCGCCGCGCAGATGGAAGGCGGCATCGGGTTCGGTCTGAGCGCGGCGCTGTACGGCGCAATCACGCTGAAGGACGGGCACGTGGAGCAATCGAACTTCAACGACTACCGCGTGCTGCGGATGAACGAAATGCCCCAGGTGGAAGTGCACATCGTGCCGTCGACCGAGGCGCCGACGGGCGTCGGGGAGCCCGGAGTCGCGCCCATCGGGCCCGCGGTCGCGAATGCGATATTCGCCGCGACGGGGAGCCGGCCGCGCGTATTCCCCTTCGTCAAGGGATCGGGCTGATTGGCTAGGCCCTCTTGCGACGCAACAGCCGCAGCAACCCGAGGGCCCCTCCGGGCAGCGCGAACAGCGGGGCGATGGGGACCGGAATGGCGGTCAGCAGCCCGACGACCAGCGCCTTGATCAGCGCTGAATCGCGATCGTCCCCGTACCACGCCCGCTGCGCCTTGTAAGCAATGTACGTGAGCACGACAGCGGCGCCGAGTTCGACTTCATACAGCAGTCCCGCGCTGACGATGGTGGCGCTGTTCGCCATGAGATCGACGAGCACGGTGAGCAGGGCCACTCTCGGATCGAGGCCGAAGCTTGCGGCGAAGCCATGTGCGGCCGGCGGCCGGGCCGAGGGAGGGCTGTCCGGCGTCAATGGTTGATCGAGGTGCCTGGGAACAGTCATCGCGTCTCTCCTGCGATATGGAACGTCGCGAACTCCTCGAGCGGCGCGCGAGCCGTCCGCAGCGAATTGATCGGGGCGGACTCGTCCCGATAGCCGATGGCCAGGCCGCAGAAGAGCATGTGCTCCGGCGGCAGGCCGAGAAATTCCGCCACGCTGCGATGCCAGGAGGCCCAGGCCTCCTGCGGACAGGTGTGCAGGCCGCGCTCCCTCGCCAACAGCATGATGCTCTGCATGAACATGCCGACATCCGCCCACTGAGGCGCGCCCATGATGCGGTCGATGACGAAAAACATGGCCGCCGGCGCCCCGAAAAACTCGTAATTGCGCGCGAACTGCGCGAGCCGCCGCAGCTTTTCCTCGCGCTTGATCTCGATGGTGGAATACAGATCCTCCCCGCATTGGAATCGCCGCGAGCGGTATGGTTCCTTCAAGTTCGGCGGGTAGACGGGGTACTCGGTGCCCTCACCCTGCGGCAGGGTGGAAAGTCTGGAGCGGATCAGCGCCACGAACTCGCGCAAGCGAGGCCCGGCGAGCACGTGAACGCGCCACGGCTGCAGATTGCCGCCCGACGGCGCCTGTTTGGCAATGTCGAGGATGTCCCGAAGTGTCTCGAGCGCCACGGGTGTGTCGAGAAAAGCACGGCAACTCGCGCGGCTGCGGATGGCGTCTGTCACGTTCATGAGGAGATAGTATCCTAGGAAGAAATGAATCGGCTCCTCATCGTGTTCGGATCCCTCGCGGTGCTTGCCGGGCTGTTGTGGCCCTGGTTGGGGAGAATACCCTGGCTGCGGCTTCCCGGCGACATCGTGGTCGATCGACCGGGATTCAGATTCTTTTTCCCGATCACCACCATGCTTCTTGCGAGCGCGCTCCTGTCCTTCGTGGCATGGCTGATGCGCCGATGATCCGTCCTCCAGGAGAACCCCCGTGAAACGAATTCGCGTCCATGCCTTTGGCGGCCCCGAAGTGCTCGTGATCGAAGATGCCGAACTGCCGCAGCCCGGCCCCGACGAAGTGCTGATTCGCGTGAAGGCGGCAGGGGTCAATCCGTACGAGACCTATGCGCGCGCGGGGACCTACGGCGCGCGCAATCCGACGCTGCCATACACGCCCGGGTCCGATGCCGCCGGCACGGTGGAAGCCGTGGGCGAGGGGGTTTCCGATCTCGTCGCCGGCGAACGCGTTTTCGCGATGGGCACGCTCAGCGGCTCCTATGCGCAGTTCGCCCTATGCGAGCGCATCCGTGTGCAGCGCCTGCCGGGCTCGATCAGTTTTGCACAGGGTGCGGCGCTTTTCGTGCCGTATGCGACGGCGTATCGAGCGCTGTTCCAGCTCGCGCGGATCGCGCCGGGCGAAACCCTGCTGGTGCACGGTGCGAGCGGCGGCGTCGGTATCGCGGCGCTTCAGTTCGCGCGCGCCGCCGGTTTGTTTGTCATCGGGACGGCCGGAACGGACCAGGGACTGGAGCTGATCGGCCGGCAGGGCGCTCATCACGCCGTCAACCATCACCAACAGGACCATCAGTCGAAGATCGTCGAGTTGACCGGTGGCCGCGGCGCCGATGCGATACTCGAGGTGCTGGCGAACGTCAACCTGGGCCACGACCTGCGCCTGCTGGCGAGCGGCGGCCGGGTGGTGGTGATCGGCAGCCGCGGCGACGCCACCATCACGCCGCGCGATCTCATGGCGCGGGACGCCTCGATCATGGCGATGACGCTGTGGAACGTGCCGGCCGAAGGGCTTCGCCAGATCGGTTGGGCCATTCGCGCCGGTCTCGAGAAGGGCTTTCTCGATCCGGTGATCGGGCTGGAGCTGCCGCTGGCGCAGGCCGCGGAGGCGCATCGCCGCATCGCTTCGACCGGTGCGCTCGGCAAGATCGTGCTGATCCCCTGAATTCGGCGAGCGGCACCACGCCCACGCGGCGCCGACGTCAATGCACCGGGACGGTCGTTAGCAGCTGCTCGAGCTCCTGCGCCGTCACGGTCCCGGAATGCGGGCGCCCGTTTGCCAGGATGAGCGTCGGGGTCCCGTTGATGTGGAGCTTGTCGCCCAATGCCAGATTGCGATCCAGGGGGTTGTCGCACTTGGCCGCAGGGGGATCGATCCCCTTCAGCATCTTGTCCGCCCAGGCTTTCGGCCGGTCCTTCGAGCACCAGATTCCGAGTGCATGTTCGTAGGCGTGGGGGTGCAGCGAGGTGAGCGGAAAGAGAAAGATGTGGAAGGTCACGTCGTTCACTTTGGGGAGCTGTTCCTCGAGCTTGCGACAGTAGGGACAATCGGGATCTTCGAACAGGTAGACCTGCCGCTTCCCGTTGCCGTGAACCACGTCGAACGCGTCCGCGAGCGGCAGCTGTTTGACATCGACCCGCGTCACTTCCTCCAGGCGCTCGTCGGTCAGGTCACGGTGCCCCTCCACGTCGAACAGATGGCCGTTGAAGAAGTGTTCCCCGGCGGTGTCGCTGTAGATGATGCGATCTCCGCCGACCAGAACCTCGACGATCCCCTCGACGCCGCTCGGGCGGATGCTGTCGATCGGATACTCGGGAAATTGCTTTTGCAGCTTCGCGGCGAGCGCCGCGTATTGAGCCGGGATGCCCGGTGCATGCGGTTCAGTCCCCGCTGCAACCGGCGCCGCGGGCGTCGGCGGCGTCGCCGGCGGGGGCGGGGCGGCGGGAGCCCGCTGCGCGAGGCCGATCGCCGTGACCGTCATCGCGGCGACAATGCCCGCGAGGGCGTTCCGGAACGGTCGACGGGTGGAGGGGAGGGAGACGGATCGTTCGGTCATTCGATGGGCCTTGGTCGATGCTGCGCAGACGCCCCTTCTAACATGTTTCAAGCCCCCGATGGCGCACCAGGAGCTCAAGGCGAGCGTTTCGTCGATGCCCGCGGGCCGATTTAGGCTTATATTCGGCCTCTGATAAATCGTCCTGGAGGGATGCATCGTGAGTCTATTCGGTAAGGGCGATCTGAATCGCCAGTTCATCGCCCGGCCGGACGAGGCGAAGGGAGACATCCTTTACAAATGGCCGGATCTGACCATCCGCAAGCTCACCCAGGTGACGGTGCAGCCCGACGAGACCGCGCTTTTCATCAAGGAGGGCAAGGTTGCCGGCACCTTGCCGCAGGGTCGTTCCACCTTGGACGGCGCGCTGATCCCTTTTCTGGGCGACATCGTCGACTTTGCGAGCGGCGGCAACATGTATCGCGCCGAGCTCTATTTCGTCTCGATCCGCGAGTTCGTCGACCTTCCTTTTGGTGGACCGATCGACAACATCGAAGATCCGGAGACCGGGCTCGCGGTCGGCTTGCGGGTCTTCGGCGAATACGCCCTGTCGGTGGTGGATCCTGCGACGTTGATTCTCACCTTGGTCGGAACGCGGCAGGTGTCCAACGAGCTGGTCACCGACTGGGCCCGGGAGCAGATACTTAAGGCACTGCGCACCGGCGTCGTACGCAAGCTGACCGCGGAGAAATGGCCGGTGCTGGGCATCGCCGGCCGCACCGCCGAGATCGAGTCCGCGCTGCTCAGCGATGTGCAGGCGGCGCTGACGCCGTACGGCGTGAAGATCACCCGCCTCGGAAACGTGACCATCAGCCTCTCGCCCGAGGACGAGAAGACGCTCAAAGGCCTGCGCAAGGACAGCGCCTACACCCGGCTTGCCGGCGGCTTTCGAGAATACGGTGTCGGCGCGGCGTTGAAAGGCATCGGCGAGGGCGCGGCGGCGGGAGGCGGCAATGGCGCAGCCGCGCTCGGCGTGGGCATGGGCTTGGGCGGGATCGTGGCGGGCGTGGGCATGGTGCCTCCCGGTGCGCAGCCGGGAAACGGCCCGGTGCCCGCCGGCCCGGCGCCAAACGCCGGCCCTGCTTCGTCCGGCGCGTCGGTGCTCTGCGGGAACTGTCACGCCCCGAATTCCCCGAATGCCAAATTCTGTTCGAGCTGCGGGACCGCCATCGCCCCTCCCCGGGCCGTCCACTGCACTCAGTGTGGAGCGGCCGCGAGCCCGGGGGCCAAATTCTGCGGTGACTGTGGAGCTTCGCTCGCGCCATGAAGCGGTGGGTGGCCGCCGCCGCTTGGGGCGTCTCCGGCGCAGCCTTCGGGCGCGCAGGCGGAGGCGGTCATGCGGGTGCAGCATCGGGACATTTCTCGAGCGGCAGCCACTCCGCGGTCCACTTCGGATCCGGAGGCGGTTCGGTTGACGGTCTGATCGGACTTCTCGTCGTGGCGGTCATCGTTTATTTCTTCATCCGTCGCTTCTCTCGCCGCGTGTCGGAAGGGGGCCCCGCGGTGAATGAAGCGATGCAATCGACCGCCATCCCGGCCGCGCTGGCGGTGCTCGGAAGCGCCCTCCAGCCCGGTTCCCAGGGGCGGGCCGTCGGTGCCCCGGGCCTGTTTGGGGCAGCCGCGCTCAACGTCCGCGCCGTCGCCGACCGCATACGCGCCCGCGATCCCGGCTTCGAGCTCGAAAGCTTCCTGCAGCGCGCCGAGATGACCTTCTTCCTGGTGAAGCGTGGCATCCAGCGTAACGACGCGCCGGCCATCCGGCCGTACCTCGGAGACCGCCTATTCGCCGCGGTCTCGAGCGGCATCGCGCGGGCCAGATCGCTTCACCAGCATGCGTTGCTCGAAAGTCTCAATGTGCGCGCCGTGCACGTCGACGGCGCCGCCTGCGATGAATCGGGCGAGCACATCGACATCCACTTCGATCTCGTCTACCGCGCCCGGATGCTGGATGAATCGAATCACATCCTATCGGACGAGGGGAGCGACCAACGCCACGGAGAGCGTTGGACGTTCACGCGAAGCGGCGCGGCGCTCACGCCGCAAAATGGCGGGGTGATTGCCTCGCGCTGCCCGGCATGCGGAGCCGAGCTGCGATTGAACCTCGACGGAACCTGCGCACACTGCCGCGCCAGCGTCACCAACGGTTCCGTGGACTGGGTGGTGGTGGATGTGCAGGCCGCGCCGTTCATCGGCTATGCGCCGGGCTCGTCGCTGGCGGTCGCGGCGGCAACCCTCGAAGAGGGCGTGGCGAGTTTGCGCACGACGGATCCCGGCTTTTCGCTCGATGCGTTCCAGGCTCGGGTGAAAACCGCATTCCTCGCACTCCAGGATGCCTGGTGCCGGCAAAATCTCGATGCGGGACGGGCCTTTCTGAGTCCCGGCGCCTATTTCACCTGGAGCGCTCAGTTGGAGACGATGGCTGCGGAGGGACGGCGCAACGTGATGGAGCACCTCTCCGTGCAACGCATCGATCCCGTACAGATCGTGCACGGGCGGGTGTTCGACGATCTCACCGTCAGGGTGATCGCATCCGCGGCGGACTTCGAAGTGGACCATGATAATCGGATCGTATTCGGCGACCGCACGGTTCGTTCGTTTACCGAGGACTGGACATTCCAACGGTCCGTGGGCGTGGCGACGGCCGAGAAGCCCGGCACCTTGGAGAACACGTGCCCGAGCTGCGGAGCACCCATCGCGCTCAACCAGATCGGTGAATGCCGCTATTGCCGCGCGGCGGTCACGAGCGGCAAGTTCGACTGGGTGGTGTCGCGCATCGAACAAGACCAGGACCTGCAGGACGCGGACAACGCGGGCTCCGGGGGCTCCGGACGCGACCTCGCATTGCAGGTCGGCGGCGCCATCGTCGGAGGGCTGTTGGCCAGTTTGTTGTCGGATCGGGGAACCGGCAATTCGAGCGATTGGACCTGAGCGAGGCCGGCCCGCGATCTACCGCTCAGCGTGTGTTACGCGGGACACCGTGGTTCGATGGTGGGTGGCCATGATTGTCGGGACGGTTGTGCTCGCGCCGCGCGCGCTCCCGCGCCACGATGAACGCCTGCCCCGGGTAGGCGTCGCCCGCGACGTTGCCTGTATCGTCCTCGTCGTCGGGGTAGGGCGCCGAAGGGTAGGGTGGCGCACCGTATCCGGGCCGGTAGAGTCCATAGGGCGCCGGCTGGGAGGAAGGAATGTCCATCACATTGAGATCGCCGAGCTGTCTGACCGATGCGACGGTTCCGCAGCGCTTGTCGGAAAACACTTTCTCTCCATTGACGACGCACTCCCACACTTCGCCCCGAGGCAGCTCGGGGGACGCGCCGCCGGAAGCGCCGGCCGGCATGGTGCGAGATGCAGGGCCAGGTGGCGCGGATATCGGGGCGGCCTCGGAAATGTCGGCACCGGCTGCCGATATCGGCGCGGGCACGCTGTCGGTGGCCGCAGCGGATACGCGACTGGGCGCCGTTCCGGCCGTCGCGGCCGGGGCTGGCGGGGCTGGCGGGGTGCGCGGGTAATGACCGAATCCGACGGCTGCGGCGATCGCGCCGGTGGTGATCAGTGCACCGCCCAATATCCACGGCAATAGATCCCTGTCCATGGGTTCATTTTACGTCCACCGCCGGCAGTCTGACGTGAAGAATGGTGAGCGGCCGGCGATCGCGCCTCGAACCGCGTTATGGTACATGGCGCGGAGCGAACCTTGAGCTTGCAGGTGCTGGCGGTCGTGCTGCTGGGCGCGCTGTTGCACGCGAGTTGGAACATGCTCGTCAAGGCACGGCCCGACAAGCACGTCGCGGCAGCCGTCCTGTACACGAGCTCCGGGCTGATCGCGGCGATGGTGCTGCCGTTTCTGCCGGCGCCCGACGTCGCCAGCTGGCCTTACCTGGCGGTCTCCACCGTCCTCGAGCTTCTCTACGGTTTCGTGCTGGCCACGGCTTATCGCCTGGGCGATCTCAGCCATTCATATCCGTTGATGCGTGGGACTGCACCGCTGCTGGTCGCCGGCGCGAGCAGCGCATTGCTCGGCGAGCGACTTTCCGGAGCGGTGTGGCTCGGGATCGCGCTACTGTCGTGCGCCCTGATCTCGTTGGTTTTCGAAGGCCGCTCCAGTCGTCAGCCGTCTTCGGCGACGGGCCTGGCTTTGCTGAATGCGGTGTTGATCGCCGCGTACACCATGGTCGACGGGCTCGGAGCCCGCCTGTCCGGGCACCCCGTCGCCTATGGTTTCTGGCTGTTCACGCTGATCGGTGTGCCGTGGTTCCTGTGGGCCGCAGTGGCGCATCGTCGGGACGGCTGGGCGAAAGTGCGGGCGGGAATACCCGTCGGGATTCTGTGCGGCGGATTCTCGCTGAGCTCCTACGTGCTCGCGCTGTGGGCCATGACCCGCGCGCCCATTGCCTCCGTCGCGGCGGTCCGTGAAACCTCGATCGTGTTCGGCACGCTGCTAGGCGCATTCGTGCTCCGTGAACACGTGACCTGGATCAGGGCATCGGCCGCGTGCACGATCGCCGCGGCGGTATGGATCATTCGCAGCCATTGAGCCGGGGGAATCGGCCCGGCAAGTCCATTAGTGCGGTCTACACCGCCAACGTCTAGAATCCGGGACCAATAACTCATCCAACCGCGCTTGAGGGGGAACCTTGGAGAAATCGCGACGAGTTCGATGCAGCGCCGCACATGCGGCGGGGCTGGTGTTGCTGTTCGGCTCCTGGCAGACGCGGGCCGATCCCCCGGCCCCCCAGGGCGCCCCCGCGGGCAACGCACCCGCGGACACGAATGCAAGCGAGCCGAAGACGCTTCCCCAGGACGGTCTTTTTTCCTCGATCAAGCAATCGCTCCGGGAAGGAGATCAAGAAATCATCCGGGGGCATTTCGAGTTGGGCACGCCGCCCAATGTGCATCGATACTATTGTTTGATGGATCCGAAGAGCCGCCGTCGCGAGCCCAATGGCGTGCTCGGGGATCCGATTCCGCGCCCCGACGGGATGACCGGCATCAAGAGCAACGCGGTTTCGCTCTATCGCTGCGACAAGGCTGAGCAGCAAGGAATGCTGGTCACCACCGGCTACACGGTGCCCGCGCCGGCCGTGTCCCGCGCGGTGACCGCTGCGGCGGCGCCTGCAGCCACCCCGGCCATGCCGCCGTCTGCCGTGCCAGCGGCCTCCGCGCCGGCGCCGTCCAATGCGGTGCCGGCACCCGCCCCGGTGCCGGCGTCCGCCCCGGTGAGCCGCTTCCCCTCGGGCATGGTCGATATCTCGGGGGTGAGGCTCGGCGTGTCTCCCGAGGAGGTGAGAGCCGTGTTCAGGGCGAAGGGTCTGCGCGACCACAACGAATGGAGCGAGAACCTGAGTTATCGGGATGCCGCGAGCGGCAAGATGCAGCCCATCGCCAATGGGCGCTTCATCAACACCATGACCGCATCTAATTCGGCTCCGGCGTCCGCCGCGGTGGACGCGAATCGTGATATCGATGGCGAATCATTCGAGGTCATGTTCACGCCGGTGCCCGGACACGAGCGGGTGATGGCCATCGTGCACACGGTCGGTTACTCGACCGATAATGCGATCCACGAAAGCGCGCTCGAGGAGGGTCTCATCGAGAAGTATGGCGGCTTCGCCGGCGCCGGCGATCTGCCGCAGTCCGCGACCTGGCGATACCTGGCCGGGGGCACCGTCGCGGTCGGCGACGGCTGCGGCCGCCGCGATCTGTTCGGCGGCCTGGGGCCGCTGCGGGTGGCGGGTGCCCGAGAAAACATCGCTCTTCAAAGGCCGCCGGACGAGCTCGAGTTCGAGGTCCAACATTGCGGGGTCGCCCTCGTGACGGAAGATCATCACACCGCCAATGGCGGCGCGCTGCGTGCGGACCGCATGGTCACCCGCTACACGGTCACGGCGTACAGTCCCGTGCTCGCCCAGGAGGGAGCCGCACAGGCGGAGACGATTCTGCGTGCGGCCGGTCATGTCCACGATCATGCGGTCGCGGTTCCGAAAAAGGATTCGCATGCCCCGGATCTTTGAAGCCTTGTAATTCTTACACGAACCGGGTAGGCGAATGCCGTCACGCTCGCGTTCCGCGCGCCGGTAGGCGCAATGCGCGCCGGCCCCTAGTGTGACGGCATGGTAGACCAACAAGCGAAAACCGTCATGATGCTCGAGCCCGACGTGCTGATACGCATGGTCATCGCCGAGCATTTGCGCGGTTGCGGATATCGGGTGATCGAGGGCGTGGCGGCGCAGGACGTGTGGGCCGTGCTCGCGAGCGGGCGGCGCATCGACATCGTACTGGCGGACGTGAAGCTCGCAGATGAAGAGGATGGGTTCTCGCTGGCGCGACGCATCCGACAGACACGTTCGGACATCGATGTTATCTTGACTTCCGGAATCGCGGGCGCGGCGCAGGAGTCCCAGGAGCTCTGCGAGGAAGGCCCGATCAAAAAGCCCTATGATGCCAAGGACGTTGAGGCGAGGATCAGGATCATGCTGGAGCGTCGCCGCGCGTCGAAAAACTGAGAGGATGCGGGATGGCGGAGCCTGTCGAAACACCGGTCCAGGAATCGGCCGATACGAGGCCCGTGGTGCTCGTGGTCGAGGACGACTTCGCCTTGCGATGGCCCGCGTCCGAATACCTGCGTGATTCAGGCTATCGGGTGGTCGAAGCCGCAAGCGTCGACGAAGCCATCATGGTTTTGTCCAGCAACGCCCGGGTGGACGTTGTATTCTCGGACATCAATCTGCGCGGGGAACCAAGCGGGATCGCGCTGTCCCGATGGTTGCACGAGCATCATCCCGAGGTGCCGATGCTGATGACCTCCGGGGAGAGCCTCGGCGCCCCGGCGGCGGCCGCGGGTGCGAGGCGATCGTTCATCGCCAAGCCCTATGTCCTGGCGGATGTCGATCGACTCATCAAATCCATCCTGCCGCGCGATGGATGATGTCGCGCGGGAACGCAAGTCACGCGTTCCGACATGGCTCTTCTGCGTGCTGTTCGCATGTGCGCTCTCGATCGCGGCGCTCCGCGGCGCTGCTGCGGAGCCGCCGAAAACCCTGACCCGGGATGAGTTGATCGGCGTATGGCGGCTGGTGCGCATCGACTATTCGGGGCCGCACGGATCGACCGTCGACCCGTTTTACCAGTCGGGTTCGAGCGGCCTTCTGATCTACGATCGATC
Source organism: uncultured Gammaproteobacteria bacterium (assembly GCA_963736185.1). GTDB lineage: Bacteria > Pseudomonadota > Gammaproteobacteria > Steroidobacterales > Steroidobacteraceae > Bog-1198. The sequence goes on along the minus strand of CAVTNZ010000098.1, from coordinate 101,018 downwards.
GGGGTGGATGAGCGTGGACATCGAAGCGCCGCATCGGACCCGCTTCGAGGTGCCGGGCCGGCGGATCGGCGCGCAGGTGGGCAAGCGGCTCGCGCGATTGAAGGTCTCCGCGTTCGACAGCTATTACAGCTACCACGGCACCTGGGACTTCAATGCAGCGACCGGCGAACTCGCCCACCACGTGGCCGCATCGCTCCTTCCCGCAGAAAGCGGCAAGACCTACGTTCAGAGCGTCACGCTTGCGGGTGGTGATCTCGTCTTCACGAACCGCAGCGGCGCCAGGGGGCGGGAGACCGTGCGCCGCAAGATCTGGGAACGGGTCGGCGGCAATTAATTTACCGAAGTTTACCCGGCTTGACCCCCTGCCGTGGGCACGACGCTCTATGATTTTCCGGGTCATTTCCATGCTGTGGGGGATTCATGAGCGTTGTTCACCTGTTGATCCGCCGGTCGGGCGCGGCCGCGGCGGTCGCATGTCTTCTTTGTTCCGGCGCGTTCGCGCAACCCCCGGAGGGGCCGAAGGAATCGCGAGGCTGTGGTCCGCAGTGGCATGGACCGCCTGGGCCGCCTTTCATGGGTCCGGGTTTTGGCGCCGAGGATCGGCCGCCGCCGTATCTGATGGGCCTGCACTTGAGCGACGATCAAGACGACAAGGTGTTCGGCATCCTCCACGCGGCGGCTCCGGAGATGCGCGAACGCGCCAAAGCGGCACACAAGGCTCGCGAGGCGCTCCGGGAGATGGGTCAATCGACCCAATACGACGCGACGAAAGCGGCGTCCCTGGCGCAGGCATTGGGAACCGCGGAAACCCAGCTCGCGTTGCTGCGCGCACGGACCGATCACGAGATCTACCTCTTGTTGACCCCCGATCAGCGCACGCGAATGGCCGAAGCACCGCGCGAGGATCGGACCCACGGTGCGGAGCCGCACGGTGCGAACGGGCCGCCGCCGCGATAACACCGGCTCGCGACGCTCGCGGCCATGGTGAGGCCGCGAGCTAGGCCGCGGGCGCGCCCGCCATGGGCAGCCCGATTTCCACCATGAGGCCGCCGCTCGGGCGATTCTGAGCACGAATCGATCCGCCATGGGCCTCGACGCTTCGTTTCGCGATCGCGAGGCCCAGACCGTAACCCTCCGCCGATGCGGCGCCTTCCGATCGGAAGAAGGGCGTGAAGAGTCTCTCGAGGTCCTGATCCCGCACGCCCGGGCCGTGGTCCATGACCCGAAAAAGAAACCGCGCGCCGGCCGCATCGATGCAGGTCTCCACCGTGACCGTTCCCCCGCTCGAGGCATATTTGACGGCGTTTCGAAGCAGGTTGTCGAACGCCACGTGCAGCATTTCCGGGCGCCCGCTAACGCTGGCGTGGGCTGAATCGTTCCACACGATCTCGAGGCCCGCGGCGTGCGACTCGAAGCGGGCATCCGATACCACCTGCCCGACCAGCTCATGCATGTCGATGTCCTGGATCTCCTCCGCATGCTCGCCGGCTTCGAGCCTCGACAGCCGCAGCAGCTCACCGATCAACCGGTCGATCCGCGCGATCTCCTCCTCGATGCGACCGATCGTTGCCTCGCGCGCCGATGGCGACTGGCGCAACAAACCGACCGCCGCCTGCAGTCGCGCCAAGGGTGAACGCACTTCGTGCGATACGTCGTGAAGCAGCCGGCGTTGACGCTCCATCGCATCCTGGAGTCGGGCGGCCATGCGGTCGAACTCCCGACCCAGGTCGGCCAGCTCGTCCTGGCGGGTGCCCATCGATGGAGCGACGCGGTGATCGAGCCGGCCGCCCGCTGCCGCCGCGAAGGCCTGCCGGAGTCCGCGTATCGGCTTTGCCACATACCCGGCGAGGAGGGCTGCCGTTCCGAGGCTGGCGAGGAGAGTGGCGATGGTCGGTGCGATCGGCGGGAAGATTGGCGGGCCCCGATGCGGCGCGTGGGGCGGCGGCCCCGCGCCCTGCATCCGTTGCGGCGGCGGCGGCGGGGGACCCTGTTCGGGACGCGATGAGGTCAGCCAGAACAGTGTTCCGATCGCGATGATGCCGCCGAGCTGGGCGAGCGCGATGAACGCGAAGAACTTCCAGAACAGGCGCCCCAAATTCATTCCTCGAGCAGCTGATAACCCATGCGGTGCACCGCCTGGATCAGCGGCCGGCCGTCCGAGAGCGTGCCGAGCTTGCGACGAACGCTGCTGATGTGCACGTCGATGTTGCGGTCGTGGCGCTCGAGCGGCCGTCCGAGCGCACGCTCCGACAACTCATTCTTGCTGACCGGACGCCCGGCGTGGCGCACCAGCGTCTCGAGCAGGTTGAACTCCGTGCTCGTGAGCTTCAGGGCGGTGCCCGCCCATTCGGCGCTGCGCCGAGCGGGCCACATTCGAAGGTCGCCCGAGGCGATCATCTCCGACGCCTCGGCGGAATCCTCGGCGGAGGTGCGGATTCGCCGCAAGATCGCGCGGATGCGCGCCGCGAGCTCACGCGGCGTGCACGGCTTCGCGACGTAGTCGTCGGCACCGAGCTCGAGGCCGGTGATCCGGTCGATGTCGTCTCCCCGGGCAGTCAGCATGATGACCGGCAGCTCGCTCTTTTCGCGGATCCTGCGCAGCACCTGCAGGCCGTTGAGTTGAGGCATCATCACGTCGAGCACCGCCACAGCCGCTTCGCCGGACAGAGCGGCCTCGATGCCGCGCGCCGGCGCGTTCTCGACGCGCACCGAAAAGCCGTCGTTTTCGAAATAATCGCGAAGCAGCGACGTGAGGGCCGCATCGTCGTCGATAAGCAGGATGCAGGTCATGGGACCGACATCATAGCCTTTGCCGGCATGATTGCAGCGGTTGTAAAGAGGCGTAAAGATAGGACGCCGGCGATGAATTCATCCGCGGCTTGGATCCCTCAGGGCATTTCTCAGCCGGTGAAGATCGGCGTGGCGGCTCGGGATGTCCGAGCGCGGGGCGGCTATGCGCAGGTCGCGCAATATCTCGAGGGATCGGATCAATACCGGCAGCGGCGGACCGCTCGCCGTGATGCCCTCGAGCCCTTTCGCATCGAGCGCGCGGGCCGGTGTCTCGATGAAACGCCGCACCAGCCCATCGTGGTGCTGCGCGGCGGAAGCGCCGAACAGATCGCAGACCTCCAGAAACGCGGCGGCATTGACCTGGAACCAATCCCGGGCGGCATGTGCCTCCATGAGCTGCAGGAGCTCGTCGAGCAGGCTGGTCCGCGTCATGGTGTCGCGCAGCCGAGCCTGATCGGGCGGAATCATGAAGAGCATCTTGTCGACCAGCAGTTGAGCGTAATAAGGGTCGTTGGCGCGACACAGGCCGAGCAGCAGATCGATCTCGTTGATCCCGGAGAAATCCCCCGCGTTGGCGCCGCGATATTCCTGGCGGCCGACGCGATAGGGCTTGTAGTACGGCCGCACCGAAAAAAAGAATCGATCGACGTTCGAGCGCTTGCATCAGGCGCTCGTTGAAGCGGATCACATCGCGCAGCGCCTGCTTCGCCTCTTCGAACATCACGTCGGCGACGGGACTCGATACGCCGAGGTGGACGATGCGTCCGAGGGCATCGGCCGCGCGCTGAAGGGAGAGTATGCCGCGGGTATTCTCGTCGATGAACAGGAACTCGTCGGGCAGCGAGGTGAAGCTCTTGCGGACGCCGGCGCGCGCCCGGTTATGCGTCGCCAGATGCGCGGTGGAGAATCTCGGCGCCATGCCCAAGGAGGCGCCGAGATGCAGCGCGAGCGACGATGCCTCGGGAAACGGCGAGCGCTCCTCGCGGGCCGGATTGGTCAGTTCGTGCCGCCGCAGCGCCGCGAGGTACATGCCGACGCTGCCGAGCACGCCGAACGCGCTGTCGAATCCGTCGCCGGTGTTGCCCTCCTCGAGCAGGGCGGATACGAAAACCAGCCCCTCGTCGCGCAGCGCAGCCTTGATCGGATCGCCACAACCGGCCACCTCGCTGCGCTCGGGGCGCGCGAAGTAAAGCTCCTCGAGTTCCGTGTTCATCTCGACGAATGAGGTTCGGATCCAGTGTTCGAAGGCGTGCGCCCTGCTCATGTCCGCTGCGCGTTCCTAGCTCAGAAATTCGGCCATCGCGGCCCCGAGCTCGGGCCTCGACACGGCGCTCATGTGATTGCCCGGCAGCTCGGCGTAACGTCCGTGCGCGAAACCCCGCGCGAGCGCGGCGGCGGATCCGTTGTCGAGGTCCTCGGCGCCGGCCGCCACGAGCACGGGAATCGCGATGCGGCCCAGGGTCTCGGGCGGCGTATCGACCGCCGCATCGAGCACGGCGAGCAGCGCAACGGGATCGCCCCCCACCGTCTTCAGAAACGCCTCGGCCATCCATTCGGCGCTGGCGCGCGGAAAGGTGCCGGGATGGGTCAACACCCGACGGAAAAACTCCCCGCGCCCTTTCGAATCGACTATGCCTTCCAGGCCCATGCCGGCAACGATGGCGCGGCGCGGGGTGGCTCCGCGGGCCAGCATCCGCACGGTGGTGCGGCCGCCGAGGGAGTAACCGCCGAGATCGTAGTCGGCGAGCTCGAGCGCCTCGATCAACGCCAGGCCGTCACCGGCCAAAACGTCCGGGGGATAGGCGGCGGGATCGTGGGGCTTCGCGCTATCACCGTGTCCGCGCAGATCCGGCATGATCACCCGAAATCCCCGCGCGGCGAGCTTCTCCGCATGTCCATAGCGCACCCAATTCACCATGGCGGTGGAAAAGAAGCCGTGTATGAGCACCACGGGGCGGCCGCCGCCGAGCTCGCGGTAGGCGAGCCGCGCCCCGTCGCGGGCCTCGAAGAACTTCGGCGGGAGATCGGGAACGGATCGGCTCATTCGGCGTGGAAGCGGCAGTCCTGGGGTTGCTCGCAGGGTAGCAGAAACCCTATCCTGAGGCGTATTGCGGCACCGTCGAGGGCCGGATTGGCGGCCGCCGGACGCCGTAAGCGGGCGAAGGAGCGGAACATGGCTCGATCCTGGTTTCATTCGCTCATCGGCTGGGTCTTCGCGAGCCGGGACAGCACCTACGGGCAGTTCGGACCGTTTGCCGCCGTCCTCAAGTCACCCGGCGCTCCCGCGCCGCTGACGCTGCTTTCCATGCGCGGCGCCGAGGCGAATGCGGTGATCGGTCGGATCGAAGAGGCGTTATCGGCGGATGATGCAGTTCGATGGGTCGGGGCGCTGTTCGCAAGCCCCGATTGGCGGCCGCATCTCATCGGCGCGGTGGCGCTGATCCTGGATGCCGGCCGGCGTCTCGATTCGGCGGGGATGTGGCACGCGATCGACGCCGGAAGCTGGGTCACGCCGCAACTGGTGACCACGGCCTATTTCACCGATCCGTCATTTGCGGAACGGGTGAGGGAGCGAATCGACGGGAACTGCGTGGTCTCGGTGCCCGCGAATTTGTCGGCCGCGGAGCGCCACCGCGCAACCGGTCCCGCGACGCCCGAACAACGGTCGGCCAAGCTCCTGGCCTCGTTGGTCCGGATCGGGATGCTCGCCCCGAGCCTGACAGGATGGCTGAGAACTGCGGCGAGCCGCCCCGAACTCGCGGCGTTGCAGGCCGCTGATAGGGACAAGTCCGGCAACATCGCGGAGAACTGGCTCAAGAACATCGAGCGGCAATTCAAGTCCATGGGCCGCACGCTCGCGCCGGCGCGGCGGCCCGATTGAGAGGGCGTGGGGCATGCCGCGATCCGGCGCCCATCGAGGGGCTCGCCCCCTGTCCGCATCGGCCGCCCTGCCCGGGATGCCCCCGATTCGGTGAGCGGGGTATCGCGCCCGCCGCGCAGATCGCGCTCGATGGGCTTGCGAAAGCGCATGGACTGCCGGGGGTCCGAAGCGTCTCGGGGGCGTATGCCGGATTCCGGCTGCGGGCGCGTCTCGCGATCCGCGGCAGGGTCGGCTCGCCAAAGCTCGGCCTGTTCGAACTCGGTACGCACCGGGTGGTCCACATCCCGAATTGCCGGGTTCATCATCCTCTGATCAACCGTGTCGCGAACGTGGTGCGCCGCGCCCTGGTCGAGGCGCGCATCACGTCGTATTCCGACAAGGCACACGAGGGAATCGCCCGCTATCTGCAGGTCGTCGTGGAGCGGGCCTCGCAGAGCGCCCAAGTGGTGATCGTCGCCCACAGCGCGTCCGCCGAGCCGTTGACCGGGTGTTGTGCGCTGATCCGCGAGAGGCTGGGAGCGGATCTGCACAGCCTTTGGTTCAATGCCAATCTGGAACCCAACAACGTCATCATGGGTCCGGCGTTCGAGAATCTGGGCGGACCGCAGGCGGTGGTGGAGAGCTTCGGCGGCGCCTCCGTTCACTATCCACCCGGCGCCTTCGGCCAGAGCAATCCCGACATTGCGCAGCAGATCATCGGACATGTGCGCGAGCAGATCCCCGCGCAGTCGCGTGTCGCCGAATTCTACGCGGGCGTCGGCGCCATCGGATTGTCGGTGCTGGACCGGGTCGCCGAGATCCGCTTGAACGAGTTGAGTCCTCACTCGCTGCGCGGGCTCGCGCTCGGGATGGAGCATCTTGCAGCGGCCGATCTCGCCAAGGTGACGGTGGTGCCGGGGACCGCCGCCTCGGCTCTGGAGGCCGCCCGCGGCTGCGAGGTCGTCATCGTGGACCCGCCGCGCAAGGGACTCGATCCGCCGCTCACGGCTCACTTTCGCGAGCATCCTCCCGAGCGATTGCTCTACGTCAGCTGCGCTCCGGCCTCACTGCTCGAGGATATCGCGGCACTCACCTCCGCGGGGGCGATGCGTCTGGCGGAGATCACGGCGTTCAATCTGATGCCTTTCACCGACCACGTGGAGACGGTCGCGAGACTGGAGCGCTGTTGAGCGGCGTCGGCGCGCCGTGCAGGCGGATGCGCCCGCAGCCCTTCAGCGCGCGACGAACGCGCGCTCGATGACGTAGTCGCCCGGCTCGCCGACATGAGGCGAGATCCGAAAGCCGCGTGCGTCCAGCATGGCCGACAGATCGGCGAGCATCGCGGGACTGCCGCAAATCATGACCCGGTCGTACGCGGGATCGAGCGCGGGAAGCCCTATGGTCTGGAACAGCTCGCCGGAATCGATCAGCGAGGTGACGCGCCCCTGGTAGCGGAATCTCTCGCGCGTCACCGTGGGGAAGTACACCAGCTGCTTTCGAACCTGTTCGCCGAGGTACTCGTGCTCGGTCAGGTCCCATTCGATGAAATCGCGATAGGCGAGTTCGCTGCGGAAGCGCACACCATGCACCAGCACGATCTTCTCGAAGCGCTCGTAGATGGCGGGATCCTTGATCAAGCTCATGAAGGGAGCAAGACCGGTGCCGGAGCTCAACAGGTACAGGTGCTTGCCGGGCTTGAGATCGTCGAGCAGCAGGGTCCCCGTGGGCTTTTTGCTGACCAGCACCTCGTCGCCGGGCTTGATGTGCCGTAAGCGCGAGGTGAGGGGACCCGAAGCCACCTTGATGCTCAAAAATTCCAGGAAATCCTCATGATTCGCGCTGGCGATGCTGTAGGCGCGCATCAGCGGCTTGCCCTCGATCATCAGCCCCAGCATCACGAAGTGACCGTTCTGAAACCTCAGGCTCGGATCGCGCGACGTGGTGAAACTGAATACCGTCTCGTTCCAGTGCCGGACCGACAACACCCGTTCGCTGCCGATTGCCGCCATCTAGAGCTGGCGCCGCTTCGCGACTTCCTCGGGTGTTACGGTGCCTCGCTTGCCGCCGAAATGCGCCACCACGTAATTCGCGAGCGCGGAAACTTCGGTGTCCGAGTAGGCGTCGGCGAAGGCCGGCATGAACACCTCCTTGTCGCCCACCCGGTATTTCGCCCCCTGAAGGATGACCTGGGTGACGTTGACCGCGGCGGCATCGTTGACGCCGCGGGTGCCGCTCAGAGACGCATAGGGAGTCTCGCGCCCCGGTCCGTTCCACTGATGGCAGCCCGCGCAGGCTCCCTCGAAGAGCTGCAGCCCCTGTGTGTTCGCCTCGAGCTCGTCCGCGCCCGGCAGCACGGCCGTGGAGGCCGCCAGGGCGGGGGGGTTGGATTCCGCTTGCACGGGGTGCCTGCCTTCGTGCGCGGGCACCGTGCGCAAGTAAGCGACCAGCGCGGCCGCATCCTGCGGATTCAGGAATTGAAGGCTGTGCGCGACCGCCTCGCCCATGGGGCCGGCCGCGGAGTCGTGTCCCGGAGCGTGGCCGCTCGCGAGATAGGCGAGAACGTCGGCGTCGGACCAGGCGCCGATGCCGTATCTGGTGTCGGAGGTGATGTTGTAGGCACGCCATCCCTGCAGCTCCTCGCCGGCGAGCTCCCGGCCGTGCTCGAGACCGAAACCGACGTTGCGCGGCGTGTGGCATTCACCGCAGTGGCCGAGGGCGGTGGCGAGGTAGGCGCCGCTGTTCCACTGCGCGGGTTTCGAGGCATCGGGAACGAAGCGCGCACTCTTGAAAAACGCCGCGTTCCAAAACGCCATGGCCCAGCGCTGGTTGAACGGGAACTCGAGATCGTTCGGCCGGTCGGGCTGCGCGATTCCCGGCACGCTCATCAGGTACGCCTTGATCGCGAGCGCATCGTCGCGGCTCAGTGCCGTATACGACGTATAGGGGAACGCGGGATACAGATGCTGTCCGTCCTTTCGAACTCCCTCGCGCACGGCGCGCACGAACTCCTCGTCGCTGTAGCCGCCGATGCCGTGATCAGGATCAGAAGTGATATTGGTCGAATAGATGGTTCCGAACGGCAACTTGAACGCCACGCCTCCGGCGAACGGCTTGCCCGACTCCGGCACGGTGTGGCACGCCACGCAGTCGGCAGCCCTGGTGAGATACTCGCCGCGTGCCACGAGAGCCGCCGAGACGGGGGCGCCGGCGATCGCGGGCGCGGTGCCGGCGGCCGGATCGGTCCGGTTCAGCACCAGGACCGCGATCAGGCCGACGATCGCCAAGGCGGCAATGACCGTGATGATTCTCTTCATGCTGGCACCCTCGTGTGCTCGATATCGATTGTCGGCGGCGCACCCGCGGTTACGGATTTCAAGGCGGCGCCATCGGCGATCAGCTCGTGTTTATCGACCGGCAAGGAGCGCAATCGCACGCCGGTGGCTGCAAAAATGGCGTTGCCCAGCGCAGGCGCGGCGATCGCCGTGCCGACCTCGCCGAGACCGCCCGGCGGCTCTGCGCTGTCCACCCGGTATACCTCGACACGCGGTACCTCGTTCATCCGAAGATTGCGGTAATCGTGGAAGTTGCTCTGCTCGAACGCGCCGTCTTTCAGCGTGATGGCGCTGTACAGGGCGGCGCTCAAGCCGAACAGCACGCCGCCCTGGACCTGCGCCTCGACCGAGCTCGGATTGATGGCGATGCCGCAGTCGAGCGCCGCGACCGCGCGGCGCAGCCGCACCTCGCCCTGCGGGGTGACTTCGGCCTCGACGATGAGGCACACATGGCTGCCGAACGGCGAGCCCAGCGCGACGCCGCGCCCGACCCGGGGCGGGAGGGCATCCGAGCCCCAACCGATCTTGCGTGCCGCCAGTTCGAGCACTCCCAGGGCGCGCGAGCCCTTGGCGAGCAACGCGCGCCGGTAATCGACGGGATCCTTGCCCGCGGCGTGGGCGAGCTCGTCCATGAAGCTTTCGATCACGAACAGGTTGTGGGTTGGACCGACCCCGCGCCACCAGCCGAGCTCGAGACCCGGGGGCATATCGTGCCGCACCCAATTCACCTCGAGATTCGGAATGGCGTAGGGCGTCTCCGCCGCGCACTCGATCACGTCATCGTCCATGCCGTCCTTGCCCATCGCCGCCGGCATCCAGCGGGCGAGCACCGTGCCGGAGGTGATGTGATCGCCGTACCAGAGCGGCTTGCCGTCCGCTCCCAGCACCGCGGAGATCCGGTCGTAGTACATGGGGCGCACGATGTCGTGCCGGATGTCCTCCTCGCGCGTCCAGATGATCTTCACGGGGTAGGGAACCTGTTTCGCGAAACGCACCGCCTGTTCCACCGAATCGTGGTCCAGCCGCCGGCCGAAGCCGCCGCCGATGTAGTGGTTGTGCAGGACGATCTTGCTCTCGGGAAGTCCGGTAACCTGGGCAGCGGCGCTCACGCACCTCACCGGCACCTGGGTGCCGACCCAGATCTCGCAGCGCTCGGCCGAGACCTGCACCGTGGTGTTCAGCGGTTCCATGGGGGCATGCGCCAGCATCGGCAGCTGGTACAGCGCTTCGACCGTGGTGCGCCCGGCGGGTCTCGAGCCCACCTTGCGCCCGGGAATGACGGGCCCGTTCTGCGAGCGCTCGGCGAGCGCCTGGGTGAGCTTCGCGGTGGTGAGGTCGGCGTTGGGGCCGGGATCCCATTCGAGGTCGAGCGCCTCCAGGCCGCGTTTGGCGGCCCAGAAATGCTCGCCGATCACCGCGACCGCGTTGTCGATCTTGAGCACGTCGATGACGCCCGGCATCGCGCGCGCGCGTTTGTCGTCAACCGATCGCAGCTTTCCGCCATGGGTGGGACACGCCTTGACCGTGGCGATCCTCATGCCCGGCACCTTCACGTCGATTCCGAACTCGGTGGCGCCCGCCACCTTGGCGGGCGAGTCGATGCGGCGCAGCGGCTTGCCTATGAGCGTGAACGCCGCCGGCTCCTTGAGCGTAACCTTCGCCGGAATCGGCAGGGCCCCCGCGGCCTTCGCGAGCGCCCCGTAGGCGAGTTTGCGCCCGGATTTGTCGTGGGTGACGACACCGCGCTTCACGGAGCAGCCGGCCGCGTCGACGCCCCATCGCGCGGCGGCGGCGCTCACCAGCATCGAGCGGCCCACGGCGCCCGCTTCGCGCAGCACGCCCCAGTGGGAGCGGGTGCTGGTCGAGCCGCCGGTGACCTGGCCGCCCAGCAAGGGAATGCCGTAGAGCGCCTCGTTGGGCGGAGCGTGCTCGACGACGATCTGATCCATCCCGACATCGAGCTCTTCCGCCAGCATCGCGCAGGCACCGGTGTAAATCCCCTGACCCATTTCGACGTTCGGCATCACCAGACGCACCGGACCCTCGGCATCGATCCGGATGAATGCGTTCGGCGCGAACGCGGGATTGCCGTCGGCGAGCGCGGCGGCAGCGTCGCCCTCCTGACGCCGCGCATTGATGAAGGCGTTCGCCTTCCCCGAACCGAGCCACAGAAACGCGAGCGACAGGCCGCCGGCCGCGATGGCCCGCCGGCGCCCGGGATCCACGGGACGCTGCTTCATCGAGCTCATGTCGCGTCCGCCGCGACGCTTTGCAATACCTCGGCCTTGCCGCTTGCCGCCTGTTTGATGGCGGCGCGGATGCGCACGTAGGTCCCGCAACGACAGATGTTGCCGGACATGGCGGCGTCGATGTCCCGGTCCGTGGGATCCGGCGTGTGCGCGAGCAGCGCGGCCGCCGACATGATCTGGCCGGACTGGCAATAGCCGCACTGGACCACGTCGACGTCGAGCCACGCCTGTTGGACTTTCTTTCCGCTCGCGGTTGCCCCGATTCCTTCGATGGTGGTGATCGCCCTGCCGTCGACCGCACTTACCGCGAGCACGCAGGAGCGCACCGGCTGACCGTCCAGATGCACGGTGCACGCGCCGCATTGGGCGATCCCGCAACCGAACTTCGTGCCCACGAGCCCGATCACATCGCGCAAAACCCAGAGCAAGGGCATGTCGGCCGGAACGTCGACCGAGTATTTCCCGCCATTGATGTCCAGTGAATACATGATCGGAACCCGGGGGCTGACGCAGGGCGTTCCATTGTGCGAGATTGTGGCGAAAGGTCAACAGCATTGACTGCCGATGTCTCGCGACAGCGGCGCCGCGGAGCGGGTAAACTAGCTCGGTCGTATGTAGGGGGGGCGACCCACGGTCGGTGGGATGATCATGGCTGACGACCGGCACCAATGGTTCCTGAACCAGATCTTCCGCCACGGGGCGGCACTGCACCGCTATCTGCGCCGCTTCACCTCGGGCTCGGAGGACATCGAGGATTTGGTCCAGGAAACCTATGTACGCATCTACGCGATCGAGGATCGCGACGCGGTGGGCTCGCCGCGCGCGCTGCTGTTTCGGATCGCCCACAATCTGGCCGTGGAGCGTGCGCGCCGCCAGATCTCGCGCGCCACCGACACGGTGGCGGATTTTGCCCCACTGGACGTTGATAGTCAGGAGGTGCCGCCGGACGAGCAGATCGATTCCCGCCGGCGCTACGAGTCCTTTTGCGCCGCGGTAGACCGGCTGCCGCCGTTGTGCCGTCGCGTTTTCGTACTGCGCAAGGTGTACAAACTGTCTCATACGGAAATTGCGGAAGTGTTGGGCGTCTCCCACAGTACGATTGAAAAACACGTGGCGAAGGGGCTGCTCCGATGCCGGGACTACCTGCGGGATCACGGTATGCTCGACGTTCTGCGAGCCGGTCAATTCCGGCGACACGCGCCGCCGCGCCCTTGACCGGGGGGACGGCGGATGAGCGACATCGTCAAGCTTCGAACTCGCGCCGAGATCGACGAAGAGGCGGCCGAATGGGCCTGGCGCATGGACGGCGAGGCGGTCGGTCCCGCGGATCGCGAAGCCTTCGAAATCTGGCTTCGGCAGGATGTGCGGCACCGCCGCGCCTTCGAGGAGTTTTCGAAGGTCTGGCGCATGCTCGACGGGCTGGGCGCGGCCAAGCGCGATGAGAAACTGGCGACTTTCGCGCAGCCTGGGCGGCGTGCGCCCGCTCATGCGTCGCCGCGCTGGTGGCTCGGCGCCGCCGCGGCCGTTCTGCTGGGCGCGCTCGCAGCCGTGCTGTGGACGAGCTCGGGCGGAGAAATACAGACCTTCTCCACCGCGGTCGGGCAGCAGCGGGACGTGACGCTGGCGGACGGGTCGATCGTCAGCTTGAATACCAATTCCATCGTCGAGGTCGATATGACCCGCCGCAACCGCGAGATCCATCTGCGCAAGGGCGAGGCACATTTTCAGGTGGCGCACGATCGATCGCGGCCCTTCCTGGTTCACGCCGGCGATGCCGTGGTCCGCGCCGTCGGCACCGAATTCGAGGTCCGCCTGCTCGCCGATCAACACGTCGACGTCGTGGTGAACGAGGGGCGGGTGGAGGTGCAGGCCACTCCGTCAGGAGCGGCTGTCGGCGCCGGGCCGGCTCCCGGGCGCCGGCCCGCGGCGGCGTTCCGGGCGGTCCATGCCGGCGAGCGCCTCTCGACCGCGAGCGCGGACTACTCGGTGAAGGAGGTCACCGCCCAGCAGTTGTCGAGCGAGATGGCCTGGCGCGAGGGCGCCATCGTTTTCGACGGCGAGCCGCTCTCCGCGGCCATTGCCGAAATCGAGCGCTATACGGACGCCCGGATCGTCATCAGCGATCCCAGCACTGCGGCGCTGCGCGTCGGCGGCCGCTTTCGCACCGGCGATGTGTCCGATTTTTTCCGGGGTCTCGAGTCGGCCCTGCCCATCGCCGTCCGCCGCGCCCCGGACGGCGTGATCTATATCGATCCGCGGCGCTGAACGGGCGGCCGCGCCGAGCCTTGCATTTTGTTTCCCCCCGATAGCGGTTTTTTTCGAGCCACGCGTCTACTCCTTACAAAGCTCATCGCGCATCGCCTCCTGGCGACGACGGGGTGGGCGAGGTGGGGGAGTGTCATGCGCACGCGATGGATGATTCGCTGCCTGGCGCTCGCGTTGATCGGCGCGCAGGCATACGCCGACGGCGCGGTGCGGCATTTCGATATCGAATCGCAAGCGGCTGCGTCGGCTCTCAACGAGTTCGCAAGACAGGCAGACATCACGCTGGTGTTCTCGTCCGTCCTTGTGGCAAGGCATCAAACCCCCGCAGTTCACGGTGACTTCACGGTCATCGACGGACTGAAACGATTGTTGGACGGCACCGGGCTGGCCTTCAATCAGGTGAGTGTGTCCACGATCGCCATCAGTGCGGCGACCGATGCGGGACGCCCTCACGATCCGCCGCCCTACGACACGGGGGCGGCAGGCGACCCGGCCGGTGGCGACAGTCAAAGAAAGGGGGACGGCACAATGATTCATCGAGGATTTTTTACGCGCATCGCGGAGCTTTTCGTGCTCACGGGCGCGATGCTCTCCGGCGGCCACGCCGGGGCTCAGGACACGGCAACCCAGGGCGCGGCGGCGCCGGCGGCGACGACCGATGCGAGTGCCGCCGACACCAGCACCTTGGACGAAGTGGTGGTGACGGCAACCGCGCAGTCGACCCGAAAGCTCGACGCGAGTTTTCAGGTCACCACGGCGAGCCTGGAGGAGATTCACAACGTGGATCCATTGAGCTCCGCGGATCTGCTCAAGATCGTGCCGAGCGTCTGGGCGGAGTCCGGCGGCGGCCAGGCCGGCCCGAACATCGAGCTCGCCGGCTATCCGGGGGGCAGCGGCGCGCCTTACGTGACCTATGCGATCAACGGCTCGCCGATCTACCCGTCCCACAATCTGTCGTTCCTGGACGACTCCTCCATGTTCCGGCTCGACGACACGGTCGAGCGTGCCGAAATGGTCCTGGGCGGACCCGGCGTTCTGTACTCCGACGGGCAGATGGGCCTGACCGCCAACTTCATCCTGCGGGAAGGATCCGAGGTGGAGCATGGCGATCTCGGCATCACCTACGGCTCGGAGGGCATGTACCGCGTCGACGGGTTCTACGGCGGCGCGTTGTCCAAGGATTGGTTCTTCAGCATCGGCGGCTTCTATCGTGAATCGGACGGCATCCGCAAATCGCAATTTCCCGCGGATGACGGCGGACAGGTCACGGCGACCCTTTCGCACACGCTGGATCAGGGCAAGGTGATGTTCTACTTCCGCGAGCTGAACGACAAGAACCTGTTCATCGCGGATATTCCCCTGGTCGCGACCGGCTCCGGCAAGAGCGTCTCGTACTCGGCGTTTCCCGGATTCAACCCGATGACCGGCTGGTATGCGGGCACCGGGATCCAGGGTCTGTCTGTGCAGGAGTGTCCCGGATGCGCGCCATTGACCGCGAATCTCGCCAACGGCCGCGGCTCGAACCTGCACACCTTCGGCGGTGATTTCGACTTCGACGTGGCGGACGGGGTACACCTGTCGAACAAGGCGCAATTCACGGGGGGCGACATGCCCACCAACGGCATCTTCACGGGCAGCGCCCCGCCCGTCACCATGTCGTCCTTCATCGCGAGCGCCATTGCGTCCGCGAACACCGCCCTCGCGGGCACCGGCATCAAGCCGGCGACCGGCGGCAGCGCGACCTATGTAAACGGTGGCGCGGTCAATCCGAATCAATATGTGATGACCAACGGCTTCTGGGTCGTGGACAAGCAGCTGCAATCGTTCACCGATGATCTGCGATTCACCTTCGATGTCGTGCCCGGCAACAAGCTCACCGTCGGCGGCTACCTCGCCGTATACCATTCGGACGACACCTGGTACCTGGGCAACAACGAGCTGATGACGGCGACGCCGAACTCGAGCCTGATCGACCTCACCCTGAACAACGGCGCCATCATCTCCGAGAACGGCCTCACCAGCGCCTCGACGTACACGCTGGTTGACAGCTACGAGGGCCGCAATGTCGCGCTGTTCGCCACGGACAACTGGCGCATCAACCAGTGGGTGCTCGATGCGGGCTTTCGAGTCGAGCAGCAGCAGGTGAGCGGCAGCATCGAGAACGACACGAACGAGGCGATCACCGCCAATCCGCTGAGTCTCTGGAACAGCTCCGTGAGCGTTCCGAACGGCACATTTACCAGCTATAGCTGCGATGAGACGATCGCCCTCGCGAACTCGCATGAGTGCACGGAGTTCAAGAAGACCAAGCCCTCGGGTGCCATCGGCGCGACCTACGAGATCACCGACCACATGAGCGCCTACGCGCGCGGCGACTATGGCGTGCATTTCCCGAGCTTCGACGACTTGCGCAACGGGACGCCCCAGACCGAGAACATCCGCAACCTGCAGCTCGGCTACCGGATTCAGACCCCGACCCTGTACGCGGACGTGGATGTGTTCCGTCGCACGTTCTCGGGCGTGCCATTCCAGCAGTACGTGACCACATCGACCGGTCTCGAGAACATCGCGTTTTCCTACGGTACCAGCAGCACCGGTATCGACTTCACCGAGGTGTGGCAGCCCATCGAGCACGTGAGCCTCGGGCTCACCGGCAACTGGCAGGATTCGGTCTACACCCACATCTTCCTGGCGGGCAGCGAGGGCGCGGACGGGAACGTGCTCCAGCGGCAGCCGCGCTTCCAGGCGCGCCTCACCCCGGCCTACGACCTGCCGGTACCGTGGGGGAACGTCCGCTTCCAGCTGACCTACAGCTACATCGGGCTGCGCTATTCAGATCCGGGCAATGCGCAGGTGCTGCCCTCCTATCAGACGCTCGATGCGGGCATCATCTCCCAGATCGGCGATCACTTCGAGGTGCGGGTGATGGGCTCGAACCTCACCAACGAGCTCGGCGTGACCGAACAGGACGCGCGGGCCCTGAGCGGCACCAGCGGTACGTCCGGCGGGTTCGCGCTCGGGCGCCCGATATTCGGACGCGAGGAGAACATTCAGCTGAAGTACAAATTCTGATCCGGGAGATGCGCGCGCGGCGGCGTGACCGAAGGGGTCACGCGCCGCGCCTGCGCATGGCATCATCCGTCCATGAACAACCCGCACGCTACTGACGGGCAGGCGTCAAACGGCACCTACACCGACGCGCCGGATTTGCGGCTGGTGGTGTTCGCGCTGTTTTTCATCTTTGGCGGCATCACCAGTCTCAACGACGTGCTCATCCCGAAGCTCAAGGGCCTGTTCACGCTCACCAACGGCGATGTGATGCTGGTGCAGTCGGCCTTCTTCGGCGCCTATTTCATCATTTCGCTGCCGGCGGCGTCGGTGGTGCGCAAGATCGGCTACATGCGCACGGCGGTGCTCGGTCTGTTGCTGATGACGGCGGGATGCCTGCTGTTCATCCCGGCTTCCTCGTTCGGCGTTTTCGGCGTGTTCCTCGCCGCGCTCTTCGTGCTCGCGGCCGGGGTCACGGTCGTTCAAGTCGTGGCGAATCCCTTGATCTCGATGCTCGGACCTCCACGCACGGCACACAGCCGATTGACGTTCGCGCAGGCGTTCAATTCGCTGGGCACCACGATCTTTCCGTATGTCGGCTCGATGCTCATCCTGCGATCCTTGTCGAAGATCGACCCCGCGCGGCTGGGCGAGGCGGCGCGCAGCGCGCTCAGAAGCCAGGAGACTCCGGTGATCGCCAACACCTATCTCGGCATCGCCGCTGCGCTGATGCTTCTGGCGGCGGTGGTCTGGCTGCGCCGAAACCGCCTGAAGGAGGTCTCCGATGAGGACCACTCGGTGCTTGGACATCCCTTCGCATTGCTGCGGCAGCCGCGCTTTCGCTTCGGCACGATCTGCATTTTCCTCTACGTAGGCGCGGAGGTGGCGATCGGCTCCTCCATCGTTCTTTATCTGATGCAAAAATCCGTCCTCGGGCTGGGCGCGGAGCAGGCGGGCAAGCACGTGCCATTCTATTGGGGCGGCGCCATGTTGGGACGCTTCGCGGGGGCGTACCTGCTGCGGCTGTTCTCCCCGGGCAAGATTCTGGCGTGCGACGCCGCCGTGGTGATCGCGCTGCTCCTGATCTCCGGCACCACGGAAGGCGCCGTGTCCGGCTGGTCATTGCTTGCGATCGGATTGTTCAACTCCATCATGTTTCCGACCATCTTTTCCCTGGCCTGCGAAGGTTTGGGACCCCGGGCGGCCGAAGGGTCCGGAATCATCTGCATGGCCATCGTGGGTGGCGCCATCGTTCCCTGGGTCACCGGCCATGCCGCCGACTGGCGCGGATGGCAGTTCGCGCTCGCAGTACCCGCTCTTTGCTACTCCGGCATCCTGAGCTTCGGCATCTATGCGCGCAGGCCCCGAACGGCGCGCGAGCACTGAGATCCATGCGGGCGGCGAATCGCCGGAATTGCCTTGCCGCCGCACTCGCGGGCGCGTGGCTCATGATTGCGCCCGTGCAAGCGCAACCGGCCGCGGCACCCGAACCGCCGCAGGTCCTCTTCAAGGACCTGTTCGTCGCGGTTCAGACCGCGCGGATCTTTGCGGACGGCAAGACATTTGCCGACGCCACGCCGAATGCGCCGCCGGCCCGCATCCTCGCGCGCTTTCATTCCGAGCGGCCGGCGTCCGCGGCC
The DNA here is from genome assembly GCA_963736185.1 of uncultured Gammaproteobacteria bacterium. Classification (GTDB taxonomy): domain Bacteria; phylum Pseudomonadota; class Gammaproteobacteria; order Steroidobacterales; family Steroidobacteraceae; genus Bog-1198. Next base: position 82,834 of record CAVTNZ010000098.1, on the reverse strand, counting down.
GTGCTCAAGGCATTCGTCGAGACGAATTTCGCGCTCCCCGCGCCGGTCATCGCAACTCCGGCGCCCGCAAGCATCGTGCCGATCGACGAGCACATAGACCAGCTTTGGTCGCAATTGACACGCACGACGCGCAGTGCGCCTGCCTACAGCTCGATGCTGCCGCTGCCGGAGCCTTACGTCGTGCCGGGAGGGCGCTTTCGCGAGATATACTACTGGGATTCCTACTTCACCATGCTCGGCCTCATCGAAAGCGGCCGCACCGATCTGGTGGAGGACATGGTGCGCGATTTCGCGCACTTCATCGACACCTACGGCCACGTGCCGAACGGCGCGCGGACCTACTACTTGAGCCGCTCGCAGCCGCCGTTCTTTTTCAAGATGGTGGCGCTGACTTCACCCGCGGATCCCGCGGCGGCGTATGCCCGCTTTCTTCCGCAGCTCGAGCGTGAATACGCCTTCTGGATGCAGGGCGCACCGGGACTGCGCCCCGGCAGCGCCCACCGGCGGGTGGTGGCGCTGCCGGACGGTTCCGTCCTCAACCGCTACTGGGACGACCGTGAGACGCCCCGGGACGAGTCCTATGCCGAGGACGTTACGCTGGCGCGGGCCAGCCACCGACCCCCCCACACCGTGTACCGGAACATCCGCGCCGCGGCCGAGAGCGGCTGGGATTTCGGCTCGCGCTGGTTCGTGGACCCCGACGACCTCGCCACCATCGACACCACCGATATCGTACCGGTCGATCTGAACAGCCTCATGTACGGGCTCGAGATCTCGATTCGCTCGGGCTGCGAGCGCGCCGCCGATGAGGCCTGCGTCAGCGAGTTCACCCGCCGCGCCGCCGCCCGCCGCGCCGCGATCGTCCGCTATCTTTGGAATGCCGGGCGGGGCGTGTACTTCGATTACCGCTGGACCCGGCGCTCGCCCATCGCCCGCCTGTCCGCGGCCAGCCTGTACCCGCTGTTCGTCTCGATCGCCTCGGAGGAGCAGGCATCCCGGGTAGCCTCCGCCGTCCGCCGCGAGCTTCTCCAACCGGGCGGGCTTGTGACGACGCCATTGGAAACCGGGCAGCAATGGGATGCCCCGAATGGATGGGCGCCCATTCAGTGGATCGCGGTGGAGGGATTGCGCCATTACCATGAGGACGGGCTGGCCGAGACGATCGCGTGCCGTTGGATGGGCAACGTCAAGGCGGTATACCGTCAGAGCGGCAGGCTGGTCGAGAAATACGACGTGATCCGGACCAACCGCAAGGGAGGGGGCGGCGAGTATCCCACCCAGGACGGCTTCGGATGGACCAATGGGGTGATGCGAAAGCTCGAGGCCTTGTATCCGAAGGACGCGGCGCTCGAGCATGCAGCGCTTTGTCCCGCATCCCCACCCGCCGCCCGTTGACCCTGCGGAGCGGGGTCCGGTGTCAGCGCAAACCTACCCCGCATCGCGCGCTTTGCGGCTGGGCGCACCGCAGGTTCGTCACGTAGCTTACCCGTGGCGCGCGACGGAGGAGCGGAATCATGGCCGAGATAACCGGAAAGGCAGCGCTGCAAGCTGCGGCCATGGCCGTCGATTTTGCGGCTTAGGTTCCGGACCATTCGGAGCATCGTCGCGGAATCCATCTCCTGTTGGCTGGCACACAGCGCCTCGAGTTTGGGGGCGGCGCTCGCCTTCTACACGCTTTTCTCGGTTGCCCCGATCCTGATCATCGCGTTGGCGATCGCCGGCTGGGTGTTCGGCCCGCACACCGCGGAGACCGAACTGCTGGCTCAGCTGCAGGAGCTCACGGGAAGCGCCGGCGGCGACGCGCTGCGCAATCTGCTCAACAGCGCGCACTACAGTGACAAGAAGGGCATGGCCGCGGTCGCCGGAATCGTCACGCTGGTGGTGGGCGCCACCAGTGTATTCGGCGAACTGCAGCACGCGCTCGAACGTCATCTGGGAGACGCGCGACCGCAAAAGGGAGGCCGGGTGGTGGAGGGTGATCCGGGCGCGGCTCCTGTCGTTCGGCATGGTGCTGGGCGTCGGCTTTCTGCTGCTGGTGTCCCTGATAGCAAGCGCCGTCCTGGCCGCGTTCGGCGGCTGGCTGCAAACGAAGTTCGAGGGGTTGCAGATCGTTCTTCCTCTGCTCGACGTGGCCGTCAGCTTCGGCATGACCGTGGTTCTGTTCGCCATGATCTACAAGTATGTGCCGCACGCGCAGATCGCCTGGCGGGACGTCTGGACCGGTGCCGTCGTCACCGCGTTCCTGTTCACCATCGGCAAATTTCTGATCGGTCTGTATCTCGGTAGAAGCTCCTTCAACGGGGCCTACGGCGCTGCGGGCTCGCTCATCGTCCTGCTGCTGTGGATCTACTACTCCGCACAGATCTTCCTGCTGGGCGCCGAATTCACGCGCGTGTTCGCGTATTCCCAAGGTTCTCTCGTCGCATCGGCAGGAACAATGCATGCCACTACCCATTGAGCAATATGCCCTGATCGGCGACCTCCATGCCGCCGCATTGGTCGGCCGCGACGGCTCGATCGACTGGCTGTGCTTTCCCCAGTTCGATTCGCCGGCGTGTTTCGCCGCGCTGCTGGGACAGCCGGAGCACGGCCGCTGGCAGATTGCGCCTGCTGAAGACATCCTTGCGGTGAGACGGCGATATCGAAGCGACACGCTGATCCTGGAGACCGAGTTCGACACGGAGCATGGAAGCGTGCGCGTCACCGACTTCATGCCGCTGTCGGATCATCGATGGGACGCGGTGCGCGTGGTGGAGGGGCTCCGGGGTCGCGTCGCGATGCGCATGGAGCTCATCGTGCGTTTCGACTATGGGTGCATCGTGCCCTGGGTGCGCAAGGTCGACGGGGTGCTGCTGATCACCGCCGGTCCGGACACCCTCGAACTCCGCGGCTCGGTTCCCGTGCGGGGCGAGGGCATGAAAACCGTGGCCTCATTCGTCGTCGATGCGGGTCAATGCGAGTCCTTCTCGCTCAACTACCGGCCGTCTCATCTGGACACCCTGCCCGCGGCGGACAGCGCGGAGGAGCTCGAGCGGACCGAGGCGCTTTGGAAACGCTGGTCGGGGCGCTGCAAACTCAAGGGGCGGTGGGACGAGGCCGTGATGCGTTCGCTTATCACCTTGAAGGCGCTGATCTACCGGCCCACCGGGGGAATCATCGCCGCGCCCACCACGTCGCTGCCCGAAATGCCGGGCGGGGTTCGCAATTGGGACTACCGCTATTGCTGGCTGCGCGATGCCACCTTCACCTTGAATGCGCTGCTCATCTGCGGTTACGTGCGCGAGGCGACCGCGTGGCGCGAGTGGCTCCTGCGCGCAGTCGCCGGCTCGCCGAACGCCCTGCAGATCCTGTACGGGATCACCGGGGTACGCCGCCTCGACGAGTACGAAATCGATTGGCTGCCCGGATATCAGGGCGCCGCGCCGGTGCGGATCGGCAACGCAGCATCCCGCCAGTTCCAGCTCGACGTATTCGGCGAGGTCATGGACACGCTGCATCTGGCGCGTCTCAGCGGGTTGGATCCCGAGCCCGCCGCGTGGAACCTGCAGGTGGCGCTGCTCGAGTTCCTCGAGTCGCGATGGATGCTTCCCGACGACGGGATCTGGGAGGTGCGCGGCCCCCGACAGCACTTCACCCATTCGAAAATCATGGCGTGGGTGGCCTTCGACCGCGTCATCAAGGATGCAGAGCGCGACGGCCTGGAGGCTCCGCTCGAGCGTTGGCGCGCGGTGCGCGATCGGATTCATGCGGAGATCTGCGAGCGCGGTTTCGATGCGGGGCGCAACACCTTCGTGCAATCGTATGAATCCGCCCACCTCGATGCGAGCCTGCTGCTCATTCCGCAGGTGGGGTTCCTGCCCGCCGACGATCCGCGGGTGCTCGGCACCATACAAGCCATCGAGCGCGAATTGCTCGTCGATGGATTGGTGTTGCGCTATTCGACTCAGACGGGTGTCGACGCATTGCCGGCGGGCGAGGGGGCATTCTTGCCCTGCTCGTTCTGGCTGGCCGATTGCTACGTGCTCTGCGGGCGGCGGGCGAAGGCGCAGTCGCTGTTCGAACGGCTGCTCTCGCTGCGCAACGACGTGGGTCTGTTCGCGGAGGAATACGATCCGCGCACCGGGCGCATGCTCGGAAACTTCCCCCAGGCATTGACCCACATGGCGCTCGTCAACACCGCGCGGTTGCTGTCGATGCCTGCGCACGAGGCGCAAAGCGCGAGCGCTCAAGGCGAACGTCCCACCAGCGCGAGTGCACAGGCGGTCACGGAGGGCGATCACGATACGGCGGCGGATGCGATGGCGCCCAAGCAGACCAAGATGCCGGCGCAAGCGCCCCCGGACTCCCCGGACCGCAAATCGAATTGAGAATGCTTATCGATCTGCGTCGATCGAAATTCTCTTGCGCGAGGCGATAAAACGCGCAAAATGAGCCCCCTTTCAATCGATGGGGATTTGATTCCATGCAACACAAAATGTCTCGGCGTGCGATGGTCAAGCGCAGCCTGCTCGCCGGTGCGCTGATGCCTGCAATGGGTTTGATCGGCAATGCTGCGGATGCTGCTGCAATGCCGCTGCTCGATCCGAACGACCCACAGGCGAAATCGCTCGGCTACGTTGCCGACGCCAGCAAGGTCAATGCGGCGGCGAATCCGACGTTCAAGGCGGGCCAGAAGTGCAGCACCTGCGCGCAGTACCAGGGCAAGGCCACCGACGCCACCGCGGGCTGCAATGTCTTCGCCGGGCACAGCGTCCCTGCCAACGGTTGGTGCAAGGTCTGGGCGCAGAAACCGGCCTGATTCGTCCTTCCTGGCGCACGCCGGGCACGAATGATCGTGCCTGGCGTGCCGCGCGGCAGCTCGGATCCCCTCCGGTCGTCGACCGGGATCACGGAATCCGCAGGCTCGCTGCGCCACACTTCTCCCATGTGGCGCCATCCCTTCGTCAAAGTGCTCCTCATGGCGTATGTCGCCTGGGGCGGCTGGAACTGGTGGCAAAGCCGGCCGGTGCTTCCGCCGGACGGCGTGCTCGCGCCCGAAGATCCCGTTCAGGTCGATGTCGCCGACGGTCCCCGTACGCGCATGGGGCGGTGGACGCTGACGGTTCGCGCCCACTACCGCATCAAAGCCCGCATCCTGGGCTTGGAACGATATCGCTGGGATTCGCTGGCCGCTCTCGTGCCTGAGGATCTGGCGCTGGGCTGGGGAATGATGTCCGACAATCGGGCACTGAAAAGCGTGGATATTTCGCAGTCGAACCGTTTCTATTATTGGCGCATGCGGGCGGGTGCCCCTCTGTCGCGTGAAAACGTCATCGATCACAGTGCCAACACCCACATCATTCCGGCCGATGTGCTGGTGACGCGGGAGCTTCGCCGCCTGCGGCCGGGCCAGACCGTGACGCTCACGGGAGACCTGGTCGACGGTCTGCGCGATGACGGCGTCTCCATCCATACCTCGCTGACGCGTACCGACACAGGCGCCGGTGCATGCGAGGTCATGCTGGTGCGGGAGGTCGAGGTCGAGCCCTAGCGGCGCAACATCGATTTGATGCCGCGGACGGCCTGTCGAATGCGGCTCTCGTTTTCGATCAGGGCGAAGCGGACGTAGCCATCGCCATAATCGCCGAATCCTACTCCCGGCGATACCGATACCTTGGCGTGCGCCAGCAGCTGCTTGGCGAACTCGAGCGAACCGAGTGCGCGATGGCGCTCGGGGATCCGGGCCCAGACGTACATCGACGCCTTGGGCATCTCGACCGGCCATCCCGAGTCGACGAGCCCCCTCACCAGAACGTCGCGCCGGCGTTGATACTGCGCTGCGATATCTTTCACGCATTGCTGGTCGCCCTCGAGCGCGGCGATGGCGGCCACCTGCAGCGGCGTGAACGTGCCGTAATCGTGATAGCTCTTGATGCGCGACAGCGCGCTCACGAGTTCCGCGTTTCCCACCATGAATCCGATCCGCCACCCCGCCATGTTGTAGCTCTTCGAGAGCGTGAAGAATTCCACGGCCACCTCCTTCGCGCCGGGAACCTGCATGATCGACGGGGCTTTCCAACCGTCGAACACGATGTCGGCGTAGGCGAGGTCGTGCACGACGAGGATGTCGTGCTGGCGCGCGAGCGCGACCACCCGCTCGAAGAAATCGAGCTCGACGCACTGCGCGGTCGGATTGGATGGGAAGCCGAGGACCATCATCTTCGGCTTGGGATAGCTGCCGCGGATCGCACGTTCGAGCTCGCTGAAAAAATCGATGTCGGGAGCGATCGGCACCGAGCGGATGTCGGCGCCCGCGATCACCGCACCGTAAATGTGGATGGGGTAGCTCGGATTGGGCACGAGGACGGTGTCTCCGCGCTCCAGCACCGCGAGCATGAGGTGCGCCAGACCCTCCTTGGACCCGATGGTGACCACGGCCTCGTGATCGGGGTCGATCGATGCCCCGTAGCGCTCCTCGTACCAGTGGGAGATTGCACGCCGCAATCTCGGAATGCCCTTCGAGGTCGAGTAGCCGTGCGTGTCCGGACGCTGGGCCGCCTCCACGAGCTTCGCGACGATATGTGCAGGCGTGCGGCCATCGGGATTGCCCATGCTCATGTCGATGATGTCCTCGCCGCGCCGCCGCGCCGCGAGCTTGAGCTCCGCGGTCACATTGAATACATAGGGGGGCAGACGTTCGATGCGGGCGAAACGCCGCCTTCCGGCGGAAGTGTCGGACATGTCAATGCTCCGTATACACGACCTTGCCGCCGACCATGGTCAGGGTCACACGGGTCTTGCCGATGCTGTCGGCGCTCACGCTGAAGATGTCCTGGGATAGCACGGCGAGGTCCGCGAATTTGCCGGTCTCGAGCGTGCCGAGCCGATCCTCCTCGCGCGCCGCATAGGCCGATCCCGCCGTGTACGCGCGCACTGCGTCCTCGACCGGGATGCGCTCGGCGGGCACGTAGACGGCTCCGGTGGGCTTGGCGCCCCCCTGCGCCGCGCCGTCCACCGGCTGGCCGGCGATATTGGCGGTATCGTCGGACTTCCAAACCTGCCGCGTCGCGGTTTGCTGGATCGACACGAACGGGTTGGGAGGCCAGGTGCATGGCCAATCGCTGGAGAACGCGAGCACGGCGCCTTGCTCCTCCAGGCTGTGCCAGCGGTCCGAGGGAATCGGGTGGGAGGGATCGAAATTCGCCCCGTCTTCCCCGCAGCAAAAGGTGGGCTGCATGTCTGCGATCACCCCGAGCTCCTTGAAGCGGGGCAGGTCGGCCGCGTCGACCAGATCGGCATGCTCGATGCGCAGGCGCCGGTCGCGCGGTCCGTGCGCCTTCTCCACCCGTTCGTAGGCGTCCAACACCATGTGCACCGAATCGTCGCGCAGCGCATGCGTCATCAGCTGGAAACCACGCTGGTCGAGCGCCATGACCAATGCATCGTAATCCGCCGGCACGTACACGAGCGGGGGCACGAGTCCCGTGCTGCCATCGGCAAAGAATTTGACGAGATCGGCCGCCACCCAATCGTCGTGATACAGCCGACGGGCCTCATCGAGGTCGGCCAGGAACTGCGGCGTGAGGTGATGCGGAACGGCGACGGCGCCGAAGGCGGTGCGCGTTCGGACGGTCAGGATGCCGCGGTCGCGGAGCGTCGCATACAGTTTGAGCTCGTCCAGATCACCTGTCGCGTTGACGACGCTCGTGATGCCGAAGCTGTTGAGGTAATGAGACGCGGATCGGAGCATCGCGACCTTTTCCTCGAGGGGAATGCGCGCAAGCACGGGCCGCGCGGCGATTTGCATCGCGGCCTCCAGCAGCACGCCCGTCGGATGCCCGCTGGCATCGCGCACCACGCCGCGCTCCTCGTCCGGATCGGCCACCGGGCGATCGGTGAGCCCCGCCATGTTCAGGGCGGCGGTATTGAGCCACAGCGCATGCTCGGAGGTGTTGTGTATCACGAGCGGCCGCCCGGGCACCGCACGATCGAGCAGTGCGCTGCGCGGGGTCGTCGGGGGGACCGTGCTGAAATCCGCCCGGCCAAACAGCACGGCGTCCTTCGGATGCTCCGCCGCATAGGCGCGCACGCGCTCGACCAGCAGATCCGGCCTGTCGGGCGTGATGCTCGCTTCGGGCGTCGATAGATTGACTCCATGCAGGGCAAAGGCGCCGTACAGCATATGAAGGTGCGAATCGACGATGCCCGGGATGACCGTTTGACCGTGCAGGTCGATGATCTGCGCCCGGCCGCTACGCTTCAGGATGTCGGCATCCGAGCCGACCGCCTCGATGCGCGCATCCTTGACCGCGATGGCGGAGGCCCACGGCGCACGGGCGTTGCCCGTGTAGATGTGTGCATGGATCAGAAGCGTATCTTCGGCGAAGGCGGTGCCCAGCCACGCACACGCGCCCAGAAGCGCGCATGCGCCCCGGACACGCTTGTTATTCGATCTCGGCATGGACGTACGGCTCCCGGTTCGCAAACGAGAGCGGAGTATGCGGCAAACGCCGGGCTCGTTGCCACGATAAAGCCGCTCGGGTTGTGGCTCGCGACGGCATGCGCCAATCGGATACACTCCGGGTCCGGCCGAAGGAACACCATGCGCAACGTCAAGCTCTTGACCCTCGCCTTGCTGCTCGGTGCATCGACATGCGCCGTAAGCGCGACACCACAGGGTTCTTCCGCGCCGGTCAGGGTCGCGCCGCCGCCGCCATCGATCGCCAAGCCGCCGCCGGCGCCGGTGCATCCGGTCACCGAGACGCTGTGGGGACGCCGGATTACCGATAATTATCGATACATGGAGCAGCTCGATCCCGCGACCATCGCGTGGATGAAGGCGCAGGGCGCTTACACGCGCTCGGTGCTCGATTCGATCGCGCCGCTCGACGGGCTCAAACACGAGATCGCGGCCTTCTCGGGAAGTTTCGGACTGGTGCAGGGCTACGTGGAATTCGGCGGCCGCGCCTTTTACGAGGAGCGCACGCCGGGATCGGATAACTTCGACCTGATCGTCTCGGATCATTCGGGCAAGCGCAAACTCGTGGACATTGCCGCGCTGCGCGCCGCGAACGGCGGCAAACCCTACGCCATCAACTATTTCCTGGCCTCCCCGGATGGGTCGAAGGTTGCGGTCGGCATCTCGGAGGGGGGCTCGGAAGACGCATCCCTCACGGTCTATCTGGCGGCGGACGGAACGAAGCTCGGCGGCCCCATCGACCGGGCGGAATTCGGCGCGACCTCCTGGAGCGAGGATTCCCGGATGCTGTATTTCATCCGCCTCAAGAGGCTCTCGGCCGGCGATTCCCCGACGGAGAAGTACAAGGACGCGACTGCGGACGCATGGGACCTCGACGGCGAACCCACTCCGCTTCTCGGAGCCTCCGTCGGGCACGGACCGCCGTTCAAACCGGCCGAATTCCCGGCGGTCCAGGTGACGGTGGGCGCTCCCTTGGCCGCCGCCGTCTCGCTCAACGGTGTCCAGAACGAGATCGCGCTGTGGCTCACGCCGGTCGCCAGCCTTCGCGACCCCGACACCGTCTGGACCCAGCTGTTGACCCGCGACGACGGGGTGACCGGATTGGATATGCGCGGACAGGAAATCTTCCTGCTCTCGCACAAGGATGCTCCGACCTTCCAGGTGTTGTCGATGCGGGCCGGGCAGCCGCTCGACAGCGCGTCCGTGCTGGTGCCCGCAAAACCCGATCGCGTGATCGAGGGCATACATGCCGCTTCCGACGCGCTCTACGTGCTGACCCGGCAGGGCGCTTATTCGCAGCTGCTGCGGGTTCCGCGGGGCACGAAGGAGATCCAGGACGTACCGCTCCCCGTCAAGGGCCACGTGGAGGAGGCAGTCTCCGATCCGCGCATGCCGGGTGTAACCGTGACGCTGTCGAGCTGGGTGTTGCCCGCCGCGGTGTATGCCTATCAACCTGCATCCAAGAGGTTTGCGGATCTCAAGGTCGGCACGCGTGGCGCCATCGATTCTTCCGCGTTCGTGGTGAGCGATCTCGAAGCTCCCGCGGCCGACGGCGTGAAAGTGCCGCTGTCGTTGGTGCAGCCCAAAGGGGTTCAGGGGCCGCAGGTCACCCTCATCGAGGCATACGGATCCTATGGGATTTCCGAACTCGCGGACTTCAGCATCCGCCGCGCAGCCGCCATGAACCGGGGAATCACATATGGTCTGTGTCACGTGCGCGGCGGGGGAGAGCTCGGCGAAACGTGGCGCCTGGGCGGGAAGGATGCGGACAAACACCATACCTGGGAGGATTTGATCGCCTGCACGGAGTTTCTGGTCGGACGGGGCGTCACGGCAGCGGACAAGGTCTTGATTCTCGGGGGTTCGGCGGGGGGCATCACCGTGGGACGGGCGATCACGGAGCGGCCGGACCTGTTCGCCGGCGCGATCGACATGGTGCCCGCCGCCAATACCTTGCGGGCGGAGTTCACGGCCAACGGGCCGCCGAACGTTCCGGAGTTCGGCAGCATCGGCACGAAAGCCGGCTTCGACAATCTCTATGCGATGGACTCCATCGTACACATCAGGAAGGGAACCCGATATCCGGCGGTGATGGTGACCACGGGACTCAATGATCCGCGAGTCTCACCCTGGGAGCCCGCCAAGCTGGTGGCGGCGCTGCAGGCGTCCGGCTCCTCGAATCCCGTGCTGCTCAGGATCGATCAACAAGCGGGGCACGGGATCGGATCGACCAGAGCCCAGACCGACGCACTCACGGCCGACGGAATTGCCTTCGCGTTCTGGCGTGCAGGATTGCCCGGATGGCAGCCCGCCACCCCTTGATTCACCGGAAGGAGAGTCGCTTTCATGGCCAAAGCATATTTCATTTCCTGCTATCGGCAGATCACGGATTCCGCGAAGCTTGCGGCGTATGCCAAGCTGGCGCTGCCGGCCATCGAGGCGGGCGGCGGCCGTTTTCTGGCACGCGGTCCGGCGGCCAAGGCCTATGAGGCCGGCCAGCTCGAACGCATCGTCGTCATCGAGTTCGATTCGGTCGAGCAGGCGGTGGCCATGCATGACGGTCCGGCCTATCAACAGGCGCTCGCTGCGCTGGAAGGCGGTGCGGTGCGGGATGTGCGCATCGTTCCCGGCGTGTGAGTAAAATGCCCCAGCCGCAGTCCGAGAGCCGTTCCATGGATGACGCATCCGCAACACCGGGACCGAGCGCCGACGCGCGCGCGATGATCGAGCGCCTGATCGCCTTCAACACCGTGTCGAGGGACTCGAACCTCGGGCTCATCGAGTGGACCCGGGATTATCTTGCCAAGCTCGGTGCCCGCACCCGGCTCACGCACGATTCGACCGGGAGAAAGGCGAATCTGTTCGCGACGCTCGGGGACTCCGAGCGTCCCGGACTGATCCTTTCCGGCCACACCGACGTGGTGCCCGTCGACGGTCAAAATTGGGACACCGACCCCTTCAAGGCGGTGGAGCGGAACGGCAGGCTCTACGCGCGCGGGTCGGCCGATATGAAGGGCTTCATAGGCGTCGCGCTCAGCCACGCGCCCAAGTTCGTCGAGGCCCTGAACGCCGGACGGCTCGACGCGCCGCTCCATTACGCGCTGAGTTATGACGAGGAGGTGGGCTGCATCGGCGTGCGCGGGCTGATACGGGACCTCGAGGAGAACGGCATCAAACCCGCCGGCTGCGTGGTCGGGGAACCCACATCGATGCAGCCGATCATCGCCCACAAGGGCATGAACCGGTTTCGCTGCACCGTGAGGGGCCGCGAGGCGCATTCGAGCTATGTGACCCACGGCGTCAATGCGATCGAATACGCCGCGCGCCTGGTGGTTTACATCCGCCAGATCGCAGACCGGCTCGCGGAGTTCGAGAAGCGCGATTACGGCTTCACCGTGCCTTATACGACCATGTCGACCGGATTGATTCGCGGCGGCATCGCCTCGAACGTGATACCGAAGGAATGCGAATTCCAGTTCGACATGCGCACGCTGCCGAATGCCTCGGCCGACGCGCTGTACCGGGAAATTCATGCGCAGGCCGACACGTTGTCGCGCGAGATGCGCGCCATCGACCCGCAATCCGGCATCGAGCTGGAATGGGTCAGCCAGACCATCGGACTCGCATCGTCGGAGAGCGAGGCCATCGTGCAATGGGCGATGCGTCTGGCCCGGTCGAACCAAACCGGCAAGGTGTCCTACGGAACCGAGGCCGGCCTGTTCCAGCAGATGGGGGTCCCCACGGTCATTCTCGGCCCGGGAGACATCGCCGAGGCGCATCGGCCGAACGAGTTCGTCGCGCTCGACCAGCTGGCGAAATGCGAGAGTTTCGTGGGGCGTATTCTCTCGACGGGGTACGCCGCCTGATGGGCGTCCCAGAGGACAAGGCGAACGGCGCAGGGTCGGATGTCACCATCGTCAAGGGAGCCTGCCCGCACGATTGTCCGGACACCTGTGCGTTGGAAGTACACGTCAAGAACGGCGTGGCGCTCAAGGTGACCGGGTCCGCGGGGCACGCGCCCACGGCCGGCGTGCTGTGCACCAAGGTCGCGCGCTATACGGAGCGGACCTACCACCCGGATCGTCTGCTGCATCCGCTGCGCCGCATCGGCCGCAAGGGCGAGGGGCGCTTTGAACGGATCGGCTGGGAGGAGGCGATCGCGACCGTCGCCGCGCGGTTGTCCGCGCTCGCGCGGAAGGATCCCGAGCAGATTCTGCCGTACAGCTACGCGGGCACGATGGGGCTGGTGCAGGGCGAATCCATGTCGCAGCGCTTCTTTCACCGCTTGGGCGCGAGTCTGCTGGATCGCACGATCTGCGCATCCGCGGGCACGGCCGGTCACAAGATCACCTTGGGGCCGAGTGTGGGCGTCGATATCGAGGTGGCGGACGAGGCGAAGTTGATCATCTTCTGGGGCTGCAACGCCATCACCTCGAGCGTGCACTTTTGGGCCCGCGCGCAGCAGGCCAAACGTCATGGTGCGACGCTCGTGGCCATCGATCCGTACCGCTCGCTGACGGCGGAGAAATGTCAGGAGCACATCGCCCTGCTGCCCGGCACCGACGGGGCGCTTGCGCTCGGATTGATGCACGTGATCATCCGCGACGATCTCGTCGACCGCGATTATGTGGCGCGCCATACCGTCGGCTTCGACGAGCTCCGTGAGCGAGCGGGCATGTGGACCCCGCAGCGCGTGGCCGGCATTTGCGGCATCTCCGAGCGTGAGATCGAGTGGTTGGCGCGCCTTTATGCCACCACGCGTCCGGCATTGATCCGCGCGAATTACGGACTCCAGCGGGTGAAGGGAGGCGGCATGGCCATGCGCAACATTGCCTGCCTGCCGGCGCTCACCGGTGCGTTTCGGGACGCGGCCGGGGGCATGTTTTTGTCGACGGCCGGCAATTTCAGCATCGACACGGCATCTCTGGCGAAACCCGAGCTGCTGCGCGGGCGAGTGCCGCGCACCATCAACATGTCGAGCATCGGCCCCGCGCTGTGCGAGGCCTCTCCGCCCATCCGCGCGCTGGTGGTCTACAACTCGAACCCGGTGGCCGTCGCCCCCGACTCCGCCCGGGTCGCGGCGGGCTTCGCGCGCGAAGACCTCTTCACCGTGGTGCTCGAGCAATTTCCCACCGACACCGTCGACTATGCGGACATCGTGCTGCCCGCCACCACCCAGCTCGAGCACGTGGACGTGGTGCGGCCGTATGGGCACTACTACATGGTCGCCAACAACCCCGCCATTTTGCCGTTGGGGGAGGCCAAGCCCAACACGCAGATCTTCCGGCTGCTGGCGGCTGCGATGGGATACGAGGAGCCGTGCTTTCGGGACAGCGACGAGGACCTTGCCCAGTCCGCGCTCGGGGGGGACTGGGATTTCGCCGCGGTGCGCGCGCAGGGTTGGAAGCGCATCGGCGCGCCCGTGGGCAGCGCACGTTTCGCGCAAGGCGGGTTCGGCACGCCCTCGGGCAAGGTCGAGTTTCGATCGTCCGCGGCCGCGGCCGCCGGACTCGACCCGCTGCCCGACTATATCGCACCCCTCGAGGATACCCGCAGCCTTCTGGCCAAACGCTTTCCGTTGGCGATGATTTCCCCGCCGGCGCGCCATTTTCTCAACTCGAGCTTCGTCAATGTCACGAGCCTGCGCGCATTCGAGGGCGAGCCGTGGCTGGACATTCATCCCGAGGATGCGCGCGCGCGCGGGGTGTCGGACGCGAGCTACGTGCGGGTGTTCAACGACCGGGGCAGTCTGACGCTGCGCGCGAGAGTGAGCGATCGGGCGCGGCGCGGCGTGGTCGTGGCGCTGTCGGTTTGGTGGAAGAAGCTCGCGCGCGACGGCAAGAACGCCAACGAACTCACCCGCAGCGATGAGCTCACGGACATGGGCAGGGCGCCGCTGTTCTACGACTGCCTGGTGCAGGTCGAGGCAGCGAATGCGCCGCAGAAGCTCGAGGCCGCGACGTAGCGATCGTGCCGCGCGCACAGCCCGTCCGCCGCCTTCACCGCGGCGTAAGCCGAGCTCAAAGAGGAGAGGCCCGGAAATGCCGCTTCGATGGCGGCGGGGCGCGGGTCGAAGTGTCTGCAGGCCGTGCAGCTCATTGTCCGAGCGCGCTCCAGAAGGCGCCGAACACCCGGGTCGAAAGAAACAAGCCGAGCAGGACGTTGACGGCGGCGCCCGCCGTGAATGCGGCGAACGGCCGCGCTCCCACGGCGACGAACTCGCGGATTCGCGTGGTCAGACCGATGCTCAGGAACGCGAAAGTGAAAGCCCAGGTTCGAAGCGCCTGCAGCGGTGCGACGAGTCCCGGCACCACGCCCCGCTTGTAGTCTCCGTAGGCGTAACCGCTTGCAAACCAGGTCACGAGCAACGATGCGAGCACAAAGCCGACCACGAACTTCGGAAACCGCCTCCAAATCTCGCCTGGACCGCTCCGGCCCTCGATTCCGGTACGCTCCCACCGGGAGGCCGCGACGAGCGACAGCACGAATGCCCAAACGCCGATCCACATGTCCCGGCCGATCACCTTCATGAGCGTGAACGCCGTGACCGCGGCATCCGGCTGACCCGCGATACCCGCGACATTGCCGGCGTAACCGCCGTAGGTCTGCGCGGCGGCGAGCCCGGCGGCATCGGCAAATTCCGACGTGCCGATCCAGGCGCCCGCCACCCCCGTGGACAGCCCGAGCACGCGCGCCGCAAGCGGCAGCACGAAGATCATGGCGACGGCCCACGCGACGACCAGCGAAATCGCGACCGAAATGTCCTGCTTCTTGGCGCCCACGGCGCCCCCGATGGCGATCGCACCCGAGACGCCGCACACCGCGCCCCCGGTTCCGAGGGTGGCGGCGAGCCTTCGATCGAGCCCCAGGCGCATAGCGACGGCGTAGATGACGCCGAACGTGACCAGCGAAACCATCGCTGCCTGCAGGATGGCCACGGGCCCCGCCCATGCGAGCAACGTGAGGGGCAGGCTCGAGCCCAGGAGCACGATGCCCACCTTGATGTACAGTTCGACCCGAAGCCCCGGATCCAGCCAACGCGGAACACCCACGGCGTTCGACAGCAACAGCCCAAGGGCAAGCGCCACCAAGGGCGGCTCCAGGTTGAAGTGCGCCGCCCGGTCCCAAAGCCCCAAAAAATAAACCGCGGCGGTCAGGAGAAAGATGGGCAGGAATGCCCGCCAGAATCTGAGCGCGCCGAGGCCGAGCGCGGCGGCGGCCGCGCCGAGCAGGAGCGCCCAGATCGCGAACAGTGACGCATACCGAATCCCGTCGAGGCGCAGCTGCCGCAGGACGTTGGAGGCATCGCTCCATTTTTGCGGAGCGACGGCGAGCCACTTGATGCTGCCGCCGGCGGCGAACACCGCCGCCGCGACGATTATCAATCCCAAGCCGAGGACGCTGCTAAGCCAGTCCTCATTGCGCAAAATGGCGCCGCGCCGCGCGCCGACGAGGGAGGCGCCAACGCCCCGTGTCCCGGGGGAACTCGATGGTCCTACGATTTGCAAGGTGCGATGCTCCGGTGCGGTTTTTGCACGGTAGCCCAGCACACACGGGCAGGTCGACTAGCAATTCGGCATGAGCACGGGTCGGTTGGTTATATGAGGCACGTGGATCTGCGGATAACGCATCCTCCACCGCCGGAAGGGCTACCCGTCAGCAACGGCGGGAAGTCGATTTGTACAGTATGTTTTTGGTGTTGCTCAACGCCAGAATACCGACGTAGGTCTTGATGCGCGCCTGGGCGTGAAGGCGGCTGAATTCGTGCTTGTAGATTTCGACCACGTCGTTCTCAGAAACGTGAAGTTCTGACGAAAGCGCAGCGAAAGCTTTCGCGTCATGAGGTTCGATGATTGGATCTGCCATACGCGACATTAGCATTCCAGGGCGAGGGGGTGAATAGGCGGATCATTCCCGGATTTTTGCTTTCTCCTGGAATTGTCTTCAATTTCAAAGTCTTGTGCAATTTTTAGCGCGCGTAGCTTCGGGCTCTTCTTGGATTGGTTGGGATTCATGCGTTGCAAGATGCGGGCCAATGTGCACAGAGCCTCGATGATGTGCGGTCCTTTGTTGAGCATGACGCATTCGGCCCGCTGGCTCATCGCCGCGTCGGTCACCTCGGCGCGCGAGGGGACGCCATTTTTCGCCAACGAAGCGAGCACTTGTGTGGCCCAGATGGCCGGGCAGTGCGCCGCCTCGCAAATCCACAGTATTTCTTCCTGAATTTCCGCGAGCCGTTCGTAGCCGCACTCGACCGCCAGGTCGCCGCGCGCAATCATGACCCCGAAGCGGCCATGGCTCATCGCCGAAAGCAGAATGGCCGGCAAGCGCTCGAAGCCCCGACGGGTTTCTATCTTGAGCACGACGCCGGGCGGCTCGTCCGTCAAAGACTCGAGACGGTCGATCAGCGATTTTACGTCTCGTTCGTGATTGACGAACGACAGTCCGACCAGGTCGGCATGCTTGGCCACGAACGCCAGGTTCTTTGCGTCCTCCTCGGTGATCGCGGGAAGATCGATGGCGCTGTCGGGGAAATTGATTCCCTTGTCCGCCTTCAGGTGGGCGCCGCCCGGCGGTGTCTGCTCGATTCGCACCGATATTCCGCCGGCGTCGACGGCTTTGACCCGGCCGCTGATCAGGCCGTCGTCGAAGCTGACGCGCTCACCGACCTTCACCTTGCCGAGGGCGGCGGGAAGGGTGCAGGACACGCGTGCGGCTCGCAGTACGCGGCCGGACAAATCCAGGCGGACCGGAGTTCCGGCGGCCGGATCATGGGTGAGGATCAACGTATCGCCGACCGACAGCGCAATGCTGCCCTGCGCGGGCGCGATGCCGTGGACATCGCCTTTGATGCGGGGCTGCCTGCCCCGCCCGGTTCGGGACAGCATGGTGCCATTGGTGATGTACGCGGTTCGGACCATTTCCGCCACGACGCCGGTCCGCGTGACGGCGATGACCTCGAGGCGTCTGCGCCGCCCGCGAGTGTCGAGGAAGCGCAGGCGGGCTCCCCGCCGCAAACCGGTCAGCAGTTTGTCGTCGACGCAAACGACCGAGTCCACGCCGGCGCCCGTCTCCTGCGCGGAGTGTGCGGCCCGCAGCAATATCCGCGCCGGCTTGGTGACCCGCCCGTAGGGGTCCCGGGAGGGCCGTACCTTGATGACGGCCGGCCCGGGTTCGATGGGTCCGGTTCGGATCTTGGGGCCGGCCAGGTCCATCAGAATGGTGCAATCGCGCTTGCAGGCCGTGCGGGCGCGGCGCAGGTTGCGAATCATCGCACTCCAAGCGGCGGGATCGTCGTGCGCGCAATTGATGCGCATGCAATCCATTCCTTTGCGCAGCAGGTCGTGCACCAGCTCATAGTCGTGCGCGGCGTCGCTGGACATGGTGACCATGATGCGCACGGCACGATCGTGCCGCGGGGCACCGAGCAGCTCGGCGGTGTTTCGCTCGAGCAGCTTCGCGCCCAAGGCGTGATCGCAGGGAGCATCGACCGCCGCTCGATGAGCGTGCCCCAGCATGCGATCAGTCAGGCTGATCACATTGTTGACCGATGCCAGGGCGTAGGCCTCGGCGCGGCCCATCGACGACATGCCGAGCGTGGCAAGCTCGACCTGCAGCCCGCGCAAATCCTCGCGCCGCATGGCGAGGTAGTGGAGAAGATTGCGGGCGCTGATCCGGTGTTGCGGCGCGACTGCGCTGAGCGCGGGGGAGCTGCGCAGTTCGAGGTCCAGCATCGATTCGCGCAGGCTTAGGAGGGAACGGCGGGCGCGGTTGAATTCTGATGAGTTCATGCCGCACTGTAGCCGTGCGATTGTGACGGTTTCGTGTCGACACCGCCGCACATCGGGATCAGCTCTGCAGGAACTGCAGAAGCTCCCGAGTGACCGCCGCCGGTTGCTCCAAGGGGGAGGAGTGTCCGGATGCCGGGATCACGACGAGGCGCGCGCCTTCGATTCCGTCGGCGATCTCCGCGGCCCGCTCGGGCGGGGTGAGCTCATCGGAATCCCCCACCAGGATCAGCGTGGGACAAGGGATGGCACCGAGGCCGGGGCGCGAGTCCGGCCGCCCGATGTTCGCCGCTTGTTGATTTGCGAAGCCCTCGACGCCCA
This sequence comes from uncultured Gammaproteobacteria bacterium, assembly GCA_963736185.1. Lineage (GTDB taxonomy): Bacteria > Pseudomonadota > Gammaproteobacteria > Steroidobacterales > Steroidobacteraceae > Bog-1198. Next base: position 64,267 of record CAVTNZ010000098.1, on the reverse strand, counting down.
CCTCGTCGGCCATCTGCTGCATCACCTGTCGTATTGCGGGGTCGGATCGGCGCTGCGGGTGAACGAGGCGTGGAAATGCCGCGTCGCAGACTTCACGGAGCCGGCCGTTCCTGGCGAGTGCTATTTGAGCGCGGCGCGCCTCGCTCTGTTCCGGTGAGTCCGGGCGAGCGGTGGTATCGAGCAGCGCGAGTTTCGCCACCCGCCCGGGGGATAGGCGCAGGATCTCGAAGGAAATATAGCCGCCCATCGACAGGCCAACCAGGGCGAACCGCGGCGGCGCCGAGGCAAGAATCCGCCGCGCAATCGCGCCCACGCTGTCGTCGCGTGTATGGTCCGCCACGGTGACCGGCCCCAGCCGCCAAAGTTGCGGAATCTGGTCGGCGTACAGGCGCGGCGAACAAAGCAGGCCCGGGACCAACACCGTTGGGATCGGCTCAGTCATGAATCCTCCCGATATACGATCGAAGACCCCGGCGCAGTTTAGCGCGGCGGCATGCCTGACGCCGGCGGAGCCGTTCGAATATACTGATCCCGACACGCAAGTCATCCGTGGCAGGAGAATCTCATGAATGCAAGCTCGTCCCGGTTGGATCCGGCCTTCATTCGGCGGCAGCACCAGCGCTTGATGGATCTGCGTGCGCAGCTCAGGCGCGCCACGCGGGCGGGCGAGGCGGAGGAGGGGGGCCTCAATGCCCAGTCGCAGAATGAGGCGCATGAATTCGAGGAGGACGCCCAGAAGCTTGCGATGCTCGAGGTGGAGGGAACGCTGGTCGCTCATGACCTGCGGCGCCTCGCCCTGGTGGAGCGGGCGTTGTCCAAAATCGAGGACGGAACCTACGGGGTGTCCGATGTGAGCGGACGGCCGATTGCGAAGGAACGACTCGAAGCGATGCCGGAGGCCATCGACGCCGTCGAGGATGCCGGCAAGTAACTGTGTTCAAGGGATTGGATATGTCGTTAGAACAAAGTGATGTTATCTCCCGCCGCCGCATTCGCTATCCTGTTTGCCGGATGCCGCGGACCGGCGCACGAAGCGACATGGATCTCCCCCTCCTTCCCCACGATTCTTCGTGCGCCGGCCGCGGACATCCACCACGCCGGGGCCCCTCGGCCCACGACCTTCGCCTCGGGACGCTCCGCCGTCGGTGAGATCTTTCACGAGCCCGCGCCGCTCTCCGGCTGCGCGCGAGGCGGCTCCGTAGTGCCATGTGCGCTTCCACCATCCACAGTTTGGAGACCACATGAATACTGCAATGCGCTCATTGGCCGTGGTGACAGGGGCATCGACGGGCATCGGCTTGGAGCTGGCGCGCTTGTGCGCCAAGGAGGGGTGGGATCTGGTGATCGCCGCCGACGAGCCGCTCATTCACGAAGCTGCGAGGGAGCTCAAGCAGCTGGCGGTCGACTGCATCGCCGTGGAGTGCGATTTGTCGACACTCGATGGAGTGGGGCAGCTCCTGGCGGCCGTCGAGAAGACCGGGCGCCCGGTTCATGCGTTGCTCGCGAACGCCGGACGGGGGTTGGGCCGGGCCTTCCTCGATCAGGACATCGCCCAGGCGCTTCGGGTGGTGCACACCAATATCGATGGCACGATCTATCTGGTCCACAACGTGGGACGAGCCATGCGCGAGCGCCGGCAAGGTCGCATCCTGATCACGGGCTCGATTGCGGGGTTGATGCCCGGAACGTTCCAGGCGGTGTACAACGGCTCGAAGGCCTTCCTGGATTCGTTCTCCGTGGCGCTGAATAATGAGCTGAAGGACACGGGCGTCTCGGTAACCTGTCTCATGCCGGGAGCCACCGAAACCGATTTTTTCGAGCGAGCGGATATGATGGACACGAAAGTGGGGAGCGACGAGAAGGCCCGCGCCTCCGATGTCGCCAAAACGGGATTCGACGCCATGCTCAAAGGGGAGTTGAAGGTGGTCGCCGGACTCGGCAACAAAATCCGCGCAGCGGTCTCCCACATCACACCCGACAGTGCGCTGGCGCAAATGCACCGAGGCATGGCCGAACCGGGCAGCGGCAAGGATGAAATTCCGAAGTCCAAGGTGGAGCGCACGGATCTGCCCAATCCCTGAATGGGCGCGCCCGGGTCGCCGGACGATCCGGGCCCCGGCCTACGGTCGCGGGGATGAGGTACGATGAGCCTGGCGGACAACGAAGCGGCGGTCCCGGGCGCCATGTCGGATCAACATCTCAAATTCTGGCCGGAGCACTCGATGCATCATCTGGATGCGCCGGCCACGAATGTATTTTACAACCTCGAGGTATCGGGGCGGCGCTATCCGGACAAACCCGGCCTGGTGTTCTACGATGCGCCGCTCAGTTTTTCCGACCTGCTGGCGCAGGCGCAGCTCATCGCAGGCCATCTGCAGCAACGGTGCGGGATCCGTAAAGGCGACCGCGTGCTGCTGTTCATGCAGAACTGCCCCCAATTCGTGATTGCGTATTATGGCATTCTTCGCGCCGACGCCGTCGTGGTGCCTCTCAATCCCATGTACCTCACCGCTGAGTTCCTGCGGTGCGCGAGCGATGCCGGCGCCACCACCGTCGTCGTGTCGCAGGAGCTGTATCCCCGTATCGAGCCGCTGATGGCGACGGGCGAGCTCAGCCACGTGATCGTGGCAGCCTATTCCGATTATCTGAGCGGCTCGACCGGACCGGAGGTGCCCGGGTTCGTCGCCGCGCCGCGCGTCGACATCGCGCGCTCAGGCGTGACCCTGTGGCGCGATGCCCTGGAGGAGCGCTTGTCGCCGGGCCCCTTGACCGCCGGCCCGGACGATTTGTGCGTCATGCCGTACACCTCGGGCACCACCGGCGAAGCCAAGGGCTGCATGCATACGCACCGGAGCACCATGCACACGCTCGTCGGGAGCATGCGCTGGTTCGCGGTGCAGCCCGAGCTGTCGCTGCTGGCGGTGGCACCATTTTTTCACGTGACCGGCATGCAGGGCGGGATGAATGGCCCGCTGTACAACGGCAATACCCTGGTGCTGCTGCCGCGCTGGGACCGCACGGTCGCGGCGCGATGCGTGCAGCGGTATCGAATCGCGAGTTGGACCGCCGTGCCGACCATGATCCAGGATTTCTTCCTGAATCCGGACATCGAGCGGTACGACCTGTCCTCGATCCGAAGATTGACCGGTGGAGGCGCGGCCATGCCGGCGGCCGTGGCGCAGCGGCTCGAGAGCCGGGGCATCACGTTCTACGAGGGATACGGCCTGACCGAGACCATGGCAGCCACACACATCAATCCACCGGGTCGCCCCAAGCGGCAATGTCTTGGAATTCCGGTCTACGGGGTCGATTCGCGCGTGATAGATCCTATGACGCTCGTCGAGCTGCCCATCGGACAGGTCGGCGAGATCGTCACTCACGGGCCGCAGGTTTTCCTGGGGTACTGGAACAGGCCGGAGCAGAGCGCTCAGGTCTTCATCGAAATCGACGGCAAGCGATTTCTGCGCACGGGCGACCTCGGCAGAATCGACGAGGACGGTTATTTTTTCATGGTCGACCGTCTCAAGCGGATGATCAATGCGTCCGGCTTCAAGGTGTGGCCGGCCGAGGTGGAGTCGATGATGTATGCGCATCCGGCGGTCCTCGAAGCCTGCGTCATCGGTGCGCGCGATGCGCATCGCGGCGAGACCGTCAAGGCCTTCGTCGTGCTGCGTCCGGAATGGCGCGGACGGCTGGAGGAGCGGGAGCTCATCGAGTGGTGCCGCGGAACCATGGCTGCCTACAAGGTGCCTAGAATCGTCGCTTTCGCCGATGCGCTGCCCAAATCCGGGAGCGGCAAGATCCAGTGGCGCGAGCTTCAGGAGCGCGAAGCGGCATCCCCGGCGGGATCGCCACACTGAGAGGGGTTTGTCGGGGACTGCCACTCGCGATTCAGGGTCCTTGCCGCCAGCGCGAACAGGATGGCGCTGATCAAATAGAAACCGGTCCCCGTCAGGATGGCGTAGCGCAGCGATTCGGCGCCGTACTGCGCGGCGAACTGATCCGACAATCGACCGATCAACAGCGTGCCGAGCCCCAAGCCGATCAGGTTGTTGATGAACAGAAACAAGGAGGACGCCAGGGCCCGCATGTCGGGCGGCACCAGGTGCTGGATTGCCGAGAGCGTCGGCCCGAGCCAGGCGAGCGTGAGCGCGATGGGCGGCAGGAAAATGAGCAGCGACCAGTGGCTCGGCGGCGCCAGCACGCCGAGCGCATATAGCGGCACGGAGAGCAGAAAGGCGGTCGCCGGCACGAGCGCGTAGGCGGCGCGGCTGCGTGACCCGAGGCGGTCGGCAAGCCAGCCGCCCAGCCAGATGCCGCAAAGGCCGCCCACAAGAATCAGCGCGGCGAAGTACCACGAGACCTGCACCAGGGTGAAGTGGTAGCTGCGCACATAGAAGGAGGGAAGCCAGAACAGCGTGCCGTACCCCATGATGGAACTCGACGCCCCTCCGAGCGAGAGACACCAGAAGGAAGTTTTGCCGGCCAGCACGCCGGCCACCTGCCGAAGCCCCGGCGGGCGGCGCGCCGGCGCGGACCCTGCGTCCAATCCGCCGCGCACGGGTTCGCGCAGCGCGTAGCGAAACATGGGTGCGAGGAGCAGCCCGAGAGCGCCCACCACGACGAATGCCGCGCGCCAATTCACCCGCGAGGCGACCAGTCCGCCGAACAGAAGCCCGGCGGCGCTGCCCAATGGAATGCCGAACGAATAGATGGCCAGAGCCCGCGCGCGCCGCGCGGACGGGAAGTAATCGCTGATCAGCGAATAGGCGGGCGCGACCCCGCCGGCCTCGCCGATGCCGACGCCGAGTCGCGCGAGGAACAGCTGGAGGAAGTTTTGCGCGAGACCGCTGGCCGCCGAGAACGCGCTCCACAGCGCCAGCGCCACCGTCATGATCCAGACACGGTTGAAGCGGTCCGCGAGCCAGCCGATGGGCACGCCGAGGGCGGTGTAGAAGAGCGCGAAGGCCGTTCCACCCAAAAGACCCAATTGGGTGTCCGTCAGCAGCAGTTCCGCCTTGATGGGCGGCACCAGGATTCCGAGAATCACCCGGTCGATGAAATTGAAGGTGTAGACGAGCAGGAGCAGCCCGAGCGCCTGGTTGGCGCGCGCGTCCGACCGTTGGGTTGCCGGACCCACGCGCCGCTAGCGCCCGGGGGCCGCGGGCCGACGGGGACGGGCGAGGCCTCGAAGGCCGGCCGCGACATACGGCCCGAGCCGCGCCTTGAGAGCCGCCACGTCATTGGAGCGGCACAAGCCGTCCGAGAGCGCATCCAATCGTCCGGTTTCCGCCAGCGAGAGCGTGAGCGCGCCCGTCAGGAAGTTATAGCCCCAATAGACATCCTCCGGCGCGGCCTCGGGCAGGGAAGCCATCACGGCCTGGATGAATTCGCGCACCACGGCATCGAATGTCTTGCTCATCAATTTTTTGCCCCACTCGGGCGAGTTGTTCACATAAGCGAGCAGCGAGAAGTAGCTGTGCCAGCCCGCTCCGGCGTCCGCCAGCCGCTCGAGTATCGGATCGAGGAACGCATCGACCACCGCCTCGGTGCTCGGGGCACCCGGGGCGGCGCGAAGACGCTCGTCGGTCAGGCGCTTGAGCCGTTCCTCGTTCAGCACCTGACCGCGGCGCTCGATGACCGCCGCGAGGAGCTCCTTCTTGCTGCCGAAGTGGTAGTTCACGAGGGCGAGATCCACGCCCGCGGTGCCGGTGATTTCGCGCACCGAGGTCCCATGAAAGCCGCGCCGTGCAAAAAGCTGTTCGGCGGCATCCATGAGCTTGTCCTTGGTGGCGCGCTTCGGCCGTGGCATGCGATCCCTTCAGGCAAAGGATGAATTCTAGCCTACCTCCCCGGGTGGCGAGTTCACCGCGGTGGCGCCCGCGACCGGGGTCCACCGGGCGGCCGGGCAATGCGCCGGAGGCCCCGCAAGGACGCTTGATATTGAACGATCGTTGCACTAAAGTCCAACGATCGTTGAAAGCTGGCGCGTGGGCATCGCACTCACATCAAACGGGGGATTCAACATGATTCGCAGACTGCGTATGGCATCGGGCATATTCGTCTTTCTGGCCGCGGGCGGCGCGTGGGCGGCGGAGGGCGACGGCGCGACCGCGGCCTCGGCGCCGGACGCCGGCCTGCAGGAAATCGTGGTGACGGCGCGGCGGTTCTCCGAGAACCTGCAGAACGTGCCCATCGCAGTGAGCGCCGTGAGCGCCTCGACCATCCAGACGCAGGACGTGACGAACCTCGAGGACCTCAACAGTTTCGTTCCGAACTTCAAGATCTCGGCCGACCGTGCAACCAGCAGCACGATCAACGTGTACATCCGCGGAGTGGGGCAGAGCGATCCGCTGTGGGGCAACGAGCCCGGCGTCGGGGTGTATATCGACGACATCTATCTCGCGCGACCCCAGACGGCGCTGCTCGATGTGATCGACGTTCAGGACCTCGAAATCCTGCGCGGCCCCCAGGGTACCCTCTACGGCAAGAACACGATCGCCGGAGCCATCAAGTACGTCACCCGGGACATCGACGGACCCGCCACCCTCACGGTGTCCGCCACCGGCGGAAACTACGGCGAGCATGACGAGAAGCTGTATTTCTCGACGCCGGTGATCGACGATCATGTCTATTTCGGCATCGCCCTCGCCGACCTTCAGCACAATGGCTACGGCGAGGTGGTCGCGCAGCCCGGTGTCGCCTCGAACCCCTACGCCGGCCAGCAGGTGTCGAACAAGGACGTGCAATCGGGCCGGGCCACGCTCGAATTCAAATGGGGCGAGAGTTCGAAGCTCAAGCTCACCGCCGACGATACGCTCGATAATTCCAACGCCTCGGGCGGACAGCGGCTCAACGACTATCTCGCCCCGCAGTTGAGCAATCCGTTCGACATGTACGATGACATGCCCGTCAACCGGGACTTTTCGCACCGCAGCGGCGAATCGGCAACCTACACCCAGAACCTGACCGATCAGCTCGCATTGAAGGTCGTCGGCGGCTATATCGAGGGCAGGAGCCAGCAGTTCATCAACTTCGCCGAGCTCGCGCAGAATCTTTTCGAGGTGCCGGGCTACTACCACGATCAGCAGTCCTCGGGGGAGGCGCAGCTCAATTTCAAGAGCGACCGGGTGAACGCGGTGGGTGGGGTGTTCTACATGGACAGCACCGCCTGCGGCGCCTATAACGCCTCCGTCGGGACGCTGAGCGGCACGCTGCCTCCGACGATTGCGCCGCCCCTCGGCATCTACATCACCGAACTGGTCGAAGGATGCGTGCTTACCAAGAGCTCCGCGGTCTACGGGGATTCGTCCTGGAAGCTCACCGACAAGCTCGATCTCGACGCGGGCATCCGCTGGAACGAGGACGACAAGACAGCCCGTGTGTATCAGAACGACTTCACCAGCCTCGCGCCGACACAATTGCTGCCGGGTGAGCAGCTGTTCAACCCCTCGGCCGTGCCAGCCGGCTTCTTTCCCGACGTCGTGACCAATTACACCGGCAATCGCGCCTTCGTGAACGTCACGCCGCGCCTCGGGGTCGACTATCACTTTACCGATCGGGTGATGGGCTACGTGACCTACAGCCGCGGCTTCAAGAGCGGCGGTTTCGACATGCGCGGCAATGCCGCGGTGTATCCGCAGACCGCGGGGGGGTACGAGTCCGAAATCGCGGACAGTTACGAGGCGGGTGTCAAAACGACTCTGCTCGAGGACAAGCTGCTGTTCAATCTCACTGTCTTCTACGATCCGTACCGAAATGCCCAGATCCCCGTCCAGGAATTCGTCACCTACAACGGCGCGCCGACGAACCTCACCGCTGAATTGAATGCCGGCAAGCAAATCAATCAAGGCATCGAGATCGAGACCGTGTGGCGCCCGACCAGTCCTCTGACCCTGGGGTTGAACGTCGGCTACCTCGACTCGTACTACAAGGACTTCCTGATCCCGTGCAACGTGTTCACGCTGACGCCCGGCTGTGGCGGCAGCGTGTCGGTGGTCAACGTCGCGGACGCGAACCGTCCCATCAACGCCCCCGCCTGGACGGCGTCGGGGAACGCGACCTACACGTGGGACCTTGCCGCGGGGACGCTGCTGGCGCGCGCGGGCTACGACTGGCGCAGCTTCATCAAGGTCGCAGCCACCTTCCAGAGCCCGACCGATCAACCGGCATACGGTCTGCTGAACGGGGGGCTCGCGTACACCACCTCGAGCAAGGCCTGGCGGTTTTCGATCGATGGCAAGAATCTCACCAACCGATACTACCGGGTGGCCGGCTACGACTTTCTCGGGCCGCCGATCGGGGCCGCCAACTCCTACATCGGGGGCGTCAGCCAGATTGGCTACTATGGGCCGCCGCGCACGTATTCCGGGACGGTGACCTATCATTTCTGACCGCGCGGCGGCGGGGCCCATGAGCATCGAAAGCAGCGACTACTTCCATCCGAGCATCGACGGTTTGAAGCTGTACTGCCGCATCTATCCGGCGCGGAGGCCGGGAGGGGTGCCGGTGTTGTGTCTGCCGGGGCTGACCCGGAACAGCCGCGATTTCGTCATGCTCGCGAGGCATTTGCGCGCGAAACACGAGGTGCTTACCCCCGATCTGCGCGGTCGGGGGCGCTCCGCCTGGGATACGGACCCGTCCCACTATCAATTGCCAAGCTACGTCCAGGACATCTGGTCGCTGCTCGATTCCCGGGGGGTGGGGCGGGTCGTCGTGGTGGGAACGTCTCTCGGCGCATTGATGGGCATGGTCATGGCGGCGATGAAGCCCGAGAGGATCGCCGGACTCGTGCTCAACGATGCGGGTCCGCAGATCGATCCCGTGGGGCTGCGCCGCATCGCCGGATATGCGGGAAAACTACCGCCCGTGTCCTCCTGGCAGGAAGCGGCCGCGCAGGCGAAGAGTGTGTATGGTCCCGCACTGCCCGGGCTGACCGATGCGGATTGGCTCGACTATGCGCGCCGCGGTTACCGCGAGAATGCGGACGGCGTGCCGGTGCCCGACGTGGATCCGAGGATCAGCGAGGCGCTGAGCAATGCCGGCACGGCGGCTCCCGACCTTTGGCCGGTGTTCTCGCAAATCAAGCGCATTCCCATGCTGGTGATACGCGGGGCATTGTCCGATATTTTGAGCGCCGGGACGGTGGCTCGCATGGCGCACGAGAAGCCGGACCTCCTGCAGGTGGAGGTCGCCAATCGCGGGCATACCCCGTTGTTGAACGAGCCTGCGTGCATGGAGGCCATCGACCCCTTTCTCGCCCGATTCCGTGAGGACCGCACCGCATGAGCGCCGGGGCGAAGCGCCTCGGCGGCAAGGTGGCCGTGATCACGGGGGCGGCAAGCGGCATCGGAAGCCAGATCGCCCGCACCTTCGCCGCGGCTGGCGCCAGGGTGGTCATCGCCGATCTCGACGCGGAGCGGGCCCGGGCGACCGCCGACGAGATCAATCGCGACGGAGCGCAGGCGCTCGCCGTGGCGATGGATGTGACCAGCGAAACGGAGGTCGACTCCGCCATGAGCACGGTGATCGAGTCGCTCGGGCGGATCGATGTCCTGGTGAGCAACGCGGGCATTCAGATCGTCGCGCCGCTCGATCAGCTGGCGTTCGCCGATTGGAGGCGCTTGCTGGCGATCCATCTGGACGGCGCGTTCCTGACCACCCGTGCCGCTCTGCGGCCGATGTACCGCCAGCGCAGCGGCAGCATCATTTACATGGGCTCGGTCCATTCGAAGGAGGCATCGGTCCTGAAGGCGCCCTATGTCGCGGCAAAACATGGCCTGATCGGACTGGCGAAGGTCGTCGCCAAGGAGGGCGCGAAATACGGGGTGCGGGCCAACGTCGTGTGCCCGGGCTTCGTGCGCACTCCGCTCGTCGACCGTCAGATCCCGGAGCAGTCGAAGGCCCTCGGAATCCCGGAGGATGAGGTGATCCGCGAAGTCATGCTCAAGGAAACCGTGGATGGCCAGTTCACGACCGTGAAGGACGTCGCCGATGCCGCGCTGTTCTTCGCGTCGTTCGAGTCCAACGCGCTGACGGGCCAGTCGCTCGTCGTCAGTCACGGCTGGTTCATGCAGTGAGCCTAGTCCGCGGGCTACGCTTCGCCAGAAGCTACCGGGACAGACCGGATAGAACGCTGACCACGCGGCGCTCTCCGGCGCCCTCGTAAGTGTCCTCGCGATAGACGACGGCCCCGTTCAATTCGATCTCGACCTTGTGAGAGCCGGGCGCGACCTCCAAGATTTCCGATTGATCGTTGCGGCTGACCGCGGGTCCGGTTTGCACCCCATCGACCAGTACCAGCGAGGTCACCGGCGCGCCGGTGATGACGATCTCCGCTTGCCGCGGCCCCGCGGAGCGGTGCGACCCGAACCAGCTGCATGCGCAGAGGGAGCTCAATATCAGCAGTAGCAGGACTCTCACGGTGTGCGCTCGGCTTGCTGGCGAAGCCGCGAGGGTATCATGCAGCCGAGCGGCTGCCTTGACAATGACTGCCTAGGCAGGTAACATCTCGCCATGGTCAAGTCCGACAGCGCCGAGACCGAGGTTTATGACCTGGCGTCGTATCAGCCGGCCAACTGTGTCGGGCAGCTCATGTATCGCGTTCGGGCTGCTCATATGAGCGCGTTGGACGAAGCGATCGCGCGGGACCCTGATCTGGCGGCACTCGAAATCAGCGCGGCGCAATACGTGATCATCAGCGTACTTGCCAAGCGCGGGGTGGACTCCGCGACCGAGCTTTGCAAGGACCTTTCGTACGATGGTGGCGCGATGACCCGGATGATCGATCGCCTCGAAGCGAAGGGGCTGATCAGCCGACGTCGATGTCCCGAGGACCGGCGGTTGGTCAAGCTGGAATTGACGGAGGCAGGCCTTGCTGCGCTGCCGAAGCTGCGGGAGTGTTCGGTGCGGGTGTTGAACCACTTCATGCGAGGCTTCAGCCATGCCGAGGCGCGCCAGTTGGAAGGATATCTGGTCCGAATGTTACAGAATGCCTGATTTTTTTGGTTCTAATCATTGCCTAGGCATACACAGCCGAGGCAATGATATTCGCGGGAAAAGCTCTATGAATCACATGAATCTTCTATTGCAGCGGGGGCGACTGGCCCTGCAGGAGTTCGGCCCCTCGATGGCCATGCTGACGTTGCCCGGCGGCTATCTGGTCGCGTTGACCGGATGGATTTTCCGCCGATGGCCGCAGGGCTCCAAAAGTCCCGGATCGGCCGAATTCTAGCGGGCGGCAGCGAACTGTCCCAGGTACCAGCGCTGGAACGTCATGACGCGGCGCTCGTGCTCCGAATATCGCCCGGGCCGATATCGGGTCGACAAGATTCCGGCCTGATTGTTCTCGGTGATGATCTTGTCCTGCCGGGTGGTCCGATCCCATCCCCAGATCATCCGCTCGACATCCACATCGCTCGCGCCCCCATCCACCAGCCAGAAAAGGTCGACGTCGGTCTCGAGCGTCCCGCGAGGAGTGAAACGGAACAGCACCGCGAAATCATTGGTGGCGACCAATTGCGTGAACGGGCTGAATGAGAGGTACATGCGGCCCTGGTCGAACGCGACGCGCTTGCCCATGAGCGAGGAGGCGGGGCGGCCGTCCTGCGTCTCGCTCTCATAGCCCTCGCGGATCGTCCGCTGCAGCAGGAGGCGCAGGTGCGATGACTCCGGACCGTCGTCGATGGTGCCGATCGGGCGGCCCAGCGACGCGGCATGCTCCTCCCAGGCCCTGAGTGTCGGCAGGTACTGATCCACCGCATCGGGAGGACCCGAGCTCGGTCCGGCACCGAAGGCCACCAAAGCCTGCGGCGGGTGCATCGAGACGAATTCCGGATGCGAAGGCGCGCAGTGGTAGCACTCCACGAAGTTCTCGACCACGAGCTTCCAATTCGCGTCGGTGGGATAGGAGCAGGTGTGGGCGATCCGGGCGTCCGCCAGACCGTGAAATTCGAGGTAGGGGGAGAGTTCCGAGAAAGTGGCGTCGAAATCCGCCGGCTCCTGCTCGGAAAGATTGATGAAGATCAAGCCCTGCAGAACGCGCACGTGGACGCGATGCAATCCATTGTCTTCCTTCGCGAAGTCCACGGGCATCAGCCGCGCGGCAAGCAGCGCGCCGTCGAGGCCGTAGGACCAGGCATGATACGGGCAGGTGAGCCGCGTCACCCGACCCTGCGGCTCGGTGCAGATGACCGAGCCCCGGTGGCGGCAGACGTTGTAGAAGGCGTTGATGGTCGTCTCGTCGCTGCGCACGACGATGATCGATTCCCGGCCGATTTTGAACAGAAAATAGTCGCCCTTGCGCCGCAGCTGATCCACGTGACCGGCCACGATCCATTTGCGCATCACCACCTCGCGCATGTCGGCCGCGAACACCTCGTCGTCGCAGTAGAAACGCTGATCGAGGCTGTAGCCGCTTTGGCTGTGCGCGGCGAGGTCGGCAATCATGCTCGTCGTGAGGCTCGCCCCGCGCGGGGGCCGGCTGGCTTGATTCTGCATCTGTCTCGTTCCTCAGCGCTTGATGCGCAGGTTCTTGGGATCGTAAAGGGGTCGCAAAGAGGCGATGGCGGGCTGCCGGACACCGGCAACCTCGATCTCGTAGGCATCGGCATCGACGGGTGCGTCGTGACGCATGGTGGCGCCCCCGGGATCGGCGACGTAGCCGAGCCCGACCGCGGCGCCGAGCGTATGCGCGAACATGCCCGAGCGGATGTAGCCGACGAGGTCTCCGCCGCGCCAAACCGGCTCGTTGTGATAAAGCAAAGGCTCCGGCGATTTGAGCTGGAACTGCAGCAGCCGCTTGCACACGCCGGCGTCGCGCTGCTTCATGAGCGCCTCCCGCCCGATGAAGCCGCCCGCCTTGTCGAGCTTGACGGCAAAGCCGAGCCCGGCTTCCCAGGGCGTGTCCTCATCGGCGATGTCATGGCCGAAATGGCGGTAGGCCTTCTCGATGCGCAGCGAGTTGAGCGCGTGGTAACCCGCGTGCACCAGACCGAACTTCGGACCCGCGCCGACGATCTCCTCGTACACGCCGGCCATGAATTCGGTGGGGATGTAGATTTCCCAGCCCAATTCTCCCACGTAGGTGATGCGCGAGGCCCGCACCAGGGCATACCCGAGCTCGATCGTGCGGCTGGTGCCGAACGGGAATCCCCGATCCGACAAATCGTCGGGCGTCAACGATTGCAGCAAATCGCGCGATTGCGGGCCCATGATCGACAGCACGCCCATGCCGGAGGTGACATTGGTGAGCACGCACCGCGCCTCGGAGCCGATATGCCGGTGGAGCCAGTTGAAATCCTTGATCTCGGTTTCGGCGCCCGTGACGATGAGATAGGCGACCTCCGAGAGGCGTGTGACGGTGAGATCCGCCTCGATGCCGCCGCGCTCGTTCAGCCACTGGGTGTAGACGATCCTGCCCGGTGCCACGTCGATGTCGTTCGCGCAGACGCGATTGAGCACGCGTGCGGCATCCGGACCTTCGAGGCGGAATTTGGCGAAGGAGGATTGATCGAACAGCCCAACGGCGTCACGGACGCTGCGGTGCTCGTGCGCGCTGGGTTCGAACCAGTTTTGTCTGCCGTAGCTGTATTCGTAGACCGCCTTGACCCCGACCGGGGCATACCAGTTGGCCCTCTCCCAGCCGAACGCTTCGCCGAAACAGGCGCCGGTCGCCGCCAGCTGCTCGTGAACCGCCGAGCGTCGAACGCCGCGCGCGGTTGCGTATTGGCGAAACGGATAATGCGTGGCGTACAAAAGCCCCAGGCTCTCCTTCACCCGCGCATGAAGGTACTTGCGGTTGATCTGGAATGGCATGTTGCGCCGCACGTCGACTTCCCACAGATCCATCGGCGGATGCCCGTCGCGAATCCATTCGGAGATCACCTTGCCGATGCCTCCCGCGGATTGCAGGCCGATGGAGTTCAAGCCGGCCGCGACGAAGCAATTGGCGAGCTCGGGCGACTCACCGAGGTGATAGCGCACGTCGGGGGTGAAACTCTCGGGACCGCAGAAGAACTTTTGAATGCCGGCCTGTTCGAGTGCCGGAATGCGGCGCATTGCATCGAGCAGCACCGGTTCGAAATGGCTGAAATCGCCCGAAATTTCGCCGAACGAGAAATCCTCGGGGATGCCCTCCATGCCCCAGGGGCGCGCGTCCGGCTCGAATGCGCCCACCAGAAGCTTGCCGGCGTCGTACTTGAAGTAGCTGCAGTGATCGTAATCGCGCAGCACCGGCAGCGCCGGGTCGAGTCCGGGGACATCCTTGAACAGAACGTAGTAGTGCTCGCAGGCGTGCAGCGGGACGGTCACCCCTATGCTCGCGGCCAGATCGCGCGTCCACATGCCTCCGCAGAGCACGACGTAGTCGGCGTCGATGCGTCCCTGTTCGGTCTCGACGCCGCTCACCCGGCCGCCGTCGCGGTGGATCGCCGTGACCTTGAGATCCTGGAATATCCGCGCTCCGCGGGCCCGTGCGCCCTTGGCGAGCGCCTGCGTGATGTCGACCGCGTTGGCGTAGCCGTCGCTCGGAATGTGTATGCCGCCAAGCACATCGTCCAGATTGACGAGCGGATAGAGCGACCGTATCTCGTTCAGGCTCACCACGTGAACGGGCAGACCGAACGTCTTGGCCATGGAGGCGTTGCGCTCGAGCTCCTCCATGCGATCCCTGGTGGTCGCGAGCGAGATCGAGCCGCACTGACGGTACCCGGTCGCCTGCCCGGTCTCCGCTTCGAGACCGCGATACAGCTCCGCCGTGTAACGCGCGAGCTTGGTCATGTTGATGCTCTGGCGCAGCTGGCCGATGAGCCCCGCGGCATGCCAGGTGGTGCCGGAGGTGAGCTGTTTGCGCTCGAGGAGCACGATGTCGCCCCATCCGAGCTTCGCCAGATGATAGGCAACGGAGCAACCGATGACGCCGCCGCCGACGATGACGACGCGGGCGCGGGTGGGGAGATCGACAGCCATGAGCTTAAACCCTCATCCGCGAATTGTCGGCATCGAAAGCCGGGGCGGGCAGGACGGTCGCGCCCCGTGCCTCCCCCTGAATCAGTATGTCGAAGGTGCTGCCGGCGGCCTCGAAGGAAGGCTCGACCGAGGCGAAGGCGAGGCTCTTCTTCACGCGATGCCCATAGGCACCCGACGTGGTGACCCCGATGCAGCGGCCGTCGGCCGCCAGCACGGGCTCGCCGCCGCGCGCATCGGCATCGCCCGCATCCACCTCGGCGTACACGATCTTGAACGGGCGGGGCGCCTGTGCGAGCGTCGCCGCCTTGCCGATGAAGTCTTCCTTCTTTGCGGCGAAAAAGCGCGGCATGTCCGCCTCGAGCAGCGTGAGCTCGTTGGTGAGCTCCGTCGACCAGGCCTTGTAGCCCTTTTCGACGCGCATGCTGTTGACCGCATAGAGCCCGTAGTTGGCGATGCCGAAGCCGCGGCCGCGCTCCCACAGCGCCTCGTACAGCGCCGCCATGGAGCCGATCTTCGGATGCAGCTCCCAACCGAGCTCGCCCACGTAGCTCACCCTGAGCGCGCGCACATCGTGGCCCGCCACGCGGATCTCCCGGCCCGTGAGCCACGGAAACTCCGCCGAAGTGAGCGCTGTGTCCGTCAAGGGGGCGAGGATCTCGCGCGAGCGCGGCCCCGACAGCACGAGCACGCCGCGTCTCTCGGTGACGTTGTCGATCTCGACCCGCTCCGCGGCGCGCACGCTTTGTTGCAACCAATCCCGATCCCGCAGCTCCGCAGCGGCCGCGGAGAGCGCGTAGAAGCGTTCCTCGCCGAGCTTGGTGACCGTCATCTCGCCGAGGATCCGGCCCTGGGGAGAGAGCATGTGCACGAGGGCGATGCCGCCAACCTTGCGCGGAATCCGGTTTGCGCACACCCGGTTGAGAAACCCCTCGGCATCCGGCCCGGAGATGTCGTATTTGGCGAAACCGGTGAGATCGAGAAGTCCCGCCCGTTCGTGCACGGCGGCGACCTCATCGCGCACCACCTCGAACACGTTGTTGCGGCGGTACCCGGAAATCTCCACGCGGCCGTCCGGAGAAAACCATTTGGGGCGCTCCCACCCGAAGGTTTCCGTGTAAACGCAGCCCTGCGATTTCAGGCGGTCGTACAGCGGACTTACCTTGTTGGGCCGCGCGTCCGGCTCCTCCTCGCCCGGCAGGCGTGTGGTGAACGTCGTGCGGTAATCCAGGAACACCTTCTCATGCACGTATTTGAGATCCGCATAGGGACCGAAACGCCGCGGATCGAACTCCGTCATGTTGATCTCGGCATCGCCCTGCATCATCCATTGCGCGAGGTACTTGCCGCAGCCGCCGCCCTGGGCGATGCCGAACGAGGTTCCGCAGCACATCCAGAAATTGCGCAGCCCCGGCGCGGGCCCGAGAAGCGGGGCGCCGTCCGGCGTGTGCGGGATCGCGCCGTTGATGACCCGGCGAATGCCCACCTCGCCGAATATCGGCATGCGCTCGATGGCGCGCTCCAGCCACGGCGCGATGCGATCGAGATCGTCCGGGAAGAGCTCGTTCGAGGATTCCCATTCCGGAAAACCTTTCGGCGCCCACGCTTCGGTGAGTCCGGCGTTCTCGTAAATGCCCATCAGCCCGGATTTCTGCTCCTGGCGGAAATACCCGGACATGTAGGAGTCGCGCATCACCGGGATTTCCCCGCTGCGCTCGAGAAATGCCGGCACCGGGTGGGTGATCACGTAGTGATGCTGCATGTTGGTGATGGGGGCATCGGCGCCGACCATCTGCGCCACCTGCCGCGCATAGCACCCGGCCGCGTTCACCACCATCTCGGCGATCACCGAGCCCTTGTTCGTCACGACCTCCCATTCGCCGCCCGCTCGGGGGCGGATGTCCGTGACGCGCGTGTGGCGAACCACGGTGGCGCCGAGGTCCCGCGCCGCCTTGGCAAGCGCATTGCAGATGCCGGAGGGATCGCCATGCCCGTCGTCGCGCGTCCAGGCGGCCGCGATCACGCCCTCCGTGGTCAGAAAGGGGTTCAGCCGGCGGATCTCGTCGAGGCCGACGATATCCATGCTGAATCCGATGCTTTTGGAAAATCCGTACACGTACTTGAGCCACGCCAGCTCGCGCTCATCGTTCGCGAGGCGCAGGCCGCCGCTCGCGTGCCAGCTCGTGTATTGGCCGGTCAGGGCCTCGAGCCGTGGATAGAGCTGATTGCTGTAGGCGTGAATCTTGGCGAGGTTGTAGCTGCCGGTGATGCTCGGGCACTGACCCGCGGCATGCCAGGTCGAGCCGGAGGTGAGCTCATCCTTCTCGATCAGGACCGTGTCGGTACAGCCCTCGAGGGCCAGGTGGTACAGGAGGCTTGCGCCCATCATCCCGCCGCCGACGATGACGACGCGTGCATTGCTTTTCATGGGGTCCTGATTGGGTGTTCAAGTTGGGCAGTAGGCCACAATAAATTGCCCCTTCGGGCCGTACAAGCGAGTATTTTACTACCTTTGACCCCAATAAATTCATAGGTCCTCCTGTGACCCGAAACCGTCCCGTCGTGGGATTGCCCACGCTCACCTGGTTACGCGCCTTCGAGGCGGCTGCGCGGACCTCGAGCTTCAGCGCGGCCGCGGCCGAGCTGCGGCTCACGTCAGGCGCCATCAGTTATCAAATCCGGGCGCTCGAAGCGCATCTGGGCTTCGCGCTGTTCGAACGTCTGCCGCGCGGCGTGCGGCTCACCTCCATGGGCGTCGCTTATCTGCCGCCGGTGCGGCGCGCCTTCGAGCAGCTCGCGGATTCGACCGTGGGATTGTTCGGCGGCTCGGAGCGGGGCGCCATCACCGTGCACGCGCCGGTGTCGCTGGCCGCGCTGTGGCTGGCGCCCAAGCTCATCGCGTTCATCGGGGCGCATCCCTCGGTCGATGTGCGGTTGTCCTCGGTGATCTGGGACAATCCCGGACCGGACGAATCGACCGACCTGGAAATCCGGTACGGCAACGGGCATTGGCGCGGCTACCGCGCCGAGCGGCTGATGACCCAACGCATCGTGGCGGTGTGCAGCCCCGCGATGCTCGAGCGAGCCCGCTCGCTCGGCGAGGCGGCGGCCTGGTTGCCCCAACATCTGATTCACATCATGGGTCACGAGGACCACTGGCTGCAGGTGCGCCAATCGCTGCAGCTTCCGGTCGAGCCGCCCGCCACGCCGGGCCCGATCGTGGACACCACCGTCGCGGCGCTGGAACTCGCGGCCAATGGCGCGGGCTGTGCGCTCGCACATCGAATCTTTCTCGATGCGTATTTCGATACCGGGCGCCTGGTGAGGGCGGTGGAGGCTGATTTCGAGGATGAAAGCGCCTACTTCGTGGTGACGCCTGAACGATCTCAAAGATTGCGCCGCGAGGTGGCGCAGTTCCATGAATGGCTCCTCGCCACGGGACGGCTCGACGATCCCGCGTCGAATCCTGTGAGGGTGTCGTCCACGCCGACCTTACGGTCCACGGCTGCGCATCTCGATCCGTGAGCTCGAGCCGGTTTGCGAGAGGTTGTTCGCCTCCGTCACGCCATCACCGAGTTTGAATTCGCCGTCGGGCATCGGCACCGCGATCGGCGCAACCTTCACCCGGGTGATGCCGGTGCGTTTGTCCAAGCCGATCTCGCGGGCGGTGGCCGGGGAGAGATCGACGATCCGGCCCGCGACATAAGGACCCCGGTCCCGAATGGTCACGACCGCGGTCTTGCCAGTCTCGAGATTGGTGACTTTGGCGGTGGTGCCGAGCGGCAGCGTGCGGCTGGCCGCATTGTTGGCGGTGGGCTCCATCCGCGTGCCATCCGCCATGGTCCGACCATTGAACATCCGGGCGTAGAACGAGGCCTTGCCGAAGCGCGCGTGACCGGAGCGATCGAGGGTTGGATTGGCTTCCGGCTCGAGCCGGCGCAGTCGGCGCCGGGTCGCGGCCTCGTGGCGCGAATACCTTTCACCCGCAGCACCCGAGTCACCCGACACTCCCCGGCCTGCGGTCGTGTCGATGGCGGTTTGCGCACCGTCGGCCGCGTGATCGGCCGCGCGGGCGGCACCCCAACCGGCGGCCATCACCATCAGCGCGCAGCTCAAGAATGGACTTTTCGCGATTGATTTCATGGAGTTCACTATCTCCCGCCCAACGGCGCCGGGTCTGTAAGCCCAACTTAGTGACCCGGGTGAGAAAGGGCGAGACGTCCGCGATTCCCGACAGCGGAGTTTTCCTACGCAAATCAGGCTCTTGGAGCGCCATCCGGGCTGTCCGGGCCAAACGGGACAAAGTACTTGTCGAATACCGCGTAGAGGTTTGTAAGATAAAGACTTATAGGTGGTATGGATGCGGCAGCGCAGAATTTCAGTAGACTGCGGAGCCTCCAAACCAGGGGGACATATGACCAGAGGCGGCAGTGGGTTCGGTCTCGAGGATCTTCCGCGGATCGCCCGCGGCAGGGGCTCCTATCTCTTCGACATATCCGGCAAAGCCTATCTGGACGGCTCCGGGGGACCAGCCGTCTTTTGTCTGGGCCACGCTCACCCCGAGGTGAACGCCGCCATCGTCGAGCAGCTCGAGTCGCTCGCGTGCGCCTATCGCTACCTGTTCACCAGCGCCGCGCTCGAATCCCTGACCGAGCTGGTGAAGCGGGTCTCCGGCAACTGCTTCAAGGATATCCTGTACTCGAGCGACGGCTCGGAGGCGGTGGAGTCCGCGCTGAAGGTCGCTCTGCAGTATTACGCCGCCCGTGGCCTGATGAAAAAGCGCCGCTTCATCGCCCGCGAGCGCTCATGGCACGGCAATACGCTGGGAGCCTTGTCGGTATCAGGGTTCGCGGCCCGACGCCGCGCCTTCGAGGGCAGCCTATTGGATGTGGCCTTCGTATCCCCCGCGAACGCCTACCGGCCGGCCGGCGGCTGCTCCGCGGACCAATTGGTGAGTTTCCTCGCCAACGAGCTCGAGCAGAGGATCCTCTCCTTGGGACCCGAAACGGTCGCGGCATTCATCTTCGAGCCCATCGTGGGGGCCGCCGGCGGCGTCGTTCCCGCACCGGCCGGCTACGTAGCAGCCATTCGCGCGGTGTGCCGCAAGTACGACGTGCTGTTGATCGCCGACGAAGTGATGTGCGGTGCCGGGCGCAGCGGCACCTGGCGCGCCACCGAATACGACGGCGTCATCCCGGACATCATGAGCATCGCAAAGGGACTGGCCGGTGGCTACATCCCGCTCGGCGCCACCCTCGTCACTGCGGAGGTGTCAGCCCCCATTCTGGGGGAACATGGCGCCTATATGACGGGACACACGTTCTCGGGACATACCGCGGCCTGCGCGGCGGGCCTGGCCGTCCAGCGCATCATCGAGCGCGACCGGCTGCTCGAGCGCGTGCGCCGCACCGGCGCCGCGTTCCAGGAATCGCTGCGCGGGTCCCTGGCTCGCTTCGGGGAGGTGGGGGATGTCCGCGGGCGGGGCTACTTCATCGGCGTCGAACTGGTTCGCGATCGCGTCAGCCGGTCGCCATTCGGCGCGGACCAGCGCCTGAGCTACCAGATCGGCCAACGGGCCTTCGCGGACGGGCTCATCTGTTACCCCTGTTCCGGCAACGTCGATGGGGTGGCGGGCGATACCATCATTCTCGCGCCCCCCTACAACGCCACCGACGGCGAGTTGGAGGAAATCACCACGAAGCTCACGCGGGCCATCGCGGGCGCACTCGGTGATCTCGATTGAGAGTGTAGGCGGCGGCCTACTGTGCGCGGCTCGCGTCCCCGGTATGCTGCTGCGCCTACGGAGCCAGCCATCGAATGAATAACGATATCAAAGCCGGCGAGCACGATCTGCTGTCGTTCATCAGGCCGGATACCTTGATCGGTGCCCTGGCCTATCTCGCGATCTTCGTGGTGCTTGCGCTGATTTTGTCCCGCGTGCTGCGCTCGGCGGTGCACGCCGCCATGACGCGAAGCGGTCACATAGACCGCACCACGCTGAGCTTCCTCCAGCAGATGATCCGGGCGCTGATCTGGGTGGTGATGCTCATTCTTTATGCACACCTCATTCCCGTCCTGCATTCGATGGGCACGGCGTTGCTCGCGGGCGCGAGCGTCGCCTCGGTCATCATCGGCCTCGCCGCGCAGAGCACGCTCGGAAACCTCGTGGCCGGCGTGTCCATCACCATTTACCGGCCGTTTCGGCTGGGCGACACGCTGCAAGTGGCGGCGCCGACAGGCACCGAGGTGGGCGTCGTCGAGCTGATTTCACTGGGGTACACGACCCTGCGCGCGCCGGCGGGACATCTCATCGTGGTGCCCAACAGCGTGGCCGCGAGCCAGGTCACCATCAATTTGAATGCCAACTCGGGCTTTGCGGCCTTTCCGTTGGTCATCACCATCCGCATCGGACGCGATACCGACATCGAGGCTGCCCGCGAGCTTGCGCTGAAGGTCGCGCAGGAGAATGGCGGGCAGGAGGCGGTGGTCGGATGCTTCCTCACCAAGGTCGAGGCGACCGCGATGACGCTCGAGCTGCGGCTGCACGCGCAGGATTCCGCGCAGCGGGATACGCTGCGCTCGAAGCTGCTGGCGGAACTGGCGCGCCGGTTCGCCGCCGCGCATCTGGGTGCGGTCGGCCCGGAGGCAGCCACGTTCGCCTGATACGCGCCGCGCAGGTGTAGGCCTCACTTATACTGGCCGCCATGCGTCGATGGGTGCTGTTTCTTTGCTTGCTGCCGCTCGTCGCCGGCGAGGCGGCCGACGCGGCACAGCCGATGCCGCTCGCGCCGGCCGCCCGCTCCCCGCCGCTCGACGAGCCGGCCGCCGCGCGGTTCGCCGGCCTGGCGCTGAAGTGCCTTCACGAGGAATACCCGAACCACATCTCGCATACCCTCTCGGGGGACGTGGACGCGAGACCTCCGCATGAGCTCACGCCGGCATTCTATGGATGCTACGACTGGCACTCGGACGTGCACGCGCACTGGCTGCTGGTCCGTCTGATTCGTCTGTTCCCCGACGCGGATTTCGTGCCCGCGGCGCGCGCCGCGATCGGGCAAAGCCTGACGCCCGAGCACATCGCCGGCGAGCTCGCCTATCTGAGGCACGTCGATCGGGCCTCGTTCGAGCGACCTTACGGGCTGGCGTGGCTCCTGGCCCTGGCCGCGGAGCTGCGCCGCTGGGACGATGGCGCGGCGCGTGCCTGGAGCAGGGCGCTGGAACCCCTCGAGACGGAAGCCGCGACCCGGGTGGAGAATTGGGCGGGCAGGCTGCACTACGCCATCCGCGTGGGGGAGCACGAGCAAACGGCGTTTTCCTTCGGGTTGACCTGGGACTGGGCTGCCGTCGCGAAAGACGCGCAGATGCAGAGCGTGCTCGCCTACGCCGCACGGCGGTTCTACTACTCGGACCGCAATTGCCCCTTGGACTACGAACCGTCCGGGGAGGATTTCCTCTCGCCCTGCCTCGGCGAGGCGGACTTCATGCGCCGCGTCCTCGCTCCGGAGGGCTACGCACGCTGGCTGGCTGGGTTTTTGCCGCGCATCCCCAAGAACGCGCGCCATCCCTGGCTGATGCCGGCGGTGGTGATCGATCGGGAGGACCCGAAGCTCGCGCACACCGATGGATTGAACTTGAGCCGCGCCTGGATGCTGGAAGGGATCGCGGCGGGGTTACCGCCCTCGGATCGGCGCATCGCGGCGCTGCTGGCGGCCGCGCAATTGCATCGCGATGCCGCGCTTCCCAACATCACCGGCGAACACTATGTGGGGGGTCACTGGCTGGGCACGTTTGCCGTCTATCTCACGAGCGGGGCGGGGCTGCAGTGACGGGCGATTCGACGGCAAGCTCGGCCGCCACCAAATCCTCCAGGGCCGTGCCCACGCTCTTGAACAGGGTGACCGCCGAGGGATGCGAGCGCGCCGCGCGTCCCGAGACGAGATCCGACAGCTCGCCGCGCACGCTGCCCGCATCGATCGCGCCGCGGCGCATCGCGCCGATGATCTCCCCCGACTCGCTCAGGGCTCCCTGAAGGGTATCGACGAAAAGCTCGCTGCGCGCGAGAGCCGCATCGTCCGCCTCGCACATGTCGGGCGTGAAGGCGCCGACCAGGTCGACATGCTGTCCCGGAGCGAGCCACGATCCGCGCACCAGGGCTTCACGCGACAGCGTGGCGCAGCTCACGACATGAGCCCAGCGCACCGCGCTCTCCAGATTTTCCGCAGCCTCGACGGTCCACCCCGGTCGCGCCAACGAATGCGCCAGCTCACGTGCATGCGCAAGGTTGCGACCCCAGATCCTTATTTCCCGGATCGGGCGCACGAGCGCGTGGCTTTCGATCAGATGCGGAGCCAGCCGGCCGGTGCCCACCATCAGCAGGCGGGAGGCATCCGGGGCGGCGAGGAGGCGCGCGGCCAGCGCCGAGGCCGCGCCGGTGCGCCGCAGGGTGAGTTCGCCGCCGTCGATCAGGGCCTTTGGATACCCCGTCTCCGCATCCAGCAGCACGTAGGTGGCCGCCACCGCCGGGAGGCTCCGCAACGCGTTGTCCGGGTAGATGGTCACCAGTTTGATGCCGAGCGCCGCGCCGGCGCGCCAGGCCGGCATCACCAGGAGCGTCCCGGCCCGCTGCGCGGGATTCGATGACGGTATCTCGTAGTGCTGACGCTCGGGCACGGTGCACGGTGCGCGAAACGCCCGCTCGAGCGCGTCGATGAGCGCCCGCCGATCGAGAACGTCCCGCGAGCGCATCAGCGTCGAGTTGCAGCATGAAGGTCGAATTGCGGCATGGGGTCTTCGCCGGGTTTCAGATGATGTTGAGCTCGCGCAGCGGCTCACCCGCCAGATAGCGCGCGTAGCCGAGCGGAGTCAAATCGATGGACCGATAGCCGCCGTAGCGGATGATTTCGGCAAGCCCGCGGCCGACGCCGGGCGCCTGTTGCAGGCCGTGCCCGCTGAAGCCGCTGGCGAGAAGCAGATTGCCGGTCCCCGGGACGGGGCCGACGAAGGCGTTCTGATCGAAGGTGTTGTAGTCGTAATGACCGGCCCACGCGGAGGTCATCCGAATGGCCTCGAACGCGGGCACGCGGTGCGCGAGCGCCGGCCACGCGGTGCGTTCGAAGAGCGCCAGATCGACCTCGAAATCCTCGGGCGCCACGTCCGGATCGGGCTCGGTCGGAGGGCCGCAGAGGAACCGGTCCCGTTCCGATCGAAACCACAGCCCCGACGGGTCCACCACCAGCGGACAGCCGGGCAGCGGCGTCTCGCAGGTGAACACGAAGACATTACGCTTGCGCGGGCGCACGGGCAGATCGACGCCGGCCGCGGCCGCGAGATCGGCGGACCTCGTGCCCGCGGCATTCACCGCGAAGTCGCAGCTCACCGCGCCGCGCTGTTCGAGGCGCACGCCGGCGATCATCCCATCGCCGGACTTCTCGAACCCCAACGCGCGATCGCGAACGTAGACCGCACCCGCCGCCTGCGCCGCGGCGCGCAGCGACGCGAGCAGGGCATGACCGTCGAACCAGCCTTCACCCGCGCTCGTGTCGCACCCGGCCGCGAGGTCGGCGGTGTTCAGCCAGGGATAGCGCCCTGCCAGGGCGGCCCGGTCATGCACCGTCACCGGCACGGAGTGAGCCCGCTGGATTGCCGCGCGCTCCTCGAGCGCCGAGCGGCCGCCCGGCGTCGCGAGGTACAGATAAGTCGAAGCGACCAGCCCGAGCTCCACCGCACCGGCGGCCCGCAGCCGAACCGGCGCATCGCGCAGAAACTCGAGCCCGTATTCCGACAGCGCGATGTTGATGGGCGTGGAGAATTGCAGCCTGATGGAACTCGCCGAGCGCGTGCTCGCCGCACCGCGATAGGTGGAGTCCGGTTCCACGACCAGCACCGACCCGGTGAAATTCATCGCGCATTTCAAATGATAGGCGCAGGAGGAGCCGACGACCCCGCCACCCGCGATCACCACATCGAATGCCGGGCTCATCCGCTTCAGGAGCGCACCCGGGCGCTCTTGGGATCGTACAGTGGGGTGAGCGAAGCCGTGGCCGCGACCTTGCGGGTCGCGATCTGGATCTCATAGCGGCCGCTCAGCACGTATTGATCGGTACAGCCATGTGAATGGGCCACGTAGCCGAGCGCAACGGCGGCGCCGAGCGTGTGTCCGTACATGCCCGATGTGACGAAGCCCACCCGCTCACCGTCCCGATAGATGGGCTCATTGTGGTACAGCAGCGGCTCGGGATCCTGGAGCAGGAACTGAACCAGTCGGCGCTTCGGCACGCCGGTGCGCCTCAAGTGCTCGAGCGCGTCGCGACCGATGAACCCGCCGGGCTTGTTCCAATCGCAGGTGAACGCGAGGCCCGCCTCCAGAGGCGTGTCCGCCGGACCGATGTCGTGCGGCCAATCGCGATATGCCTTCTCGATGCGCAGCGAATTGAGCGTGTGGTAGCCGCAATGACGCAAGCCGTGCGCCGCGCCGGCTCCGATCAACGCGTCGTACACCGGCAGCGCGAAGGAGGTTGGGACATAGAGCTCCCATCCGAGCTCACCGACGAAGGTCAGCCGCAGCGCGAGCAGGGTTTGATATCCGATTCTCACCTCGCGGCAGGTTGCGAAAGGAAATGCGGCGGCGGAGAAATCGTCGCCCGACAACTCCTGCAGCAGCGCCCGCGACGCGGGTCCCTGGACGTTCAACATGGCGTAGGCATCGGTGACATCGATCACCGCGCAAAAGGCGTCCGCGGATATGGCGTTCCTGATCCAAGATTCGACATGCGTCTGGGTGAACGCCGCGGTCACCACCAGAAAGCGATCCTGCGCGAGCCGCGTCACGGTGAGATCGGCCTCGATCCCCGCGGTTGCGTTAAGGAACTGGGTGTACACGCACCGGCCGATGCCCACATCGATGTTGGCGGTCGCGATCCGGTTCAATATCTTGACTGCGTCCCGCCCCACGACCATCAGCTTGGCGAAGGAGGACTGCTCGAAAAGGCCCACCCGTTCGCGCACGGCGCGGTGCTCCTCCTCGTTGTTCGCGAACCAGTTCTGGCGGCCCCATCCGTAGGTGTAGGCGGGCTCCTGCCCGGGCCGCGCGTACCAGTTCGGACGCTCCCATCCGGCCGACTCGCCGAAGCACGCGCCCGCCGCGGCCACCCGGTCGTGCAGCACGCTCTTTTTCACCCCCCGCGCGCTGTTCGCCTGGCGGAACGGCCAATGATCCTGGTAGCCGATGCCGAGGGTCTCGACCACCCGATCTTCGAGATAGCGGTCGTTGTTCTGCCAGGCGTGCGTGCGGCGCAGGTTCACCGTCCACACGTCCATGGGCGGACGTCCCTCCGTGATCCAATGCGACATCACGTGGCCCACGCCGCCGCCGGAGAGGATGCCGAGCGAATTGAATCCCGCGGCCACGTAGAAATTCTTGAGATTGGGCGCCTCGCCCATCAGGTAGTTATGATCGGCGGTGAACGATTCGGGCCCGCAGAACAGCAGCTTGATGCCGGTGTCGAGCAGGCACGGCACGCGCCGCATCGCTTTGTCGATATACGGATACATGCGCTCCCAGTCGGGCGCGATCTCGCCGAAGCGAAAGTCCTCCGGAATGCCCTTCGTACCCCAGGGTCGCGCGTCGGCCTCGAACAGACCCACCATGATCTTGCCGGCCTCCTCGCGGATGTAGGCGGAGTTGCCCGGGTCGCGCAGGATCGGGAGCAACGGATGCACGCCGGGAACGGGCTCGGAGATCAGATAGTAATGCTCCGCCGCCTGCAGCGGCACGTTCACGCCCGCCATGCGCCCCACGGCGCGCGCCCACATGCCGGCGCAGTTGACGACGATCTCCGCGCGAACGTCGCCGGCGTCGGTGCGCACGCCCGCCGCGCGCCCGTGATCGCGCAGAATGCCGGTCACGGGTGTGTTCTCGAATATCCGCGCTCCGCCCTGGCGCGCGCCCTTGGCCAGCGCCTGCGTCACGTCGGTCGGATTGACGCGCGCATCGTCCGGAAAATAAAACGCCGCCTTTAAATCGCGCACATCGGCAAGCGGCCACATGCGCCGCACTTCCGCGGGTGAAATCTCGTGCGCATCGACGCCGAAGCAATGGGCCATATGAAGCCCCCGGCGCATTTCCTCCGCCTTGTCCGGGGTCATCGCCAATTGGATCGACCCGCAATCGATCAAGCCGGTCGCCTGTCCGGTCTCCGCCTCGAGCCGCCGGTACAGGTCCTGCGAGTATTTGGCGAGCTTGGTCTGAGTCTCCGTGTCGCGCAGCGAGGTCAGAAGCCCCGCGGCGTGCCAGGTGGTTCCCGAGGTGAGTTGCGCGCGCTCGAGGAGCACTACATCCCTCCAGCCGAGTTTGGTGAGATGATAAGTGATCGAGCAGCCGATCACGCCGCCGCCGATGATCACCACGCGCGCCTGCTTAGGTAGCGTTCTGTCGTTCATGTTCCGCCTGTAGGGTGTTGTCGTTAGCACCGCGCCGGTATGCACCGCGCCGGTATGCACCGCGCCGGTATGCACCGCGCCGGTATCCGCCGCGGCCCGTCCGCCCCACCAGTGAGCCGGCCAGGAAATATACCAGTGCGGCCGAGCCGGCCGCGGGCAGCGAGGCGGTGAGATGAGGATACCAACCGCTCGAGCGAAGGTTGAGCGGGTTGAGCAGCAGCACGTACGTTGCGCATCCCGCCGCCAACGCCACCAGCGCCGCCGGATTGACGCCACCCCAGAATGAATACGGTTCTCCCGTGCCGTGCGTGTACATGGCGCGAATGTCGAGGCGACCCCGCCGCAGCAGGAAGTAATCGGTGATCTGGATGCCGCAGAGCGGGGCGAAAGCGACGCCGATCAAAGCGAGGAAGTTGCCGAATTTGGCGAAGAACAGCTCCGGGATGAAAATACCCACGCACGCCACCGGCATGATGGTCAGAAGCAGCAGCGTGGTCCAGGATCGGCGCTGCAACGCTTGAAAATTTCGCAGTCCCACGGCCGAGGCGTAGATACCGGCGGTGGTCGTTCCGAAATTCGCGGCGGTGACGAAGGCGAGCGAGATGACCGCGTAGGTGGGGCCTCCGACGGTGCGCAGCCATTGCGACGGATCCGAGGTCTTCAACACCAGCACGCCGGCGAGGCCGATGAGGCTGAGCAGCGGAACCGGGAGGCACATGCCGAGCATCACCGGCAGCACGGCGGTACGGCCGTTCGGCACCATGCGGATCATCGCTCCGATGTAGGGCCACCAGGAAAGCGTGGTGCCGATGCCAAGCTCCACGCCCGTCGTGTAATTCCACAGGTGCTGTGTGGACGCGAGCGCGGGCCGCGCCGCCATGAGCTCCGGCCAGCGGCGCGAGACGATCAGATAAAGCATCCACAGGCCGACGAACACGTGCACGAAAAGAATGTTGGATACGAGCGAGACGCCGGTCGCGCCACGCCTCAGGGCCGTGAAGATCACCGCGCACGCGAACAAAGTCAGGAGCGGGATGGATGTCCCGGCTCCCATGGCGGGCGACAGGAAGCCCAGCGCTGCCGCGAGCTGCACCGCAGATTTGGCGAAAAAAATGATCAACAAGGAGTTCCAGCCGATGATCGACACCGCCTGCAGCAGCGCGGGAACCACCCAGCCGCGCGTTCCGAACTGCGGCTTGGTGGCCGCCACCGAGTCGATTCCGAAGCGCACGCAGGCGGGACCGGCCGCCAGCAGCACCAACAGCATCCCGATGAAACAGCCGGCCGTGAGCGCCATCGCTCCTTGGATGAACCCCAGATAGCTGCCGACGGACTCGCCGATCAGATAGCACCAGGTTGCCGCCGCGGTCGTGGCGAGCGTCAGCGTCAGCCGGGCCGCGCCCCAGGTCCGCTCCGCGGGCAACAGCGGCCACGCGCTCTCATCGGCCGCGGCCCCGGCGGGCTCGATGACGCTCACCAGCCGAGCACGATCAACGCGGCAGGCAGCACGATGCCGAACAGCACCATCCAAAACCAGCTCCGGGCATCGAAATCCCGATCCGACGCCGAGGACTCGAGTGCCGCGATGCGCGCCTCGAGCTCGGCCGGCAGGGCCTCACGTCCGTCATTCACGCGGCTTGCCCGGATAGGCCTCGGCATTGGAATAGGGGAACCACCAAAAATCGTGAGGCCGGGCCGCGTGGTCGATCATCGACAGCTTGGTGTGGCGGAACATGTCGAGGCCCTCCGAACCGAGCTGGCGACCCATGCCGGACTGCTTACGTCCGCCGAATGGCCCCGCGTCGTTGTCCAGGAGCGGGGCATTGACCCACACCATGCCGGCTTCGAGCTCGTTCACCGCGCGCATCGACTCGTCGAGATCGAGCGTGTACACCGTGGCCCCCAGACCATAGCGGGAGCGGTTGGCGAGGGTCAGCGCCTCGTCGAAGCTCCTCACGATGCAGAGCGGAGCGACCGGACCGAAGGTCTCGTCGTTCATGATGGGGGCGTCGGCCGATACGTCCCCGAGGACGGTCGGCTCCACGAACCAACCCTTCTTCAAATGCGCCGGCCGTCCGCCGCCGGCGAGGGTGGTCGCGCCGCCGTCGTTCGCGCCTTCGAGAATGCGCAGATAGCGCGCGAGCTCGCGCTGCGAGGCGAGCGGCCCCATGTCGACCTGATCGAGGCCATTGCCCACGCGGATCTTGGCGGTGTGGTGCACCAGCCTTTCCGCAAACTCGCTGTAAATGCGTTCATGAACGTAGAAGCGTTCGGCCGCCGCGCAAACTTGTCCGCAGTTCAGGAAGGCGCCGAACGCCGCGCCGCGTGCCGCGACGTCAAGCGGGGCGGAAGGCATCACAATGAAAGGGTCGTTGCCGGAGGTCTCGATCAGGCTTCGCTTGTACAGCCGGCCGCAGGTCTCGGCGATCCGCCGCCCGGTCTCGATCCCGCCGGTGAACGCCACCATGTGGGTGTCCGCATGCTCGACCAGCTGCCTGCCCGCGGCGCCGGCGCCGGTTATCACCTGCATCAGGCCGCCCGGCAGCGCATCGAACGCCGCGACGAACCTCAGCGTCGTGAGTGTCGTGAGCTCGGACGGCTTGATGATCACGGCGTTGCCGCTCGCGAGGGCCGCCGCGGCCTGCCAGCACAGCAGGCAGAGCGGATAATTGAACGGCAGGATGATCACCACCACGCCGAGCGGATCCTTGGTGGTGAAATGAAACTGCCCGTCGACCGCGGGGCCGAGCACCTTGCCGTTTTCGTGCCGCGCGACTTCCGCATAGTAGTCGACGGCGCTCGCCGACCAGCTGACCTCGTCGAAAGATTCCTTATAGGGCTTGCCCATCTCGCGCGTGAGCATCTCGGCGACCACCGGGCGATCCGCGATCATCCGCCGCGACACCTCGTGCAGTAGCTCCGCGCGGCGGTGATGGTTCACCTTGCGCCATGCGCGCTGCGCCGCGTTGGCGGCGGCGACCGAGTCGGCAACGTCCGACGGGCCGGCTTCCGAGATCTCGCCGATGCGCTCCTCCGTGGCCGGATTGACCACGGGGATGGCGGCGCCCGTCCCGCGCACGAGCTGCCCGCCAATCCGCTGATGCCCGCTCAATTGGCCAAATGCTGCTGTTGCGCCCATGAGTCCCCCCTCGGTTGTATCCGCGACCTTAGTATAGGACATGGCGGGAAGCTTTTCGGGACGCCATCCTACAGAGAGGGGGCGGTGCAGCGGAGCCTAATGGACGCAGAAGTGGCTGAGGAGAACCGTCATGGCTGGAAGAAACACATCGGTTTTCGGAATTTATAGATCGGGTGATGCCGCCGAGGGCGCGGTGGTCGCCCTGATCGCCGCGGGATTCGCAAGCGGGGACATTTCGGTGCTGCTCCCCGACACCCGCAGCAGCCGGGAATTCGCCCATCAAAAGGATACCAAGGCGCCGGAAGGCACCGCGGCCGGCGTGACCGCCGGCGGAGTGATCGGCGGCACGCTCGGGGTGCTGGCTGGCGTCGGTGCGTTCGCAATCCCGGGGCTTGGACCGTTCATTGCGGCGGGGCCGATCTTGGCTGGATTGGCGGGCCTCGGGGCGGGCGGTGCGGTCGGCGGATTGGTTGGCGCGCTGATCGGCATGGGCATCCCGGAGTATGAAGCGAAGCGCTACGAGGGGCGGGTGCGCGATGGCGGAATCTTGCTATCCGTCCATTGTGATACCGCCAAGCAGATCAAGGCAGCGAAGCAGCTTTTGAAGGAGACCGACGCCCAGGACATCGGGGCGGCAGGCGAGAGTGCGGCCGCCGACCCGGCGGATCGGCGCGTCGCGGTCGACCCACGCCATACGTCGGAGCCCCGGGTGGCGCGCGATCCCCGGTACGCGTCGCATGTAAGAGATCCCTACGTCGGCGATCCCGCGGATCCCGCGGATCCATCTCATCCGCGCATCTATCGATAGCCGCGCATCAACGGAGCGCGGCGGCCACGGCGCCGAAAAAATCGAGATCATCGACGATCTCCATGCCCTCGGGCTTGGATCGGGCGCTCCACTCGGCCACCACCAGCTGCTCACGGGGGTTGATGTAGATGAACTGCCCGAAGATGCCGTCGGCATAAAACGCGCCCTGCGGGTCGGGGGTGGCGGCGGTGGGCGTTGCCACCCACCAGTAATACCCGTAATCGAGTCGCTTGCCATTCTTGAGGTGCTGGGGAGACGAGGCCTCGCGAACCCAACCAGCGGGCAGCACGTCGCGGCCCCCGGCTCGTCCGCCCCCCAGGACGAACTGCCCGAATCGCGCATAGTCGCGCAAGGTCGCGCTGATCCCGCTGCCGGCGATTTCGATTCCATCGGGCGATGCGAGCCACCAGGTTGCGTCGGACTCCATCCCGGCCGGCTTCCAGATCTTGTCGCTCAAGTATTCGGAGAGGGTGCGCTGGGTCGCCTGGTGCAGCACCTCGCCAGCAACCAGCGTCTCGCCGGTGTTGTAGTTGTTTACGGTGCCCGGAGGCGCCGCGCGCGGCAGCCGGGCCATCAATTCGAGCGCCTCGCCCGGCTTCTGGGCGATTTGCACATCGAGCAATCTACGGCGGTCGGACTTCGTGTCGGTGTAGGTCTCGTTCCAGCGCACGCCCGATGACATTCGCAGCAGATCGCGGATGGAGACGCCCGCGTATGCGCTGCCTGCGAGCCTCGGAACGTAGCGGGTCACCAGGTCGTCGACGCTTCCGATATAGCCGTCCCGGATGGCCGCACCGATCAGCGTGGAGGTGATCGATTTGGCCACGGACATCGACATCCATCGCGTGGCCGGCGTGTTGCCGTACTGATAGAGCTCCAGGGCGACCCGGCCGTTCTTCAGCACCAGGAGGCCCGCGACGCGGTTCACCGCGAGATAATCATTCAGGTCCCAATGTCGTCCGCGTGACATGAATTCGAGACGAGTCAACGCGCGATCCGCGGGGGGCAGCGGCGACACCTGGCCGCCGTGCGCGATCGTCCGCGTCGGGAACAGCCGATCGATGTTACGAAACGTGCTCACCGCGAGGTCGGGGGTCAGCGCCCCATCGTACATCTGGCGCACCGAGCCGATGGCCTCCATGTCCGCGCGCGATTGCGACCCAGCGTCCGCGTGCGTCGCCAGGAGCACGAGCAGCGCCAGGGCAGCCGACAAGCGCACGCGGTTCATGGCGGGGGCGAAGCGCATCGATGCGGGCGGACGCCGGGGAGGAGCCGCTTGACCACATCGAACTCGATCGAAGCATCGTCGAGGATGTGCCAGGCGGTGGAGGTCACGATCAACTGCTCGTCGGGAAACACGATGAGGCGCTGACCGCCGAAGCCGCGCGCCACCCAGGCCGTCTGGCCGGCTTTTCCATACGGCAGGAGCCACCAGAAATAACCGTACTGGAAGCCCTCGCCGGCGCCGATCCTCGGCTTCAGCGACTCGCGGATCCACTCGGGGGACACGATGCGCCGACCGTTCCAGCGGCCGTCCTGCAGGAACAGCTGCCCGAGCTTCGCCAGGTCCTCGGTCCGCAGAAACAGGCCGCCCTCGGTGTCGACGACGCCGAGGGGCGTGCGCTTCCAGTGATAGTCGACGATGCCGAGCGGCGCAAAAAGATGGCGCCTCGCGTACTCCTCGATGTCCGAGCCCGTCTCCTTCTTGAAGATATGGGCGAACAATTCCGTCACGCCGCTGGAGTAGGCAAACACGGTTCCGGGCTCGGCAGCCATCGGCCGATCGATCACGAACTGCACCCAATCGTCGGTTGCTTCCATCAGATCCGAGGGATTCGTCGGATCGTCGTAGGCCACGTCCTCGTTCCAATCGAGTCCGCTGGTCATGGTCAGGAGATTTTCGAGCGTCATGCGGCGCTTGCGCGCATCGAGATTCTTCACCCGGGTCTCGTCGAAATAATGCAGCACGGGCGTCGACAGCGGAGCCTTGAAATCGCCGCGCGTGATGGCGATGCCGATCAGGATCGAGGTGACGGTCTTCGACACCGACTGCATGCTGTGCTCGTCGGTCCCGTGATAGTAGGGATGCCACGAGGGATCGAAGTAATTGTAGGGACCGGTGAGCCGGGCGTTGAGGGGTCCCTTGCTGTGCGCCTCCTTGAAGTAGAGAGCCGCGTAATCATGCGGGTATTTGCGATCGAAGACCACCTGCCCGCAGCGCATGACGAGCAGGCTGTCGACCAGCTTCAGCGCGCCGGTGTCGATGTCGTGGTCGAGCGCCGCGATCGGCGCCGGATCGATACCGAGCGTTTCGGCCGGCACCGGGCCGGCCGCCGCGTCTGCGAGCGGCCATGCCGCGACCGCCGATATCGCGGCGGCAAGGAGGGCGTGGCGCAAGCGGAGTCGTTTACAAAAGTGTTTCAAATGATCCCCTAACAAATTGATTCTACGGCCAATCTACCGTATCTCCGTGCGATTGCAAACTCTCCAAAAGTCCGCCCTTGCCCAGCAGCAAATCCATGTTCACCACCGCCAGGGTGACCGAGGCGCCCTGCAGACTTTTTTCCGCCGCGCCAAGCCATGATTGGCGCACTCGCGCGATGAGATCCGCCTTGGAGGAGCCCGCATCGAGTGCCGCCAGACAGGCATCCACCTCCGCGGGTGGGGGCAGCTGCTGTATGCGCTCGACATCGCCGGTCGACCAGGCGCGGGCGCGCTCTATCATTCGGGGCAATCCGGTCTCGATCGTCACCAGCGAGGCGTCCACGCACGCATTTTCGGTCGCGGGCGGCATGGCCTTCAGGGTGTCGAGGAAGTCGCCGACGCCGGCGATTTTCACCTCCTCGACCGGCACGTCCTGTTTCCTGGCAAGGGCGCGCACGGCGGCTCCCAAATCGAGCCGCGCGGACAGTCCGACCGAATGGAAGGCAGCCTGCTCGAGAAATGCGGCGGCCACGATGGGCCGATACCGCTCCCATTTGCCGGCGTCGGTCGTGAAGCGCGCGCGCTGCACGGCGAACCGGTGATAGAGATCGGGCGGCAGCACGTCTTTGAGCCGCTTGCCGCCACGGATCATGATCACATCGCGTTCGGTGATCAGCAGCCACAGAATGCGCACGATGCCGATTTCGAGCGGCTTGGGGACGAGCACCCGCTGCGTCGTGGCGAGCACCTGCTCGACCTGCTTGGAGCGCCAGGTGATGTCCCTGGGCAGCGGCGAAATGCTGCCGAGGATCCACAGCTGCGAGTCCCCGCGATGGACGCGCCACATCCCGGGTCCGGTGCGTTCGCCGGTGACGGTGAGCTCCTCGAGCTGGGTGGGAGGCTGCGGGGAGGCCGATGCGGGCGCGGCGCCGTTGTCGGCCGGCGGGACGCGATTGTCGGCCAGCCTGGCGCGGCCCCAGCCGGGTGCGAGCAGAACCGCCGCGGCTATCAGGAGCGTCGATATTCGCATGACCCCTTAGTCCGTGGCGCGGCGCGCAAATTCCCGAAGCTTCTTCTCGCGCTCGATCACCCCTTGGTTGGGGCCGAGGAACTTGAGCAGCGCGCCACCGTGCTCGGAATGTTCGGCGATCACCTTGATGGCGACCAGCACCGGCGTCGACAGCAGAATCCCCGCGATGCCCCAGAACATGCCGCCGAACCATAGTGCGAGGAACACCACCAATGGATTCACCGCGAGCCGGCGGCCGACGAGCAGCGGCTGAACGATCTGACCCTCGATGGTCGCCAGCAGCACATAACTCCCCGCAACACCCAGGATTTTTCCAAGATTGGCGAAGGAGACCACCGCAACCACCGAGATCACCAGCAGCGTCGTTCCCGAACCCGCGTACGGAATGTAGTTGAGCAATGCCGCCATGGCACCCCAGAGGTAGGGGTTTGGCATGCCCCACGCCAGCATCACACCCGCGGTGGCGCATCCCAGGCCGAGGTTGATGAGCGTCGTGGTCAGGTAGAACCTGCCGACTTCCGCGCGCACCTTCTCGATCAGGTCGAGCACATGTCCCGCGTGCAGATGATCCACGAATGCCGCGGTCATGCGCGCCATCATCGGCGGCCCGCCCGCGAGCAGGAACAGGGTCACGATGATGAACGTCACCGATCCGACCAGCGCATCGCGTGTGGCGCCGATCAGCACGTCGGGACCTGCCGGAGCCGGTGCCGCGACGACCGGGTGCGAGGGGAGGCGCGCGGCGCCCAGCGTATCCGCGGTCCCGCGCAGCTCGTCGACATGCTGCATGAAGCGGGCAACGGGCGTGATCCGCTGCTTGATGGTCTGCAGGGTTTGCGGCGCGGATGCAAACCAGTGTTGCCCGGGCGTCCACAACAGCTCGATCGCACCGCCGATGAGGGCGAGGGTCGTGACCAGGATCAACAGGGCGCTGACCCCCCGGGGGATTCGCCAACGATGCAGCGCCTCGACGGGACTCGATAGGATCAGCGCGAACAGCAGGGCGAGCGCGATCGGCACGAAGGCGATGTGGGCTTCGTACAACAGCAGCCCGAAGGCACCCCAGGCCAACGCCTTGACCGCCGAGAATGTTCCCCGCGCACGGCCCGTCCCGCGCCGCGCCGTGGCGCTGTCAGTGTCGACTGACATTGAATCTGTCGTTTTAGGAGATGTCCGCAACTTTTTGATATCGGCAGTATTCGGGCATTATTTCATCAATCGGCAATCCTATCCACGCGGCTTAAGCTGGGAGATCGACATGTTGCATTACGCAGTGGTATTTCTGGTCATCGCCTTGATCGCCGCTGTTTTTGGATTCGGTGGGATAGCGGCCGGCGCCGCCGGCATCGCCAAGGTCCTTTTCGTCGTGTTCCTGATCGGCGCGCTCGTGTCCTTTCTCATGCATGGACGGAGCCGGATTTAGAGCCGATTCGACAGGGCGGCAAGGGTACGCTGATGTCCGAGGCGGGGGCTCCGACGGTAGCATCCCGCGAGCGTAGATACTCCGATGAGCGAAGTTAAAACCCACGGGGAGGTGCGCGCGTTGGCGACCCCCAGAAAGCTGTCGACCGGAGTCGCGGGGCTCGACATGATCCTTCATGGCGGGCTGCCCGCGGGCCGGCTCTATCTGCTCGAGGGCGAGCCCGGATCGGGCAAGACGACGCTGGGCCTGCAGTTCCTGCTCGAGGGGGCGCGGCGCGGCGAGAAGGGGCTCTATGTGACCTTGTCGGAAACGCGCGAGGAGATCGAGGCCGTCGCCATGTCTCACGGGTGGAGTCTCGACGCGCTGGAATTGTTCGAGCTCGCGGCGGCGGCGGAGGTGCTCGGGGAGGCGCGGGAGCAATCGATCCTGCATCCCTGGGAGATGGAGCTCGGTGCCACGGTCCGGCTGATCCAGGAAAAGGTGGCGATGTCGACCCCCACCCGCATCGTATTCGACAGCCTGTCGGAAATGCGGCTGCTCGCGCAAAATCCGCTCCGATACCGGCGCCAGGTGCTGGCCATGAAGCAGTTTTTCAGCGGTCTCGCATCCACCGTGGTGCTGATCGACGATCTCACCGCGGAGCGGGGCCAGCGCGATTCGCATCTGCACAGCCTCTGCCACGGCGTCGTGACATTGGAGCGCACCACCCTGCAGTTCGGGGCCGCGAGGCGCCGCCTGCAGGTGCAGAAGCTGCGTGGCGTCGACTTCGTCGCGGGCTATCACGATCTCACCATACGCAAGGGGGGCCTCGAGGTGTATCCGCGGCTGATCGCCGCCCATCATCACAAGCCTTTCATCGGCGAGCCGACCCCGAGCGGAGTCCCCGAGATGGATGCGCTGCTGGCCGGAGGGCCCACCCGGGGGACCAGCACGCTCATCTCCGGGCCGGCGGGCGCCGGCAAGACCACGTTGGCCTTGCAGTACGTGCATGCCGCCTGCGAGCGCGGCGAGGCCTGCACGATCCTGGAGTTCGACGAGCGCGTGGGCACCTTGCTCGTCCGGGCCAGGCAGATGGGACTGGATCTGCAGCGCCATCTGGACAGCGAGCGCCTGGTCATCATGCAGATAGACCCGGCGGAGTTGGCGCCGGGCGAGTTCGCCTGGCGCATCCGACGGCAGGTCGAAGAGCGGGACGTTCGCATCATGGTGATCGACAGCTTCAACGGCTATGTAGCGGCCATGCCCCAGGAGCAATACGTGGCGCTCCAATTGCACGAGCTGCTGTCTTATCTGAATCTGCGCGGGGTGACCACCTTTCTCATCAACCCCCAGACCGGGCTGGTGGGGAGCATGGCGACGAGCGCGATCAACATCTCCTATGTGGCCGATACCGTGATCTTAATCCGATTCTTCGAGGCCGAAGGCCGGATGCGCAAGGCGCTGTCGATCATCAAGAACCGCGGGGGTCCACACGAGGATACCATCCGTGAACTGCGCATCGATCGCATGGGCGTGCGGATCGGCGAGCCGCTCACCGAATTTCGCGGAGTCATGACGGGAAATCCGCAGTATGTCGGCTCTTCCACGCCCTTGATGGAAGCCAGGGAAAGTGGAGTCTAAGCAAGCCTCGGAGGGCCGCCTCATCCTCCTTTGCGCGCCGTTCGGGCGCGACGCTTCGAGCGTGGCGGCCCGCCTGAGCGCATCGGGCTACGAGGCGCAGGTATGCGAGGATCTCGCGGAGGTCGCCGCCCGCTTCACCCGCAGGACCGGCGCGGTCCTCATCACCGACGAGGCCTTGATCGGCAACGTGGATGCCCTGGCCAGCGCTGTCGCCGCACAGCCGCCCTGGTCGGACGTGCCGTTCATCCTGCTCACCTCCCGCCATCCGGACGGTCTGCTGCTGCCTGAACAGGCGGGCAGTCAGCTGCTCAGCATGGTCACCCACGTCATGGTGCTCGAGCGTCCGCTCGGCACACGATCGTTGCTGAGCGCCGTCGACACGGCGCTGCGCAACCGACAGCGGCAGTTCGACCTCCGGGACCGCATCCAGGAGCTTCGCGAGAGCCGCGAGGCGCTCGAGATCAAGGTGGCGGAGCGAACCGCCGAGCTCAAGACCGAGATGATCAACCGCGCCCAGGCCGAGGCCGCGCTTCGACAAAGCCAGAAAATGGAGGCGGTCGGACAGCTGACGGGGGGGATCGCGCACGACTTCAACAACATGCTGTCGGGAATCATCGGATCTTTGGAGATACTCAAGCGTCGCATCGCCGCCGGCCGGCTGGACGACGTGCAGCGCTTCATGGACGCGGCGTGCACCTCGGCGATGCGGGCCGCCTCGCTCACCCAGCGATTGCTCGCCTTCTCCAGGCGGCAGTCGCTCGATGCGAGAATCGTCGATCTCAACAGCCTGGTGAGCTCGCTCGAGGTGCTGCTGCGCAGGACCATCAACGAGCAGATCGTCCTCACGATCGAGCTCGCGCCCGACATGCCATCGGGGATAGTGGATGTGAATCAGCTGGAGAGCGCTCTCCTGAACCTCGCGATCAATGCCCGCGATGCCATGCCCGAGGGCGGTCGGATCACGGTGGCGACCGGATCGGTGGAGCTGAACGAAGCGGACGCGGCCGCCTCGCTCGGTCTCGCCCGAGGCCGATATGTCACCGTTTCGGTGTCCGACACGGGTGTCGGCATGAGCCCGGAGCTTCTCGAGCGCGCATTCGAGCCGTTCTTCACCACCAAACCGTTGGGCCAGGGCACGGGTCTCGGGCTGTCGATGGTGTACGGCTTCGCCAAGCAGAGTGGAGGTCAGGTGCGGATCCAGAGCAAGCCGGGAAGCGGCACATCGGTCACGCTGTACATTCCGGCGACCGACAGCGCGCCCGCCAACGATCAGCGGAGACCGGAAGCGGAGATCGACGTGGGCGACGGCGAGTCGGTGCTGTTCGTCGAGGACGATGCGTCGGTTCGCATGCTGATCCGTGACGTGCTGCAGGAGCTGGGGTACTTTCCCATCGAGGCCGCCGAACCGGAATCGGCGTTGCCGATTTTGGCATCCGATCAGCGCATCGATTTGATGATTTCGGACGTGGGCTTGCCGGGCATGAACGGCCGGCAGCTCGCCGAAGTGGCGCGAAAGCACCGCCCGAAGTTGCCCATTCTGTTCATCACGGGATATGCGGAGAACGCCGCCATCCGCGCCGGCTTTCTCGGCTCGAACATGGCCATGATCATGAAGCCCTTCGCCATCGACAGCCTGGCCGCGAAGATCGGGGAAATGACGCGCTCGCAGGTGCATTGAGCATTGCAAACTTGTACAGGCGGGAGGCCGACGATCTGGGCAGTATTGCCGACCATATGAGGAACCACTCATCCGGTCGAATCGCAGCAACGCCAGTCAAGGTTCCGGCGGTCACGGTGGGCTTCTGGGTCATCAAGATTCTGGCGACCACGCTCGGGGAAACCGGCGGCGATACCGTCACGATGACGATGAAATTGGGATATCTGGCGGGCACCGCGATTTTTCTGTCGTTGCTCATCGTGTTGGTCTCGATCCAAATACGCGCCCGGCGTTTCCATCCTGCGCTGTATTGGGCGACGATCGTGGCCTCGACCACGGCTGGCACCACATTGGCCGACTTCGCAGACCGCTCGCTCGGGATCGGTTATCTGGGCGGTTCGACGCTCTTGCTGATTTGTGTTCTCGGCACGCTTGCCTTGTGGCATCGATCGCAGGGCACCGTGTCGGCGAACACCGTCGAGGGCGCCACGGCGGAATCCTTCTATTGGGCGACGATCACATTTTCGCAGACGCTCGGCACCGCCCTGGGCGATTGGATGGCGGACGATACGGGGCTCGGATATCTGGGCGGCGCGCTGGTCTTCGGCGCCGGCCTCGCACTGATCGCGGCACTGTATTTCCGCACCCGCATCTCGCGCGTCGTCCTGTTCTGGGCCGCATTCATCCTGACCCGCCCGCTGGGGGCGACGTTGGGCGATTTCCTGGACAAGCCCGTTCGCGAGGGAGGGCTGGCACTCAGCCGGCCCATCGCGACGGCGGTGCTGGCCGCCGCCATCGTCGTCTGCGTGTGGGCTATCGGTTCCCGCCGCAAAGATGCAGCTCGATGATCGTCGGCTGGTTGGGCATCCGATAGAGCGCCACGTAATCGACCCCGACAACCAGTTTGATCCCCGCCAGGGCGGGGTATCCCTTGAAACGCTCGTCCCGGCTCAGGTCCAGCTCGCTGGCCCGGTTCAGCGAGCGGCGGTACCAGTCCTCCACCGCATCCAGGGAATCGCTGGTCTCCCCCGTGAACTTGGCGCACCAGCGGCCGAGGTTCTCGGTTCTCCAGGTATCGTCCATGGCGGCCCGATCCAGATGCGGGTAGGTCGGCAGGCCGGTGAGGTTGTAGGTGACGGCCGGATATGCGGCCGTCCCGACGCCCGTGCAAACGACGGCAACGGCGGCCGCGATTCTCGACAGGGACCCAAAGTTCACGCGCATCAGGCATCATATCGGCGGCACATGCAATCTCTTGAGCACATATGTCCGAAGCCCGGAAAATCCGCGTAGGAATCATATTCGGGGGTCAATCCGCGGAGCACGAGATCTCAATCCTCTCGGCGCGCAACGTGCTAGCGGCGCTCGACGCCGAGCGCTTCGAGCCGGTGTTGATCGGCATCGACAAACGCGGGCGATGGCTCATGCAGGATGCCGGCAAACTGCTGGCGAGCGCCCGCGATCCGCGGCTGGTGCGGATCGAGGAAGGCCGGCCTGCCGCGCTGCCGTACGCGGCTCCGGCATTCCCGGACAGCGAAACCCCGTCCGCGCCGGGACGCCTGGACGTGGTGTTTCCGGTGCTGCACGGGACTTTCGGCGAGGATGGCGCCGTTCAGGGGCTGCTCGAGGTGGCAGGAGTTCCCTATGTCGGTGCCGGAGTGCTGGGGTCGGCCATCGGAATGGACAAGGACGTGATGAAGCGCTTGCTCCGCGACGCCGGTATTCCGGTCACACCGTTCCGCACGGTGCGCCGCGAGCGGTTCGACGCCGAGCCGCTCGAGGTCTGCCGCGATCTGGCCGCATTGGGCTTCCCCTTGTTCGTGAAGCCGGCCAACGCGGGATCTTCCGTCGGCATCACCAAGGTCGGGCGCGCGGAGGATATCCCGGGCGCGGTCCGGCAGGCATTCGAATTCGACTCGAAGGTCCTGGGTGAGGCCGGGGTCATCGGGCGCGAGATCGAGCTCGCGGTGCTCGGCGGTCATCCGCCGACCGTCTCCGGTGCGGGTGAAATCATCGTCGAGCACCGGGACGGATTCTATTCCTACGATGCCAAGTACCTCGATGAGAAGGGCGTACGCTTCGATCTGCCCGCACACCTCTCCGCGGCACAGCTGAGCGACGCGCAAGCGATGGCGTTGCGCACCTTCGAGGTCCTCGAGTGCGACGGACTCGCGCGGATCGATCTATTTCTCACCGCCACGGGTCGGTTCCTCGTCAACGAGATCAATACGCTGCCGGGATTCACCGCGATTTCGATGTACCCGAAACTGTGGGCGCTGTCGGGCGTACCGCAAAAGGAGCTGGTGTCGCGGCTGCTCGATCTGGCGCTCGAGCGCGCGAAGCGGCGCGCGCAGCTGCGACGTTCGGTCGCGGCGGAGGGTTAACGTCGACCGGTCGACTGGGCCAGATACGCCCGCCAGCCCCCGAGAGCGGTGATCTCGCTGGCCGAGTGGGTCGCATGCGACTCGCACACGAAACCGGTGACGGTCTCGCCGCCTTCCAGCTCGATCTTTCCCAGCCCGAGCGGCGCGGGGATGCCTTCCAGGAAAGAGCCGAGGTCTTGCGACCTGAGCGCCCAGACCTCGACCTCGATGGACCCGCCGCCCGTCGCGTCTCGAATCAATCCCGGCCGCGCGGGGTCGCCGGGCAGCGCAAACAGTCGATAGCGCGCAGCGGTTCTTGCCTGTCGCAGCAGGTGGGCGCCCCGCTCGAGCAGTTGGTGATTCAGCGGCAGCCCCCGCATGTGCGCCCCGCAGACGGCGATCGGCATGAAGCCGCCCTGCGGCGGGAACTCGAGGCGGTATGGTCGGGTTTCCTCGGGCGTTTGCGGCGCAAGGGGCGGATCCATCGCCCCGAGCCGCTGCACGGAGGCCCGATGCAGCCGGGCCGCCCACTCGAGCAGCCCTGCGTCGGCGCCGCACCGGCCCACGAGAGTGACCCCGAACGGCAGCC
The DNA here is from genome assembly GCA_963736185.1 of uncultured Gammaproteobacteria bacterium. Lineage (GTDB taxonomy): Bacteria > Pseudomonadota > Gammaproteobacteria > Steroidobacterales > Steroidobacteraceae > Bog-1198. The sequence continues at coordinate 21,812 of CAVTNZ010000098.1, read as the reverse complement.
CATCGGTCCGAAAGCCCGTGGGCACGGACACACCCGCAAGATCCATGAGATTCATGAAATTGGTGTAGTAGCCCAGATTCGTGTTCAAGCGGATCGGGTCCGCTTCCACGCGGCCGATCTCGTAGACGGTTCCCGCGGTGGGCGTCATCAACACATCGGCGAGCTCCCACGCGCGCTCGCTCGCGCGCTTGAGCGCCGCCAATCGATACTGGCCCTTGAACGCATCGACGGCTGAAAAGTCGCGGCCGCTCTCGATGACCTCGCGGGTCACGGGATGCAGCGCGTCCGGCCGGCGGCGGATGAAGTCCTCGATCGCCGCGCAGCGTTCCGCGATCCACGGTCCGCCGTACAGAAGGCGCGCGGCATCGAGGAACGGCGCGAAATCGACGCGCACGACCGAGCCCCCGAGCGATTCTATTCGCGCGATGGCCTGATCGAACAACCGCGCATACTCCTCGTCGCCGAAGAATTGCAGCTGGGCCCCGTGCGGTACGCCGAATCGGCGCCCCGTCAGCGGCTGGTCGGTCAGGCGGCGCGAAAAGGGATCTTCGGCGTCGTATCCCTGGGCCACCGTCAAGACCGCGGCGGCATCCCCGGCCGTGAGCGCGAAGATCGACACGCAATCGAGCGATCGGCACGCCGGGACGACGCCGCGCGTGCTCACCCGGCCGAGGCTCGGCTTCAATCCGATGATGTTGTTGAATGCGGCCGGCACGCGGCCCGAGCCCGCGGTGTCGGTGCCGAGGCTGAAGCTCGCGAGTCCGGTGGCGACGGCCACCGCGGAGCCCGAGCTCGAGCCGCCCGAGATGAAGGCCGGATCGAAGCTGTTGCGACAGGCGCCATAGGGGGAGCGCGTGCCGACGAGTCCGGTGGCAAATTGATCGAGATTGGTTTTCCCGAGCGCGATGGCGCCGGCATCCAGCAGCCGCTGCACGGCGCCGGCAGAGCGGGCGGGCGTGTACGAATAGGCCGGGCAGCCGGCGGTGGTGGGCACACCGGCCAGATCGATGTTGTCCTTGACGACGAATGGAATCCCATACAGCGGAAGCTCCTCGATCGAGCGTTCCTCGAGCTCGCGTGCGCGGTGCAACAGCTCCTCGCGGGCGAGACGGCTGATCCAGACATGCCGTTCGGGCGCGCGCTCGGCGCGCGCGAGCGCCTCTTCGACGACCCGCGTCGGCGTGAGAGCTCCATCGCGATACGCGTGCAGCAAATCGGAGATCAGAAAGCTTCGCGGACTGGACATGGTCAGACTATACCGCGCGCCGTAGCTGATACCCATCTCACCCACCTGCGGCGGAACGCACACGCGCTTCGCGCGAACATGGAGCGTTTCAACTCCGCATATGCACGCTTGCGGTGCAGGCACGATGCCGGGAGCCTTCGCCCGTGAACGCGCGAGAGGCGACCGATCGCCACGACGCCGCGGCTTTCAAGCTGATTGCGCGTTCGCGATGGGAGTTGCGGCCAGGTTGGCACAACACTTGCTCCATTCCCCGGCAAATGTGCGTCTAGGGTTCCGGCCTGGTTCAAATCAGGTGTCTGGTCCGAGAGAGGCAGTCCTGGCCCGGGCGGCATGAAGCTCTTCGGGCGGGATACACGGCGGGATAAAAGCCCGGGAGATCAATGTCGAGGAGGCCGCAGCCGACTCGGGATGGTCTCCGCATGCGGGGATGAACCCGGATAGGCGAGGCCACCGAACAAAAGGAAGGCTTCGCACATGGATCATCCGACGGCGGCCGCACAGGCGGGCAACCCCCTCATCTACGACACCCGGCTCGAGGGCGGCAAGCACTGGTCCATTACCGTGCGCGGCGGCACGCTGCTGCGCCTCGTCGATCTCGAGGGCGGTGCCAACGTCGGGATGCTTTTCTTCAACCCCTACAATCTTCTCGAGCGCTACAACGCGCCGGATACCTTGAAGTGCCAGCATACCTTCAAGCTCACCCGCGGGCATTGCCTGTACTCGGACATGGGTCGCATCTTCTGCTCCATCGTTGCTGACACGGCGGGCTGGCACGACACGGTTTGCGGCACCGCCAACCGCTCATTGGTGCGGCAACGCTGGGGGCCCGCGAGCTACCAGCAGTGCCGCAACGATTGGCATCAGAATGGGCACGATGCCTTCCTGGTCGAAGGCGGCAAGTACGGCCTCGGCCGCCGTGACCTGGCCGCCAACGTGAACTGGTTCAGCAGAGTGCACGCCGACGAGGCCGGGAGGCTCATGTTCGATGCCGCCGGTTCGCGCGCGGGCGCATCCGTCGACCTGCGCTTCGAAATGGACACGCTCGTGCTCCTGCACACCTGTCCGCACCCGCTGAATCCCGCCTCTGAATATCCGAAATCCCCGGTCCGCGTGGAGCTCCGTCGATCGCCCGCGGTGCAACCCGATGATTATTGCCTGAATGCCTGCGAGGAGAATGCCCGCGGGTTTCAGAACACCACCCTGTACCGGCGGTGCGCCTGGTCGACGGAGGGCGGCGCACCATGATCAAGGAAAGCGGACTGTCCCCCCTGGCCGCGCAGCGCCGGCAGGTGATTCCGGCCGGCGAGTACTGGTTCGATATCGTTAGGCGGGGACAGCGATTTCGTATCGTGGACCTCGAGGGCAATCAGGCCGCCGATACGCTGTTGTTCCGTGCGGACGATCCCGCCGAGCGATATTCGTTCGTGGATACCCTGCGCGCCCAGGGAAATGTCTACCTGACGGTGGGCACGACGCTTCTGTCCACGGAAGGCCGCGCATTGGCCGAAATCGTCGCCGACACCGTCGGCAGGCACGATACCCTCGGCGGCGCCTGTGCCTCCGAGTCGAACACGGTGCGCTATGCACTCGAGAAGCGGACCATGCACTCGTGCCGCGACAGCTATCTGCTCGCGGTGGCGGAGAACGAGCGTTTCGGACTGAGCAAGCGGGATCTGACGCACAACATCAATTTCTTCATGAACGTCCCGGTGACTCCGGAGGGCTCGTTGAGCTTTGCCGACGGGATGAGCGGGCCGGGGAAATACGTCGAACTGGCTGCGGCGATGGACCTGCTCGTGCTGATCTCGAACTGCCCTCAGCTCAACAATCCGTGCAACGCCTACAATCCGACGCCGCTGGAAATCCTGATCTGGGATCCGGATGTTTCGTAAGGTTCTGATCGCGAACCGCGGCGAGATCGCCTGCCGGATCATCCGCACGCTGCGGCGCATGGGGATCGCGTCGGTCGCCGTCCACTCGGACGCGGACCGCCACTCGATGCACGTGCTGCAGGCGGACGAATCGGTTCGGCTCGGGCCGGCTGGCGCGTCGGAAAGCTATCTCAAGGCCGACAAGCTGATCGAGGCGGCCCGCGCGACCGGCGCCGAGGCCGTCCACCCGGGGTACGGGTTCCTGAGCGAGAACGCCGACTTCGCCGAGCTCTGCGAATCGTCCGGAATCGCATTCATCGGACCCACGCCCGCGCAGATCCGGGACTTCGGGCTGAAGCACACGGCGCGTGCGCTGGCCGCGCGCGCCGGCGTGCCGCTGCTCCCTGGAAGCGATCTGCTGGTCGACGCCGCGGCGGCACGACGGGAAGCGCAACGCATCGGCTACCCGGTCATGCTCAAGAGCTCTGCGGGCGGCGGCGGCATCGGCATGCAACTCGTTCGCCGCGAGGGCGATCTGGAGACCGCGCTCGACAAAGTGGAGCGGCTGTCCCGCAAGAACTTCAGCGGCGGCGGGGTATTCCTCGAGCGTTACGTCGAACAGGCGCGCCATATCGAGGTCCAGATATTCGGCGATGGCGCAGGCGGCATCGTCACCCTCGGCGAACGCGATTGCTCCGTTCAGCGCCGTCACCAGAAGGTGATCGAGGAAACCCCGGCCGCCCAGCTCGCCCCGGAACTTCGCGCCGCTCTGCATACGGCGGCGGCCTCCCTGGGGCGCGCCGTGGGCTATCGGTCCGCGGGAACGGTCGAGTTCGTGTACGACGTCCAACGCCGGGAGTTCTATTTCCTCGAGGTCAACACGCGCCTGCAGGTCGAGCATTGCATCACCGAAGAGGTGACCGGCGTCGACCTGGTGGAATGGATGGTTCGAATCGCGGCGAAGGATGGCTTCGAGCTGACGACACCGACGCCGACGGGTGCCTCGATCGAAGCGCGCATCTATGCGGAGGATCCGGGCCGGGACTTCAGACCCTCCACCGGCTTGTTGACGCAGGTGCGCTTTGGCGCGGGGGCGCGGGTCGAAACCTGGGTGGAGGACGGCACCCCGGTCACGCCTCACTACGATCCACTGCTCGCCAAGATCATCGTCCGCGGCGCCGATCGCGAGGCTGCCGTCGCGGCGCTGCGCCGGGTGCTAGACGATACCCGTCTCGACGGGATCGAGAGCAACCTCGAGTACTTGAGGAGCTTCGTCGCCGGCGAGTCCTTCTTCGCTGGAGGATCGACCACCCGCGTGCTGGAGGATTTCCACTACGCGCCCCGGACCATCGAGGTGCTGAGCGCCGGAACTCAGACTACCGTCCAGGATCATCCCGGCCGCCTCGGCTATTGGTGCGTGGGTGTGCCGCCCTCGGGCCCGATGGATCCCTGGTCGTTCCGTCTGGCGAATCGTGCGGTGGGGAATCCGGCCGATGCAGCGGCGCTCGAGATCACCATGTCCGGCCCGACGCTCCGGTTCAACACTGCCGCCGTCATTTGCCTGACCGGCGCCGAGGGCGCAGCCGATATCGACGGGAGAGCGGCGGAGTACTGGTCGCCGGTGAGCGTCGCGGCGGGCGCGACCCTGCGGATGGGTGCGCCGGACGGCGGCGGCTGCCGCGCGTATCTCGCGATCCGCGGGGGTTTCGACGTGCCCCGCTACCTGGGAAGCCGGGCCACGTTCACGCTGGGCAAGTTCGGCGGTCACGGCGGCCGCGCATTGGTGGCGGGAGATGTGCTGCATCTGGGCGCTGCCGCGCCTGACCAAGACGGTTCCACGCAACCGCAACCCATTCCGCGCGCACTCCTGCCCGGCATCGGCGCGGAATGGGAGCTGGGTGTGCTCGACGGTCCGCACGGCGCGCCGGATTTTTTCACCGCCGGCGACATCGACACCCTGTACTCGAGCGACTGGACCGTGCACTACAACTCCAGTCGCACGGGGGTCCGATTGCTCGGACCCAAACCCGTCTGGGCGCGCAGCGACGGAGGGGAGGCGGGACTGCATCCCTCCAACATCCACGATACGGCCTACGCCGTGGGCGCGGTCGATTTCACCGGCGACATGCCGGTGATCCTCGGTCCGGACGGTCCCTCGCTGGGAGGGTTCGTATGCCCGGTCACCGTGGTCAGCGCCGAGCTCTGGAAGCTCGGCCAGCTTCGCCCCGGCGATCGGGTGCGTTTTCGGCGACTCACGGCACCGCAGGCGGCCGAAATGCAGGCGGCGCTCGATCTTTCCGTCGAAACGCTGCGCGTCGCGAGCGGTTCGCGCTCCACCTCCGCGGCGCATGTGCCCACTGCCGCGATCTCGCCGATTGTCCGGTCCTGGCCGCAAAAGCCGGACAGTCCTCGAATCGTGTACCGGCGCTCCGGCGATTGCTGTTTGCTGGTGGAATTCGGGCCCATGGTTCTGGATCTGGAGCTGCGCCTGTGTGCGCACGCGTTGATGTCGTGGCTCGAGCGTCAGAAGATCGCGGGCATCATCGATTTGACGCCGGGAATCCGCTCCCTGCAGGTGCATTACGACCGACGCGTGCTGACGGAGGAAAACCTGGTTGCCCTGCTCACGGACGGACAGGCCTCGCTGCCCGCGGGTGAGGACATCGAGATCCCCTCGCGCATCGTCAATCTGCCCCTGTCCTGGGACGACGAGGCGACCCGGCTCGCCATCGAAAAGTACATGCAATCGGTGCGCGCCGATGCGCCCTGGTGTCCGAGCAACATCGAGTTCATCCGCCGGATCAACGGACTCGACAGCATCGACGACGTGAAACGCATCGTGTTCGCGGCGAGCTATCTGGTTCTGGGGCTCGGCGACGTCTATCTGGGCGCGCCGGTCGCGACGCCTGTCGATCCGCGCCATCGACTGGTGACCACCAAATACAATCCGGCGCGCACCTGGACGCCGGAAAACGCGGTCGGGATCGGCGGCGCATACCTCTGCGTCTACGGCATGGAGGGCCCCGGGGGCTACCAGTTCGTGGGCCGCACCTGCCAGATGTGGAACCCCTTCAAGGTCACACGCGAGTTTGCCGTCGGCCGGCCCTGGTTGCTGCGATTTTTCGACCAAATCCGCTTCTACCCGGTCGGCTCCGCGGAGCTGCTCGAATTTCGCCAGGACTTCGTGCACGGCCGGGCGCAACTGCGAATCGAGGACAGCGTCTTTCGGTTGCGCGACTATCGCCGTTTCCTGGCGGCGAATCGCGAAAGCATCGCCTCCCACAAAGCGCGCCAGCAGAGCGCCTTCGAGGCGGAGCGCGATCGCTGGCGGGCAAGCGGTCAGAGCGCCCATTCGGCCGATGTCCGCGAGGCGCCCGCCGAGGCGGCATCCGATGAGCTTCCCGCGGGCTGCGTCGCGGTCACGAGCCCGGTCAGCGGCAGCGTCTGGAGGATGTCCTGCGCGGCGGGGCAAAGCGTCAAGGCGGGCGATGCCCTGATGCTGGTCGAATCCATGAAGATGGAGATCCCGGTGACGGCCCCCGCGGACGGTGTCGTCGCCGAGCTGCGCTCGGCGGAGGGGAGGGCGGTGATGTTCGGTCAAACTCTTGCGGTGCTCTCCCTGGAGCAGCCCCAAAGCCATCGCGCGTCTGCTTGAATCGAGGAGAAGGATCGATGTGTCGTAATTTGCGCGTGAAAGCCCTGCTGCTGATCGGCATGCTGGCGCTCGCCGGCTTTGCGCCGAGGCTCGGAGCCGCTGAGCGAACCTCCTTCAATGTGGCCTGGAGCATTTACGTGGGGTGGATGCCATGGGATTACGCCGATCGGAGCGGCATCCTGAAGAAATGGGCCGACAAGTACGGCATCAAAATCAAGCTCACCGAGATCAACGACTACGTCGAATCGATCAACCAGTACACCGCCGGCCAGTTCGACGGGTGTGCCATGACCAACATGGACATGCTCACGATTCCGGCGGCGGGCGGGGTCGACTCGACGGCGCTGATCGTCGGCGATTTCTCCAACGGCAACGACGGCGTGGTGCTCAAGGGCAAGGGCAAGCAGCTCGCGGACATCAGGGGTCAGAGGGTCAACCTGGTCGAGCTGTCGGTGTCGCATTATCTTTTGGTGCGCGCGCTCGCCACGGTGGGACTGAGGGAGCGCGACATCAAGGTCGTCAACACCTCCGATGCCGACATCGTCGGCGCCTTCGGCGCACCCTCGACCACCTCTGTGGTCGCATGGAAGCCGCAGCTGAGCGCCATACTGGCCTCCCCCCAGGCGCAGCTCGTATTCGATTCCAGCAAGATCCCCGGCGAGATCCTGGACCTGATGGTGGTCAACACCGCGACCCTTGCCGCGAACCCCAAGCTCGGCAAGGCCCTGGTCGGCGCCTGGTACGAGACCCTGGCGCTCATGCTGCGGACCGACGCGGCCTCGAAGGCCGCGCGGGCGGCCATGGCCAAGGCATCGGGCACCGACCCGGCGGGTTTCGATTCGCAGCTCGCCACCACACACCTGTTCGGCACGCCCGCAGAGGCCCTCGCGTTCACCTCAAGCGATGCTCCGGTCAAGACCATGGATCTGGTGCGGCACTTCTCGTTCGACCACGGCCTCCTCGGGCAGGGCGCCGACAGTCCCGATGTGGTCGGCATCCAGTTTCCCAATGGCAAGGTGCTGGGCGATGCGCGCAATCCGAAGATGCGCTTCGACGTGAAATTCATCCAAATGGCCCAAAGCGGCCAACTGTAGCGGGAGGCAAGCGGTGCGGCGTCTCGTCAATCAGCGGCCCACCCGAGGCGGCATGCTCGTGCTGAGCATGATGCCATTCGTGCTGTTGGTCGCCGTGTATCTCGCCGCCTCGAACGCACGCCTTGCCGACAACCCCGGCGACAAGCTGCTGCCTTCGCCCGCCACATTGGCGGGCACGATCCATCGCTATGCGCTCGAGCAGGACGAGCGAACCGGCGACATCCTGCTCTGGACCGACACCGCCGCGAGCCTCGGGCGGCTTTTGACGGCGCTTGGAATCAGCGCTCTCATCGGCGTGACCATGGGCGTCGCCATCGGCGTGATACCGTATCTGCGTGCGACGCTCGCGCCCTTCGTGGCGGCGCTTTCGTTGATTCCGCCGCTTGCCGTGCTCCCCATCCTGTTCATTGTCGCCGGGCTCGGCGAACTCGCCAAGGTGCTGTTGATCGTCATCGGAGTCGCGCCGGTGATCGTGCGCGACATCGCCTTCCGCACCCAGGAGCTGCCGTCTGAGCAGATGATCAAGGCTCAAACGCTGGGGGCGTCCACCTGGCAGCTGATACTGCGGGTCGTGCTGCCGCAGACATGGCCGCGGCTCATCGACGCGTTGCGCCTCTCACTCGGCGCGGCGTGGCTCTTTCTGATCGCATCGGAGGCGATCGCCTCCACCGACGGCCTCGGATATCGGATCTTCCTGGTGAGACGCTATCTCGCCATGGACGTGATCCTGCCTTACGTGGCGTGGATCACGCTGCTCGCCTTCACGATGGACGCGCTGCTGCGGCTGCTGCGCTCCAAAGCATTTCCCTGGGCGTGACGGGACACACATGACGCAGATCACCGTCAAGCGCCTCTGGAAGGAATACGACACCCAGGTCGTGCTCGAGAACGTCAGCCTGCACATCGGCGATCACGAGTTCGTCACCATCATCGGCGCCTCGGGCTGCGGCAAGACCACGTTCCTGCGCATGCTGCTCGGCGTGGAAACGCCAAGCCGCGGCGAATTCCTGATCGACGGCCGTCCGCTGTCGGGCGAACCCGGACCGGATCGCGGCATAGTGTTTCAACGCTACTCACTGTTCCCGCACCTGACGGTGCTGCAGAACCTGCTGCTGGGACCCGAGCTGCAGGGCTCGCCCGTGCTCGCACGGCTGTTCGGCGCACGCCGGCGGGCGGCCATCGCCAGGGCGGATGAGCTTCTGGAGGCGGTCGGCCTCGGCGGCTCGCGCGGCAAATATCCCGCGCAGCTCTCCGGCGGCATGCAGCAACGCCTGTCCATCGCGCAGTCGGTGATCTGCCAGCCAAAGATTCTGCTGCTGGACGAACCGTTCGGCGCGCTCGATCCCGGCGTGACGGCCGACATGCACGAGCTCATCCTCAAGCTTTGGAACCTGAACAAGATGACCATCGTCATGGTCACGCACGACGTTCAGGAAAGCTTCTATCTCGGCACTCGGCTGCTGGTATTCGACAAGGTGCGGCTCGACCCGCAGGCGCCGGACCGGTACGGCGCGACGATCACATACGACATTCCTCTCAAGGGACATCGACCGCAGGCATTGCCCTCCATCATCGCCGGCTGATCGCAGCGGCGCGCCCCACCGGGGTTCGTGGACGAAACGCCTTGCGGCTTTCGGCCCGGTAAATTCCCATTGCTTTTCATCTCCGTTGTTTGCCATTCTCCGCCCTCGTGCGGGCGGCGCGCAGCGCGCCGCCGGCACCCGCGCCCAATGCACCAACATCGCGAATTGCGGCGTCCGACGGACGCGCGTCGCGCGGCTTTTTCAATTCTTGTTGCACGCAATTGTCGCGCGCGTCTGCACCACACGCGCTCATCCGCACGGATATCCGCCTTCCAAGAATGCATGCGAATCACATATCGCAGGCTGTGCCGGCCTTGTCTCCGCGTTCGCAGGCATCGCACGCGGTGCTGCAAAAAAAGCACTTTAATGGCGCACGCGAATCATGAGACGGCTCCATGCGCACCACCCGCGTGCAAAATGCGCCGCCCCGTAATTTGTTTTTTATTTCGGAAAATTCTGTGTCATAAGAGATTAATCGATGTGGTCGCGCCCGGGCGACGCGTCGAATTCGAACAATCAAATCAGGAGGGATGATAGATGCCACGTGTTTCGCGCGCTCAAGCACGACTCCATCGCATGGATCGGCGGCCCCGCCGCCCGGTCGGAAAGATCAGCGCGTTGACCGCCGCCGTCACCACCGTCTTGTACGGAGCGAGGGCGTTCGGCGTGGACGCCCCTGCGGCCGCCGATGAAAGTTCCCTGCAGGAGGTGGTCGTCACGGCGACCCACCGCGCGGTGTCCGCGCAGGACCTGCCGATCAGCATCACCGCGGTCACCGGAGCCGCGCTCGACGAGGCCGGCATCCAGGACATCGCGGGGCTCGCGCATTCGATGGCCGGCGTCAACTTCACCGACAAGGGACCTTTCGGCGGTGTCAATGGCAGCACTTTGATCATCCGCGGCCTGAACAGCGAGGCCACCGCGGGTCAGCTCGCGCTCGCCTCGCCGGTGGTGCCTCCGGTCGCAACCTATGTCGACGAGACGCCGCTGTTCGTCAACCTCAGACTTCAAGATCTGGATCGCGTCGAGATCCTTCGCGGGCCGCAGGGCACGCTGTACGGCTCGGGGTCGCTCGGCGGCACGATCCGGTTCGTGCAGAACGCACCCGACCCGAGCGGCTTCGATGCGAAGGTGGAGACGGGACTCAGCAAGACGGCGCACACGCACTCGGTCAACGATGATGTGAGCGGAATGGTCAATTTGCCGGTGACCGACACCTTCGCCGTCCGTCTTAACGCCAGCTACACCGACGATGCGGGATTCATCAACCAGCCGAATCTTTACGTCTTGAACTCCGCCGGAATACCGGTGGCGGCGAATCCCGCGAGCCCCCTGACCAGTGCACCGTTGAAGTACTCCGAAGACGGCGTCAACTCCTACGAGTACCGCACGGCGCGGGTCGCGGCGCTGTGGAAGCCGAACGAGGATTTCCGCGCGCAGCTGTCGTACTACTACCAGGTTGCAAGTGCCGGCGGTTTTCCGTACGTGGCGACCAGTTCACTTGCCTACACTCAACCGATCCGGGCGGCCAATCAGCCCACCGGCACCACGCCCCCGTTGCTGCCGCAGCTGTACACCTCGGCGGTGCCGCCGGGCGTGGATTCCTTGTCGTCGGCGACCAACAGTCTCGAGACCACGCGCGACAAGGTCGACCTCGTGGCGTTGACGCTCGATTACGACCTGGGCTTCGCGACCATCACCTCGGCGAGTTCCTTCGCGCATCACAACAACCAGACCGAGGACGATCTGACGGCGCTTTACACGAATTTCTTCTTCTACCAGAATTTCTACGGGCAAAACCCGCGTTCCTTCGTCCAGGGCAGGGATCAGCTGGACGACAAGAACTGGTCCCAGGAGCTTCGTCTGGCCTCCAAGGCGGGAGGACTGTTCGACTGGGTGGCGGGCGCATTCTTCAAGCGGCAGCAGACCTACATCCAGGAGCACGAGTTCTATCCGGGGTACAACGATTTCTACAACGCGTGCACGGCCGCCGGCGGAACCCAGCCCGACAATTCGGGAGTCAATCCATCCCAGTGCGGCTTCGGGGAGTACGGCCCGGAGACCGGGACCACGCAAATCGACGGCATTCCGCTGGCGAAGGATCAGACCTACATCGGCGATTTCGAAACCAGCTTCAAGGATCTGGCGATCTTCGGCGAGCTCACCTGGCACATGACGGACGCCTGGAGCCTCACGGGGGGTACGCGTCTGTTCAAGCAGACCCTCAGCCAGTCTCAGCAGACCGGGCTGTTGTTCGACGGTCCCGCATTCGTGGCGAACGAATCGCTCAGCGACGAGTGGCGGCGCGCACTTTGGAAGGTCAATACCTCGTATCAGCTCGATAAGAGCAACCTCGTGTACGCCACCTGGTCTCAGGGATTTCGACGCGGCGGCGTCAATGCCCTTCCGCCGAGCGAGGCCGTGCTGGACCCGATCACCGGCAAGAACTACGTGACGCCCCCGGCGCTCACCCGGCTGCAGCCCGATACGGCGGACAACTACGAAATCGGCGTGAAGGGCACGCTCTCCAACCGCGTGCGCTATTCCGCGGCCATCTACGACATCCAATGGCACAATATCCAGGAGGGCGTGCAGCTGACCCCGCTGGTGCTGCCCGCCTCGCTCAACATCGGCGAAGCATTCAGCCGGGGCGTCGAGACGGAGATCTTCGCGAGCATCACGGAGCACTTTTCCGCGCAGATCGATTACACCTACGATCAGACCAGGTTGACGTCGCTGAACCCGCTGTTCGTGAGTCCCAACGTCTCGGTGCCGCCGCCCGCGCTGGGATCGCCGCTCCCGGGCACCCCGAAATCCAGCGTGGCGGTGAGCCTGGACTACGGTCACATGCCGTTCGCGGGCGGGGAGTTCCTTTACGCGATCGCGGCACACTATCAGAGCGACGTGATCCCCGCGTTGTCGGCCACGGTGCCGACCGTTGCGGGCTACACCATGCTCGATACGCGTTTGACGTACACCCGCACGCATTGGATGGGTTCGGTGTACGTCAACAACGTCACCAACAATCTCGGGATATCGGCGTACTCCGATCCCGCCATCTTCGGCAATCGCTATCAGGCCGTCGTGTCCCAACCGCGCACGGTGGGCTTTACGGTGGGATATTCGTTCAAGGAACGCTGAGCAGCCGGTTTTTACTCGTCGTCATCCGACGCCGGAGCGGGCACCTTGGAATTGACCTCCTCGGCGATCTTCGCGGCATCCGCGGTGGCGACCGGATAGGACCGGGTCCAGATGACGGCGCCATCGCTGACCCGGGCAACGGTGACCGACAGCACCTGGCCGGGGGCCTGCGACCGGACCGCGCCGTAGACGACGTACGTCGAGTGGTTGGCGCTTGCGCGGGCGAGCGCCTCGCTCGCATCGTTGGAGGACAACGAATCCTTGTCCAGGCCCACCAGCCCGCGGCGGGCCCTGGCCAGCCTGCCGAAAGTCTGCGCGAAGGCGGCATCGGCCAGCTTCGCCGCCGCGGGATCGTCCGCCGGAGCGCCGAAGGGTATGGCGAACACGGCATCGTGCTCGTTTCCCGAGGAAGCGGTGTCGCTGTCCGAAAATTGGCTGGCAATTTGGGCGCCGAGCTTCGCGATATCCCCCGGGTGGGTGCTGCCGCGGTAAGCTTGGGCGATGGCCTCGAGCTTTTTCTCGTCCGCATTCGAGATGTCGGATCGGTGATGCGAGCCGAAGACGCAGCCTCGCGACAGCACCACGCTGCCAACCCAGAGATAGACAATGATCCGTACCCAGCGGGGCAGCCGCTGCAGCGCCGCCCACGTACACTGGGCAGCCCAGCCGAGCACATGGGCCCAGAAGCGCACGCGCTGACCCGGCTCCTCGCGCGGGAACGGCGGGTAGGGCGGCGGAAGCGCGCGCGGCCGCGGCCCGGGTGAATCGACGCGCGCGGCCTTTTTCTTCTCGGGTGCGGGCTCCATCTGCCCATCCGATAGAATCCGGCGGCACAGCGCATCGAGCGCCGGCGTGGGCTGGCCCTGAGGCAGCCGCAGCCATTGCACCGCAAGAAATTTCTCGGGAACCCGCGCACGCGCCTGATCCGTGTCGTCGATGACGACCGGCAGCAGGAAGAGGTGATCGTCGGCCATGTCGAGCGTGCGCTCGACCGCCAGGCGCCATTCGCGCCGAAAATATCCCTCGTGGCGGGCTTCGGTGCGCGCCGACACGATGGGCATGAAGAAATCGCATTCGCGGATCTGCTTGCGAATCTTCTGATCCCACGCGTCGCCCCCGCCCAGCTCGCTTTCGTCGAGCCAAACGTCGATGCCGAGCTTGGTGAGCGCATCGCCGATCGAGCGCGCCGGCTGGCGGTCTTCGGACGCGTAGCTCAGGAATATCGATGCCGGCAAGTCGGGTCCCCAAGGCGTGGTGTGGGTCGGCGCGGGAAGTGTACTAGCTTGAAACGCGGCGTGGGAACCGCGGTGACGCCCGGCACGCCACCTAGGGCTGTTATCATCGGCGCATGCTTCAACCTGGGGCGGGAGATATCGCCAAGCTCAGCGAGCTCATTCGGGACATCCGGATCGCGCTGCTCACGACCGTGGACGCCGAGGGAAGGTTTCACACCCGTCCGGTCCAGACGCTGGAGTTCGAGCGCAACGAGGTGCTTTGGTTCTTCACGGATCGCGGCAGTCCCAAGGCCGACGAGCTGCGCCACGATGTCAGGGTGAGTCTGGGCTATGCGGATCCGTCGAAGCATGCTTACGTCGCGGTGAGCGGCACCGCCACGCTGGTCCAGGACGTCGACAAAGCGCGCGAGCTCTGGACCGTCGAACAGCGCGCCTATTATCCGGACGGCCCGCAGGACCCGCGGCTTGCGCTGCTGCGCGTTCAAATCGAGCGGGCCGAATATTGGATCGCGCCCGGACGCCTGTCGTATCTGCTTGCCGCGGGGCGGGCCGCGTTGACCGGCGTGCCCGTCTCCGTGCTCGGCGAGAATCGTAAGCTCGAATAACCGCGGCGATCATCCCGCGCCAGCACCCCGCGTCCACGGTAGAATTATAATATTTATAGCAATGTTTTATAACATGTTGTATTCGTAAATAATTATGTCGCGATAACGACGCGCCCCGGTATTCCACGCGAGCGCCGAGAGCGGCGTTGCGACGCCTCTCCCGCCGTCGTCTGAGGGATAAGTCCGACGGGTTGCCACGGACTGCGGGAATGACGGCGTTCGATCGATTCCGCTAGGGTCAGGCTCCAGTAGAAGAGGCTCCGGGGGCCCCTTGCCGATCGCGTACACCCAATTCGCGCACAGCGCTTGACGGCGCCCATGGCGACGATCGCGCTGACCGTTCTCGGCACGTTGATCGCGGTGGTCATCGGCCTGAATTTCCGTCGGCCGGAGAAGGATCCTGACCACAAGATCGACCATCAGCACGGCACTCTCAGCCCGCAGTTCAAGCGCGAGATGGGCGCGCTTCTCGGGCCGGCCATCGTCCCGGGGAACCGGGTCGACCCGTTGCAAAACGGCGCCGAGATCTTTCCGGCCATGCTCGAGGCCATCGGGGCCGCCGCGCACACCATCACGTTCGAGACCTACATCTACTGGGCGGGAACGATCGGCGAGCAATTCGCGGCTGCGCTGATCGACAGGTGCCGTGCGGGAGTGCGGGTGCATGTGATGCTCGACTGGGTGGGTTGCGAGAAGATGTCGCGCAGATTGCTGGCGGAAATGCGCGACGCCGGCATCGAAATCGTCCGCTACCATCGACCGACCTGGTACGGGCTGTCGAGGCTCAACAACCGCACCCATCGCAAGGTGCTCATCGTCGATGGCACGATCGGGTTCACCGGCGGCGTCGGAATAGCCGATCCGTGGCTGGGGCACGCGCAGGACCCCGATCATTGGCGCGACATGCACTTCAGGGCCGAGGGCCCCGTGGTCGCGCAAATGCAGGCCGCATTTCTCGACAACTGGATCAAGACCACGGGACGCGTGCTGCACGGGGACGGGTACTTCCCGCCCCTCGCCGAGCGGGGTCGGCAGCCGATGCAGTTCTTCATCAGTTCGCCGGAGGGAGGCAGCGACAGCATGCGGCTCATGTATCTGACCGCGATAACCGCTGCCGAGCGCTCGATCGACATCGAGGCCGCCTACTTCGTTCCGGACGCGCTGATGATCCGGGAGCTCCTCGGGGCGCGCGCGCGAGGCGTGCGCATCAGGGTGCTGCTGCCGGGGAAATATCTGGATTCCGAAACCGTGCGCATAGCCTCCAAGCGGGGATGGGGCCCGCTGCTCGAGAGCGGGGTGGAGATCCACGAATACCAGCCCACCATGCTCCACTGCAAAATGCTGATCTTCGATGAATACATGGTATCGATCGGCTCGACCAACTTCGACATGCGCTCCTTCGAACTGAACGACGAGGCAAGCTTGAACGTGTACGATGCGCCGTTCGCGCGGCAGATGACCGGCGTGTTCGAACGGGATCTCGAATCTTCCCTGCAGCGCTCGCTGCAGAGCTGGCGACGGCGTCCGCTCGGGGAGAAACTCGCCGAACTCGTGCTGCTGCCGATTCGTTCTCAGCTTTGAAGGAGCCTTGCCGATGACGAGCTTGTTCGACCCGATCACGTTCGGTGCGATTCACGCACCCAATCGCATCTTGATGGCGCCGCTGACCCGAGGTCGCGCGACCCGCAGCCATGTACCCACGTCGCTGATGGGCGAGTATTACCGTCAACGCGCCTCGGCCGGATTGATCATCACGGAGGCGACCGGCATCAGCCAGCAAGGCCTGGGGTGGCCCTTTGCGCCGGGGCTCTGGTCCGGGGAGCAGGTCGCCGCCTGGAAGCCGATCGTACAGGGGGTGCATGAGGCGGGCGGGCGCATCGTCGCCCAGGTCTGGCACATGGGTCGCCTCGTGCACCCCGATTTTCTCGGCGGCTCGAGGCCGGTGTCCGCTTCGGCCACCACCGCTCCCGGGCACGCTCACACCTACGAAGGAGCGAAGCCCTATGTGGAATCACGCGCGCTCGAATTGCCGGAAATCGAAAAGATCATCGGCGATTATCGCAGCGCCACCGAAAATGCGCTCGCGGCCGGCTTCGACGGCGTGCAGCTGCACGCGGCGAATGGCTACCTGATCGACCAATTCCTTCGCGACGGCACCAACCTGCGTGCCGACCGCTACGGCGGCAGCGTCGAAAATCGCATCCGGCTGCTGGTGGAGGTCACGCAGACGCTCATCAGCGTCGCCGGCGCCGATCGGACCGGCGTGCGGCTTTCCCCCAACGACGATCCGCAGGGTTGCGCCGACAGCGATTCGGCGTCCTTGTTCGTTGCGGCGGCCCGGGCGTTGAGCGAGCTGAAGATCGCCTTCCTGGAGATGCGCGCCTCACGTCCCGAAAGCACATTCCGGCCCGCCATTCGTCAGCTCGTGCCTGCGATCCGGCGCACATTCCGGGGAACGCTGGCGTTGAACTCGGACTATCTGCTCGAGGATGCCGAGAAGGCGCTGCGAGCGGGCGAGGCCGACGCCATCGCCTTCGGTCGGCCGTTTCTGGCGAACCCCGACCTGCCGGCGCGTCTCTCCCGGCGCGCCTCGCTGAACTCCCCCGACACCAAGACCTTCTATTCGCCGGGGCCCGCGGGGTACACCGATTATCCCGCCTTGAGCTAGCGCGCAAGTTCGTCCGGTGCGCAATTCATTGTCAATACAATCAATTGCTTGTGCCAGGGACGGCGGCATCCGGTGGGGGCCAGGATTTCAATTGAAACAATCCTGAGAGGTAATGAAATCCGCGCTCGACGGGCCGGTCTCAAAATTTCGAGCCTCATGCAGCCTGAGCCTTCAAGTCCTCCGCGGGTGACTCCTTGTTAGCGATCGTCCGCATCGCGCTCGCGCGACCTTATACGTTCATCGTCGCCGCACTGCTGATTTTGCTGATCGGCATCCTCGCGGCGATACGGATGCCGGTGGATATCTTCCCCGGCATCAACATCCCGATCATCGGGGTCGCGTGGCTGTACCAGGGCATGCCGCCCGACCAGATGGCGGGGCGCATCATCACCCCCTACGAGCGCGCGCTCACGACCACGGTCAACGATATCGAACACATCGAGGCGAGCTCCTACACCACCTTCGGCATCGTCAAGATCTTCTTTCATCCCACGGTGAACATCGCGACCGCCAACGCGCAGGTCACCGCCATTTCCCAGACCCTGCTCAAGCAACTGCCGCCCGGCGCCACGCCGCCGCTGATCCTCAATTACAGCGCCTCCACAGTGCCGATCATCCAGCTGGCGCTCTCGGGGTCGGGGTTGACGGAGCAGAATCTGGCCGATCTGGGCCTGAACTTCGTCAGGACGCGTCTGGTGACGGTGCAGGGCGCCGGCATTCCGTTTCCCTTCGGCGGCAAATCGCCGCAGGTGATGTTCGACCTCGACACCGCGGCGATGCAGTCGCGCGGCCTGACGGGTCTCGATGTCGCCAACGCGCTCGCCGCGCAAAATATCCTCACCCCCGCCGGGACCGAGAAGATCGGCGATTACGAATACACGGTGAACCTCAACAGTGCGCCGTCGAGAATCCGCGATCTTGGCGACCTGCCGATCAAGAGCGTGAACGGCGCCATGGTCTACATGCACGACGTGGCCCAGGTGCACAATGGCAACGCGGTGCAGACCAACGTCGTCCATGTGGACGGCAATCGCTCGGTGCTGCTCAGCGTGTTCAAGAACGGCACGACCTCGACGCTCGACATCGTGAGCGGCGTCAAGCACATGCTGGAGGTCATCAAGCCGACGCTTCCGGACACCCTCGTCGTGAAACCGATCGGCGATCAATCCCTATTCGTACGCGCCTCGATTCAAGGCGTGATCCGCGAGGGCGTGATCGCGGCGGCCCTCACCAGCCTGATGATCCTCCTGTTCCTCGGCAGCTGGCGCTCGACCCTGATCGTGACCACGTCGATTCCGCTGTCGATCCTCGGCGCCATCGGCACGCTGTCCGCGCTCGGGGAGACGCTCAACATCATGACCCTGGGGGGGCTCGCGCTCGCCGTGGGCATCCTGGTCGACGAGGCCACGGTGACCATCGAGAGCATCAACTACCACCTCGAGCAGGGCAAGCCCGTGGAGGCTGCGATCATGGACGGCGCCTCGCAGATCGTCGTGCCCGCGTTCGTATCCCTGTTGTGCATCTGCATCGTGTTCATCCCCATGTTCTTCCTGAGCGGCGTTGCGCGGTTTCTGTTCGTGCCGCTGGCTGAAAGCGTGATGTTCGCCATGGTCTTCTCCTTTCTCCTGTCGCGCACCCTGGTGCCGACGATGGCTAAATATCTGCTGCACATGCACGTCCCCCGCACCGGCGAGCATGGCGAGGCCGCCCAACCGGTGCGCTCGAGAAATCCGCTGGTACGCTTTCAGCGCGGCTTCGAGGAACGCTTCATGCGCCTGCGCAGCGGCTACCACGAGCTCCTGGCACTCGCCATCGATCACCGGGGACTGTTCGTCGGCGGCTTCGTCGGCTTCATCGCGGTTTCCTTCCTGCTCGCGCCGTTTCTCGGGCGAAATTTCTTCCCGCAGGTCGACGGCGGGCAGATGCTGATTCATGTCCGGGCACCCGTCGGCATGCGCATCGAGGAAACGGCGGCGCGTTTCACGGCGGTGGAAAAAGCCATCCGCGAGGTGATCCCGCCGGCCGAGGTGGAGGCGGTGGTGGACAACATCGGCACCTATCTATCGTCGATCAACACCATCTACAACAACACCGGCACGATCGGCGAATCGGACGGGGACATCCAGATATCGCTCAAGGAGGGACATGCGCCGACCGCCGGCTACGTCACCCGCCTGCGCAACGAGCTGCCCCGGCGCTTCCCGGGCATGACATTCTCGTTTCTGCCCGCGGACATCGTCAGCCAGATCCTGAATTTCGGCGCCCCCGCACCGATCGATCTGCAGGTGCGCGGCAACAATCTCGCCGCGGATTACGCGTACGCCAACAAGCTCCTGGCGCAGGTGCGCCACGTGACCGGAGTGGCCGATGCGCGCATCCAGCAGTCCGCGGGCCTGCCGACGCTCGCGGTGAACATCGACCGCACGCGCGCGCGGTTCACCGGGGTGACCGCAGCCGACGTGACCAACAGCCTGGTCGTGAACCTGGCAGGCTCCTCCCAGGTGGCGCCCACCTACTGGCTCAACGAGAAAAACGGCGTCACCTATCCGATCGCGCTGCAGACGCCGCAGTATCAGATCGACTCGCTGCCGGCGCTCCGGAATCTGCCGATCAACGCGAACGGGGCGCCCACCACGGTGCTCGGCGGCATCGCCGATATCGAGCGCACGCACAGCAACGCCGTGGTTTCGCAGTACGACATCGCGCCGATGGTGCAGATCTATGCGACCACCGAGGGCCGCGATCTCGGCGCCGTCTCGAGTGATATCCGCGCGATCATCGCCCGAAACGACAAGGACAAACCGAAGGGGACCACCGTTGCCCTCGTCGGACAGACGGCCACCATGAACAGCGCCTACACCGGCCTTCTGCTCGGCCTGCTCGGCGCAATCGTGCTGGTGTACTTCGTGATCGTGATCAACTTCCAGTCCTGGAGCGATCCGTTCATCGTGATCACCGCGCTGCCGGCCGCGCTCGCCGGCATCGCTTGGATGCTGTTCGCAACCCACACCACGTTGTCCGTTCCGGCGCTCACCGGCGCCATCATGTGCATGGGCGTGGCGACCGCCAACAGCGTGCTCGTGATCAGTTTCGCGCGCGAGAAGCTCACCGAGTTCGGCAATGCGACGCAGGCGGCCCTCGAGGCCGGGTTCGTGCGAATCCGGCCGGTGCTGATGACCGCCCTCGCCATGGTGATCGGCATGTTGCCGATGGCGTTGGGACTCGGCGAGGGCGGCGAGCAGAACGCGCCGCTCGGCCGCGCGGTGATCGGGGGTCTGATCTTCGCGACCGTCTCCACCCTGTTCTTCGTGCCCGTGGTGTTCACCCTGGTGCACCGGCACGACAGCCCGAGCCCGTTGCCGCTTGCCCCCCTTGGAGAAGCCGATGTCCCAGCCTGATCCGCGTACCGCCCGACCGCTGCCGCGGCATCTGCGCCTCACCGGCATCCTTTTCCTGGTCGTCGTCGTCTCGATCGTCACGTTCGGCCTCGTCTCTCGCGCCGCGCAAAACTCGCGCCTGCGGGATTTGACCGAGGTCCGCGCCGTGCCCACGGTAGCCATCGTGGCGCCCACCCGGGTGGAGAATCACCAGGGCCTGGACCTGCCCGGCCGTCTGGAGGCCTATATCCGGGCGCCGATCTATGCGCGCGTTCCGGGGTATCTCAAGAGCTGGAAGTACGACATCGGCGGTCGGGTGAAGACGGGGGACGTGCTCGCCGTGATCGACACGCCCGATCTCGACCAGCAACTCAGGCAGGCGCGCGCGGCCTTGAGCGTCGCCCAGGCGAATGCCAAGCTCGCTCAGATCACCGCGGAGCGGTGGCAATCCCTCGCCGGCACGGATGCTGTCGCCAAGCAGGACGTGGACCAGCGCACGTTCACCTGGAACGCCAATGTCGCCCAGGTCAAGGCCGCGCAGGCCAACGTCGACCAGCTGGTTGCGGAGGAGGGCTTCAAACGCCTCACCGCCCCGTTCGACGGCATCGTCACCGCGCGCGAAACCGACATCGGAGCGCTCATCAACGCCGGCGCCGCCGGCGGCGCGGAGCTGTTCGTGGTCTCGGAAACGAGCAAACTGCGCGTCTATGTCAGCGTGCCGCAGAACTACGTGCCAAGCGTTCCATCGGGCACCAAGGCCGTGATCCGCGTGCCCGAGCACCCGGGCAAGACCTACGACGGAACGGTCGAGGCATCCGCACAGGCCGTCACTCCGACCACGGGCACCACATTGATGCAAATCATCGTCGACAACAGCCGTGGCGAGTTGATGCCGGGCGGTTATGCGAGCATCCACCTGCAGATCGCGGGGGCGCCCAACGTGCTCAGTGTGCCCTCGAGCGCGCTGATTTTCGATGCCAAAGGCCTGTCCATCGCCACCGTGAACGCCGACGATCGCGTGCTGCTCAAGCCGGTGGCGCTGCAGCGGGATCTTGGCGCCGTGGTCGAGCTGGCCTCCGGGCTGGCGCCGGACGATCAGGTGATCCAAAACCCGCCCGACGGGATCGGCAACGGCGATCAGGTGCGCATCGCACACGCGCCGGCGAGAACCCGACATGAAGCCGGCTGACCTATTCCGCCGCGGCGGTGCGGCCCTGAGTCTGCTGCTCGGTGCCTGTTCGTTCGCGCCGCCGCTCAAGACGCCTCAGATTCCGACGGCGGACGCCTACAAGGAACTTGGGCCTTGGACCCAGGCCGAGCCGGCGGACCGACTCCCC
>CAVTNZ010000097.1:0-5109 GCA_963736185.1 uncultured Gammaproteobacteria bacterium | reverse complement strand
ATGTTGGGCGCCTGAGTTACGTATTGCTACAAACCGGCGAGGAATCCCAGTGGCAGGCCGCGGGCGATCCCGACACCGGCGAGCCCTGCCCCTGCCCGGACTGCGGCGGCGCCCGGCTCAATCCCGTTGCGCGAAACGTGCTGTTTCGCGAGCTCTCGATCGCGGAGCTCACGCATCTGCCGGTCGAGGAATTCGCGGCCGCGCTGCGCAAATTCAACCTGGCGGGCCGGGAGCTCGAGATCGCCCGCGATCTCGTCGCGGAGCTCGAAACCCGCACCACCTTTCTCTGCGACGTGGGACTCGGTTACCTGCAGCTCGACCGGCCGGCGCCCACGCTCTCGGGCGGCGAGGCGCAGCGCATCCGTTTGGCGGCCCAGCTGGGGTCCAATTTGCAGGGGGTGTGCTACGTGCTCGACGAGCCCACCATCGGGCTGCATCCGCGCGACAACGTCATTCTTCTCGACACGCTCGACCGCCTGCGCAGCAAGGGCAACACCCTGGTGGTGGTCGAGCATGACGAGGACACCATCCGGCGGGCGGATCGGGTCATCGACCTCGGGCCCGGCGCCGGCACGCGCGGCGGCCAGGTGGTGGCGCAAGGAACCGCCGTCGAGCTGGCGCGCCGTGCCGACTCCCCCACCGGGCGATGCCTCGCAGCTCCGCTGCGGCATTCCAGGGCGCGCCGGCGTTCGATCGCCCGCGACACGCCGTCGATCCGCATCGCGGGCGCCACCCTGCACAACCTCAAGCGGGTGGAGGCGCGCATTCCGCTCGGCCGCCTGACCGTGGTGACCGGAGTTTCGGGCTCGGGCAAATCGACCCTGGCCCGCGATGTGCTGCTCGGCAATCTCAGGCGCCTGCTCGCCCGACGCCCGCGCGCGGACCGCGATCGCCCGGTCGATCTGCAGGGCTGCGAGGCGCTCGAGGGCTGGCGGGCGGTCAGCCGCGTGCTGGAAGTCGATCAAACGCCGATCGGCAAGACACCGCGATCCTGCCCCGCCACTTACATCGGCTTCTGGGACTCGATCCGGCGCCTCTACGCGGAGACCACCGAAGCGCGCATCCGCGGGTTCACCGCGAGCAGGTTCTCGTTCAACACCGCCGGCGGACGTTGCGAAGCCTGCGAGGGCCAGGGCATGCAGCGCATCGAGATGAGCTTCCTGCCGGACGTGCAGGTGCTGTGCGACGTATGCGGCGGCCGGCGCTTCAATCCGGAAACGTTGAGCATCGCGTTCAAGGGGAAGAGCATCGGCGAGACGCTGGCGCTGAGCGTCGATGATGCCGCGGAGTTCTTCCGCGCCCAGCGCGCCATCCATCATCCCGTGCAGCTCCTCGCCGATGTCGGCCTCGGATACCTGAGCCTAGGCCAGCCGAGTCCCACGCTCTCGGGCGGCGAGAGCCAGCGCATCAAGCTCGTGGCGGAGCTCTCGAAAACGCGCACCGATGTCGTGGGCCTCGATGTGGCCCGCCGCGACGGCCAGCACACGCTGTATGTGCTCGATGAGCCGACGGTCGGGCTGCACATGGCGGACGTGGAGAAGCTCATCAAGGTGTTGCAGCGTCTGGTGGATGCGGGTAATACGGTGGTGGTGATAGAGCACAATCTGGACGTCATGGCGGAAGCGGACTGGATCGTGGACCTCGGACCGGAAGGCGGCGGCGGCGGTGGCCGTGTGGTCGCGGAGGGGGATCCGGATGCCGTCGCGCGCAAGGCCGCGAAGAGCCATACCGCGCGCATCCTCGGCGCCTTCCTGAGCGAGCGCGCCGTCCCGTAGCGCATGCCGGCGCCGTGACTCAGATCCTGGGCACGCTGATCGTGGGGCTGGCCTGCATCTGGGGTGCGCTCGCACTCTGGTACCAGGCGCCGGGCAGCCGCGGTTGGAAATCGTCGATCTGCGCGCTCTGGGCGGCCCTCGGAATCCTCTGCGCGTCCGCCGTCTGGTCGGGCTGGCCCGCGGCCGGGCTTTGCACCTTCGCCGCGGCCCATGCGGCGCTGCTGGCGTGGTGGACGAGCCTGTCGCCCTCGAACGAACGTGCGTGGGCGGACGACGTGGCGCAGCTGACGCACGGCGCCGTCGAGGGCGGCAACGTGACCCTGCACAACGTGCGCAACTTCGAATGGCGCACCGCCGACGACTACACGCCGCGCTGGGAAACCCGCCGCTACGATCTCGACCGGCTCGCATCGCTCGACATGATCATGTCGTATTGGGCCGGCCATGCGATCGCCCACACGCTCCTGTCCTTCGGCTTCGCCGACGGCAACCGCCTGGTCTTCTCGGTCGAGATCCGCCGCGAACGAACCGAAACGTTTTCCGAGGTCGGCGGGTTTTTCAAGGAGTTCGAATTGAGCGTGATCGCCGCCGACGAACTCGACATCGTGCGTTTGCGTACCAACGTGCGCCGCGAAAGGGCCTATCTATACCGGCTACGGATAGCGCCCGCCGCGCTTCGGGCGCTGTTTCTCGCGTACCTCGAGGAGGCCAACGGCCTGGTGGACCGGCCGCGCTTCTATCACACGCTCACCGGCAACTGCACCATCCTCGTATACAAGATGCTGAGACAGGTCGTGGGCCCCCTGCCGTTGAGCTACCGCCTGTGGCTCTCGGGCTACCTGCCCGAGTACGTGTACGGCATCGGCGGCCTGGACATGCGCTATCCGCTCGCAGAGCTGACGCGGCTCGGCTACATCAGCGCACGCGGGCTGGCCGCGGACGCGAGCCCGACGTTCTCGGCCGACATCCGCCAGGGAATTCCCGTCCTCCAACCGCCCCCGGCCTAGCCGCGCCGGCCGTCACTGCGCGGGCGGATGCTCCTTGCGCTGCTCCTCGGCTCTCTTCCTCGCCGCCGCGGCATCCGCCGCCTTCTTCTTGGCCTCGGCCTCCCCGGCTGCCGCTTCCCTTGCCTGCGCGGCTTTGGCGGCGGACTGCTTGGCGGCGGCCTCCCTCGCGGCGGCTTCCCTCGCGGCGGTCTCCTTTGCGGCGGCTTGCTTGGCGGCCGCCTCTTTCGCGCCGGCTTCACGCGCCGCGGCTTCTTCGCGGCTGCGGGCGGCGGAAGATTCCGCGGCCTTGCGCTTCGCCTCTTCCGCGGCTTTGGCGTCCGCCGCCCGTTTCGCGGCGACCGCCTCGGATTGGCCGCTCTTGTTCATTTCCGTTTCCGCCGTCGCGGCCTTGCGCTTCGCCTCGGTCGCTTCCTGCTCGCGAGCGGGCGCAGCCTCGGGCCGGGCCAGCTCGGGAGGCACCACCGCACGCACCACCTGCGGGGGCGGCAGGGCCACCGTGTGGCCCGGCACGTACGGCGGGATCGGCTTGGACGAGGCCGGTGCGGGCGCGGGCACCCGAACCACGGGCGGTTGTGCAGCAGCCAGATGGGCCTGTGCCGGGACCGTGGAGTTCACCTCCTGGTGATTCGCCGTCGCACTGGCCGGCGCGACGATGGTCACGTTGTTGACCACCCGGTTGTTGATGACGGTGTTGTTGATCACCGTGTTGTTCACGGTGGTGTTGGTGATGTTCGTGTTGCTGACGTTGATCCGCATGCCCACGTTCACCACCGGCGGCGCGCCGGTCACGACCGCGGGCGGCGTGCCCAAAGGTGCCGGGATGATGATGCCGGGCGCCGAGCCGGGAGGCGCCGGAACGAAGACGCCCTCGGGCCCCATCGGCGGTGGACCTGCGATCACGCCGGGCAGCACGGCCGCCAGCACCAGTGCCGCACCGATTGCCGGCGCGATGAAGGAGACGTGCGGGCCGCCCCAGAATCCATTGACGAACACCACATGATCGCCGCGGTGATCGTAATACGGCGGGATCCAATGATAATCGGGGTGCGGCGGCGGCAGCCAACGGCCGTGAATCCAGACCCACCGGCCATACCAGGCCCAATAGCCTCCGGTCCACACGTACTGCGGTCCCGGCTGCGGCGGCGGGGGCTCCACCAGCATGGGCGGCGGCGCCCACGCCACCTCGACCGGGGGCGGTTGCGAGGTCGGGGGATCCTGATAGACGCTGACCACCGGCTGCGGCTCGGGCGGCGTATAGGCGGTCTCCGTGGTCTGCGGCGCGCCGTTGTCCGCGGGCGCCGCCTGATCGGGGGGCGGCGCGGCCGGCGGAGCGGTTTGGTCGGCGGTCGGAGGCGGCGGTGGCGGTGCTGCGGAGTTACATCCGCAAAGCGCGGCTGCGGTCAGAAATAGGCCGGCAAATTTCATGCTCATGCGGTGTCCCCATGCCCCGTGTTGGATAAACCTCAGCCCGATACTACGTCATCCTAGCGGCGGAGGTCCCGGGGCCGACAGGGGCGATGGGCAGCGCCCGCTGTAGGATTTGATTACGTCTGCTTTTCCGGCGCCGCGGCGGCGAAGGCGGCCAGCTCGTGGCACGCGGCGTCGATGGCGACGATGCGCGGATAGGGGCTCAAATCCACGGAGAAGCGCCGCGCATTGAACACCTGCGGCACCAGACACAGATCCGCGAGGGTGGGCGATTCCCCGTGGCAATATCGCCCTCTCGCGGGGTCGCGTCCGAGCATCTCCTCGAGTGCCGCGAATCCCGTCTCGATCCAATGCCGGTACCAGGCGTCGCGCGTGCTCGGCGTCTGCGCGAGCGGCCCCTCGAGATATTGCAGAACCCGCAGATTGTTCAATGGGTGCACATCGCACGCGACGAGCTGCGCCATGCTGCGCACCCGCGCGCGCTCCAACGGCGATGCGGGCAGCAACGGCGGCTGCGGATGGATTTCGTCCAGATATTCGATGATCGCAAGGGACTGCGTGAGCACCTGTCCGTCGTCGAGCTCGAGCGCCGGGACGAGGCCCTGCGGATTCACCCGCAGGAAGTCCTTGAGCCGGTGCTCGCCGCGCCGCAGCTGCTTGGTCACCGCGGTCGGCTCGATCCCCTTCAGGCACAACGCGATGCGCACCCGGTAGGAGGCGGAGCTCATCGAGTATCCATAGAGAATCATGCGCGGCGCCTTTTCCTGCCTACACCACCTCGAACAGTCCGGCGGCGCCCATGCCGCCGCCGATGCACATGGTGACCACCACGTACCTGACGCCGCGCCGCTTGCCTTCGATGAGCGCGTGGCCCGTGAGGCGCGAGCCAGCAATACATC
>CAVTNZ010000096.1:0-16415 GCA_963736185.1 uncultured Gammaproteobacteria bacterium | reverse complement strand
TCATACGCCGGGATCTTCCCGACCTGCCCGGGAATGATGCTTTCCGTGAAGCGCGCGTTCAGCAGGC
The DNA here is from genome assembly GCA_963736185.1 of uncultured Gammaproteobacteria bacterium. GTDB lineage: Bacteria > Pseudomonadota > Gammaproteobacteria > Steroidobacterales > Steroidobacteraceae > Bog-1198. Next base: position 16,348 of record CAVTNZ010000096.1, on the reverse strand, counting down.
TCGCGTTGACGAAAACGGTCAGGTGCTGGGTCGAAGCGCTGTTGAACCAAACGCGCAACAGGTCGTAGGAGGTTTCGAATTCCGCTCCGCGGTTGCGAGTGCTGCCGGTATTCACATCGATGGTCTCGGTCAGCGAGAGGGCTTCAGACTCGATCCTGTTCTTGACGTCGACCTGAAACAGGCTGGCATCGTAGTAGAGACCCTCCACCGGCCAGCCGTGAACGCCCGCTTCGTAGGTGAGGTATTTCGTTGGATCGGGATTGTTCGTGGGGGAGAACTTGCTGAACGGGCTGGCGATGTCCAGATAGCGCAGCGGACGGTACCCCTGCGAGACATTGAGGTAGGTTTCGTTGCCGCGACCGAAGTCGTTGCCTACGCCGAGGCCGAGGAGCGGCGCGTTCTTCCGGTAGGTCGCATTCACCAGATACGGATGCGGCGCGATCGACTCCCCGGTCCCGAGCTGCTCGTGATCGAAGCGGGCGGAGGGAACCAGGTGAATGCGCCACGGCAGGCGAAATACATTTTCGGCAAAGAGCGCCCCGTACCGGGTGCTGCGCGCATCGGCGTAGGTGAGCTTGCCGGACTCCTCATCCTGGCCGACCAGAGGATTCGGGCTGGTCCACTCGTCATAGGGGCTGTGCGAGACGTACGCCGTGTAGCCCACTGTCAGCGCGTTGCCCTTCCACCAGCGGTGCAGCCATCGCCCGTCCAGGCCCGTGTAGTGAAAGCGCTGAGCGGCGAGCGTCGAGCCGGTGGCGATCTGCGTCTGGCCGTAGCTATCCGAGCGGGTGACCAGATCCGTATAGCCGGTCCAGAGCTTCTGCGTATACACATCGTGCGCGCTGAAGTGGTTGTCGTAGGTGAGGATGGCGGTATCACGATCGGTCCACAAATGATCATCGGGTGTCGTGGTCTGATAGCGGTTCGACTGGAACTGGGCGCCGGACATGAGCCCCGCGAGGCCGCTGTCCAAGGAGTACAAATGTACGTCGAGGCTGAGCTTCTGCTGCTCGTCGAGCCGCCTGCCGAGGTGCATGTCGCCGGCATCGAGCGCATAGCCGCCGTTCGCCCGCTCACCGTCCGACTGTCGCCGGGCATAGTCGGCCAGATAGTCCCAGTCCCCGGAAGTGCCCGAAATGCGATTGAAGCCGGAATAAAGGCCCCGGGTTCCGCCGACCTGCTCCAGCGATCCGGTCAGCGGGCGATTTGGGTCGGGTGTCCGCGAGACGAAATTGATGACCGGCTGAGGCTCAGGTCCATACAGCAGGCCGGATCCCCCGCGGATCATCTGCACGGAGCTCAGGGCCTGCGGGACCGGCAGATAATAGGTGGTCGGATAGCCGATCCAGTCCAGCTCCAGCGGGATGCCGTCCTGCATGAGCAGGATGTATTCGCTTTCCTGGGGATTGCCGAGACCGCGGTAGGAGAGGTTGAGCTCGGTCGGATTTTGTTGCTCGGCAATGACGATGCCGGGCAGCTGGTCGAACAGCTCCCGCTGGTTATTGTCGATGATGGTCGGCAGATGATCGAGATCCACGACGCTGGTCTTCCTGGTAACCGTGATCGTCGTGCCGTTCACTTCCGGCAAAGAGTGCTCGTAGCGAGTCGCGGCATGGTAGCGGCTGCCCGGGACAATCACCGGCGGGCATGTGGGGGCACATACCGCCTTCGCCGCCGCCTTCGCCCCGGTCTGCGCGGCGGCCTTGGAGGAGTCGCTGCCCGCAGCGCCGCTCGTGGCGGGTTGATCCGCGTGTGCGAGCGCCGCCGAGGCGCACAGCAAGAGCGGCCAGAGGAGCCGCCGGTCGCGAGGACGCCGAGGAGCGCTCACAGGACGATCGGGGACTCGCCCATTGCGTTGAGTTGGGCGTTGAGCTCAGCCAGATCGTGATCCAGTAGTGCCTGCCAGCCCGCGAGGGTGGTCGTCAGCATGCGCGACAACGTGGCGAAGGAGGTGCGCACGTCCGGTCCCGGGTCGGCATCGGCCCCGTCCGCCGCCTCCTCGAGTTTGTCGAAATCGGCCGCGAGGGCCCGCAAGCTGTCCGTACGGAGCGGCGGGGTGTTGCGCGAGGGCGAGAGCGGCGTAACACCCGAGAGGCTCGAAGCCTTCGCCATCAGCCGCACCATGGCCTGCTCGCGCGAAGCCGCGGGTTGAGCCAACCGCAACCGGAGAGCGTCCTGCAGCCGAATCGCCTGCCCGAGCGCGGTCGACACACGGGCTGACGACTGCTCGATCCGACGGGTCAGCACGAATTCCCGCAGCAATGCAGCCTGGGAGACGGTCACGCGCGGATCCTCCTTGACCTCGAGCGGCTGGCGCAGGCTCTGTCCCGCGACGTTCAGCTCGACTTCGTACCGTCCGGGCGGTGCCCAGGCTCCCTGCGGCGCGGGACGCTCCGGCGTCGCCGGCTCCGGGCTCGGGTAGCGCAGGTTCCAGACGAGACGATGCATCCCTGGCTGGGTGGATAGCACCACCGGTGGCGGCACCCATTCGGGTGCGAATTCGAGCTTGGAGGGGTCCGGGGTCTTCTGAAGGTCCGTGCTGCGGAAGCGGCGAACCGGGTTGTCGTGGGCGTCAAGGATGGTCAGGGTCACGGCACCGTTGGCAGCTGCGGGCAGCGCGTAGTCGATCACGGCACCGTCGGGAGGATTGGCGGCCAAGGGCTCGTCCTTCGGCATGGGCGTCCCGGTGAATGCGGAGGGGCGTACGCGGATGGCAGTCGCCGGCTTGAATAGTGTAGCCTCGTCCGGCCGCAGCGCGCCCATCTGCCGCAGCGCCGTCACGTTGTCCATGATCCAGAAGCCGCGCCCATGCGTGGCGATCACCAGGTCATCGCCGTGAACATCGATGTCGCGCACCGAGGTCATCGGGAGATTTTGCTGCAGCGACTGCCAGTGTGCGCCGTCGTCCAGCGACACGAACATGCCGCGCTCGGTGCCGGCGTAGAGCAGGCCCCTCGCCGCCGGATCCTCGCGAATGACGTTGACGAAGCTGTCGCTGGGAATGCCTGCATCGATTCGCAGCCACTCCTTGCCGCCGTCCTGCGTCCGATAAATGTAGGGCTGATCGTCGTCCAGGCGGTGGCGGTCGATCGCGAGGTACGCCACCGCGGGGTCGAAATGCGACAACTCGATGCCCGCCACCTTCGACCAAGGGGTGAGCGCCGCAGGCGTGACGTCGCGCCAGTGCGCGCCGGCATCGTCGGAGCGCCAGACGAGCCCATCGTCGGTCCCGATCCAGAGCGCCGTGGGCGAAAGCGTCGAGGGTGCGATCGTGTAGATTACCCCGCGGCGCTTGTCGACGTGATCATCGTCGGCCGCGGTCGGGGGGTCGAGGTTCGACGGAACTCCCGCATCCCGGCGCGTCAAGTCGGGGCTGATCGCAGTCCAGTGATTGCCGCCGTCCCGCGTCCTGAACAGGCGCTGATCGGCGAAGTACAGTGCTCTCGGGCCGCGGCGGGAGAATGCGAGCGGAAGTGTCCAGGCGCTGCGATGGTGGATTTCGGGGTAGGCGAGGGTGGGGTCGACATTGCGGGTCTGGCCCGTATGAGTGTCGAGCTTGTCGACCCGGTCCCCGTAGATGATGTTCGGGTGGTCCGGATCCGGCGCAATCATGCCACTCTCGCCCCCGGCGGTGATCTCGCGAAACTGCTCCATGGTAATGCCGTCGACGGTCTCGGTCCGGCTCGGCAAGGCCACCGCACCGGAGTCCTGCTGGGCGCCGTAGACCCAGTACGGAAAGCGTTGGTCGGTGCTGACGTGATAGATCTGCGCGGTTGGCTGGTTGTACCAACTGCTCCAGCTCACACCGCCGTCGAGCGTGATCAGCGCGCCCTGGTCGACACCGAGGATCTGGCGCTCGGAATCGGTGGGATCGATCCACAGGCTGTGAAAATCATCCCCGGTGGGATCGCCCTTGAGCGCCATGAAATTCTTGCCGCCGTCCTCCGAGCGCAGCACGATCGTGTTCATGACGTAGAGCCGCTCGGGGTTGTTCGGATCCGCCGTCAGACTGCAGAAATACCAGCCCCGATTGAAGATGCGCGAATCGGCGGACACATGACTCCAGTGCACGCCGCCATCGTCCGATCGATACAGGCCGCCTTCCTTCTCGGGAGCATCGATGAGCGCATAGAGCCGTTCCGGCCGGCTCGGCGTCACGGCAAGTCCGATTCTTCCGGGGTGCGCCGGAAAGCCGTTGCCAATGACCGCATTCCAATGATCGCCGCCGTCTTTCGAGACGTACAGTCCGCTCCCCGGACCGTTCGACGGCGGATAGACGCTCCAGGGCGGCCGCCTCGTCTGCCAGAGCGCGGCGTAGATGGTATCGGGAGCGCCGGGCTTGAAGGCAAGATCGATGGCACCGGTGTCCGGATTCTCGAACAGGACTTTACGCCAGTGCGCGCCGCCGTCCTTCGAGCGGAACACACCCCGTTCGGCATTGGGACCATAGGCGTGTCCGAGTGCCGCGACGAATACGACCTCGGGATTGAGGGGATCGACCAGGATGCGACCAATCTGGCGGGTATCGGCGAGCCCGAGGAAGCTCCAGTGTTTGCCCGCATCGAGCGATTTGTACATACCGGCGCCGTGGGCGATGTCCGAGCGCATGTCTGCCTCGCCGGTGCCCACATAGAGGGTCGCCGGCGCGGACGGCGCCACTGCCAGCGCGCCGATCGAGGCCGCCGGCTGGCCGTCGAAGATCGGCTGCCAGGTCCGGCCGGCATCCTCGGTTGCCCAAACGCCGCCATCGACGGCGCCGAAGTAGAAATGGCGGCTATCTCCGGCGATTCCGATCGCTGCGAGTACCCTGCCCCCGCGGAAAGGACCGATGAGGCGCCACTGCAGCGCCTGAACCATCGAGGGATCGATCGTCGCGCGAGCCCCCGGCGCACCCAAGGCGCCGAACGCACCCAAGGCGCTCAACACCAGCCAACCGTGTGCGTGCCGCACCCATCCTCTCCCGGTTATTTCCATCAGGCTACGAGTCCTTCCGTGTGGCAGTTTCCCGATAGAATACTCAACTCGCCGGGTGCGCGGTTGGCAGTATTGCTGCGGGCGAATAGGCGTAACATTTGTGTATGCACGCCATGGCAGCCGAGAGTAAAGTCTGCCGTCGGGCTATCGCTGGCCCGGCTCAAACGCTTGATCGGCGAGTTGTTGCATGACCTCAAACCTCACGCGGCGTGATTTTCTGACATTGACGGCGGGGGCAGCCCTGCTGGAGCCGCTATGCGGCCGCGCAGCCGCCAGTATTCCCGTACCGGGATCAGATGCAGGCGTCAGGGCAAAGGCGCTCGGAAATCCCGGCGAGGCCCCTTTCGATACCGTCGTCGTACTGATGATGGAGAATCGCTCCTTCGACCACGTCCTGGGCTGGCTGCCGGGTGCCAACGGCAAACAACGGGGCCTTCGCTACACCGATACGAACGGAATCGCGCATGAAACCTGGCCTCTGGCACCGGAGTGGCAGGGCTGCCGCTTCAGCGATCCGGACCACTCATGGCAGGGCACGGCGACGCAATATGCGAACGGGCGCTGCGACGGTTTTTTGCAGACCGCTCCCCCGGGCGACCGATTTCCGATCGGCTACTATGGTCCGAAGGACCTGCCGATCTTGAGCGCCCTGGCGACGGGCTATACGACCTTTGACAATTATTTCTGCTCGATGCAGGGACCGACATGGGAGAACAGGCTCTACCAGCTGTCGGGGACCACCCAGGTCGACATGCCCGACGGTTTTCCCAAGACGGACGCGGACCGTCCCTGCACCATTTCGACCACCATCTTCGATAGGGCGGCCGCCGCCGGCCTTCGCGCCGCCTACTACTATCACGGTGAGCCGATGACCGGGCTTTTCAAGAGCAAGCGCTACGACGGCCTTTCATATCACGTCGATCAGTTTTGGACCGATGCGCGCGAGGGCGCCCTGGCGAATATCGTGTTCGTCGATCCGAACTACACCGATGCCGCGGAGGACGATGGGACGTCGAATGATTACCATCCGAAGGGAAGCGTGTTGGTCGCGGAGCAGTTTGTTGCGCGCGTGCACAACACCCTCTCGCGGTGTCCGCAGTGGGATCGGATGGTGTTCGTGCTCAACTTTGACGAGCATGGTGGATTCTTCGATCATGTCCCTCCGCCGCCGTGCCGGGACGACACGGTTCAGGCGGGACCCGGTCCACATCCGGATTTGCGGCGCCTCGGATTTCGTGTCCCGGCAATCGCAATGGGTCCCTTCGCGCCACGCAAGATCGAGTCGGCAGGTCCTTACGAGCACTGCTCGATCCTCAAAATGATCGAGTGGCGCTGGGGGCTTGAACCCATGACATTGCGGGATCGTCACGCGAAGAATTTCGCCGACGCATTGGATTTCACGATTCGCCGAGCCCCGGTCGACCTGCCTGCATTTACGGCGCCGCTCCCGACGGTGTGCTGAACCCCATCCGACACGTCACGGAAGACTTGGCGCATCCCCTCTCACAGAGGCCGGTCTAACCATGATCATTAACCGCGTGTTGCCGGCTATTCTCCTCCTGATGGCTCCGCTGACGGCCATCCGCGCCGCGCTGCCTCGATTTCCGCAGCCGTTTGGCGATCGGATCGTATTCGTCGCGAATGGCAACGTGTGGTCGGTGCCGAAGACCGGCGGCACGGCCGTGCGACTGACGAGCGCGCCGGGGCAGGACATGTTCCCGCGGGTCTCGCCGGACGGCAAGTGGATCGCCTATACCGAGGCGAGCAACGCGGGCACCGATATCTGGGTGATTCCGGCCGCGGGCGGCGCCGCGCGGCGCCTGACATTTCGCGCGACCAGCGAGGCCGGCACGGGAGGCCGCCATGGGCCGGACAACATGGTGGTCACCTGGACACCCGACTCGCGCAGTGTCGTCTATCTGTCCAAGGGCGATCAATGGAACAGCTGGATCCAAAATCTCTATGAGGTTCCGGTCACGGGCGGGCTGCCGACGCGCATGCCGATCGACAGTGCGGTTGGCCTGGCCAGCTTTGGGCCCGATGGACACACGATCGCCTACAACCGCATCTTTCGCAATTTCCGAACCTGGAAGCGTTATAACGGTGGCCTGGCACAGCAGCTCTTTACGTACGATTTCAAGACGCGTGAGCTGAAACAGCTCACCAGCTGGTCCGGCACCAACACCTCGCCGATGTGGTACGGGGACCGCATTTATTATCTCTCGGATCAGGATGCGAACCGCCGGGCCAACATCTGGGTGATGGACACGGCCTCAAAGCAGGTGCGGGAAATCACGCACTTCACCGATTACGACATCGATTTTCCGGCGCTGGGCGGAAATGCCATCGCGTTTCAGCAAGGCGGCAAGCTCTATCGGCTGGATTTGTCCAGCGAGCGCCTCGAAGAAGTTCCAGTGCTGGTCCCTGACGACGGTCTACGCACTCGCCCACACGTCGCCGACGTGAAGAGCGAGATTCGCTCGATCGACCCGGCTCAGCAGATGGATTACGCGCTGGCGCCGAACGGCAGGCGAACGCTGTTTTCCGCGCGAGGCGACATCTTCAGCGTACCCACCGAATATGGCGCGACACGTAATTTGACGAGCACGCAGGGCGTCGACGAAGACCACCCGGCGTGGTCCCCGGACGGGCGGACCATCGCCTACACCACCGATGCCGGCGGCAGGCAGGAAATCGCGATCCGACCGGCGGAGGGTGGTCCGGAGAGAATCCTCACCTCGTTCGCCGAGGGCTATTTTTATGCGCCGATCTTCTCTCCCGATGGGAAAATGCTCGCGTTCTCGGATGGCGCCCACCGCCTCTGGATCGTGCGCATCGATGGTGGAGCACCCAAGGAAGTCGCGCAGGATAAGTTCGCGGAAATTCACGATCAGGCTTTTTCACCGGACGGCCGCTGGCTCGCATTCAGCCTGACCGCGCTCGGCCGCAGGCGCGATCTCGCGCTTTACGAGATTGCGACGGGAAAGTTGACGCGACTCGGCGACGGCACCGAAATCGATTCCAATCCCGCCTGGTCGCCCGATGGAAAGTATCTCTACTTCACCTCGAGCCGGCACGAAAATCCGGTCGCATCGGACGTCGAGTTCGATTTCGCGATTCTCAAATCGACGGGAATCTACGCGATCCCCCTGGCACGTGACACCGCATCGCCGGTCGCGCCGATGTCCGACGAGGGGAGCGGTGCGTCTTACGATAGCTCCTCGCCACCGGCCGATGGCGCAAAGAACGGGCAAGACACGAAGCCCGGCAAGCACGGCGAGAAGAAGACGGACGACTCGGCGCCCGAGGCCGCCGGACCGATCAAGCCGATCCGGATCGACCTCGACGGCCTGATGGCGCGTGCCGTCGCGCTGCCCATCGATGCGGCCAACATCACCCAGCTGGACCTGCGCGGAGATCGCATTTTCTACCTGACGCAGCCGCTGGGACTGATTGACGGAACGCTGAGTGGGGAGAAGTCCGAGCTGCGCTTCTACGATCTCAAGAAGCGCAAGTCCACGCTGGTCACGGAAGATGTGAACAGCTATTCCCTGTCGCAAGATGGGCAGCGCGTACTGATCCGGCATGAAAAGGACTACACCGTACTCGCGACCAAAGCCGATGCCGCCAAGGACGCCGAGACCAAGAGAGCGCTCAAGCTCGATCACCTGCGCGAGCTCGTCGACCCAAAGCAAGAGTGGGCGGAGATGTTCGAAAATGCCTGGCGGCTCGAGCGCGACCTCTTCTTCTCGCCGCCCATGAACGGCGTTGACTGGAAGGGCGTGCACGACCGCTACGGGTCGCTCTTGCCGCTCGTCGGCTCGCGCGAGGACCTGAATTACTTGATCGGGCAGATGCTCGGGGAAATCAGTAATTCGCACACCTACGTGGGCGGCGGCGACGACGGTGATACCACGCCGCCGGTACATAGCGCTCTGCTCGGAGTGGATTGGGCGCTCGATGCCGCCTCGGGCCGCTACCGGTTCGCGACCATTTACCCCGGCGACAACACGCGAAGCGATTATCGCAGCCCGCTGGCGCAGCCGGGTCTCGGCATCAAGACGGGCGATTATCTGCTCGCGGTCAACGGTGCCGAGCTGAAGGCACCCGCCGATCCGGACAGTTTGCTGCAACTGGCCGATGCGGACACGACGGTCGAGCTCACGATCGCCGATAGCCCGGACGGCGCGCGCCGCCAGGTTGTCGTGACACCGGTCGCCAAGGAGCTGAGTCTGCGTGAGGCGGCCTGGATCAAGCACAATCGCGACGTCGTCGACAAGCTCTCGGGCGGACGGGTGGGTTACGTCTATATGTCAGACATGGAACAGCTGGGCCTCCAGCAGTTCGTGCGGCAATTCTATGCGCAGCTCGGCAAACAGGCCTTGATCATGGACGATCGCTGGAACGGCGGCGGATTCATAGCGCCATTCGCGCTCGAGCGCCTGCGGCGTGTGCTCGTCGCGCTCGCAACCAATCGCGAGTCCGGCATTGCGACCGAGCCGTTGGAGGTCTTGAATGGCCCCAAAGTCGCGCTTCTCAATCACTGGTCGGGCTCCGACGGCGATATTTTTCCGTATCTGTTCCGCCTCTACGGGCTCGGTCAGCTGGTCGGGACGCGTTCCTGGGGCGGCGTACGTGGAATCCGTGGCTACTGGCAGCTGATGGACGGCGGCTACATCACCATTCCCGAGGATGCGCTCTACACGCTCGATAGCCAATGGGCGCTCGAGAACCACGGTGTCGAGCCGGACGTTGAGGTCGAGAACCTGCCCGCCGACTTGCTCGCCGGTCACGATGCACAGCTGGAGGCGGCAGTGGACTTGATGCTCAAGGCAATCGCCGGTAAGCCCAAGGGATTGCCGGCGCCTCCTCCGTGGATTCCGGCCTATCCAGCGAATGGAATCGTGCCGCCGAGACCTTAGTGGCCTGACGGTCATGGGATGGCGAATGGACCAACGCGAGGCCTAGCCCCTGGCGAAGTCCGACTCCGCAAACGCTGCTGCGGTCAGCTCAATGTCGGCCCTGGAGATCCCGAGCGTCTGCGCTGCGCGCCGCCAATGCCGTGTCTCGTTCAGCACTTCAGCAACGATGGTACGGCCTCTGTCCTTCGATTCGACATACCACTCGGAGGTCTCGATCACAGTCGCAAGACTCGGGCGGTTGTCGGACTCATCGATGTTCAGCACGTGGTCGGCTCTGTCCGTGTTCGGGTTCAGATCGAAGGCCGGGGCGAGACGCCAGCCCGTCGGGGTTAGAAGAAAGCCGTGGTTTCTCAAGTGATCGTCGCGATTACCGATCGCCACGTTGAAGGCCACTCGCCGAAAGAGCTGCTCGAGGTCGGAGGCAATGTGATCCTGCGCTCCGCGCGCGTGTAGAAACTCCGCGAGCTCGAGGTAACTTGTCCCCTCGCTCTGGTCCCTTCGCAGAAGGGCCATTGCCGAGACATACAAGCGCCGGCGCGCGCCTGAACGATCGAAGCGCTGCACACAGAAGGTGTGGTACTCGCCGCTGAAGCGGCGCAGCGCTGAGGCCGGCACCTCGATCCCTGCTTGGGCCGCCAGATGCTGCGCGAGCGCCTCCCAGGCACCGACATCGCGGGTGTCATCGTGGGAGGGAAACTTCGCGATCCACAAGCTGTTATTGGTTTCGGTGAAGCTGGCCTTGGGGCGCGCGCCGCCGAGCGACGCCCCGGGGGCCGCCAAGACTTTTAGCCACTGTCGCAGCGCCGTGAGATCGTCGATGCGCTTCGCGGTGATCTCGCGCGCGACGACCTCGAGTTCGTTGAGATTTGCCACCGGGGGTACGGTCAAGGCATCGTGCGCGAGAAAGGCCTCCTCACTGCTGCGGCGATAGCGTAATGCGCCTTGGCGGCTCACATCCTCGACGCCCAGGAGAAAATCCCACGCATAGAGCGTGCGAGGCTTGCGGCCCTCGTCCTTGGCGGCAAGGGCCTCGCGACGCTTCATGAGGGTCTGACCCCAGCGATCGGGAGCGGAGTCGTCAAACACGCGAAAGTTGCCCGCTTCCGCATTGGGGAAGTAGGTTCCTTCGCCCAAAGAGAGATCCGGGTCGAGCGCGAAGGCCTGAGGATTCTTGAGCCACACGGGGTCATACGCAAAACGCAGTGTCCCGCGATCGTGGGAGAGGGCGCCCACGCGCATGCGTTCCAGAAAGTCGGCATCCAGCCAGACTTCCACGTCGTCTGTCACGGTGCGCGCTCCTTGGGTCCGGAAGGCGTGAGGTTCGCACGCGCGCCACGGCGCCGCCGCAGTGGGAGCGCCTGGTCCTGAAGGAGCCTGCCTGCCTTGTCGTCGCGCGCGAGCGCTTCAAGATCGCCCTCAAGTCCCAGGGCCGAGAGAATTCGTAGCAGGGTTCCGAGGGCGATCGCGGGACTTCCGGCTTCGGCCCGAAAGAGCGTCATGCGCGAGATGCCGGCTCGCTGACAGGTAATCTCGATCGTGAGCTTGCGGCGCAGGCGGGCGAGCCTCAGGCGCTCTCCGAGCGCGGTGAGGATACGCTTCTGGGCTGGGTAGAAGAGGGGCTGTTTGGCTGGCATGTATCACAATATAGACTAAATTGTTATTATAGTCCATAAAGTGATACTAAATCGACACCCGGCGACCTTAACTCGTGCACTACCCAAAGCCGACTGAGCTGACCCGGGCCTGATCCCGGATTTGTGTCTGCGGGCGACAATGCGTGAGACTTCCGGCCAGGATGGCCTTGTACCGTTGGATCATCGCTGGGTTGTGGCTGCTGTTTGTTGCCTACTGGGCAGTCGCCGCGGTGGGCGCGAAGCGCAGCGCCGGCAGCGGCCGATGGCGCTGGGAAATCGGCTTGCGCCTCATCGTGCTATTACTGGTCGCCGCGCTGCTGCAGTCCCGATCGCTCCGGAGGCTCCTCAGGGAGATCCATCGTGCTTCTGCCAGCCACTCCGCGGTCCTCGGCTGGATCGGCGCCGTGCTGTGCCTGGCGGGCTTCGGCTTGGCGATCAATGCGCGCCGCTACCTCGGCCGCAATTGGGGAATGCCCATGTCTCGCAAGGAGCACCCCGAGCTGGTCACCAGCGGCCCCTACGCACACATCCGTCATCCGATCTATACCGGCCTGATGCTGGCGATGCTCGGTTCCGCGTTGGGCATCAACGTATTCTGGGCGCTGCTGCTGGTGATTATCGGGCCGTACTTCATCTTCAGTGCTCGACGCGAGGAAACCCTCATGTCGCAGCTATTCCCGGAGCAATACGCCGCATACCGGGCACGGACCGGGATGCTTGTGCCTTGGCCTTGCCATCGGCGGTGACGCTTTCGAGCAGTCATCAGATCGTCCCGGCATCACCTGATTGCTGCCGGCGTCCTTCGCAGGTGACGCAGTTCGCGTTTCCCACAAAACCGTACTTTCCTCTCGACCGTTTCAGGCTAAACCGCTAGCGCAGTCACACTGTCATGCTCGCGCCTTTGCGGCGCTGCGCGCATCATCCGAAAGTTGCCGCAGCGAAGCGCGGCCATCGTTCGGGGTATTCCATGGTCGCATTGCTGGTCGTAGCTTTCCTCATCCTCGCGCTCATAGGCTACCTGGTCGGGGTCTATAACGGTCTCGTGCGCATCAGTGCCGCGGTGAAGCTCGCATGGTCGAACATCGATGTGCTGCTGATCCAGCGCCATGACGAGATTCCGAAGCTCGTCGAGGTGTGCAAGCAATACATGCAATACGAGGGCGGTACGCTCGAGCGCGTAATGAAGGCTCGCAGCGGAGTCGACGCCGCGCGCAGCTCCGGAAACTTGAATTCCTTGGGAGCCGCCGAGCACGAGATGACCGCCGGCCTCAACGGCCTATATGCCGTCGCAGAAGGCTATCCCGACCTCAAGGCGAACGAGGCCTTTCGCCAGCTGCAGACGCGGGTCAGCAGCCTGGAAACCGCGATCTCGGACCGCCGCGAAGTCTACAACGACGCGGCCACCGCCAATAACATCCGCATTCGCAGCTTCCCCGATTCGCTTGTCGCGAGCATGGGTGATTTCCCACCCGCGCAGATCCTGCACTTTCAGAACGAAGAGAAAGCCGACGTTCGACCTGAAGGCGCTGTTCGCGCGCTGAATCGCGGGAGCCGCCGATGCACACCGGCAATCTTCACCCCGTACAGTATTACTGGCTGGGTGCGGCACTGTGCGCCGCGATCGCGCTCTGGGCCCTTTACCGATGCTTTCGCAATCTGGCGCGCAACCGCCTGGTTTCCGACACGCCCCTGGTTCGAATCCGCTCCGCCGCGCAAGGCTACGTGAAACTTTCCGGTCGTGCCGCCGCTGTCGACGGTAAACCCCTGGCTGCACCGTTGAGCTCCCGTCCCTGCATCTGGTGGCGCTATCAAGTGGAGCGAAGAACTCGCAACGCAAAGGGCGAAAGCCGCTGGGAAACCGTCGACAGCGGCAGGAGCATCGATTTATTCGTCCTCGCCGACGGCGACGATTCGTGCCTGGTCGGACCGGTAAACGCCGAAATCACACCCACCACGTGCAACGTCTGGTGCGGTGATCTGCCGCGCCCCGCGACCGTTCCAAGGTCCTCCGCCCTGGCGCAACAAGGTGATTATCGCTATACGGAAGAACTCCTGAGCCCGGGCGATCGGCTGTCGGTTATGGGTGAGCTGCGTTCCCACTCCGAGAGCGCCGATCCCGACAACTCCGTGGCGGCCTTGCTGCACCAATGGAAGCAGGACCAGAAAGGGTTGCTCGCGCGCTTCGACAAAAACCACGACGGTCGACTCGACGCGTCCGAATGGGAGGCCGTGCGCCGGGCGGCAGAAATCGAGTCACAGTCAAAGACGTCGAGTTCGCCCATCAGTCGCCTGAATGTGATCAGCCAACCGACCAATGGCGAGCCCTTCCTGGTTGCCAGCATGGACGATGCGCACCTGGAGCGGCGCGAGCGGCTGCATGCGGCACTGTTCTTTGCGCTGGGTCTCTCCTGCATCGTGCTTTGTGCCTCGGCCATTGAACATGCCCGCATGGCCGGTGAGGCTGCCAATCGCGGATCCCATCAAGGCGCCGACCTGCCGATCAGCGTCATCCTATGGGTGCTCATCTGCGTGGGCGCCGCGTTCGGATCGCGGATACGGGGCCGATTGGCTTAGCCCGCGCACCCCGAATCGTTAGTCGGCGGCAGCAATATCGGCGGGGCAATCAAGTACATCTCAAAGCTTCCCACGGACGACGTTGAGGGGCGTGTTGCGCTCGACAAGGGCAATTACGGCACCGAGACCGGATCCGGCCGGATGTCCGGCGCCCTCGTGCCGGGGGTGCTCGATGCGCGCGCCAGCGGCTATATACGCTCAAGCTGACTTACCGATTCTGAAAGGCCGCTCGCAAGGGGGGGTCAAGAACCTGGTGGCGTGCAGCCGCGTTCGTAGGCGAGCAGGGGTTCATCGCCGCCTTGCTTGAGGGAACTGCAGCTTCCGCCATGCCGATACCTTGGTGTAATAGCCCCGCGCTTTGAAGTAATTTATAGGTGGGGCAGGCAGTCGGACCGTTGCCGGGGTTGAGGGTGCGAACTCACCGCCGGCTTCGCCGCTCGATAATGATGTCACCAAATGTTTCCGGCGATGCGACGAGCGGCGGTCGGACAGGTACACGAAAAGCAATGACCTGGCAGTGCGGACGGCAGCCCTGAAATGCCGGGAGCACGTTGCATGTCCGCGTTTCCTCCGGATCATCAACGCGACCGCGCCCCGCCTTGCATGACGCGGCCTGGAAAAGGGCTTTCGCCTTCGGCATGATGAATCTCCAACAATCTCCAACATGTATGCCGCATCGATGCGTTATGAAGCTCCGAGGATGAACCGGTCTTCTTGGTTTGGCACAGCGGGAGAAGACATTCCGCTACAGGTCCTGTGGGAGGACGGCGAGCGGGTTTTCTGCAGGGTCAAGCACCCCAATGGCACCAGCCTCGATTGCTTGGGGGTTCTGACCGCGAGCGAGCACTCGAAAGTTGCGGTCATCGATCGATTTAGGCACGAGTACGAGCTCAGGGACTACCTGGACAGTGACTGGGCCGTGCGGCCGCTCGAGCTCCTGCATGAGAGTAAAGATGTCATGCTGTTGCTCGAGTCGCCCCGCGGACAACCCCTCGATCATTTTGTGGGTCAGCCGATGCAGATGGGGCTATTCCTCGGCCTCGCACTCGATCTGTCGGCTGCGCTGCGGCGGCTACATGAGCGCGGGCTGGTTCACAGGGATATCCGGCCCGCGAATGTCCTCGTGGATGTGGGTTCGCAGCAGGTGCGTCTCATGGGTTTTGGTATCGCCTCGCTAATTCCCCGCGAGCGTCAGTCACCCAAGCCTCCTGAGTCGATTGCCGGCACACTCCCCTATATGGCACCCGAACAGACGGGGCGAGTGAACCGATCGATCGATTCTCGAAGTGATCTTTACTCTCTGGGAGTCACGTACTATCAGATGCTGACGGGCTCGCTGCCGTTCAACGCAGCGGATCCAATGGAATGGGTACATTGCCACATCGCCAGAACGCCACTTCCCCCCGGTGAGAGGGTTGGGAGCATTCCGGCATCGGTCTCCCAGATTGTGGTAAAGCTTCTCTCCAAAGTGGCTGAGGAGCGCTACCAGACCGCGACTGCCCTCGAGCGGGATCTTCGACGGTGCCGAAGCGAATGGGAGCGGCAGGGCAGAATCGGTAAATTCGAGCTGGCTGAGCGCGATATTCCTGACCGGCTGCAGGTGCCTGAGAAACTGTACGGGCGGGAGCGAGAAGTCTCGGCGCTTCTAGGCGCCTATCAACGCGTGGTGGACAGCGGCATACCAGAGCTGGTTCTGGTCTCCGGTTATTCGGGTATCGGCAAATCCTCGGTCGTCCATGAGTTGCACAAAGACTTTGGTTCCTTCTCGCGGCCTGTTCGCCTCGGGGAAGTTCGATCAGTACCGTCGGGACATTCCGTACGCGACCTTGGTGCAGGCCCTTCAGGGCCTCGTGCGCGAGATCTTGAGTAAGAGTGAAGCGCAGCTGCGGGAGTGGCGGACCGGCTTCTTGGAAGCGCTGGGCCCCAATGGGCAGCTGATCATCGATCTGATACCAGAGATGCACTTGATCATCGGTGACCAGCCGCCAGTCTCCGACCTTTTTGCCGCGCGATGCGCAGCAACGCTTCCAGGGAGTGGTGCAGAACTTCATCGGGGTCTTCGCGCGTCTCGAGCATCCTCTGGCCCTGTTCCTCGACGATTTGCAATGGCTCGACGCGGCGACCCTGGAGCTGCTCGCGGCGATTCTGCCGGCAGGTAAACTGCGCCATTTGTTGCTCATTGGCGCCTATCGGGACAATCAGGTGACCCCTGCGCACCCGCTCATGCGCTGCCTCGAGTTAGAA
>CAVTNZ010000095.1:0-8749 GCA_963736185.1 uncultured Gammaproteobacteria bacterium | reverse complement strand
GGGGTCTCGCATGGATTACATCCCGTTCGGAGGGACCGGACTCAAGGTCTCGCAGCTGTGCCTGGGCACGATGTCGATGGGCAGTTCCGCGTGGAAGGGCTGGGTGCTCGATGAGGGCGATTCGATTCCGATCTTGCGGCGCGCGCTCGACCTCGGCATCAACTTCTTCGACATGGCCGACTGGTATTCTCTCGGCCGCAACGAGGAGGTGGTCGGCCGGAACTTGTTGCGGATGAGCCCGCGCGAGCGCCTGGTGCTCGCGACCAAGGTGTTTTATCCGATGAGCGATGACCCGAATGATCGCGGCCTGTCGCGCAAGCACATCGCCGCCTCGATCGACCGGTCGCTCGAGCGCATGGGCACGGACTATGTGGACCTCTACGTGATTCATGCCTTCGACACCGCGACGCCCGTCGAGGAAACCATGGAGGCGCTCAACGACACGGTCCGCGCCGGCAAGGTGCGCTACCTCGGCGCATCCACCATGTATGCGTGGCAGTTCGCGAAGATGAATCACGCGGCCGCACTGAATGGCTGGGCGCCCTTCATCAATATGCAGTGCCAGTACAACGTGCTGTATCGCGAGGAGGAGCGCGAAATGTTCGCCCTCTGCCGCGACCAGGGGGTCGCCGTCACCACCTTCAGTCCGCTCGCGCGCGGCTTCCTCGCCCGAGCGGCGGCGACCCGGCGCACCGAGTACGACCCCTTCCAGGAATTCTACGGCGACGACATCGATTGCGAGATCGCGCGCCGCGTGCGCGAGGTGGCCGCTCGCCGGGGCGTGAGTCCGGCGCACGTGGCGATGGCCTGGGTCGCGGGCAATCCCAACCGCAACGTGCCGATCGTGGGCGCGGCGAAGACCTCGCACATCGAGGTCGCCGTCGAAGCGCTCGGGCTCGAGCTGGATGCCGGGGAGCGTGACTTCCTCCAAGCGCCTTACCGGCCGCGCGACGAGATCAATGATCAGCGGGCGGTGCGCCGCCCGCGGAACTAGATGGAGTTCCGACGGCTCCAAAATCACGGCCATCGCCGGCCGGTATGGCGGAGTCTGCTTATAGTGACGCTTGAGCGAGCCACGGGCTGTCCTGCCGCACCTCGATCAGGGTGGGCCGGTCGGCGGCGAGGGCCTCGCGCAGGGACTGCGCCAGATGCTCGGCGCTCGCGGCGCGAACGCCGTGACAGCCGACACTCTGCGCCAACTGCACGAAATCCGGGCTCTTCGGCTCCAGGCCGATGCGCGGGATCCCGCGCCGATCCATCTGATCCACAATCTCCTTGAGCGCGTCGTTGTTCCATACGATCACCGGCAGGGCGAGCCGCTCTTCCGCCGCGGTCGCGAGCTCATTGACGGTGAACATGAACCCGCCGTCGCCGGCGACGGCGATCACGGGCCGATGCGGCGCGCCGATCTTGGCCCCGATGGCCATCGGCAGGGCGACACCCAGCGCACAGTACGTGCCCGAGTAGTACCAGCATCGTTCCAGCTCCACCGGCATGGCGAACGTGCCCGTATAGACGATCTGCGTGGCGTCGCCCATCACGATGGTGTCCGCCGGCAGAACGGAACGCAGGATCTTCCAGACGCGCGCGTGCAGCTTCTCGAGCTCGGTCATTTTCGCGGCATTGCGCGCAAGAATGTCCTTCACCCGGATCTTGCCCTGGGCGCGTTGCGACGCCGGCCGTCGGCGGGCGAGTGCGGACGCGAGGGCCCTCATCGCGGCGCGCGCGTCGGCCTGGATGGGGACCGCCGCCGCATACATCGAGGTGAGCTCCGTGGGATCGATGTCGATCCGAATGATGTCGCCGGGTATCTCGAGCTTGGGCAGGAAATGATCGCCCTGCCCGACTTGCGAGCCGACCAGGAGCACCACGTCGGCGTCCGCCAGCGCCTGCTGGCTCGCTTCCTGCAGGATCGAGCAGCCGAGCGAGAGCGGATGCGATTCCGGCAGGATCCCCTTGCCGGCATTGCTCGACAGCACCGGGGCGCCGAGGCGCCCGGCGATGTCCGCGAGCGCCTCGCGCGTGCCGACCGCGCCGCCGCCGACGAAAATCAGCGGGCGCCGCGCGCCGGCGAGAAGATCCGCCGCTTCCTCGATCGCCGCCGGGTCGGGCATGGGGAGCGATGGCGAGCGGCGGGTTTTCCAATCGGCCTCGACGGGCATGGGCAGGATGTCGCGCGGCAGCGATAAATGCACCGGACGAGGCCGGCTGCCGCGAAACACGCCATAGGCGCGCGCGATGAGTTCCGGCAGCTCCTCCGGATAGCGGATCATCGCGCTCAATGCCGTGAAACCGGCGGTGACCGCGGCCTGATCGTCGAGCTCGTGGACCGCCGCCCAGCCTTTCCCCTGGGTGAGCGTGGCACACGCACCGGAGAGCACCAGCAGGGGTTGGGAATCGCAGTAGGCCTGGGCGATGCCGGTCGCCGCATTGGTGACGCCCGGGCCCGCAATGATCGTGCAGACCCCGGGCTTGCCGGTCGCGCGCGCATAGCCGTCGGCCATGAGACTCGCCCCCTGCTCGTTGCGACACTGCACGTGACGGATGCCGGCGCGGCCGATGCCGCGATAGAGCTCCACGGTCATCGTCCCGGCCATGCCGAACACCGTGTCCACCTCGTAGGCCGAGAGCAGCTTCATCAAGGCCTCACCGCATGTCATCGATTCCAAGAGCCCCCCCTTTTTTCCGGCATGATCGCGATGCCGATGAAGCGCGCAAAGTGATAAGCTGAAAATCAGGGCAATCACCACCGGCGCGAAAAACGATGCTAACAGCAAGCGAGCGTCATGGCTCGAGGCACGCAGCTTCCGGTGGGAATGGAACTTGAGCGCCGTCGTGATTCCACGATCGGAGGCCCCCTCGGCGATCGAGCGCTGGTACGTCCTCATCGTGATGTGCCTGGTCTACGCCATCAACATTGCCGCCCGCTATGTGGTCACCACCGTGTTCGAGCCGATCCGCCTCGAGTTGCATCTCACCGATGGGGGTGCCGCCTTTCTCACCGGGGTTCCGCTCGCCTTGTTCTATGTGGTGTTCGGCATCCCCATCGCCTGGTTGGCCGACCGCTCCAATCGGCGCAACATCGTGGCCGCGGCCCTTATCATCTGGTCCGCGTTCACGGTGTTTTGCGGTTTGGCGCAAAATTACTGGCAGTTCCTCTCGGGCCGGGTCGGCGTCGGCGTGGGCGAAGCCGGGGCCACCCCCCCCTCGAACTCGATCGTCTCGGATTGTTTTCCGGCGGAACGGCGCCCGATGGCGCTCTCGGTGTTGACGCTCGGCGCCCCGCTCGGCGCCTGGATGGGCGCGGATCTGGCCGGCGCCGTCGCCCAGGCGTACGGCTGGCGCGCGGCCTTTTTCGCGTTGGGCGCGCCGGGATTGCTGCTCGGCACGCTGGTCTTCCTGACGGTGCGCGAGCCCCAGCGCGGCCGGCTGGATGCGGTCGGCGGTGAAGGCCGGCCCTCGCTCGCTCAGTCGTTGCGCTTCCTGTGGGCTCAACGGGCCGCGTTCCACGTGATCATGGCGAGCGGCGTCTGTTCGCTGTGGGGCTGGGGGCTGGTGTGGTGGACACCGACGTTCCTCATGCGAACCTATGATTTGAATGTCGCCCAGGCGGGTGCGATCACGGGGCACGCGCACCTGGTGGGGGGCATCCTCGCGACGGCCGGTGCGGCGTGGGTCATGGGCCGGCCCTACATGGTCAGTCCCCGCCGCGTGCTCTGGACGCTCGCGGCCGTCGTGGGATTCACGACCATCCCGTCGTTCTTTGCCTATTGGACGCACACCTTGTGGGTGGCCAAGCTGATGTTCTGGATCTATATTCCGGCCATCTACTTCTTCATCGGGCCCTGCATGGCCCTGGTCTTGAACCTCGCACCGAGCACCATGCGCTCCATCTTCACCGCCTGGTCGGTGCTCGTCGGCAACGTATTCAATCTGATCGTCGCCCCGCAGGCCGTGGGCCTCATGAGCGACTTTTTTGCCCGGGGTCACGGAGCCGACGCCGCTTCCTTGCGCCTCGCGCTCTTGTTTCTGGCGCCGACCGGATTCTGGGCGGTCTGGCATTTCTTGTTGGCCGAAAGAACCGTGGTCGGGGATCAGACCCGGGCCGTCGGCTACGCAACGGCGTGAGGGGAGATCTGCGGTGAACAGTTATGTATCGGCTCTTGTCCTGGCGGCGGCCGCCGCCACCGCTTGCGCAGCCCGCGCCGGCGGCATTGAGATCGTCAATCCCGACGCGCACTTTCCCGAGGGCCCGATCTGGTACCACGGCAAATTGTATTACGTGGAATACGACCGCAATACCGTGACCACCTGGGACGGCCACGAGAACAAAATCTTCTGGTCGCAGAAGGGCTGCGGGCCATCCGCCGTCATCCCGACGGCGCAGGGCGAGTTCCTCACCACCTGCTACGACAACAACAGCATCGGCCGCATATCCGCCGATGGGCGCACACTCCCCCCGTATACCGAGGACAAGGCCGGCAACAAACTCGTCGGTCCGAACGACTTCGCCCCGGACGGCCACGGCGGCATTTACTTCACGTGTTCGGGACATCCGGGCAGCGCGATCGACGGCAAGGTGTTCTACCTCGCGGCCGACGGGACGATCGAGCAAAAAGCCGAGAATGTGGAAAGCGCCAACGGGGTCGCGGTCTCCAAGGACGGCAAGCTTCTGTACGTGATCGAGACCGAGGGTCACCGGCTGCTCGCGTTCAACATCGGCCCGGGCGGCTCGTTGTCCGATCGGCGCCTCTTCTTGAACGTGGACGACCTCACCCACAACGTCGGTCATATCTATCCCG
The DNA here is from genome assembly GCA_963736185.1 of uncultured Gammaproteobacteria bacterium. Taxonomy (GTDB): domain Bacteria; phylum Pseudomonadota; class Gammaproteobacteria; order Steroidobacterales; family Steroidobacteraceae; genus Bog-1198. The sequence continues at coordinate 3,947 of CAVTNZ010000095.1, read as the reverse complement.
ATGGCGTCAAGATCGACTCCAAGGGCGAGATCTACATCGGCCAGAATCCACGCGACGTTCACGCGCCGCTCGCCGGCATCATCTTCGTCGTGAATGCAGACGGCAAGCTGCTCCGGGAGCTCACGCTTCCCTCGCCCGGCGTGCCGAACCTCGCGTTCAGCCCCGACGAGAAGACCGTTTACGTCACCGCGCTCGATCAACTCGACAAGCCACCCTATCAGGGCAAGGTCTACGCGGTGCCGAACCACTGACGCGCGGGGATATCAGCCATGTCCAGCTTACTGGCCGGGAAAACGGCCGTCGTCACCGGAGCGAGCTCGGGGATCGGGCGGGCGATCGCGGCAAGCTTCGCGGACGAAGGGGCGAGCGTGGTCATTGCGGATTTGCGCGCCGAACCCATCGAGGGGGGCGATCCGACGGCGGATCTCATCCGCCGATCCGGCGGCGAGGCGATTTTCGAGAAGGCCGATGTGGCCCGCTGGGAGGATGTCGATTCCGTGATCGCGAAGACGGTCGACCGCTACGGGCGGCTCGACATCATGGTGAACAATGCGGCGACCTATTCCGGCACGGCGCTCGCCGATACCAGTGCCGAGCAGTGGGATCGGGTCATGGCGGTCAACCTCACCGGCATGTTCAACGGCTGCAAACGCGCGATCCGTCAAATGATGACGCAGGAACCCCGGCACGAGGTGAGGGGCCGCCTCATCAATCTGGGATCGCAGCACGGCATCGTGTCGAACCGCGGCGATTCGCCTTATGGCGTGAGCAAGGCAGGAGCGATTTACATGACCAAGCAGATCGCGGTCGACTATGCGCAGGCACCTCATCGTGTGCAATTGCATCTCGCCGGGCAAGATCGTGACCGGCAAGCCGGGTCTCGCCATGGACCCGGCGAATCTCGACAACGCCCGCCGAGCGCACGCCCTGGCCTCGATTGGGCCGCCCCCAGGACATCGCCAATGCCGCTGTCTTTCTCGCGAGCGATCGCGCCACCTTCATGACCGGCTCGAATCTCGTGGTCGACGGCGGATGGCTGGCGGGCTGACCGTCGTGCGTCCGGATCTCGCGCTGGCCGCGTCGCTCTTCGGTGAACTCAGCCGCGCGACCCGGCGGGGCCGGGGGATCGTGCGGGACAGCTATGGGGCGGGCGAGCAGGCTGCGCACGACATCATGGGCGCGGCGGCGCGGGCCCTGGCTCTGGAGGTCTCGATCGATCCCATCGGCAATCTGATGATGACGCTCCCCGGACGCGACCGAACGGCCCGGCGCCTCATCATCGGGTCGCATCTCGACAGCGTGCCCCAGGGCGGCAACTACGACGGGGCCGCCGGCGTCGTCGCGGGCTTGAGCGCGCTCTCCGCGCTCAAGCAGGCAGGTTTCGAGCCCGGTTACGATGTCACCGTCATGGGTATCCGCGCGGAGGAGTCCGCCTGGTTCGACGTGCCCTATATCGGCAGCGCGGGCGCCTTCGGGTTGCTCGATCCCGCCTGCCTATCGGTCGGCCGATCGGACGACGGGCGCACGCTCGAGTCGGCGCTGCTCGAGCACGGCTTCGAGCCGGAGGCGATTCGCGACCGACGGCGCCTGCTCGATCCGGCGGCGATGCGCGCCTTTTTAGAGGTGCACATCGAGCAGGGCCCCACCCTTGTCGCGCGCGGACTGCCCGCGGCGGTGGTGACCGGCATCCGCGGGTGCCGGCGGTTTCGCCATGCGCGCTGCATCGGCCGATATGGCCACTCCGGTGCGGTCAACCGTCCGTACCGGCACGATGCGGTGGCCGCGACCGTGGCGCTGCTGCATCACCTGGAAGCTTTCTGGGTGGATCAGGAAGCCGCCGGAGCCGATCTCGTGTTCACCGCGGGCGAGCTCTGCACCGACCCGGCGCTGCACGGACCCAGCAAGATCGCCGGCGAGACGCGCTTTGTCATCGACTTTCGCAGCATCTCCGACGCCACGATGGATGCCGCCGCGGCCGAGGCCCGCCGGGCGGCGGTGCGCTTGGGCGAGGAGTATCGCGTGAGCTTCGAGCTCGGCGCCACCAGCGATTCGCCCAGCGCCTCGATGGATGCGCGCCTGCGCGAGCGCTTGATGAGCCTGCTCGATCAGCCCTTCGAGATGCCGAGCGGGGCGGGTCACGATGCGGCCGTGTTTGCCAAGATGGGCGTCCCGACCGCGATGATCTTCATGCGCAACGAGCACGGCAGTCATAATCCCGACGAGGCCTTGAGCCTCGCCGACTTCGAGGTCGCCACCCGGGCGCTGCTGCGCCTGCTCTTGGATTTCCCATCATGAAATTATTGGTCACCGGCGGGACGGGTTTCGTCATGAGCGTGCTCGCACGTCGTTGGCTCGAGGCCGACCCGGCAGCCCATCTGGTCGTGCTCGACGCCGCGCCGCTCGATGCCGCGGCGCTGCGCTATTTTGCGCCCGTGGCCGGGCGGCTCGAGGTGGTGGTGGCCGACGTGACGCAGCCCGCGACCTGGGGCGCGGCGCTCTAGCGCGGCGACGTCACCCACATCGTTCATGGAGCGACCCTCACCCCCCTATCGCGCGGCACGGCCGCCGAGGCGCGGCGCGAGCCCGAGGCGGAGAATCCCGGCCGCATCATCGAGGTCAATACGATGGGCACCGTGGCGATCCTCGATTGGGCGCGCAGCCCCCCGCGGCTTCAACGGTTCATTTATGTGAGCTCCGGCGCCGTCTACAAGCATCACGGCCCGGATCGTCCGGGCGAACCGCTGCCGGAGGACGGCTACGTGATGCCGCGCCGACTGTATGGCATCTCCAAGCTCGCCTCGGAGCTGATCACGGAACGCTACGGCGATCTGTTCGCGCTTCCGACCGTCTCGGTGCGCCCCTCCTCGGTGTACGGCACCATGGACCGCGTCACGGCCAGCCGCAACTTCCGCCACCTGCCGAACCGCCTCGCCCACCTGGCACTCGATGGCGCGCGGGTGCGCGTGAATACCCTCGAGGCGGTGGGCGACTACATCCATTCCGAGGACGTGGCGGACGCCATCCTCTCGCTGCTGCGCGCGCCGCGGCTGCGCTACAGCGCGTACAACGTCGCCGCCGGGGAGGCGGCCACGGTGGGCGATCTCATCCGCTGGATCGCGGAAAAGGTGCCGGGCTTCCGAGCCGAGGTCAGCCCGCCCGAGGAGGCCGACATGCTGCAGGATCCGACGCTCAAAGACGGGATGTGGGGCGCCTACGATGTCTCGCGCATCGCGGTCGAAACGGGCTGGAAGCCGCGCCCCACCCGCGAAGCGCTGCATGCCTACCTCGATTGGATCGTCTCGGAGCGCCGCACGAATCCATGACCACCCCCGACCCCTATCCGCGCGATCTCGTGGGCTACGGCGCCAGGCCGCCGCATCCCCGCTGGCCGAAGGCGCCCGCATCGCGGTCTCGATCGTGCTCAACTACGAGGAGGGCGGCGAGAATTGCGTGCTGCATGGCGATGCCGGCTCCGAATCTGTATTGACGGATGTGGGCGGCGATCCCGTGCTTGGGGCGCGCAACCTCAATGTCGAATCGACCTTCGAGTACGGCAGCCGCGTGGGGTTCTGGGAGATCCTGCGGCTCTTCGAGCAGCACGGGATCGAAGCGACCATCTACGCGGTCGGGATGGCCTTGGAGCGCAACCCGCAGGCGGCGGCGGCGATCGCGCGCAGCGGCCTGGAGGTCGCCTGCCACGGACAGCGCTGGATCGATTATCAGTTCGTTGCCGAGGAAGCGGAGCGCGCCGACCTGACGCGCAACGTCGAGATCATCACGCGTCTCATCGGCCGCCCGCCGCTCGGCTGGTACTCGGGGCGGCCGAGCCCGAATACCCGCCGATTGGTGGTCGAAAGAGGAGGATTCCTGTACGACAGCGATGCGTACAACGACGATCTGCCCTACTGGACTTCCGTCGCCGGCCGTCCGCATCTCGTGATTCCCCA
>CAVTNZ010000094.1:0-3789 GCA_963736185.1 uncultured Gammaproteobacteria bacterium | reverse complement strand
CGAGCCCCGTGCCACCCTTCCGACCCGTAAAGAAGGGCTCGAAGATTCGGTCAGCGGCTTCCGGATCGATGCCCGATCCGCGATCCGAAACTTCCAAATATGGGCGGTAGCTAGGACTCAGTCGGCTCAGCTTGATTTCGACTTTGATGCCGTCGCGTGGCTCGGCGTACTTTACGGCGTTATCGCACAGGTTCCAGACCACCTGGTGCAAGTGACTCGGGTCGAAACGCACCTCGAGGTCGCCGGCGTCCTCCTTTACAGCGATGGTGTCGATTGATACTTGCATTGTCTCGCAGAACTCCGACAAGAAATCCTCGAGCCAGTCGCCGAGCGCCAAGCGGGTAGGCTTTGTAGTCTCACGACGCGAAAGCTGTAACACATTGTTGATGATGGTGCTGACACGCTCGGAATTGTTCCGGATGATGTCGGTCAGTCTGCGATCGTCGATGCTGAGGTTGGGGCTTTCAGCCAGCAGTTGGCCAGCGTGGCTCATTGCGCCCACGGGATTGCGAATCTCGTGAGCTATGCTGGCGGACAGTCGGCCGAGGGCTGCGAGCTTACTTTGCTGAACGCGTTCTGCCATAAGACTGGTATCTTCCAGAAAAATAAGCGTGGGGCCAGGTGCCACTCCACCCAATGGCGCAAAGTGCGGTTGAATAAGGCGGGCGCCATCGGCGGCCACGAAACTCGAGGGCACCTCGTCCTGCCGACTGTCCTGACGCCATGTACTTAAAGAATAGAGTAGACGCGGCGAGACCTCACCCACCAGTGCTCCAGGCACGGCGTGGGTGTCCCCGAGAATCTCTGCGGCGGACTCGTTGATCAGCCGGATCTTGTCACTGGCGTCAACAACCAGCAAGCTTTCTCGAAGGTGCTGCACGATGTACTGAGAGAGATCGGCAAGGTTGGCAAGATCAACGTCCTTTTGGCGTACCAAGTCCTCGCTTTCCCGCATGCGTGTTGCGAGAACGCTGGCGGACGCCGCAATGGTGAACAGCACGAGTCCGAGAAATCCCGCCGTCGCATAGACGTTGATATCAACGTGGCCCGTGAACTGCTGCCAGATCGTATGCAATAGAACCGCAATTGCCGCCACTGCCGCCAGGAACAGCGCGCTGCGTGGCGGTAATAAGAAGGCGAGGCCGCCCACCGGTACGAACAATAGCGACCCCAAGCCGCTCGATATGCCTCCGCAAGCGTGCAGCAGTAGCATCAGGCAGGCAATGTCGATGGTCGCCTGAAAAATCGTTTGGACGTGGGCACTCAGCAGGCGTCGTCGGACGAGTACAACGCTCAGGAGACCGAAGCAAAGGTAAAATACGGCGACCGCGGAAAACAGATCCGGCGACTCCACCGGCAACCCGCGTGAGCCCCCCAAGGAATAGAGGCCGAGCAGGACCAGCGGCACCAGCACGCGGTAAAGATTTAGGATCCCAAGAACGCGCCAGTTGAGGCCGGTTTTTGGAGGGAGTACAGGTGACGATGCGCGGTTCAAGTTTTCACGAGCCTTGAGATTCTTCCCCGAGGTGCCTTTGCGCCATCCGATAGCTTAATTCAGAATATCGTGCCCCCAATGCGAACGGCTCGGCACTGGCGGATAATGCTTAAATTTACAGGACCGGGAACCGGATAGGGGATCGATGAGTAACGGCAGGCACCTTCGCTGCGCCCTGGCGCAACTCAACCTGGTGGTGGGTGACGTGGAGGGCAATACCTCCCGAATCATCGCGGCTGCAGACCGGGCGCGCGAGGGACTGGGGGCGGACGTTCTGATGGTGCCGGAACTTGCGGTCTCCGGCTATCCTCCGGAGGACCTGCTATTCCACTCGGGGATGCGCTCTCAGGTTGCCCGATCGATCGGTCGCCTGAAGGCGGAGGTGCGCGGAATTACGCTGATTGCAGGATATCCCGAGTACGACGGCGACCAAATCTACAATTCGGCGATCGTCCTTCGGGACGGCGCCGTCGTCGCTAATCACCGCAAGGCCTGCCTCCCCAATTACCGCGTATTCGACGAGAAGCGCTACTTCACCCCCGGCACGAAGCCGACAGTGATCGAACTGAACGGCATCAAGGCCGGAATCCTGGTGTGTGAGGACATCTGGGAGCCCGAGCCCGCCGGGCAGGCACGCGGCGCCGGCGCCCAAGTGCTGCTGGTGATCAACGCGTCCCCATACGAGGTGAACAAGCAGCGGCAGCGTGAGCAAGAAGTCGCCAGGGCGCGGGTCACCGAAACCGGCATTCCGCTCCTTTTTGTCAATCTTATCGGCGGCCAGGACGAACTGGTTTTTGATGGCAATTCCTTCGTGATGGATGCGCACGGGCAGGTTACCTCGCGGGCCCCCGCGTTCACCGAAGGCTTATATCCGGTGGATTTGACGCTCGGGGCGGACGGGGTGGTGCAACCGTCGCCCGGCGACAAGGCTGCACTGCAAGGCGAGGAGGAGAGCGTCTACGGGGCACTCGTCCAGGGCACCCGGGACTATGTCGACAAGCATCGCTTTCCCGGCGTGGTGCTGGGGCTGTCTGGAGGTGTGGACTCCGCATTGACGCTCTGCATCGCGGTCGATGCCCTGGGCTCCGATCGGGTGCATTCGGTGGCCATGCCTTCGCGCTATACCTCGCGGATGAGCAAGGACGACGCGGCCGAGCAAGCCTCCTTGCTGAGAGTGAAGCACAGCGAGATATCCATCGAGGGCATGTTCGAGGCCACGCTCGAGGCCCTCAAGGACGAGTTTGCGGGCCGTCCCGCGGACACCGCGGAGGAGAACATCCAGTCCCGCTGCCGAGGGGTGCTGCTCATGGGCATTTCCAACAAGACGGGTCGGATGCTGCTCACTACCGGCAACAAAAGCGAAATGGCGGTCGGCTATGCGACGCTGTATGGCGATATGGCAGGCGGGTTTGCGCCCATCAAGGATTGCAGCAAGCTTTTGGTATATCGATTGTGCGCGTGGAGAAATGCTCAATCCCGCGTCATTCCCGCGCGTGTCATCGAGCGGCCGCCATCGGCGGAGCTTCGACCCGACCAGAAGGATACCGACAGCCTGCCGCCTTATGAAATTCTCGATCCGATCCTCGAGGCATTCATCGAGGAAGATTTATCGGTCGATCAGATTGCAGCGCGCGGCTTCGACCGCAAGGTGGTTGGGCGCATTCTCGATCTGGTGAAGCGCAACGAATACAAGCGACGCCAAGCGCCTCCCGGCGTGCGGGTGAGCGGCCGGGCGTTCGGCCGAGACTGGCGTTATCCGATTACGAACGGGTACCAAACGTCGAAGTAATCGGGCGCTGCGGGCAACCGATGCCGTCCTGCCGCCCGTGCGGCGCTACAAAATCCGCCTCCACCAAGCCTTCTTGCGCTCCACATCCCGCGCATTCCCCGGGTAATTGTCCACGTACACCAATTCCGCATTTTTCGCGAGATCGGTCATGCCGAGCGCCGTGTACGCCTGCACCAGCACCTTCATGGAGCCCTGCACGGCGGGGGCACCGTCGTAGTTCTCGATGCAGTATTTCGCGCGGTTGAGCGCGCCCACGTAGGCGCCGCGCCTCATGTAGTAGCTCGCCACGTAGAGCTCGAAGTCGGCGAGGCGGTTGCGCAGGAAGATCATGCGCTGGCGGGCGTCGCCCGCATACTGGCTATGCGGGTACTTCTTGATCAGATCGTCGAAGGCATCGAAGGACTTCTTGGAGTTGACCGGCGGGCGGCGCGACAGATCGACGTGAAACCAGCGCTCCAAGAAGTTCGCCTGGCGCTCGAAGTAGATCAGTCCCTTCATGTAGTAG
>CAVTNZ010000093.1:0-43965 GCA_963736185.1 uncultured Gammaproteobacteria bacterium | reverse complement strand
TCGACGTCAACAGAAAAATGAGGGCAGCTAAATAATTTCAGCGTGTCGCCTCGCGGTGGCATTGTGGCTGGAGCTTCATTCGCAGCCACCGCGCAACAAGCGGGCCAGCTTGTTCCAGTGAGTTCAAAATTCATCGACATGTGCAACATCATCATCGGCTTCAGATCTCTCTTCATCGTCAGTCCACATCCACACATTGTACTACCATGACAGTAGCAGCCTCTGGTCAGATGGTTCATGATCAGAATTGCATCTCCCATGACCGCCAGAGCTGAAGTCCCTCTCCACGTGTGCATGCATCTGTTGTGGCCGCCTTTGCAAGGGAGATCTGGGTGAGGGTGTGGCCTCAGTAGCTGCTGTCATGAAAACAAGACCCCCTCTGTTGTGATCAGAGCCCTGATCCCTGTGCTCAATGCCACTATGTCATGGCATTGAGAAAATGCCTGCCCCATTGCAAGAGAGACTGCTGCATCCATCTCCGTGGCTGCTGGGAGGAAGGCCAAGGACTCCTCATCTGGGGTCCTGTGCACAGGAATCTGCAGCCATTGCCAGTCCCTCACCCCTCCCACAGAATGTCCCTCTGCCTCTCACAGCCAAAGCCATCATCATGCATCCTTCCCTTTGAATCTCTGGGATGGGGTCACAATGTCACTGGGCTGCTGGCTCATGCCTGGCTGATCAAGGTCTTGCTGGACACCACATCCCTTGGACAAGATCCAAGATGGGCTTCTGGCATGGTGAACCACCTCCACCCATCCTGGGCACCCATGTTGTCTGCAAATTGCAAAGTGTTCTGCTGGGAACCCCATTACGTGATGAATGCCATGCAGATGCATGATGGGCTGAGATGAATCCATGACCCTTGAGCTCATGATGTCTCATCCTGAACACTAGGGAGCGAATGCCTGGCTCCGCGCATGATCCATGTGGCCTGAAAATCTACACATGACCAATGGTTCTGCACACCAGCACCACAGGCAGTGTGTAAAGATGGCTATTGGAGTGGACCATCAAACTTGGAAGCAGCCCCAGACCAGCCCGGGCACATGGCAGCCTGTGTTATTGATATGAAGAATGAGACAGGCCGCAGCAGAGCCAACTCCGCCAAGGCCATGAGCAATAGGAACGAGCCGATAACGGCGATCCCCAAGATCACCGGACGAGAACACGGGGTCGATGAAGGCGTAGGCATCGCCCACCAGCAGATAATTGCCGCCGTGAGTGTGGTCGCAGGTGTACGAGTAGTTGCCGGTGGCCTCGACCTCGGTGGCGAGCTTCGCGTCGAGGAGGCGCTCCGCGAGCGGCGGGCACGAGGCGATGGTCGCCAGAAAGAACTCGCGCACCCCGGCCCGGCGCGTCCTCATGTAACTCGGCCACGCCACGGCGCCCACACTGGTGGTTCCATCCGAGAGCGGAATGAACCAGAACCACCCGTGATCGAACCAAAAAATGCTGATGTCGCCCTCGCGCCTGCCGGACTCGCGGCGCGCGCCGGTGAAATGAGCATACATGGCGGCGCTGTTGTGCTTCTTGTTACGCCGCTTGGCCGCCAGCCGATTGGCCATGAAGGTGTCGCGGCCGCTCGCATCCACCAGATACCGCGCGTCCCAGCACTCGGTTCGCCCGTCCTCGTGCACGGCCTCGACGCGGATGCTCCGGCCCCCGTCCAGCGGCCGGACCTCGCGTGCGCGACAGCCTTCGACGACCAGCGCGCCGGCCTCGGCGGCGCGGCGGATCAGGATCTCGTCGAACTCCGAGCGCCTGACCTGATAGGAGAGAGGCAGGGATTTGTCCCAGGCTTCCGCGAATTCGAACTGCTGCCGCCGCCCGTCCCACGGCGAGATGAATTCGGCCCCCCATTTTTCCATCCCGATGGCCCGGACCCTGCCCGCCACCCCGAGGCGCTCGAACAACGGCAGGTTCGCCGGCAGAAGCGACTCGCCGATGTGGAAGCGCGGGTGGCGGGCCTTCTCCAGCAGCACGACATGGCGGCCCTTTTCAGCCAGCATGATGGCCGCGGTCGAGCCGGCGGGGCCGCCGCCGATGACCAGCACATCGCAGGTGCGCAGCGCGGACTCCGAGGGGCTCAACATAACCTCCCGCGAGGGGATCTATCCGGCGAGCAGAGTGTCAAACCAGCGCCCCCGATGATTTTCTGGGTGAAACGAGCCTCTACAGGGTGAAGCTTAACGTGCCGACAAACACCGGTCCAACGTCTGTAAAATACCCGTCATGCACATTTTGATCGTTGAAGATGACGAGGTCGCACGCGACTACTTGGCGAAGGCACTGCGGGAGGTGGGACACTCGGTCGATGTGGCGGGCGACGGGCTCAAGGGGCTGCACATGGCCTCCTCGATCGCCATCGACCTGGCCATCGTCGACCGCATGCTGCCCAAGCTCGACGGGCTGGCCCTGGTCCAGTCGCTGCGGGCGACGGGCCGGAAGCTCCCGGTGCTCATCCTGAGCGCGCTCGGGGAGGTCGACGACCGCATCACGGGATTGCGCGCGGGCGGCGACGACTATCTGACCAAGCCCTACCACATGTCGGAGCTCATGGCGCGCATCGACGCGCTCGCCCGGCGCGGGGACTCAGGGAACGCGGAAACCACCGCTAAGTTGAAACTGGCCGACCTCGAGCTCGACCGGATGACGCGCCGGGTGACGCGCAACGGCAAGAAGATCGAGCTCACCGCGCGGGAATTTCAGCTGCTCGAATTCATGATGCGCCATAGCGGCCAGGTGGTGACGCGGACCATGCTGCTCGAAGGGGTGTGGGACTATCATTTCGATCCGCAGACGAACGTGATCGACGTGCACATCAGCCGGCTGCGGCAGGCGATCGACAAAGATTTCGACAAGCCCCTGTTGCACACGGTGCGCGGCGCGGGCTACAGCCTGCGCGAAGACGAATAGTGGCCGCCTGGCGCCGACGGGTGCTGAGCGCCGATCAGCGGTTCCTCGGCCTGATCGACACGTCGCCGTTCAGAATCGCCATCGTCTACTCGATGGTATTCGCCTGCGGCGCCGCGCTCCTGCTCGGCGTGGTGGATTTCGCCGTCTCGCGCATCGTCGACGGGAGCACCGACAACCTCATCGAGGCCGAAGTGCAGGGACTGCGCGAACAGGTGCTGGTGCTGTCGCGCAGCGATTTCATCGAGCTGATCGAACAGCGTTCACAGGACCAGGATGTGCGCGGCGCCGTGTACCTCATGGTCGATCCCCAGCTGCGTCCGGTCGCCGGCAACGTGCCGGCGTGGCCGAAGATCGGTTCCAGCGACGACAAGTGGATCCAGTTCAAGGTGTCGGTGCCGTTCGGCGAGGAGACGCGCGAGCACGAGATGCGCGCGCAGCGGTTCAAGCTGCCCGGCGGCTACCGCATGTTGGTGGGCCACGATGTGCAGGAGCGTCAGGACGTGAAAAACCTGATGATGCGCGGCCTGATCGCCGCCGTCGTGCTGACGCTTCTCCTCGGTCTCGGCGGCGGGTTCTGGATGGGACGGCGCATTCTGGCGCAGGCCGGCGCGATATCCGCGGTCGCCACCCAGATCATGCGCGGCGATCTGTCGCAGCGGCTGCCGGTGCGCAACGCGGACGACGAGATCAACACGCTGGCGCGCGAGATCAACAGCATGCTCGACAAGATCGAGCAGCTGACGCTCGGCATGCGCACCGTGCTCGACAGCGCGGCGCACGACCTGCGCACGCCGCTGAACCGCCTGCAGGCGACCGCCGAGGGGGCCATGAGCGGACTCACGCCGGGTTCCCCGGAACGCAAGGTGATCGAGCGCGTGTCCTCGGAGGTGGACCACATGCGCTCCACGCTCGACGCGCTGCTGCGCATCGCGCTGGCCGAAACCGGCACCGTGGCCCGCGAGCCCGTCAATCTCTCGGAGCTGGTCACGAGCATGGTCGAGCTGTACGCGCCGGTGAGCGAGGAGCGGGGCATCCGGCTCGAAAGCTCGGTCGCCCCCGGCGCCGAAGTGCAGGGAAGCCGGCAGCTGCTCGCGCAGGCGCTCGCGAATCTGCTCGACAATGCCATCAAATTCACGCCCGACGGGGGCCGCATACGCGTGGCGCTTCGGACGCTCAACGGCGTGCCGGAGGTGGTCGTCGAGGACGATGGACCGGGAATACCCGCGGACAAGCGCGAGCTGGTGCTGGGCCGGCGCGTGCGGCTCGACGAGGCGCGCAAGGTGCCGGGCTCGGGGCTCGGGCTCTCGCTGGTGGCCGCCGTGACCAAGCTGCACGGCGCACGGTTGATACTGGACGACGCGGCGCCCGGATTGCGGGTGTCGCTCAAATTTTGAGGAGCTTTCCATGACTGCAGCCGTATGGGCGCGAGCCTGTGCATTTCTCGGGATTTCAGCGGCCGGGTTCGCGGTGACGGCCGCGGTGGGCGTGGCGGCGACGACCGCTCCGCGTTCCGGCATCGATACCGAATACGTGAGCCCGGCCACCCGGCCGCAGGACGATCTGTATCGGTATCTCAACGGGAAGTGGCTCGACCAATTTCAGATCCCGGCCGACAAGGGAAGATACATCTCGTTCACGGAGGTCGCGGATCGCACCGAAGAGCAGCTGCACGGCATCGTCGACGACCTCGCGCGGCGGCCGCCCGCGGCGGCCGGCGACGCGGGAGGCGCCGAGTCGGCCGCGGGGTCCGAGGAGCGCAAGCTCGCCGATCTTTATGCGAGCTTCATGGACGAGCCGCGCCTGGAGAGCCTCGGCGTCAAACCGCTCGAGCACACGTTCGCCGCCATCGATGCGCTGTCGTCCAAGGATGAGATACCGCCGCTGATCGCGCAGTTCAACCGGACGGGAATGGGCGCGCCGTTCGATTTCAGCGTGGATCCGGATCCGAAGGACTCGATCCGTTATGCCGTGCGCATCGCGCAGAGCGGACTCGGCATGCCCGATCGGGACTATTATCTCAAGGACGATCCCAAGCTCAAGGACATACGCGCGAAGTACCTCGTGCACGTCGAAACCATGCTGCGGATGGCCGGGGACAGGGACGCGCATCGAAGCGCCGCCGAAATCCTGAACCTCGAGACCGCGATCGCCGCCAAGCAGTGGACGCGGATCGACAGCCTCGATCCCATCAAGACCTACAACAAGGTGGCGCTCGCGGACCTTCCCGGGCTGATGCCGGGCTTCGACTGGACCGCGTATCTCGAGGGCAGCCGGCTCGCCGGCCGGACCGGCTACGCCATCGTTTCGGAGCCCACGTATCTGACGGCCCTGGCCAGGCTGATCGCCGACACCCCGATCGAGTCCTGGCGCAACTACTTCAAGTGGCGCGTACTCTCCGAGGCGGCGCCGTATCTATCGAAGGCGTTCGTCGACGAGCGGTTCGCGTTCACCGGCACGGTTCTGCGCGATGTCCCCGAGAACGAACCCCGCTGGAAGCGCGGGCTGCGGCTGCTCGACGATTCCATGGGCGAGGCGCTCGGCAAGCTGTACGTGCACAAGTACTTTCCGCCCGCATACAAGGCGCGGATGCTCGCCCTGGTGAACAATCTGCTGGACGCGTACGCGCGCGACATCGATCGATTGGACTGGATGAGCGCCGAGACCAAGAGGGGCGCGCGCGAAAAACTCGCCAAGCTTTCCAAAAAGATCGGCTACCCGGACCAGTGGCGCGACTACAGCGCCCTCGAAATGTCGCGCGACGATCTCTGGGGGAACGTCATCCGCGCCTCGGAGTTCGAGTACCGCCGCACCATCGACAAGCTGGGCAAGCCCATCGACCGCGGAGAATGGTTCATGACGCCGCAGACCGTCAACGCGTACTACAACCCGGTGATGAACGAGATCGTATTCCCCGCGGCGATCCTTCAACCGCCGTTCTTCGACGCGCACGCCGACGATGCGGTCAATTACGGCGGCATCGGCGCGGTCATCGGGCACGAAATGAGCCATGCCTTCGACAACCGCGGCAGTCAGTACGATGCGGACGGCAATTTGAGGGATTGGTTCGCGCCGGAGGATCATGCGAAGTTCGCGGCGAAAACCCGGGCGCTGGTCGCGCAATACGCCGCCTATCAAGCGGCGCCCGGATTTCAGGTGAACGGCGAGCTCACGTTGGGGGAGAACATCGCCGACAATTCGGGCCTGTCGATCGCCTATCAGGCGTATCACCTCGCGCTCAAGGGGAAGCGCGCGCCCGTGATCGACGGTTTCACCGGCGATCAGCGTTTTTACCTCGGCTGGACCCAGGTCTGGCGCGGCAAGGTGCGGGAGGGCGAGGCGGTCGAGCGGGTCAAAACGGATCCCCATTCGCCGCCGTCCGTGCGGGGAACCGTGCCCGTGCGCAATCAAGCAGGGTTCTACCAGGCGTTCAAGGTCAAGCCGGGCGACAAGATGTACCTCCCCCCGCCGACCGTGTGACGATCTGGTAGCCGGCCGCTGTCGGCCGGCCGGTCGGGAGCGTCAAATTCCCGGCGGCCCCTCGGACGCGGCGTCGGGGCGCGCAACGGCGCGCCGACGTCTTTGTGACCCGCGTTTTCATAACGCCTTGAACTGCAACAAGAAAATTATGTAGGGCGGCCATGGCATAGAACTTGCTCCAGTGCTGTTGCGGCAATGACGCCGCAGAGGGATCAGCACATGGCAGAAGCAGCCGAAGAATCAACCCCCACTCCTCCTCCCAAGAAATCGGGAGGGGTGATGATGAACGCCATCGTGGTTTTCGTCATGTCCCTGCTGGCGGTCGTTGCCGGCGGATTCATCAACGCGAAGCTCCATCCCCTGCCCCAAATGAAGCTCGGCAAGGATGGGACCATCACGCCCGTCGTGCCTGTCCCCAGCGGAGCCCACGGGGAGGAGGGCGCCGCCAAGGCCTCCGTGTACTACGCGATAGACCCCCCGCTGGTGGTCAATTTCGAGGACGGCTCGGTGGTGCGTTTCCTTCAGATCACCATGGAAATCATGGCGCACGATCAGAAGGCGATCGACAGCGTGCAGAAGAACATCCCGCTGATCCGCAACAACCTGCTGATGCTCATGAGCAACCGGAACTATCAGTCGCTGATGTCGCGCGACGGCAAGGACAAGCTGCGCGAGGAGGCGCTCGCCGAGGTCAACGACGTGCAGAAGAAGCAGGGCGGCGAGCCCGTCGACGATCTTCTGTTCACCAGCTTCGTGGTGCAGTAATGGCTTCGGAGGCCGCCGAGGTCGAAGCGGAGCCCGTGCCGGCCTCCAGCGATATCTCCGAGGAGGAGGTCTCGGCCCTCCTGGAGAAGGGCGCGGCCGACGGGGTGCGGCCGTTCGACTTCGCCGCCCAGCGGATCAACCGCACCCAGTTGCCGATGCTGCAGGTCATCGGCAAGAGCTTTGCGGAGCGCGCCAAGGTGGCGCTGTCCGGGCTGCTGAGCCGCGATGCCGGCGTCGAGTTCACCTCGGCCGATTCCGCCAAGGCCGCCGACCTGCAGGCCGGCCTGCCAACGCCCGGCGCCGTCGCCGTGGTGCGCCTGAAGCCGTTGCCGGGGCTCGCGTTCGTCGTGGTCGAACCGAAACTGCTGCTCGCCCTGCTGGACGGCTTTTTCGGCGGTACCGGACGCGCCGCGACGGAGCCGCAGGCGGCGATCGCGCCCGCGGCGCTTCGGTTCCTGTCGCTCCTGGTGCGCACCCTCGGCCCGGAGCTCACCGCCGCATGGGCGCCGGTGACCCCGGTCGAGCTCGAGCCGGTCAAGCAGGAGGTGAACCCGCGGCTCCTGCAGCTCGGCGGCCCGAACGACTCCCTCACCGTCATGAGATTCACCGTGGAGTTCGCCGCCCATTCGGGTCCCATCGACCTGGTCATACCCGACGCGGTGCTGGCTCCGATCCGCGAGGCACTGGCCGAGGCCGGCGGCAAACCGCCGACGCGCAAGCAGGACCCCTGGGGACCCGCACTCGGCGTGGGCCTGCAGGAAGCGGAGCTCGAGCTTCGCGCGGTGCTGGCACAGGCCAAGATCAGCCTGGGCGAGCTCGTTCGCCTGACGCCCGGCGACATCATTCCCATCGAGCCCCCGCAGGAGGTCGTCCTGCTGGCGGGCGACGTCCCGCTGCACAGAGGCCGCTTCGGCGTCTCGCAGGGGCACAACGCCCTCAAGATCATTCCCGGAGGTCCCGCATGAGTGTTCCCGATCCCAAGGCGGCGCCCGTAGCGCGCGCGCAATTCAACGAGCTCGGGCCGAATGCCGCCGGCGGGTCCGGCCAGGAGATGAATCTGAACCTGATCCTGGACGTGGCCGTCACCCTCGCACTGGAGGTCGGTCGCGCGCGCATGCCGGTGCGCGAGCTGCTGCAGCTCGCCCCGGGCGCCATCGTGGAGCTCGACCGCCTCGCGAGCGAGCCCCTCGATGTGCTGGTGAACGGCGTGCGCATCGCGCGCGGCGAGGTGGTGGTGGTGAACGAGAAGTTCGGCATCCGGCTGACCGACGTGGTGAGCGCAACCGAACGCATGGAGCAGGCCCGGTGACGAATCTCCCCGCGCCCGCATCTGCGCTGTCGGTGGGCAGCGTCGCGCAGCTCACCTTGAGCCTGGCCGCGATCGTGGCGTTGATCTTCGCCGTCAGCTGGATCGTCAGGCGGCTGAAGCTCGGGACGCCGCGCGGCCGCGGCGATATCGCGGTCATCGACCAGCTGGCGCTCGGGCCCCGCGAGCGGCTGGTGCTGGTGCGCGTCGGCGATGCGCAGGTGCTGGTGGGCGTGGGCGCGGGCGGGTTGGTCGGCCTGACGCCGCTCGACAAGCCCATCGCGATCAAGGGGCCGTCCGACGGCCCGGCATTCGCCGATCGATTGCGTGAATTCATGAAGCGGCCGGGCGGCCCGACGTGAGCGCGGCGCGCCGCGCGGCGGCCACCGTGCTCCTGCTGCTGGCGATTCCGGCCGGGTCCGCCGTGGCGCAGGCCACGCTTCCGGCGCTGGCGATCAAGTCGGCCGCCGACGGCGTGCAGACCTATTCGCTCACCTTCCAGGTCCTCATTTTGATGACCGCGTTGACGCTTCTGCCGGCGATCCTGCTGGCGATGACGGCGTTCACCCGCATCATCATCGTGCTGTCGCTGCTTCGCCAGGCCCTCGGGATGGCGACCACGCCGTCCAATCAGATACTGCTCGGTCTCGCCTTGTTCCTGACGTTCTTCGTCATGAGCTCCACCATCGATCAGGCCTACGCGGGCGGGATCAAACCCTACCTGGACGGCCAGATGGCGGGAGAGGTCGCAATCGACCGAACCCTTCAACCGCTGAAGAGATTCATGCTGGCGCAGACGCGCGAGAACGACCTGCAGCTGTTCACGAAGCTGTCGGGGCGCACCCAGTTCGCCAGTCCGGACGACGTGCCGCTCAGCGTGATCGTGCCGACGTTCATGACCAGCGAGCTGAAGACCGCCTTCCAGATCGGGTTCATGGTGTTCATACCCTTTCTGGTGATCGACCTGGTGGTCGCGAGCGTGCTCATGTCGATGGGCATGATGATGCTCTCGCCGACGCTCATATCCCTGCCGTTCAAGATCATGCTGTTCGTCGTGGTCGACGGCTGGACGCTGCTGATCGGAACCCTGGCCGGGAGCTTTCATCAATGACGCCCGAGAACGTCATGGACATCGCGCACTCGATGCTCACCGTCACGGTGATGATGGCCGCCCCGCTGCTCTTGACGGCGCTCGTCACGGGCCTCCTGATCGGCATGCTGCAGGCGGCGACGCAGATCAACGAGGCCACCCTGAGCTTCATTCCGAAGCTCCTGGTGCTGGTGCTGGCGCTGTTCGTCAGCGGTCCGTGGCTGCTGCGCACGCTGATCGACTTCACGCGCAATCTGTACGCCAGCATTCCGAACATGATCGGCTGACCGAGCACATGGCCGCCATCCAGCCGATCATGATCGACGCCGCCGACGTCTCCCGATGGGTGGCGCGCCTGTGGTGGCCGGTGCTGCGCATCGGCGGCTTCGTGGCGACCGCGCCGATCGCCAGCGAGGCGACCATACCCGCGCCGGTCAAGATCGCGCTGTCGATCTCGCTCGCCTTCATCCTGGCGCCGCTCGCGCCGGTGCCGGCCGGCCTGTCGATCTTTTCGGGCGCGGGCGTCATGGCCGCCGTGCAGGAGATCATGATCGGCGTCGCCATCGGGATGGTGGTGCAGCTGTCGTTCGAGGCGCTCACCTTCGCCGGCCAGACCATATCGATGTCGATGGGACTCGGGTTCGCGACCCTGATCGATCCGCAGCACGGCGGCGACACGCCCGTGCTCGGGCAGTTCTTCATGATAATCGGCACGCTCGTCTACCTCGCCGTCAACGGCCACCTGGTGCTGATCGGCGCGCTCGCGAACAGCTTCAAGAGCCTTCCGATCGGCGGCGCCAACATCGACCAGAACCTGCTGTGGTCGATGGGCCTCTGGGGGGCGCGGATCTTCGAAACGGGCCTGCTGGTGGCGCTGCCGGCGGTGGTCGCGCTGATCATCGTGAACCTCGCCCTCGGCGTGGTCACCCGGGCGGCGCCGCAGCTCAATCTCTTCGGCATCGGCTTCACCATCACCCTGATGTCCGGGTTCCTGCTGCTGATCGTGGGGCTGGACGGACTCATGGCGGGCGTGTCGAGCCTGCTCAACGGCGCGCTCGCCGCCGTGGTGGACCTGGCCGGCTCCCAGCCGCGGACGGTGCACTGATGGCGGAGGAAGCGGAACAGGGCGGCGAACGAACCGAAGACCCATCGCAACGGCGCCTTCAGGAGGCGCGCGAGCGCGGGCAGGTGCCGCGCTCGCGCGAGCTCAACACGTTCGCCGCCATGATCGGCGGCAGCGTCGCGCTCATCGCCACGAGCACCGAGACCGCCGCCAAGATGTCGCAGCTCATGCGCCGCTTCATGTCCATCGACGCGGGCCAGCTCGAGGATGTGCAATCGATGTTCTCCGCGCTGCGCGAGGCGTCGATTCTCGCGCTGTCGGCGCTGCTGCCGATTTTCGGGGCGCTCGTGGTCATCGTGCTGCTCGCCGGAGTGGCCATCGGCGGCTGGAATTTCACCCCTGCCGCGCTCGCCCCGGACTTCACCCGCATGAGCCCCCTCAGCGGGTTCAAGCGCCTGTTCGGGCTGCGCGGTGCGACCGAACTCGGCAAGGCACTGCTGAAGTTCGGCATGGTCGGGGGCGTCGCCACGGGGATCGTGACATGGCAGTTCCCGCGGGTGCTTGCCCTCGGCCACATGTCGCCCAGCACGGCGATCGGCCGCGGCGCCGGATTGATGAGCGTCGCCTTCGTCTGGCTGTGCGCATCGCTTGCCCTGGTCGCGGCCGTCGACGTGCCGCTGCAGCTGTTTCAGTTCAAGCGGGCGTTGCGCATGACGCGCCAGGAGCTGCGCGACGAGGCGAAGGAGAGCGACGGCCGGCCGGAGACCAAGCAGAGGATCCGCCAGATTCAGCAGGCGATCGCGCGGCGGCGGATGATGCACAAGGTCCCGACCGCCGACGTGGTGATCGTCAACCCGACCCATTTCGCGGTCGCGCTGAAATACGATCCGAAGAACATGCGCGCTCCGCGGGTGCTGGCCAAGGGCGTCGATCTGATCGCGCAAAACATCCGCCGCATCGCCGAAGAGCATCGGGTTCCGGTGTTCGAGTCCCCCAAGCTCGCGCGGGCGTTGTATCGATCCGCCGACCTCAATCAGGAGATCCCCGCGGGGCTGTACCTCGCCGTGGCGCAGGTGCTCTCGTACATCTTCAGGATCCGCACACTGAACCCCACCCTGGCCGCGCGCCTCGCGCGCCCCGAGCCCAAGCTGGGCGATGAGTACGCAGACGTATGAACGGCCGCGGATTCATGCAAATGATGTCGGAGTTCGCGCGCAACGGCCTGGGGGTGCCGGTGCTCGTCATGGTCGTGCTCGCCATGATGGTGCTGCCGCTGCCGGCGTTCCTTCTGGACGTGCTGTTCACCTTCAACATCACGCTGTCGCTCGTCATCCTCCTCGCGGTGATCTACGTGCGTCGCGCGCTCGAGTTCGCCAGCTTTCCGACCGTGCTGCTCGGGGCGACGCTGCTCCGGCTGGGGCTCAATGTGGCCTCGACCCGGGTGGTGCTGATCAGGGGACATACCGGCGCCCATGCGGCCGGCCATGTGATCGCGGCCTTCGGTCAGTTCGTCGTCGGCGGCAACTATGCCGTGGGCATGGTGGTATTCACGGTATTGGTCATCATCAATTTCGTCGTCATCACCAAGGGCGCGGGCCGAATCTCGGAAGTGAGCGCCCGCTTCACCCTGGATGCCATGCCGGGACGGCAGATGGCCATCGACGCCGACCTGAACGCGGGCCTCATCACCCAGGCCGACGCGATCATCCGCAGGCAGGAGGTGCGCGAGGAGGCGGATTTCTACGGCGCGATGGACGGCGCCAGCAAGTTCGTGCGCGGCGACGCCATCGCCGGCATATTGATCGTGTTCATCAATCTGTTCGGCGGCATCATCATCGGCGCCGCCCAGCACGGCATGTCGGTCTCGGATGCGGGGCGGACCTACGCGCTGCTCACCATCGGTGACGGACTCGTCGCGCAGATCCCGGCGCTCCTGCTGTCGGTGGCGGTCGCGATCCTGGTCACCCGTGTCTCGAAGGCCCATGACATGAGCCAGCAGATCATGTCCCAGGTGTTGGGCCAGCCCCGCGCCCTCGCCGTGACCGCGGGCATCCTCGGGCTGCTCGGCATCATCCCCGGCATGCCGAACCTCGTGTTCCTGGGCATGGCGGCGGCGTGCGGATGGGGCGCCTATCGCATGACCTTGCGCAAGGCGGCGGAAAAGGCGGCGGCCGCGGCCGCTCCCGCCAAGCCGCTCCCCGTGCCGGCGGAGCAGCGCGAGCTGTCCTGGGACGATGTGGAGCCGGTCGATGCCGTCGGCTTGGAAGTGGGGTATCGCCTGATCCCGCTGGTCGATCGCGCGCAGGGCGGCGAGCTCATGGGGCGCATCAAGGGCGTCCGCAAGAAGCTGTCGGAAGAGCTCGGGTTCCTGGTGCAGCCCGTGCACATCCGAGACAACCTGGAGCTCGGTCCCAACTCCTACCGCATCACCATTCTGGGCGCGCCGGTGGGCGAGTCCGAGATCTTCCCGGACCGCGAGCTCGCCATCAACCCCGGCCAGGTATCCGGCACGCTGCAGGGCTCGGCCACGAAGGATCCCGCGTTCGGCCTCGACGCGGTCTGGATCGACAAATCGCGCCGCGATCAGGCGCAGGCCCAGGGCTACACCGTGGTCGACGCGAGCAGCGTGATCGCGACCCACCTGAGCCATCTGCTGCAATCGCATGCACAGGAGCTGCTCGGCCACGAGGAAGTCCAGCAATTGCTCAACCGGCTCGGCAAGAGCGCCCCCAAGCTGATCGAGGACCTGGTGCCGAAGCTCCTGCCGATGAGCGTCGTCGTGAAGGTGCTGCAGCTGCTGCTGCTCGAGCGGGTGCCGATCCGGAATCTGCGCACCATCTGCGAGACGCTGGCGGAGCTTGCGCCGAAGACCCAGGATCCGGCGACGCTCGTCGCCGCGGTGCGAATCGCGCTCGGGCGCAGCATCGTGCAGAACATCGGCGGCCTGCGCCAGGAGCTGCCGGTCATCACGCTGGATCCCTCGCTCGAGCAGGTGCTGCAGGATTCCATGGCGGGCGGCGCCGACGCGCCGGGATTCGAGCCCGGGCTCGCCGACAAGATCCAGCAATCGCTGGTCGACCGCACCCGGCGGCAGGAGGCCGCGGGTGAGCCGGCCGTGCTGCTCGTCGCGCCGAAGATCCGGCCCTGGGTGGCGCGCCTCATGCGGCATTCGAGTCCGACGCTGTCGGTGCTCGCCTATAACGAAATTCCCGAGAGCCGCCGGATCCGCGTGGTCGCGGCCGTCGGACGCTAATCGATGTTTTCCGGTTCCGTTGAATGGGTTGCCTCATGGAGGTTGACGTGAAAATCAAGCGTTACATGGCTGTCAGCATGCGCGCGGCGCTCGATCAGGTGCGGCTCGAACAGGGTCCCGACGCCGTGATCCTGTCGAGCCGCCGAATGGACGGGGGCGTCGAGGTCATCGCCGCGGTCGATTACGACGAGGCGCTCATCGCCGGCGCGGCGCGCCAGTACGCGCAGGCCGCCCATGCCGTGGCGGGCGCCTCGGCCGCCGGCTCCGCGGCGGAACCCGCCGCGAGAGGGGCGCTCGACGCGAGCCGAGCCCCTGCCACGCCCACCGCGGCCGCCACGCCCACCGCGGCCGCCACGCCCACCGCGGCGGCGCGCAATCCGCCCCGAGCCGTGCCGCCGGCGAAGCCTCCGGCGGTCGGGGCGCGCCGGCCCGACACACGCATGCCGGGTCCAGCCTCGTCGATCCGCGCCACTCCGCAGGACACCGAGCGGGGATTCGCGACGGTGCAGCGCGAGCTCAAGGACCTGCGCCACCTGCTGGAGACGGAGCTTGCCGGCATTTCCTGGAACGACAAGCGCATCCGCGATCCCTTGAAGGCGCGTGTGCTCGAGCAGCTGTCGGCGATGGACATCGCCCCGGACGTTGCGGCGTCGCTCGCCGCGATGACGCCCTCGCGCACCCGGCTCGAGGACACCTCGAAGCTTCCTCTGGCGCTGCTGCTGCGCCATCTGCCGGTCGTCGACGAGTTGAGCACCGTCAACAGCGGCGTCTTCGCGCTGGTGGGGCCCACGGGAGCCGGCAAGACGACCACGATCGCGAAGCTCGCCTCGCGCTGGAGCATGCGCTACGGCAGCGACGATCTGGCGCTGGTGAGCACCGATTCCTATCGCATCGGGGCCCGCGAGCAGCTCATGACCTACGCCCGCATCCTCGGCGCCGGCATGCACGCCCCCAATTCCGGCCGGGAGCTGGCCCGCGTGCTCGACCGGCTCAAGTCCAAACGCCTGGTGCTGATCGACACCGCGGGCATGGGGCCGAGGGATGTCAGGTTGGGCGAGCAGCTGGAGGCGCTGCAGCTCGGGGCGCGACGGGCCAAGGTGCTGTTGACGCTGCCCGCCCAGGGCGAAGGGCACGCACTGGAGGAGATCTTCCGCGCCTTCGCCCCGGTGTCGCCGGCGGCCTGCATCGTCACCAAGGTGGACGAGGCGGCGAGCCTGGGGGCGGTCATCTCGACCATTCTCCGCCACAAGCTGAAAATCGCCTACCTGTGCAACGGCCAGCGCGTGCCGGAGGATGTGCATTCGGCCCACCTGAGACGAGTGTGGCTGGTGCGCGCCGCGCACAAACTCATGGAGCATGCGCCGCTCAAGCGCGATCCATCCTATTTCGCCCGCAATTTCGGCCGAGCCCAAGCCCATGCGTGACATCCGACTCTCCAAGACCCAGGCCGAAAGGCTCGAAGAGCTGAACTCCACGCGGCCGGTGAAGGTCATCGCGGTGACCGGCGGCAAGGGCGGCGTGGGAAAGACCACTGTTTCCACCAATCTCGCGGTGTCGATCGCAGCCCAGGGCAGGGAGGTGATGCTGGTGGATGCGGATCTCGGGCTCGCCAACGTGGACGTGCTCCTCGGTGTGCACACGAAGTTCCATCTCGGCCACGTCATCTCGGGCGAATGCTCCCTCGAGGATGCGATCGTCACCGGCCCCCATGGGCTGCAGATCGTGCCGGCGTCCTCCGGCGTCAAACGCATGGCCAGCCTGTCGCGGGCCGAGCACGCGGGAATCATCCGGGCGTTCAGCGACCTGTATCACCAGGTCGAGATCCTGATCGTGGACACGGCCGCGGGCCTGAACGACAGCGTGATGACGTTCAGCCAGGCGGCGCATCACGTGCTGGTGGTGGTCTGCGATGAGCCGGCGTCCATCACGGACGCATACGCGCTCATCAAGGTGCTCAGCCGGGAGCACGGGGTGCAACGCTTCCAAATTCTGGCGAACCAGACGCGCCGCTCGGGCGAGGGTCCGGCGCTGTTCCAGAAAATATCCCGGGTTTGTGACCGGTTTCTCAATGTCGGCCTCGAGTTCGCCGGTTCCATTCCGTTTGACGACTATCTGCGGCGCGCGGTGCAGCGGCAGACGCCCGTCGTGGATGCCTACCCGGCCTCAAATTCGTCCGTCGCCCTCAAGAATCTCGCCCTCAAGGCCGATAAGTGGTCTGCGCCACAAGGTGCGCGAGGTCACCTGGAGTTCTTCGTTGAACGCATGGTGGGGGCCCGGATTGGTCCTTCGACGGTATTGCAATGAGAGCAAGCACACAGTACTCAAACACCCAGAAGCGCAGTCCGAAGCCGCAGGCGGACGACGGCGTTCCGGTCGACCAGATACCGCAGCAGGAGCTCGTGCTCAAGCATGCGGATTTGGTGAAACGCATCGCCTATCACCTGGTGAGCCGGATGCCGCCGAACGTGGAAGTGGACGACCTCATCCAGTCGGGGATGATCGGGCTGCTGGACGCCGCAAAGCATTATTCGGCCAACAAAGGCGCGAATTTCGAGACCTATGCGGGCATACGCATCCGCGGGGCGATGCTCGACGAGGTGCGCAAGTCCGATTGGACGCCGCGCTCGGTGCATCGAAACATGCGCGCGATGGCGGATGTCATCCGCAAGATCGAGAACGAGAAGGGTCACGATGCGAATCCGTCGGACATCGCCCGGGCGCTCGGCGTGACGATCGAGGAGTATCACAAGCTGGTTCAGGATGCGGCGACCTGCCGTCTGTTCAGTTTCGATCAGATGAGCTCGAACGACGACGAATCGAGTCCGGCGGATCACGCGCGGGACGAAAGACCCGGGCCGTTCGACCACATCGAGGATGCGGGATTTCGCGGCGCGTTGGCGGCCGCCATCGGGGGATTGCCCGAGCGCGAGAAGCTGGTGTTGTCGCTCTATTACGATGAGGACATGAACTTGCGGGAAATCGGCGAGGTGCTCGAGGTATCCGAATCGCGGGTCTGCCAGATCCACGGACAGGCGCTGGTGCGGCTGCGCTCCAGGCTGTCGGAGTGGCTCTCGCCCGATTGAGCCATGGACATCCTGACCATCATCGGGGTCGTGCTCGGCCTCATCGCCATCATCGGCGGGGCCATCTTGAAGGGCTCGAGCGCCGGGGCGCTGGTCGGCAGCGCGGCGTTCGTGATCGTGGTGGTGGGCACGATGGCCGCGAGCCTCATACAGACGCCGATGTCCACGTTCATCCGCGCCTGGAGCATCGTCAAATGGGTGTTCATGCCGCCGGCCAGCAATCCGAGCGCGGTGATCGAGAAGATAGTCGAGTGGAGCAACATCGCGCGCAAGCAGGGCCTTCTGGGGCTCGAATCCGCCGTCGAGCAGGAAAAGGACGAGTTCCTGAAGAAGGGCCTGCAGTCCCTGGTGGACGGCGGCGAGCCGGAAGCGATCCGATCCAGCATGGAGATCGAGCTCGATACGATGGAGCATTTCGACACCCAGGCCGCCAAGGTGTTCGAGGCCATGGGCGTGTACTCCCCGACCCTCGGGATCATCGGCGCCGTCATGGGCCTCATGGCGGTCATGCAAAACCTCGCCGATCCCTCGAAGCTCGGCCACGGCATCGCGGCCGCATTCGTCGCGACGATCTACGGCATCGCATTCGCGAACCTGCTGTTCCTTCCGATGGGCAACAAGCTGAAATCCGTGATTCACGGCCAATCGCAGGTCCGGACCATGGTCATCGAGGGCATCATCGCGATCGCGCAGGGCGAGAATCCGCGCAACATCGAATCGAAGCTCCAAGGCTATTTCCACCACTGATCCGCGCTTTCGCCGCGCGGTAACGAGAGTCAGGCGCCATGGCCCGCAAGAAAAAGCACGAAGAGCATGTGAACGCGGAGGCCTGGGCCATCCCCTACGGCGACCTGGTGACGCTGCTGTTCGCGCTGTTCACCGTGATGTATGCGATGTCCTCCGTGAACGAGGGCAAGTTCCGCGTGCTGTCGGACTCGCTGATCGCGGCATTTCACGGCGCGCCGAAGAGCATCGAGCCCGTCAACATCGGCGACAAGCAGCCCGGCAAGGGAGGCGAAAAGCCGTTGGTGGGCATCCAGCCCACCGCGTTCATGAAGATCAAGGAGCAGAAGAGCGGGGTCAGCCAGGCGCCGCGCGATCCGAATGCGGAAACGCCGCAGCAGGAACCGAACAAGGCGCCCGGCGCGTTGATCCGCATGGAGCGGCAGGTCCAGGACGCCATGCAGGCCTTGATCGATGCCAAGCTGGTCACGGTCCGCCGCGAGAGCATGTGGCTGGAAATAGAGATCAACACCGACATCCTGTTCCCGAGCGGTGCGGGCGAATTCTCGGCGCAGGCCGCTCCGGTGCTCGACAAGCTGGCCGAGGTGCTCAAGCCTTTCCCCAATCCCATCCGGGTGGAGGGCCACACCGACGACCGGCCGATCAAGACCGCCTCCTTCCCCTCCAACTGGGAATTGTCGGCGGCGCGGGCGGCGAGCGTGGTGCACGAATTCACCAAGGCGGGCATCGATCCCCTGAGGCTCGAGATCGTGGGCTTCGGAGAGTTCCATCCGCGTCAGTCCAACGATACCGCCGAGGGCCGCAACGCGAACCGACGGGTGTCGATCCTGGTCCTCGAGGCCGTCGCTCCCGGCGACCCGGTCACGGTGAAGACCGACGGACAGCCCGCCGCGCCCGCCGGATCGTCCGACGTCGCAATTGCAGATGCAGATTCCGCGGAAAATCGGCTACTATGGCGCGTGCAACCCGCCGAATTGAGCAACACGGTTCTGGTGAAGGATCAGGGAAAGGCGGATGCGATCAAGGATTCGGCCGTGGTGAACGATTCGCCCGCGGCGTCGGGTCCGCAGGCAACGAAGGAAGCCCCCCCGACCCAATAAGCGAGGTCACCATGAGCGAAGTTGATCGCTTGAGCAACTCGGGACTCTATCCCGCCTTGCCCATCGCCGACAGGAAAAGCCGCAGGGACGGCTCGAGCCAGCAACCGCCCGCCGACAAGCGCCCCGGCGCAACGCCCGCTGCCGGCGAGGCCCAAGACTCGAAATCGCCCCGTCCGCCGAAATCCCTCATCGACGATTATGCCTAGCCTGGGCCGCCCGCACCCGCGAGCGCCATGTCCACCCTCGTATCGACACCCGCCACCTTCTGCCCCAACTGCCGTGGAGCGATGCAGGCGCAAGATCTGGAACGCCACGACGAGGGCAGCGTGCGAGTCGATCTGTGCTTCGTCTGCGCCGGCATCTGGTTCGACCGTCTGGCGAGCATAGAACTCGCGCCCGGCGCGGTCATCGAGCTGTTCAAGGAGATCTACGCGCACAGGGACGACGCCCGCCGGCCGAGGGCGAGCCGGCTGCAGTGTCCGCGATGCGACGAGGACCTGGTGCAAAGCTTCGATCTGAGCAAGGGCGGCAGGTTTTCGTATTTCCGTTGTACGGTCGGGGACGGCCGGTTCACGCCGTTCTTCCAGTTCATGCGCGAGAAGCAGTTCGTTCGCACGCTGAACCCGGCGGAGCTGCAGCGCGTCCGGGCGCAGGTGCGCCAGATCACGTGCTCGGAATGCGGCGCGCCCATCGATCTCGAGCATTCGAGCGAGTGCAAATACTGCCACGCGCCGGTCAGCTTCCTGGACCCTGAGGCCGTGCAAAAGGCGATCGAGCTGTGGTCCGCCGCCGAGAATCGGCGCCATCTGGCGCCGACGCCAAAGCAGGTCGACGATGCGCTGCTGCAACTCAGGCTTCATCACGACGACAGGACCGTGCCGGGAACGGGCGGTCTTGGCGACCGCATCTTCATGAGCGGCATCGGGACGCCGGGCAGCGGCCCGCAGTTGGGGCTCGACCTGGTCGCGGCCGGCATGCACGCCATCGGCCGCCTGTTCAAAGCGCTGAATTGAGCGGCCGGTGCGCCGTTTGTGCGCCGTGGAGGAATTCATTATAATGACCTAAGGTATCCATCATCCGCGCGACGGCCGACACAGTGACCACATCCAGGGACGCGACAGAGCGGGTAGGGCTGGGAGATGCCATCGTCATGGGTCTGTCGAGCTCGGGGCCCGCGCAGACGCTGGCCGTGAGCCTCGCCGGTTTGGTGGCCGCCAGCGGCTATGGCGGACCGGTCCCCATTCTCATCTGCCTGGTTCCCATGCTCGGGATCGCGTTCGCCTACCAACGCCTGAACCGCTGGGACCAGAGCGCGGGCGCCACCTACACCTGGGTCGCACGGGTGTTCAATCCGTACCTGGGCTTCCTGTCGGGCTGGATGATCCTTCTCTACTACACGCTCGGCACCACCACGCTCACCATCCCGGCCGGCGTCTACACGCTCGATCTCGTCGCCCCCTCGCTCGTCGACCGGCATTGGGCCGTCTTCGCCGCGGGCGCCGGGTGGAATGTCCTGATCACGGTGTTTGCGGTCACGGGGCTGAAACTGGTGGTCCGCTTCGAGTGGGCGATCGTGCTGTTTCAGTACGCGGTGCTGCTCGCGGTCGCGGGGGTGGCGTTGCATGCGCTCGCGCAGGGTCTGACGGCCGTCCCCTTCTCCTGGGGATGGTTCTCGCTGTCGGGCATGGGCGGCGCGAAGGGATTGATGGGCGGGATGCTGATCGCCTGCTTCATGTATTCCGGCTGGGACGCCGCCATCTACGTCAACGAGGAAACCCGCGATCGCGCGAACAATCCCGGCAGAGCCGCCATCGCCAGCGTCGCGATGCTGGCGGTGATTTATTCGCTCGCGACGCTGGCGTTTCAAGCGGTGCTGCCGGCCGCCGAATTACAGGCACACGCAGGCGATGCGCTCGCCGCGGTGAGCGACGGGCTGCTGCACGGCCCGTGGGGCGCCTTGATGGCGCTGGTCGTGCTGCTCGGCACGCTCGCCACGTTGCAGGCGGCCGTCGTTTCGGCCGCGCGCATGGGACTCGCGATGTCGCGGGACAGCGTGATGCCCGCCTTTTTCGGCCGGCTGCGGGCGGGCGGTTCGACGCCCTGGGCGGCCACACTGGCCATGAGCGCGGTGAACCTGGTGCTGCTCGCGCTTGCGCTCGCCACGACGACCACCGGGGCGGCGCTCACGAATGCGGCGAGCAGCCTGGGGTTGATCTCGATCGTCTTCTACGGCATCACCGCGGCGGCGGCGCTTCGACAGCGGCACGACGTGGTCGATGCCCGCCGCGCCGACCTGATCCGCGGCGGGCTGTTTCCGCTGATCGGGGTTCTCTTCAGCATCTTCGTATTGGTCGGCAGCCTGGTGACCGGAGCGGTCTCCCCGGCGGTCATCGCCTACGGACTCGGTTCCATCGCGATCGGCGGCGCGGTGGCGTTGATCTTGCGTTTCAGGGGCGCGGCATTCTTCACGCCGCGCCGAGGACTAGAGGAATCATGAAATATCGAAATCCCGCGCGCTCCGCGCGCAGTGCGCAGCTCTATCAAGCGGCCTGCGGACCCATTCCGGGCGGCGTCAACAGCACGGCGCGGGCCACCTGGTCCGGGTGGGATCCGTATCCATTGTTCGTCGACCGGGGCGAGGGCGCTCATCTCTACGATGTGGACGGCAATCGTTACATCGACTATCTGCTCGGGCTCGGTCCGATGATCCTCGGCCATCGTCCGCCGAAGGTGACGGCCGCGGTGGTGGAACAGATTCAGAACCGGGGAACGGTGTTCGCGCTGCCCACCGCCGCGGAGGCGGCGCTCGCCGAGAAAATCATGGCGGCGGTGCCGAGCGTCGAGCAGGTGCGTCTGTGCAATACCGGAACGGAGGCGGTGATCTACAGCCTGCGGCTCGCCCGGGCGTTCACGGGGCGTGAAAAAGTGATCCGTTTCGAGGGCATGTACCACGGCTTCTCGGACGCGGTGTACTGGAGCAAGCATCCCGGTCTCGACGAGGCGGGCCCGGATCACCGCCCCGTCGCGGTGCCGCAGGGGCCCGGACTCGGCAGGGCGGCGGGCGAGCATCTGATCATCCTGCCCTGGAACGATGCCGAGGCGCTGCGCGACGCCATCGCGCGCGAGGGCGACTCGATAGCGGCCATCCTCACCGAGCCGGTGATGTGCAACACCGGCTGCATCCTGCCCGAGCCGGGCTATCTCGAGACGATGCGCGAACTGAGCCTTGCCCACGGCATCGTGCTGATCTACGACGAGGTCATCACGGGCTTTCGGCTGAGTTTCGGCGGGGCCCAGTCCTTGTACGGCATCCGACCGGATCTGTCGGTGTTCGCCAAGGGCCTGGGCGGCGGCTTTCCCGTGGCCGCGCTCGGCGGAAGGCGCGAGATCATGAAGCTGGTCGCGGACGGGACGGTATCGATGGCCGGCACCTACAGCGCCAACGGCATCGCCGTCGCGGCCGCCAACGCGGCGCTCGACGAGTTGGGCGCGCCGGGAAAATATCCCGCGCTGTTCGCCCGCTGCGAGAAGCTCTACGAGGGATTGCGGAAAATCCTGGGCAAGCACCGCCTGCCCGCCTACGTGGTGGGCGTCGGGCCGGTTTCCCAGGTATGGTTCGCGAAGCGGCCAATCCGCAATTACCGCGATGCCGCGCGCTACGCCGACCACGATTTGTTCCGCCGCTGGTGGGAGGGAATGCTCGAGAACGATGTGCTGTTCCATCCCGGCGCGTTCGAGAACCTATTCGTCTCCTTCGCGCATTCCGACGAGGACGTCGAGCGCACGCTGCAGGCTGCCGACGTCGTGGCCTGCGGCCTCTCCGCGCATGTCTAGTCCGTGAGGCTGGTGCTCGGCATCGATTTGGGAACCTCGGCCGTGAAGGTGGCGGTGGTGGAGGCCGGCGAGCCTTCGCCCGGCCGCGTGCTCGGCGAAGGGTCCGCCGATTTCGCCACCGACTCCACGCTGCCGCATCAGGCGGAGCAGTCGACCGCCGACTGGCTCGAGGCAACGCGTCGAGCCATGAGCGCGCTCGACGAGGAATTGCGCCCGCGCGATGCGGGTTGGGCGAAGCGCGTCGCGGCGATCGGGCTCACCGGTCAGCTGCCGACGCTCGTGTGCCTGGGCGACGACGGACCTCTCGGAGCCGCCATCACCTGGAAGGATGGCCGGGCGGACGCGTGGGCCTCCTCGCGGCTCGAGGGGGTGCGCGCGCAGCACTATGCACGCACGGGCATGCCCATCGACGGGCGCTACCTCGCCCCCATGTTTCGGTTCCATTATGCCGGCCGGGAGAGCGAAGTCCGCACCGTGTTGTCGGCAAAGGATTATCTGCTGCACGCCCTGACCGGGCTTGCGATGACGGAGCCGTCCACGGCCGCCGGTTACGGAGTCTACGACCTGAGCGGACAACGCTTCGCCGCCGACCTGTGCGAGTTCTGGGAACTGCCGCAGCGGGTGTTGCCGCAGGTCCGGCCGGCGAACTCGCTGGCGGGCCCGCTCTCGCGCGCGGGCGCTGATCTGCTCGGTGTGCCGCCGGGCATCGCGGTGAGCACGGGCGCGGCCGATTCGGTCTTGGCTTCCTTCGCGATGGCCGGACTCGACGAGCGGGTGATTTCCATCAGCTTCGGGTCCAGCGCGGTCATTCTTGGCGCAAGCGCCACCTTGCGTCTCGATCCCCACGCACGCTATCTCCTCACTCCCCACGCCGAGCCGTCCTGGTATGGCCGGGAGATGGACCTGTTGGCAAGCGGCACGGGGTATCGCTGGTTGAGCTCGCTGTTCGGCTGGGCGGACGGGGAGATCGACCGGCAGGCGGCGCAATCGCCTCCGGGAGCGAACGGATTGTTCTTCCCGCCGTACCTCGCGGGCGCAGAGCAGGGCGCCTTGTGGAATCCGCGGCTGCGCGGCGCGCTGTTCGGACTCACCCTTGCACATTCGCGCGCCGACATCGCGCGCGCCTATCTCGAAGGGGTCTTTTTCGAGATCAAGCGCTGCGTCGAGGTGCTGACCGAGACCGCCGCTGTCGACTCGGTGCGCGTCGCCGGCAAGATCGTGCACTCGGCGCCGACCATGCAGATGCTCGCGGACATCCTGGGCATCGAGGTTGGCGAAGCCAGCGAGCGCTCGGCCGCCGCGGTCGGGGCCGCCTGGCAGGCGATCCGGCTGGTGCTCCCGGGCCTGCCGCCCCTCCGCCGCGCGCCCTCATCCGAGCGCTCGGCCACCCCCGGCGCGCGAGAGGCGGACGCCTATCGCTCGATTTACGCCGGATATCTGGCCAAGGCCGCGCTATGCGGGTGATCCACGCGAATACCGCGGGCGAATTCGCCCGGTCGGCCGCGGACCTGGTCACGGCGCAGCTCAAGTCCAAGCCCCGGTCGGTCCTTGCGCTGCCCACGGGCTCGACGCCGCTCGCACTGTACGCGGAGCTGGTGCGTCGCTCGCGCGGCGGCTTTGCGAGTCTTGCCGAGGCGAGCATATTCGACCTGGACGAATACCTCGGCCTGCCGTCGGGCGATCCGTCGAGCTACGCAGCGTTCATCCATGCTCACCTGACGGGGCCCCTGGCGCTCGCCGCGGATCACGTGCGCCTGCTGCGCGGCGATGCACCGGATCTTGCGGTGGAGTGCGCCGACTACGAGCGCGCGATCGCGCAGCTGGGGGGCATCGACCTGTGCGTGCTGGGTCTCGGCGAGAACGGACACATCGCCTTCAACGAGCCCGGGTCCGCCTGGGACACCCGTACGCGGGTCGTGGAACTGTCGGCCTCGACGCGGGCGAGAATCGAAACCGATCCCCGCGGACCCCGCCCGGTGCCGACCCACGGGCTCACGCTCGGCATTCAAAACCTGCTCGAGGCACGCCAGGCGCTGCTGCTGGTCGCCGGGCCGAACAAGCTCGCCGCGAAGGCGGCGCTGCTACGGGGGGTTCAGGATCCGGCGTGGCCGGCAACCAGTCTCCTGCGGCATCCGAACGTCACCCTCATTGAACTCTCCGAGCCCGGGCGTTCTCGGTGACCTCGACGGCCTGAACGAAGAACGAGGGCGCGGTCTCCAGGCGAAACGTGAACGCCTTGGCGACGAACACCATCCGGAACGCGTCGATCGCCTGATGCCGTGTCGAAAAGCTCACGCCCGACACCTCGACCACCCACTCGAAACTCATGAGATCGAGCAATTCGTGCTCGCGGGTCGCGGCCGGGCGCGACACCAGCGTCTGCTCCTCGCGGGCTTCCTTCAGGCCGTACACCTCGTCGAGCAGATCGTAGAGCGAGGGCTTGTCGCGCGCGCTGAGCTGCTGGGACAGATCCGGCGCGAGAATCTTAGGGATGACGGATGTCTCCCAGATCATCGGCCGCTTGTTGAGCAGACGCAGACGGGAGATCTCCCACACGCTCGCACCGGCGGACAGGCCTAGATGCTCCGCCTCCTCGGCGGCGGCCGCGCGCGCCGTGCAGCTCAAGATCCTGGTCTGCAGCTTGGAACGCGAATCGAGGTGCAGGCCGTGGCGCAGGCCGCCGATCTTCGTGGTCTCGGCATTCACCCGCGGACGCGCCACGAACGTGCCGCGACCCTGCTCGCGGCGCACCACGCCCTGCGCGGACAGCTCCGCCAGCGCGCGCCGCACCGTGACCAGACTCACGCCGGCGAGGGAGGAGAGCTGCGCTTCGGTCGGCAACTGGTCGCCGGCGCCGAGCTTTTGCTCATCGACGTACTGCAGCACGAACGCGATGGTCTTTTCGTACAGGGATTTCACCGGGCGGATTGTACGTTGAGGGCATGCGTAAACGCGATGGCTGATAGATTAGGTCATTGCAATGAATAGGAAATGCGATTACATTTTCGTGGCGAATGCCGCGGGGGAGCGGTATTCGTCTGCCGGGGATGACGGCACGTTTTGACCTACGCGGATGCGGCTGGCATTCACAAGAAAACGGGAGACCCGAATGCGCAGAATTGTTGCTGCCTGCTGCCTCGCCAGCGTCCTTGTCCAGATGCCCCTGCGGCTCGCCGCCGGTCCTGCCGCCGGGCCGGCCGATCTCGCCGGTCCTCCCGCGGCTGCCCAGCAACCGGCTCCGACCCTGGACACCATCGTCGTGACGGGCTCGTACATCCGCCGCACCAATTCGGAGTCGCCCTCGCCGGTCACCACGATCGATGCGGATTTCATCGAAAAGAGCGGCCTCAACAGCATCGCGGACGTGATCAAGACGGTGTCGGCCGACAACTCCGGCACCCTGTCGCAGGCCTTCAGCGGTGCCATGGCGGGGGGCGCGGACGGCGTCGCGCTGCGGGGCCTGTCCGTCGACGCCACGCTGGTGCTGGTCGACGGGCACCGGATGGCGAATTATCCTCTCGCCGACGACGGCCAGCGGCAGTTTGTCGACATCGATTCGCTGCCGATGGCGATCGTCGACCGCGTGGAGGTGCTGAAGGACGGGGCATCAGCCACCTATGGCTCCGATGCCATCGCGGGCGTGGTCAACGTCATCCTGAAGAAGGAGTTCACCGGACTCGACGTGTCGGCCAACGCCGGATCCACCGACCGCGGGGACGGGCTGTCGCAGCGCTTCGCCGCGACCTGGGGCGCCGGAAGTCTCGATGCCGACGGTCACAACTTCTACATGAGTCTCGAGGGCCGCCATCAGCAGGCCATCGCGCAGGAGGCGCGCGGCTCCTACATCGCGGCCTCGGACCTCACCCCGTGGGGCGGCCCGAATCTGTACGGCGGGGTGGTCAACGGCGGGTTGCCGAATCCGCTCACGACTTACACCGTGCCGGGGCAGGTGCTGCCGGTGAGCGGCGGTGCGGTTCAGAACCAGACTCCCTTCAGCCTCCCCGGCTGCAGCGCCCAAGACATCGCGCTGGCGGCCGACGGCGGCGGCGGATGCGCCTGGGACACGAACGCCTACAAGAAGCTGCAGCCGCGTACCGCGGGCCTGGACTTCTCGACCCACTGGAGCCAGCGCCTCGGGGGCGGCTGGCTGAATTCGCTGGCGGCCTCCTATTACCTCACTCAGGCGGAGCAGTACCGGCAGCCGAACGCGTATGACGTCGGCACCAATCTCGTGCCCTTCGCCTGGGCGGGCGCTGGGGGGGCCTCGGAGAACCAGTTCGACCCGTCGACCTCGCAGGTGGCGCTGCCGGCCAACAGTCTCGACAATCCGTTCAATCCGGCGAGCCCTTACTTCGCGGCGGCCCGCAACTTCTACAACTCCGTGCCCGGCAGCAACTTCAACAGTTACATCGGCGACAAGGCGCTGTTCTTCGGCGCACTCACCAACTTGCCGGAAGAGCACACGATGTACGGCACCGACGTGTACCGCGTCATCGATGACCTGTCGAACACACTGGGCGCCTGGGATGTCGCAGCGAGTCTCGGCTACGTGCGCGACGTGACTCGGATCACCTATCAAGGTTTCCTGTATGTACCGGCGTTCTACAGCGCCCTTGCCAATGGGTACCGCGTCGGACAGAACTCCTATCTGAATTCGGCCGCCGTCGACAATTCGCTGGTGCCGGAAACGCACGACACCGCGACCTCGGACATCGCCTTCCTGTCCGCGAACGCCACCCGCAAGCTATTCGCGCTCCCGGGCGGCGATCTGTCGCTCGCACTCGGCCTCGACTGGCGGCTCACGCACGAGAACAACCCCGGCGAGCCTTATGCCCTGCAGGGCGACATACTCATGGACGGCAGCTTTTTTGCGCGCGGCTCGCAAACGGTGTCCGCGGCGTTCTTGGAGATGGTCGCACCGGTGCTCGATAACCTCGAGATCGACGCCGCCGGACGGGTCGACCACTACAACAGCTCGGCCGGCACGGCGGCGACACCGAAGCTCGGCTTCAAATGGACGGCGATCCCGCAATTCGCGGTTCGCGGCACGTTCGCGCGCGGCTTCCGCGCGCCGAGCATCGCCGAGAGCGGTTATGCCGGTTCGGCCTCGAGCGTCGCGCCGGCGCCCGTGGATCCGGTGCGCTGCCCGGTCACGGGCTCAATCCAGGATTGCGGCCTGCCCGGCAGCGCCGTGGCGGTGCTCACCAGGAGCAATCCGCAGCTGAAGCCCGAGACCTCGACGAGCTACACGTTCGGCGTGATTGTCGAGCCGTTCAGGCACAACGCGCTCACGGCGGACTATTTCTACATCCGACGCGACCGCGAGATCGCCGCGTCGCCCTACGATCCGAGCAACGCCATCCGTACGCCGGCGCCGCCGGGCTCGACCCTGCCGGGCACCATCATCGAGTACCTGACGCCCTACGTGAACGCGTCGTATTCGATCACGGCCGGCATCGACGTGGGTTGGAAGACGCTGTTCGATCTCGGCGGGTACGGTGCGATCACCACCACGCTCGATGCCTCGCACCTCATCCAGTCCCAGCAAACCTTCGGCGATGTGACCTATCACTACGTGGGCACGGTGGGGCCCACCGCGCTCAGCGGATCGACGGGCACGCCGGCGAACCGGGGAACGCTCACCATCGATTGGAGCCGCGGTCCCTTGTCCCTGGGCACGACGCTCAATTACCGTAGCGCCATGGAAGGCATCGATGCGTCGCTCGACACGCCGGGCCAGGCGCCCCAGTGCCTGCAGCTGAGCAGCACCAACCCGCATTGCTACGTGGCGGGCTTCGGCTACGCCAACGTGTATGCTCAGTACCGGATGAGCGGGAACCTGCAGCTGATGGCCAACATCACCAACGTGACCAACCGGCTGCCGCCGCTCGATACGGTGACCTATGGCGGACAGAACTACGATGCCTCTTACGACCAGGCCGGCGCGATCGGGCGCTTCATGGAAGTCTCATTCCGTTATCGCTATTGAAACCGGGGAATCGCGAATGACCGCCGCACACGCAAACACATCGATCGTGCCGACGCGCCGGCATGCGCGGTCGCCGCTCGCGCGCTTATGGGTTCCCGTGCTCGCGGCGGTCACGGGCGCGGCGTTCGTCTCGAGTCTGGCCGCGCCCGGCCGGGCGTGGGCGGCAGCCGAGGAATACGCCGCGAAAGCGGACGCTTCCCCGGCCGAGATCCAGGTCGATGCGAGTCAGGCGCCGCGCGGCATCATGACGGCGCATCTGACGCTGCCCGTGACCGCGGGTCCCCTGACCCTGGTGTATCCGAAGTGGCTGCCCGGGCGGCACAGTCCGGCTGGACCGCTCACATCGCTCGGGGGCCCGGTCTTCAAGGTCGACGGCCAGCTCCTGCCGTGGCGGCGGGATTCGGTCGATCTGAATGCGTTTCACCTCGACATTCCGGCCGGAGCGACCCAGCTTGGCGTCGACCTGGAAATCGACACGACCATCGCGCCCGACGGCGTGGTGCAGGGACTGGAGACGCCGCGCACCGCGACCGAGTCGCTGCTGATCCTGGAATGGAATCAACTGGTGCTGTATCCGGCCGCCACGCGCAGCGACGACTTGAGCTATCGGGCCTCGCTCCGGCTTCCGGCGGGCTGGAAGTACGCGACTGCGCTCGAGACCACGGCGGCCGGAGCGGACGGGATACGCTTCGCGCCCGTGTCGCTCACGACGCTGGTCGATTCGACGCTCCTCGCCGGCCGCTACATGCGCGACATCGCGCTCGGCGGCAGCCCCGCGGTGACGCTGCACATCGCGGCCGATACCCGGGTGGCGCTCAACATGAGCGCGTCCACCGAAGCGCACTATCGGCGGCTGGTGCGCGAGGCGGCGGCGTTGTTCGGCGCCACGCACTACGATCATTACGAATTTCTCTGGGCGCTCACCGATCAGATCATGCCGGATGGCCTCGAGCACCATCAGTCGAGCGATGATCGCTCCCCGCTCAGGGCGCTGCTGGACGATCCGATCCGCCGCGCGGAGGCGAACCTGCTGCCGCACGAATACGTGCACTCCTGGAACGGCAAGTACCGCCGCCCGGCCGGGCTCGCGACCGCCAACTACCAAGACCCCATGCGGGGCGACATGCTCTGGGTGTACGAGGGATTGACCGAGTATTTGGGCGACGTGCTGGCTGCGCGCAGCGGTCTTCTCACCGACGAGGAGTTCCGCGGGGAGCTCGCCCACGATGCGGCCGCGATGCAATCGCACACGGCGCGCGAATGGCGATCGCTGCAGGACACGACGGTGGCCGCATCACTGCTCTACTATCAATCGCGCAATTGGGCGGCGAGACTGCGGCGGCAGGAGGATTTCTATCAGGAGTCCGCGCTGCTGTGGCTCGAGGCGGACACGCTCATCCGGCGGCTGTCGAAGGGACGCAGGAGTCTGGACGATTTTTGCAGGCTGTTCTACGGACCGCCGAGCACCGGACCGGAAATGATTCCCTACGATTTCGACGACGTGATGCGGGCGCTCGCCGCGGTGCAGCCCTACGACTGGGCGGCTTTCTGGAAGGAGCGGCTCAATCGACTGCGCCCCGAGGCTCCGCTGGAAGGACTCAAGGCCTCGGGTTGGCGGCTCACCTTTTCCCCCGCACCCACGGTGATGCACGTCGCGCACGAGGCGGACGACAAGGATCTCGATTTGCGATATTCGCTCGGGTTCTACGTGGACGACGATCAAGCAACCATCGGGGATGTGATCCCGCGCTCCCCGGCGGATGCGGCCGGCGCTTCGCCCGGCAGTCACATCATCGGACTCAACGGCTACAAGTGGTCCAAGGAGCTGCTGCAGGACACGCTCGCGGCGCCGCCCGACCCGTCCGGAAAGCTCACGTTGCTGGTGCAGAAGGACGATACCTTCGAGACGCTGGAGCTGCGGTACGCCGGCGGCGAGCGCTATCCGGACCTTTCTCGTGAGCCTGGGAGCGTGGACGTGCTCTCCGAGATCGCTCATCCGAGGACCCCGCAGGACTGAACGATGGCCGTCCGCGACGAGTCCGGTACCGCTTTCACGGAAGCCGCCGAACCGGCGGACTTCGCCGCGGCGCGCGGGCTGTTTCAGGAATACGCGGAGCAACTCGCCGTCGATCTGTGCTTCCAGGGATTCGACGCGGAGCTCGATCAGCTGGCCTCGATGTACGTGCCGCCGTCCGGAAGCCTCATCTTGGTGCAAAGCGGCGCCGGACCGATCGGCTGCGGTGCGATTCGTCGCTTCCGTGGCGATGCCTGCGAAATGAAGCGGCTATACATCCGGCCGCAGGCACGCGGAAGGGGCCTCGGGCGTGCGATCGCCGAACGGCTGGTATCGAGGGCGAAGGCGCTCGGATATGCGCGCATGTATCTCGATACGCTCATCGACATGCGTCCGGCGCGCGAGATCTACAGCTCCCTGGGATTTCGCCAGACCGCGCCTTACTACGACAACCCGTTGCGGGACGCGGTTTACATGGAGCTCGATTTGTCGATCCGCTAAAAAGACGAGGGCTCAGTGCGACTGCGCCTCGGGATCGACATTCGTGTAACGCTTCGTGGCCGCTTCGGCGGCGGCGCGATCAGGCGCAGCTTTTCTGGATTTGTTCCGCTGATTCAATCTGGCCTCGGCCGACTTGATTTTCGCATCGAGGCCGCGCATGTCGGGGTCGAGCGCTTCGGCGCGCCGGTAGTCCCGCAGCGCCTCGGGCACCCGGCCCGCGCGCACCAGGGCATCCGCCAGTGCCGCGGTCAGCACCGGATCGCCGGGACTCCAGCGGACCGCATCGGAACAGGAGTCCAGATCCCTTCGCGTGCGGCAGAGCGCGCTATACCGCGCGCGCTCCGCCAAGGCGAAGCGATCCTCCGCGGCCGATGCCGGCCGGGCGGGAATCCCGGCCGCCGCCACGAGCAGCATGACCAACAACAGCCGCCGGAGCGCGCCGGCGCTCATCGAGCCACCCGGGAACGCGACCCTCACGAGGCGATGTCCCTGACCAGCCGGATCCCGACGCTGCTGGTCCGATAGTCGGCGGGAAATCGATCGCGGTAGTCCGACCGGACATAGGAAGGGCTGCTGAACCATGAAGCCCCGCGAAGCTCGTGCGCGGTGCAATTACCGTCCGTCCATGCGGATCCATCGACGGGCGCGCCGGCATAATTCTCATGCCAGCAGTCCTCGGTCCACTGCAATACGTTGCCCAACATGTCGCGGAGGCCGAACGCGTTGGCTTTGAAGGTGCCCACGGGCGAGGTGTAGGCGTAGCCGTCGTCGCAGGGAAAGACCGCCCATCCGGGGTAGCGTCGTTGGGCGCTCGCGTCCGCGACGTTCGCCTCGGCGCACGCTCCCTGGCCATCCGGGCCCCATGACGGCGACACTTCGGCGCCCGCGCGGGCCGCATATTCCCACTCGGAAGCGCTGGGCAGACGATAGTGATGGCCCGTTTTCGTCGACAGCCAATTCGCATAAGCCTCGGCGTCGTTCCACGATACGCAGGTGACCGGATGCGCCGCGCCTTGCGCAAAACCCGGGTGTTCCCAGCTGTCCGCGGATCGGTGTTTCCACTCCCCGTCGTAGGTATCGCAGCCCTGCATGTCCCGTCCGGTGGCAGTGACGAACTGCGCGAACTCCTCGAGCGTGACGGGACTCCTCGACATGGCAATGGAGCGGCCGATCACCACCCAATGCAGCGGCTGTTCGAACGCGGGGCCGCGCGCGGAGCCCTGTTTGAACCGGCCCGCCGGCAGCACGGTCATCTCCGGGCAACTCGCGCAGTCGCGGATCACCGAGCCGGGACCGGGGGCCGCGGCGCGGGCCGGGGCCACAGGCTGCGGAGCCGGGCGGTGCGCGAACAGCCAGCCGAACCCGGCGATCAGCAAGACCGCGGCGCCCCACCCGAGGGCTCGGGCCGGCCTTGGGCGCCTTCCGAGCCGGCGCGGCGCGGGAGGCGGTACCGATGCGGGCGGTATCGATGCGGGTGGTGTCGATGCGGGCGGTGTCGATGCGGGCGGCGCGGCCGCGAACTCCGCCGCAGCTTTGGTGCGAGGCTCTAGCGCGCTCCCGAGCACGGTGCGCTCCCGGGACAGGGCGGCCAGGCGGGAGTCGCGCTCGGCGAGCGCCTGCTGGGTTCGCTCCAGGGCAGCCTCGCGCTCGGCGAGCGCCTGTCGGGTTCGCTCCAGCGCAGCCTCGCGCTCGGCGAGCGTCTGCCTAGAGGCGTGGCT
This sequence comes from uncultured Gammaproteobacteria bacterium, assembly GCA_963736185.1. Lineage (GTDB taxonomy): Bacteria > Pseudomonadota > Gammaproteobacteria > Steroidobacterales > Steroidobacteraceae > Bog-1198. The sequence goes on along the minus strand of CAVTNZ010000093.1, from coordinate 11,112 downwards.
TCGATCGAGGGCAGCCTCGCGCTCGGTCAGCGAGTCGCGCAAGGCGCGCAATTCGCTCTGGTATTGCTGTAGGTCGCGCATCGCCGCTTCGCGCGCGGCTTCGCCCGCCGCCACGCTTTGAGCGAGCGCCTGCTCGACCTCGCGAAGCTTGCCCTGCTCCGCCTGCAGCGCGGCACCCGCAGCCGCCAGGTCCGCCGAGAGGGCGGCGGCGCGCTCCGCGGCCGCCGACTCGCCCTCGCGGGCTTTCTCGAAGGAGCGGGTCAAAGCCTCGAGCGAGGCGCCGCGCGGCGCGGCCCGCTCTTCGACGGAGCGCAAATGCCGCGCAAGAACCGATAGATCGAGCTCGGACGCACGCAGCCCCCTCGTCGTACTGAACGCTTTGGCGGGCGCATCGAATTGCAGATCGAGAGCCACTTCGCCGTCCGGCCGCGGCTCGGCTGCGGCAGCGCCCGGGGAGGAATTCGGCGGCGGCGTGCCGGACGAGGCCGCCGGCGCACCGTGGGGATCCGAGGTGACAGAGTCGCGGGTTTGAGGCGAGGAGGACTCCTCGTCGTCCGCCGCGTTCTGCTCCACCGCCTCGATCAGGAGGGCTTCCAGGCGAGCATACTCCGGCATGCGCTCGGTGGACTCGCGGCGCCTGAGGATCGCCAAGAGCTCGGTCGGTGATGCTCCGGTGGCGAGCAGGCGCCTGAGCCGCGCGAGCACATCGGAATAGGCAATGCCCCGGGTCTCGAACGCGCGCAACACCTTCTCGAACATGGACGCGGCGGGGGAGGTCTTCTGGGAGTTCATCGGTGTGGTCTTCGGCGCAGGATGCCGAGCCTCATTGCTTCGGCGCCACGTTATCGATAGTCATCCGTACTAGACTTTCGATTCGCGGATTTGTTCTGCCATTTTCGCGCGACCGCCTGATTCCGAGCACCGGTAAAAAATGCCATTGTGACCGCAAAAAGACAATCTCACCGGTGTTTCACCCGGTTGGCGGGTCGTTGCCCGATGCGCAATGAACTGCGGGGCGGCGCCCGGGAAAGCCCCGGGTTGGGCCGCCCCGACCTTGACCACGGTCTCTATCCACGCGCCTTCTTGCCGGCAATTTCCTCCGCCGCGCGTTCGAGTATCCGCGCAATTCGCTCCTGCTCCTCGGCCGGCGTGTCCCACTTGTCGGCGAGCGCGGCTTTGAGCGCTCGACGCGCGAGCATCAAGGGTTTCGATGCAGGACTCCCGCCTTCGGAGCCGAAATCCTGCTCACCGGCGTGCATGGCCCGGCGCAGGCTTTCCATGCGCTCCCCGACGCGTTCGAACTGAGCCCACAACGAATCGGCGGCGGCCTGATGATCCTGCAGGTAGCGGCGCCCGAGATCGGTGATGTGGTAGCGCTTGCGCGTGCCCTCCACCTCGACCGTGGCGTGCTCCATCTCCTCGAGATAGGTGAGCGCGGGGTAAACCATCCCGGGACTCGGTGCGTAGAAACCCTTGGATCGCTCGTCGAGCGCCTTGATGATCTCGTACCCATGGCGCGGCTTGTCGGCCAGCAATCCGAGAATCAAGAGCTGCAGATCGGCGGAGGTCAGCTTGCGCCCCATGCCGAATCCGCGGCCCCCGAGCTCTCCACCTTGCGCGAACCAACCGCCGAAGCGGCCTCCCGCGCCGCGGCCGCCCGCATGTCGACCGAAGAAGCGGGGAAAATGGTGGTGATGATGATGCATAAAGTCTCCAATTAACTATCGTAAAACCTGTCGTAAGATAGTTTGACCCTATCTTACGATAGCGTCAAGGCTCGGCTTCGCGGCATCGAGCCGGGGCGGGAGAGTGTCGAATCGGTTTCGAAACGAGGGTGCGCGGCGCGTCGAATGACCGGACCGGGTGGCTCCGCGGCGCGCTGCACGTTTGACATTGACAGTAGAGGACATGGGCCGCAAAATACGCGGCTCATTTTGTGGAGGGGTACCCAAGCGGCCAACGGGGGCAGACTGTAAATCTGCTGGCTTATGCCTTCGTAGGTTCGAATCCTACCCCCTCCACCAAGAAGCGGGTTGAGGTTCGGTGCCATTGGCCTTTGCGGCTTATTAATGCGGGTGTAGTTCAATGGTAGAACGTCAGCCTTCCAAGCTGATCACGTGGGTTCGATTCCCATCACCCGCTCCAGGTGGATGCGGCCCACGTAGCTCAGTTGGTAGAGCACGTCCTTGGTAAGGACGAGGTCAGCGGTTCGATCCCGCTCGTGGGCTCCAATTTTTTAACTAAGAGGTACTTGCCGTGTCGAAGGGGAAGTTTGAGCGAACGAAGCCGCACGTGAACGTGGGGACGATTGGGCATGTGGACCATGGCAAGACGACCTTGACGGCTGCCTTGACGAAGGTGATGGCGGAGAAGCATGGCGGGGAGTTCAAGGCGTACGACCAGATTGACAAGGCGCCGGAGGAGCGTGCGCGCGGGATCACGATAGCGACGGCGCACGTGGAGTATCAGAGCGATGCGCGCCACTACGCGCACGTGGACTGTCCGGGGCATGCCGACTACGTGAAGAACATGATCACGGGGGCGGCGCAGATGGACGGGGCGATCTTGGTGGTATCGGCGGCGGACGGCCCGATGCCGCAGACGCGCGAGCACATTTTGCTGGCCCGGCAGGTGGGCGTGCCGTACATCGTGGTGTTTTTGAACAAGGCGGACATGGTGGACGATGCGGAGCTGTTGGAGCTGGTGGAGCTGGAGGTTCGGGATTTGCTGACCTTGTACAAGTTTCCCGGGGACAAGACGCCGATCGTGACGGGCTCGGCGCTGAAGGCGCTGGAGGGGGACACGAGCGAGATTGGGGTGCCTGCGGTGATCAAGCTGGTGAAGGCGCTGGATGATTACATTCCGGTGCCCAAGCGTGCGGTGGAGGGGGCGTTTTTGATGCCGGTGGAGGATGTGTTCTCGATTGCGGGCCGGGGCACGGTGGTGACGGGTCGGATCGAGCGCGGGATCGTGAAGGTGAACGATGAGGTGGAGATTGTGGGGATACGTCCCACGCAGAAGACCACCTGCACGGGCGTTGAGATGTTTCGAAAGCTTCTGGACGAGGGTCAGGCGGGGGACAACGTGGGGGTGCTGCTGCGCGGCACGAAGCGGGAGGAAGTGGAGCGCGGGCAGGTGTTGTGCAAGCCCGGTTCGATCAACCCGCACACCAAGTTCGAGGCCGAGGTGTACGTATTGACGAAGGAGGAGGGCGGCCGGCACACGCCGTTCTTCAAGGGGTACCGGCCGCAGTTTTACTTTCGCACGACCGATGTGACGGGAGCGGTGGAGCTGCCGGAGGGGACCGAGATGGTGATGCCGGGGGACAACATCAAGATCGTGGTGGAGCTGATCGCACCGATCGCGATGGAGCAGGGGTTGCGCTTTGCGATCCGCGAGGGCGGCAAGACCGTCGGCGCGGGCGTGGTTTCCAAGGTGATCGCCTGATTGATTTGATATCGGACGGGGTCGCTTCGACCCCGTTTAATGTTGCGCGCGAGCGCATGGATAGGGCAGTAGCTCAATTGGCAGAGCGGCGGTCTCCAAAACCGCAGGTTGGGGGTTCGATTCCCTCCTGCCCTGCCATCTGAGCAGGTCCTCAAGGTCTAACGGCAAATGGCTGAAGTGCAAACCTCCGAGGCGGCGTCCGCGAAAGACACGGCGCTGATGACCTTGTCGATTCTCGTGCTCCTGGCGGGAATCGTGGCGTTCTATTGGTTCGACGAAGATGCCCTGCCGCTTCGCCTGGGGATGGTGGCCGGCGGGCTGGTGGTCGCCGGCGGGCTGCTATGGATCAGCTGGTACGGGCGCGAGTTCCGCCAGTTCGCCCAGGCCGCGCGCGTGGAATTGCGCAAGGTGGTCTGGCCGAGCCGCGAGGACACGGTCCGGACCACCGTCATGGTGATCGCGTTCGCCATCGCGATGGGATTGTTTTTTTGGGTTCTCGACATGATTTTGACCTGGATGATCCGGTTGTTGACCGGCCAGCCGCCCGCCTGAGGAACTCGGAGAGTTTATGTCTCTGCGATGGTATGTAGTTCACGCCTACTCGAATTTCGAGCACAAGGTGTCCGAGTCGCTCAAGGAGCGCGTCAAGCGCGCGGGCCTGGAAAGCAAGTTCGGCGAGATCCTCGTGCCGACGGAAGAGGTGGTCGAGATGCGCGACGGCCAGAAGCGCAAGTCCGACCGCAAGTTCTTCCCGGGCTACGTGCTCGTGCAGATGGAGATGGACGAGGACACCTGGCATCTGGTGAAGGAAGTTCCCAAGGTATTGGGCTTCATCGGCGGCACGAGCGACAAGCCGGCCGCGATCACCGACAAGGAGGCCATGTCGATCCTGCGCCGCGTGGAGGAGGGCGTCGACAAGCCGAAGCCGAAGGTGCTGTTCGAGCCCGGCGAGGTGGTGCGCGTGACGCACGGCCCGTTCAACGACTTCAACGGCGTGGTCGAGTCCGTGAACTACGAGAAAAACCGCCTGCAGGTCGCCGTGCAGATCCTCGGGCGCTCGACGCCGGTGGAGCTTGATTTCTCACAGGTGGAGAAGGGCTGATTAATTTTCGGACGGGGTCGCGAAGCGACCCCGTTAATGTTGCGCGAAGCGCATCAACAAGGGGAGCCGCTCGTAAGGCGGCGCTTGCACCCACAGGAGTCGATCGATGGCGAAGAAAGTCACGGGCTATATCAAGCTGCAGATCCCTGCAGGGCAGGCGAACCCGAGCCCGCCGGTGGGACCCGCCCTGGGCCAACAGGGCGTGAACATCATGGAGTTCTGCAAGGCATTCAATGCGCAGACCCAGAGTCTCGGAGAAGGGCCTGCCGACCCCGGTGGTGATCACGGTGTACAACGACCGCAGCTTCACGTTCATCATGAAGACGCCGCCCGCGTCCGTGCTGATCGCGAAGGCCCTCGGGATACCCAAGGGCAGCGCCACGCCGAACACCGCCAAGGTGGGCAAGGATCTCGCGCAAGCAGCTCGAGGACATCGCCAAGCTGAAGACGCCGGACTTGACGGCGGCGGATCTCGAGGCCGCGGTGCGCACCATCGCGGGCAGCGCGCGCAGCATGGGCGTCGACGTGGAGGGGGTGTGACATGGCGGCCGTAGCGAAACGAACCAAGAATTGGAAAGAGAAGCTTCCTCCGGGCAAGAGCTACCCGATCGACGAGGCGCTGAAGCTCGTCAAGGAGCTCGCCACGGCGAAGTTCAACGAGTCGGTCGACGTCGCCGTCAATCTCGGCGTGGACGCCACCAAGTCGGACCAGCAGGTCCGCGGCTCGACCGTGATGCCGCACGGCACCGGCAAGACCGTGCGCGTGGCGGTGTTCACCCAGGGCAAGAACGCCGATGCCGCGAAGGCCGCGGGCGCCGACATCGTCGGATTCGAGGATCTCGCGGAAAAGGTGAAGGCGGGCCAGATCGATTTCGACGTGGTGATCGCGAGCCCTGATGCGATGCGCATCGTGGGACAGCTCGGCCAGATCCTGGGTCCCCGCGGGCTCATGCCGAACCCCAAGGTGGGCACGGTGACACCGGATGTGGCGGGCGCGGTGAAGAACGCGAAGTCCGGCCAGGTGCGCTATCGGACCGACAAGGCCGGCATCGTGCACGCGCAGATCGGCCGGGCGAACTTCGAGCCGACCGCGCTCAAGGAGAACCTGATGGCGCTGATGGCGGATCTGCAGAAGATCAAGCCTGCCACCTCGAAGGGTGTGTACCTGAAGCGGGTGACGCTGTCCTCGACCATGGGTCCGGGCGTCGCCGTCGATCAGGCCAGTCTGGGCTTGGGTTGATTTTTATATAGGTACGGAGTCGCTTCGACTCCGTTGAGAGTTGCGCGCAAGCGCAGACGAAGCATATTGAACGTTGCGCGTAAGCGCATTGATTAGATGGAGGGTTGCGGGGCCTTTGGGCCCCGCACCCACCGTCGAAGACCGCAGGCGGGCCGTGCCTCCTTACCGGGGCGGGGGCTCTTAAACGCGAGGCCTGCGCAGATGGTGGGACCCGAATCAGGATGGCCTGGTAACGGTCGCACCTCGAGGGTACGGCGGCGTACCCCAAGGGTGGGCGGAGGCGATCGCCGTGATGCGGCAACGCTCTTCGCTCGTGTGACGCTTCTAACCGGGAGGACTTGATGGCACTCAAGTTGGAAGACAAGAAAGTCGTGGTGGCGGAGGTCAACGCGGTGGCGGCGAAAGCGCTGTCCGTGGTGGGCGCCGAGAACCGTGGCTTGACCGTGACGCAGATGACCGACCTGCGGGCCAAGGCTCGCAAGGAAGGCGTGTATCTGCGGATCGTCAAGAACACGCTCGCGCGCAAGGCCGTGGCCGGCACGTCTTTCGAGTGCATTTCTCCGGCGCTGAAGGGACCGATTGTTCTCGCATTCTCCAACGACGACCCAGGCGCGGCGGCGCGCATCGTCAAGGCGTTCGCGAAGGACAACGACAAGCTGGTGACGACGCTGGTGTCGCTGGGCGGGCAATTGCTCAAGGCTCAGGACATCGACCGCGTGGCTTCATTGCCCACGCGCGCGCAAGCGGTGTCGAAACTGCTCGGGGTTCTACAGGCGCCGATTTCGAAGTTCGTTGGAACGCTGGCGGCTCCCAACTCCAAGTTGGTGAGAACGCTCGCTGCTGTTCTTGAAGCCAAGAAGGGCGGCGAGGCTCCGGCAACCAATTGAACCCTACATTCAACCTGATTCGGGTCGGAAGACCTTTTAGACTTTTTTCTGGAGACAACAATGGCTGTTACTAAAGACGAAATCCTCGATGCGATTTCCAAGATGTCCGTCATGGAAGTGGTCGAGCTCATCGCCGACATGGAGAAGAAGTTCAACGTCACGGCGGCTGCTCCCGTCGCGGTGGCGGCGGGCGGCGGCGGCGCTGCCGCGGCGGCTCCCGCTGCCGAAGCCCAGACCGAGTTCACCGTGACCATGACCGAATTCGGCGCCAACAAAGTGGGCGTCATCAAGGTCATCCGCGAGATCACCGGCTTGGGCTTGAAGGAGGCGAAGGACCTGGTGGAGGGCGCGCCCTCGACGGTCAAGGAAGGCATTCCGAAGGCGGACGCCGAGACCATCAAGAAGAAGCTCGAGGACGCCGGCGCCAAGGCTGCTATCAAGTAGTGACCGCCGTCCATACGCGCAGCTCGACGGAGGCCGCCCCCGGGGCGGCAGCCGGCGGCTGCGCGTTCGATTTCGATTCTGCATTCATTGGTCTGAAGGCCGTTAATTTCGGCGCTTAGCGCCTGGGAAGGTCGAGAACATGGCTTACTCTTTCACCGAAAAGAAGCGCATCCGCAAGAACTTTGGCAAGCGCCCGAGCATTCTCGGCACGCCGTATCTGCTCGCGATCCAGCTGGATTCGTATCGCCGGTTCCTGCAAGCGGATACGCCGGAGACCAGCCGCGACGACGTGGGCCTGCACGCCGCCTTCGACAGCGTATTTCCCATCTCCAGCTACTCCGGCAACGCCACGCTCGAGTACGTGAGCTATCGCCTGGGCGAGCCGGTATTCGACGTGAAGGAATGCCAGCTGCGAGGTCTCACCTACGCCGCGCCGCTGCGCGTCAAGGTGCGCCTCGTGGTCCTCGACAAGGAAGCGAGCGGCGCCAAGAAGCCCGTCAAGGACGTGCGCGAGCAGGAGGTCTACCTCGGCGAGCTGCCGCTCATGACGGAGAACGGCACGTTCATCATCAACGGCACGGAGCGCGTCATCGTCTCGCAGCTCCACAGGAGCCCCGGCGTGTTCTTCGATCACGACCGCGGCAAGACGCACTCGTCCGGAAAACTGCTGTTTTCCGCTCGCATCATCCCCTACCGCGGCTCGTGGCTGGACTTCGAGTTCGACCCGAAGGACTGCGTGTTCGCGCGCATCGACCGCCGCCGCAAGCTCCCGGTCACCATCATCCTGCGCGCGCTCGGCTACACCGAGGAGCAGATCCTCGACATGTTCTTCGAGAAGAACACGTTCAACCTGTCGAAGAAGGAGATCACCTTCGAGATCATCCCGCAGCGTCTGCGCGGCGAGACGGCCTCGTTCGAGATCCGGGTGGGCAAGAAGGTGATCGTGGAGGAAGGCCGGCGCATCACCGCCCGCCACGTGCGCGACCTCGAGGAGGCGGGCGTCAAGCAGCTGCCCGTGCCGATCGAGTACCTGCAGGGCAAGGTGCTGGTGCACGACATCGTCAACACGGAAACCGGCGAGATCCTGGCGAAGGCCAACGAGATCCTCACCGTCCCGACGGTGGGCAAGCTGATCGAGAACGGCATCACCGAGATCCGCACGATATTCGTGAACGATCTGGATCGCGGCCCCTATATCTCGGACACGCTGCGCATCGATCCGACCAAGACCCGCCTCGAGGCGCTGGTCGAGATCTACCGCATGATGCGCCCCGGCGAGCCGCCGACCAAGGACGCCGCGGAGAATCTGTTCCAGAACCTGTTCTTCAACTCCGAGCGCTACGACCTCTCGCCGGTGGGCCGGATGAAGTTCAACCGCCGCGTGGGCCGTGAGGAAATCACCGGCTCGGGCGTGCTCTCCAAGGAGGACATCATCGAGGTCATGAAGACCTTGATCGACATCCGAAACGGCAACGGCCAGGTCGACGACATCGATCACCTCGGCAACCGCCGCGTCCGAAGCGTCGGCGAGATGGCGGAGAACGCCTTCCGCATCGGCCTCGTGCGCGTCGAGCGCGCCGTCAAGGAGCGCCTCACCATCGCGGAGAGCGAGCCCATCATGCCGCAGGAGATGATCAACGCGAAGCCGGTGGCGGCCGCGGTGAAGGAATTCTTCGGCTCCTCGCAGCTCTCGCAGTTCATGGACCAGAACAATCCGCTCTCCGAGGTGACTCATAAGCGCCGCGTCTCGGCGCTCGGCCCAGGGGGCCTCACGCGCGAGCGCGCCGGATTCGAGGTTCGCGACGTGCATCCGACCCATTACGGCCGGGTGTGCCCGATCGAGACGCCGGAAGGTCCGAACATCGGCCTGATCAACTCGCTCGCGGTCTACGCGCGCACCAACGATTACGGGTTCCTCGAGACCCCGTACCGGCGCGTGTCCAACGGCAAGGTCACCGACCAGATCGACTATCTGTCCGCGATCGAGGAGGGGCAGTACGTGATCGCGCAGGCGAACGCGACCTTGAACGAGAGGGGCGAGTTCGTGGACGACCTCATCTCCTGCCGTACGCAGAACGAGTTCACGCTGTCGGGCCCCGACAAGATCGACTTCATGGACGTGTCGCCGAAGCAGATCGTCTCGGTGGCGGCCTCCTTGATTCCGTTCCTCGAGCACGACGACGCGAACCGCGCGCTCATGGGCTCGAACATGCAGCGACAGGCGGTGCCGACCCTGCGGTCGGAGACGCCGCTCGTGGGCACGGGCATGGAGCGGGCGGTTGCCATCGATTCGGGCGTCACCGTGGTGGCGCGCCGTGGCGGCAGCGTCGACTCGGTCGATGCCTCCCGCATCGTGGTCCGCGTGAACGACGACGAGACGACCGCGGGCGAGCCCGGCGTCGACATCTACTCGCTCACCAAGTACACGCGTTCCAACCAGAACACCTGCATCAACCAGCGGCCGCTGGTGAAGGCGGGCGATGCCATCAAGCGCGGCGACGTGCTGGCGGACGGCCCCTCGACGCACCTGGGCGAGCTCGCGCTCGGCCAGAACCTCCTGGTCGCGTTCATGCCGTGGAACGGCTACAACTTCGAGGATTCGATCCTGATCTCCGAGCGGGTGGTCGAGGAAGACCGTTTCACGACCATTCACATCGAAGAGCTCACCTGCGTGGCGCGCGACACGAAGCTCGGCCCCGAGGAGATCACCGCGGACATCCCGAACGTCGGCGACTCCGCTCTCGCCAAGCTGGATGAGGCGGGCATCGCCTTCATCGGCGCCGAAGTGCGCGCGGGGGACATCCTGGTGGGCAAGGTCACGCCGAAGGGCGAGACCCAGCTCACGCCGGAAGAGAAGCTCCTGCGGGCGATCTTCGGCGAGAAGGCGTCCGACGTGAAGGACACCTCGCTGCGCGTTCCGCCCGGCATGGACGGCACGGTGATCGACGTGCGCGTGTTCACCCGCGACGGCGTGGACAAGGACTCGCGTGCGCTCTCCATCGAAAAGGCGGAGCTCGAGCGGGTTCGCAAGGACCTGGCCGATCAGCAGCGCATCCTCGAGGACGACCTGTTCCAGCGCGTGCGCGGGATGATCGAGGGCAAGGCGGCCGAGGCCGGCCCGAAGCGGTTGAAGCCCGGCCTGCCCGTCGACGATGCGTATCTCGTCGATCTGCCGCGCGAGCAGTGGTTCGAGATCCGCTTCAAGGATGAGGATTTGAACGCCCAGCTCGAGACGGTGTCCGAGCGGTTGAAGGGTCAGCGCAAGGCGTTCGAGAAGCGCTTCGAGGAGAAGAAGGCGAAGATCACCGCGGGCGACGATCTGGCCCCGGGCGTGCTCAAGATGGTGAAGGTCTATCTCGCGGTCAAGCGCCGCGTGCAGCCGGGCGACAAGATGGCGGGACGACACGGCAACAAGGGCGTGATCTCCTCCATCGTTCCGGTCGAGGACATGCCGTACATGGCGGACGGCACCCCGGTGGACATCGTGCTGAACCCGTTGGGCGTGCCTTCGCGCATGAACATCGGGCAGATTCTCGAGACCCACCTGGGTTGGGCGGCGAAGGGCGTCGGTGCCAAGATCGGCAAGATGCTCGAGGCGCAGCAGGCGGTCGCGGACCTGCGTAAGTTCATCGGCCAGGTGTACAACGAGACCGGTGGTCAGAAAGAAGACATCAAGTCGCTGAGCGATGCGGAAGTCATCGAGCTGGCGAGCAACCTGCGTCATGGCGTGCCCATGGCGACGCCGGTGTTCGACGGTGCGAGCGAGGAGGAAATCAAGGGTCTCCTGGCGCTCGCGGATCTGCCGACCTCGGGCCAGACGACGCTGCACGACGGGCGCACCGGCGAGCAGTTCGAGCGTCCCGTGACCGTCGGCTACATGTACATGTTGAAGTTGAACCACCTGGTCGACGACAAGATGCATGCGCGTTCCACCGGGCCGTACAGCCTGGTCACGCAGCAGCCTCTGGGCGGCAAGGCGCAGTTCGGCGGCC
>CAVTNZ010000092.1:0-26273 GCA_963736185.1 uncultured Gammaproteobacteria bacterium | reverse complement strand
GAGCCTTGCCGGCTCGCCGACCGTGCTCGGCGATCCCGGGGCGCTGGCGCGCTGGGTGCTCAAGGGGCAACGCGCCGTCACCATGCCGCCCGGGCGCTACTCCACGGCCATGCCGAAGTTCGGCTGGCTCAGCGACGCGGACGCAGCGGGGCTGCTGACCTATCTGCGATCGAGCTTCGGCAATCGGGCGCCGCCCGTGGATGCAGCCACGGTGGCGCGAGCGCGCAAGCAATGACGCGATCGAGCGAGAGCCCGCAGACCGCGATTCACCGGATGGTCGAGCGCTGTCGCGCGCAACAGCATCCGGCCGTGGTGAGCAAGCTCGAGTCGGGCTGGGTGATCATGGGCGAGCGGCAGGTGTTGGGCGGCTATTGCCTGCTTCTGCCCGATCCCGTGGTGGCGCACTTGAACGTGCTCACGGGCGCCGGCCGCGCTCGATTTCTCGAGGACATGGCGCTGGCCGGCGACGCCGTCCAGTACTGTACCGGGGCGACGCGCATCAATTATGCGCTGTTCGGCAACGTCGAACCGGCGCTGCACGCGCACATCTTCCCGCGTCGCGCGGACGAGCCGGCCGCGACGCGCACGGCGCACCCCTGGGCGCTCGACTGGAACGCGGCGCCGCCGTATTCGGAGGCCGTGCACGGCGAATTGAAGCGAAGGATTGGCGGGTACCTGGCCGGGCTTCAAGCTAGCGCACCGGCGGAATAAGGAGCTCGGGAGCGCGGCAGGCACCGCGCGCCGCGTCCGCGGAACAGCTTCGCGGCGCCAGGTCGCGACCGAAACATACGTGCACCTCCCGCAGCCGCGGCGCGTCCTGCCCGCTGCAGGTCACCACGATCGAGCCGGCGGGCATGCCCGGGTTCGCGCGCAGAAATGCGCCGACGACCGCCGAAGGCGATTGCTCCACCGCCGCCGCGGGGCTTTTCAAAGCCGGCGGGATGACGATGCTCGAATAGGCGCGGCGCACGAGAGCAAAGAACTGCGCCGGCGGCAATCCGCTGCAGGTGCCGTGCGCGGACCATTCGTGGTAGACGAGCGCGCGCGCCGGCATCAGGTCGGCGATGTCCCGAACCACCTCGTCCGGCACGGGGACGTGCACATCGCAATGCTCCGGCCAGCCGCGCTCATCCTGCGGCCAAAGACCGTGCACGATGAAGCCGTAGCGCCGAAGACCGCCGCACTCGGTGGCGCCGGGCGAGTCCAGGCAAAACGCGGGCGACCAGGACAGCGACAGCAAATAATAGTCGAACTCACCCGGCGCCCCGCCGGCGTGGCTGCGATGACGCGCGGACGAGGCGCCCGATGCGCAGAGGAGCACCAGGGCGAGACACGCGATCCATCGTCGGCGCGGCGGCGCCGGCCCGCGATTCACGCTCGTGGAGTTCATGGGCGCACAGTCTGCTTCAATTCGAGATGGTGGCCAAGCTCAGGCCGCATGTGTAAGCGGAAAACACGGCGCAGGTGGTCCATTCCCAGAAGGCGAAACTCAGGTACACGGGCGCACCGCGCGCCCGCCATGCGAGGCCCACCCAGGGCAGATCGGGAAGTGCATACGACACGTATTCCTGCGTGACGGCCGCGAGCACGAGGGGCGAAAGCGCAAGGCCGGCGAGCAGCCAGGCGCGGACCACGGCGGGATGGCGCAGGTTCATCCGGCGCGGAAAAGCTCCCGCGGCGAAACGGAAGGTCAGCGCCACGATGCCGATGCACAGACCGAAAAAGGCCGACAGCGCCAGCAAGTCGTGACCCCTTGGGAGCCGCGGAAGCCACGCAGGCAGCCAGGCACACGACACCATGCATAGATAGCCGAGGCCCAGCGCCCAGACTCCGACGCCCGTGCGGCCGCGCCCGGGCTGTCTCGAGTCGCGCAGCAGCACCGCCGTCCAACAGAGCCCTCCCAGCGCGCATAGCATCAGGCCTCGCCATGCCCAACGATATCCGTCCGGATTTCGATCCGGATAAACCAGGCTCGAGATGGTCATGTAGCGCCAGTCGTATTCCGAGGGATAGCTCCGCGCGGCCAGCCACAGGCCGCTCCAAAACGCGGCCACTCCGGCCCACGCGGACGCGCACAAACCGATCCGCAGCGATTTTCTCAAGGGACGCGCGGCTCGATGCCGAGCGCCCGCTCCGCCTCGTCGAGACGCGCGAAGGGCGCCGAACAGGAGGTGCCCCTGCACAGGTAGGCCAAGGTGTCGCCCCCCGCCCGCTTCTGCTCGATCGCGGGCGGCAGGTCCGCCGCATCGGCGGGGATGGCGAAAATCATGCGCCACGGAGCGTATACGGCACCCAGCGACGACGCCCATCTTCGAGCCTCCGCCGCATCGCCGCGCACGACGACGATCTCCAAGGGCTTCAGGTAGTCCTCGAGGCCGGCGAGCAGCGTCAGGTGGGCCTGGGGGTAGCGCTGCAGCGAATCCCACGCCGCCTTGAGCGTGCGCTCGGCCGCGTTCAGGTAGCGCGCCTCTCCGAGCAGATAGCCCAGACGGGCAAGCAGCGACACCGCGGCGCCGTTTCCGGCGGGAACCGACTCGTCGTTGAAGCTCTTGATTCGATGAATCAGCGTTTCGTGGTCGGACGACGTGAAGAAGAACCCGCCCGCATCGCGGTCCTCGAATCGCTCGAGCAGCGCATCGGCGAGCTCGCGGGCGAATTCGAGGTCGCGGCTGCGCCAGCGCGTCTGCAGGAGCTCGAGCAACGCCTCGCCGAGAAACGCGTAGTCGTCGAGGTAGGCGTTGAGGTGCGCTCGACCATCCTTGTAGCTCGCGAACAGGCGTCCGTCGTGCCGGAGGTTGCGGTGAATGAAGTCGACGGCGCGGGTCGCGGCATCGACGAGGGCGGGTCGCTCCAGAATCCGCCCGGCGATGGCCAGTCCCTTGATGGCGAGGGCGTTCCAGGCGGTCAGGATCTTTTCGTCCCGCGCGGGCCACACGCGAAGATTGCGCCGAGCCAGCAGTTTTGCGCGGGCGGAGCGGATCAGCGCGGCCGCCCCGGGCCCGGCGCGGCCCGTGTGCCTGTTGAGATGCCAGCTGCCCTCGAAGTTGGGCGGCCGGTCGAGACCGAATTCAAGCGCAAAGGCGCGCCATTCGGCGCCCGTCAACGCCTCCTCGACTTGCGATCGGCTCCACGCATAAAACCGGCCCTCGTGGCCCTCCGAATCCGCATCGAGACTCGAGTAGAAGCCGCCCTCTGCAGAGTGCATGTCGCGCAGCAGCCAATCGGCCGTGTCGCCGGCAATGCGGGCGAAACCGGGGTCCCCCGTGGCCCGGGCGGCGGCCGCGTAGAGCCCGAGCAGTGGCCCGTTGTCGTATAGCATCTTCTCGAAGTGCGGGATGGTCCAGGAGGCGTCGACCGAATAGCGCGCGAACCCTCCGCCGAGCTGATCGTAGATGCCGCCCTCGGCCATTCGCGTCAGGGTGAGCGCGGCCATGTCGAGTTCACCGTCGCGCAGGCATCGCTCGATGTTCTCCGGATGCGGAAATTTGGGGGGTCCGCCGAAACCGCCGAAGCGCGCGTCGAAGGAGCTGCGCAGGGCCTCGCGGGCAAGACCGATAGGCGCGGTGTCGAGCGCCACCTCGCCTTGCGGGCCTCGCGGCATGATCTCGGCGAATGTCCCGGCCAGCTGCGCCGTCTGTTCGCGGATCTCCCCGGCATGGTCTCGATAATAGGCCGCCACGCGCTGCAGGAGATCCTTGAAGGACGGCAGGCCGTGACCCGCATCGCGCGGAAAATAGGTGCCGCCGAAGAACGGCTGCCGATCGATGGGACTCAGGAACATGGTCAGCGGCCAGCCCCCGCCGCGCTGCGTGATGAGCTGCTGAGCCAGCTGATAAATCTTGTCCAGATCGGGGCGCTCTTCCCGATCGACCTTGATATTCACGAACCAGCGGTTCATGAGCTCCGCGGTCGCCGGATCCTCGAAGGACTCGTGGGCCATCACATGGCACCAATGGCACGCGGAGTAGCCCACCGACAGCAGGATGGGCTTGTTTTCGCGCCGGGCCAGCGTCAGCGCTTCCTCGTCCCACGGATGCCAGTCGACGGGATTGTCCGCGTGAGACTGCAGATACGGACTGGTTTGGGCGGCGAGGCGATTGCGCATAGAATGCGCGCCATCTTAAACCCTCCGACCCGCTGGCGCCCCGACCATGGCCGATACCGAAGCTCCCTCGAACCTCCCCGCCCTGCGCCTGAAACGCAACGAGGATCGCCGCCTCACCGCCGGGCATTTGTGGGTCTTCAGCAACGAGGTCGACACGCAGCAAACGCCGCTCGGCAAGTTCAAGGCGGGCGAACTCGTGCGGGTGCTGGCGCACAACGACCGGGCGCTCGGAATCGCCTATGTCAATCCGCAATCGCTGATCAGCGCCCGGCTGCTGGAGACCTGGCGCATTCCCGACACGCGATGGTTCGTGGAGCGCTTTCGCAGCGCGCTTGCGCTGCGGGATCGACTCTATCCGGAACCTTACTACCGGGCCGTGTACGGCGAGGCCGACGCGCTGCCGGGGCTGGTCATCGACCGCTTCGGCAACCGATGCGTGGTGCAGATCGGCACGGCGGGGATGGAGCTCTTGAGGCCGCAAATCTGCGAAGCGGCGATGGAGGTTTTCGGGTGTGAAACCCTGATTCTCAAGAACGACAGCGGCGCGCGCGAACTGGAGGGTCTTTCCTCGTATGTGGAGATCGTGAGGGGCGGCCCGGACGAGACCGGCGCGGTCCGGGAGGGAGGTCTCGCCTTCGAGGTGCCTCTCGCCGAGGGGCAAAAGACCGGTTGGTTCTTCGACCAGGCATTCAATCGGCGCGCCCTGACCAAGTACATCTCGCGCAACGCGCGGGTGCTCGATGTGTTCAGCTATGTCGGCGCGTGGGGTGTCAGGGCGGCGCACGACGGGGCCGCCGAGGTGACCTGCGTCGACAGTTCGGCCGCGGCCCTCGAAGCGGCGGCCCGCAACGCCGAGCGCAACGGCTCGAAGATCGCGGTGCGCAAGGGCGACGCGTTCGACGTTCTCGAGGCGCTTGCGCGCGAGTCCAGGCAATTCGACCTCGTGATCGTGGACCCGCCCGCTTTCGCCAAGCGCCGCAAGGATGTGCCGAAAGCGCTTGCCGCCTACAAGCGCCTGAATCAGCTCGCGATGCTGCTTCTCTCGCCGGACGGGATATTGGTGTCCTGTTCATGCTCCCACCACGTCGCACCCTCCGATCTCGAGGATGCGATCGCCAAGGCGGCCCGGTCGGCGCACAAGCGCGTACAGATCGTGGAGGTCGGCGGTCAGGCGCCGGATCACCCGGTCCATCCGGCGATTCCCGAGACCCGTTATCTCAAAGCCTATTTCTGTCGGGTCACCGACAGTTTAAAGTAGCGCGATGTTGACCTATCCGCATATCAACCCCATCGCCATTTCCATCGGCCCCGTGTTCGGCATCGGACCGCTGCGCGTTCACTGGTACGGGATCATGTATCTCATCGGGTTCGTGGCGGCGTGGCTGCTCGCGCGGTACCGCGCCCGCAGGCCCGGGTCGACCTGGACGGCGCTCGACATCGACGATCTCATATTCTATTGCGCCATGGGCGTCATCCTCGGCGGACGGATCGGATGGTGCATTTTTTACGGGCATGACGTGATCGCCGAGAACTGGCTCAACGTCCTGCACATCTGGGACGGCGGAATGTCGTTCCACGGCGGCATGCTCGGCGTCGCCGCCGCCGTCTGGCTGTTCGCCCGCGTGAAGAAGAAGCGCTTTGCCGACGTGCTGGATTTCGTGGCTCCGCTTCCGGGCGTGGGGTTGATGGCGGGACGGTTCGGCAACTTCATCAACGGCGAGCTGTGGGGAAAGCCGACGACGCTCCCCTGGGGGTTCCGGGTGGTCGACCCGGACGGACAGGTGGTGGTGCGGCATCCCTCGCAGCTCTACGAGGCGACGCTCGAGGGCCTGGTGTTGTTTATCATCCTGTGGTGGTTCACGAGCAAGCCAAGGCCTCGCTTGGCGCCCACCGGCCTGTTCCTGGTGGTTTACGGGCTGGCCCGCTTCACCGTCGAGTGGGTCCGCCTGCCGGACGCGAACATCGGCTACCTGGTGGGAGATTGGCTGACCATGGGCATGCTGCTCACCCTGCCGATGATTCTCGCCGGCGCGATCCTGATGGCGCTGGCCTACCGCCGCGATCAGCCGAGCGGCAATCTGGGCGCCGTCAAGGCGTAGGGCCGCCCGGGTGCGGCAATATCTCGACCTGTTGCGCCACGTCCGCGACCACGGCGCGCCCAAGGGCGACCGGACCGGCACCGGCACCCTGAGCGTCTTCGGCTACCAGATGCGGTTCGATCTCGCCGCCGGGTTTCCGTTGGTGACCACCAAGCAGCTGCATCTGAAGTCGATCATCTACGAGCTGCTGTGGTTCATCCGGGGCGACACCAACATCCGCTTTCTGCGCGATCACGGCGTGACCATCTGGGACGAATGGGCCGATGCAGGCGGCAATCTGGGTCCGGTGTACGGCAGGCAATGGCGCAGCTGGCCGACGGCCGGCGGCGACGTGGACCAGCTCGCGCAGGTGGTCGAACAAATCAAGCAAACCCCGGACTCGCGGCGGCTGATCGTGAGCGCATGGAATGTCGGCGAGCTCGATCGAATGGCGCTTCTGCCCTGTCATGCGCTGTTCCAGTTCTACGTCGCCGCCGGACGGTTGTCCTGCCAGCTCTATCAGCGCAGCGCCGACGTGCTGCTCGGGGTGCCGTTCAACATCGCCTCCTATGCACTGCTCACCCATATGGTGGCGCAGCAGTGCGACCTGGCGGTGGGGGACTTCGTCTGGACGGGGGGAGACTGCCACCTGTACTCCAATCATCTGGAACAGGCCGATTTGCAGCTGACACGCGAGCCATACCCCGAGCCCGAGCTGGTCATCCGCCGGCGTCCGCCGACCCTGTTCGATTACGAATACGAGGATTTCGAGATCCGAAACTACCGCCACCATCCACCGATCAAAGCTCCCATCGCCGTATAGATTCAACTGAAGGCCAATGAAACAAGCATCAATCGAAGTTCGTAATTCCCCCGTCCACGGGTCCGGCGTGTTCGCACTGCGCAGGATCCGCAAAGGCTCGACCATCATCGAGTATCTCGGCGACCGCGTCAGCCACGAGGAAGTCGACGAGCGCTACGCCGACAAGCTGGAAACCGACAGCCACACCTTCCTGTTCACGGTCAATTCCAAAATCGTGATCGATGCCGGCAGCAACGGTAACGACGCCCGCTTCATCAATCATTCGTGCGATCCGAACTGCGAAAGCACCATCAAGAACAAGCGCGTTTTCATCGAGGCGATACGCACGATCCAGCCGGGCGAGGAGCTGAATTACGACTACGCGATAGGGCGCGATGCGGACGACGCCGCGAACGTCGACGAGATCTTCGCCTGCCGATGCGGCGCCGCGAACTGCCGGGGAAGCATGCTGGAGCCCCGCAAAACGCCGCGCAAGCGCAAGAAGGCCGGCGCGGCGAAGCGCTCCGCCGCCGGCGCCCGCAGCAAGGCCGTAGCGCGCGGCAAGGCGGCGCACGGCAAGGCGGCGCGCGGCAAGAAGACACCACGGGGCGGGTATGCAGCGCGCTCCCGGGCGGCAGCGCGAGGCGCACGATCCAAAGCGAGAGCGTCGAGATCGCCGCTTCGCCGTGGACGCTGACGGGATCCTCCGCGGCGACGATTTGATCGATGGCCTGCGCGCGGACGGGATCGCCGTTCGCGACGGATTTCTGGACGCGCCGCAGGTGAAGGCGCTCATCGAGTGCGCAGCGGTGCGCCGCGACCGGGGCGAGTTTGCGCATGCGCGCATCGGGGCGGGCAGGCTGCTGCAGCGGCGCCCCGACATCCGCGGCGACTCGATTTGCTGGCTGGAGGAGCCGCTGATGCCGGCGGAACGCTCGTTGATCGCGTCCCTGGAGGACATCCGCCGCTGCCTCAATCGTAGTCTGTATCTCGGTCTTCACGACGTCGAACTGCACTATGCCCGCTATCCCGCCGGCGCGGCGTACGCCCGGCACGTCGATCGGCCGCTAGGCCGCGCGGCACGCCGGCTGTCATCGATCGTGTACTTGAACGAAGATTGGGGCGAAGCGGACGGCGGGACGCTTCGATGCAGTGCCGACGGCGGCGACATCCGCGAGATCGACCCGCGCGCCGGCCGGCTCGTGCTCTTCCTCACCGAGGGCCGGGAGCATGAAGTGTCGCGCACCTCGCGCGAAAGGCTGAGTGTCACAGGGTGGTTTCTGGGGCGCCCGGAGCACACCCTGCGCTAATACCGTGCGACTGCCCGCCCCGGAGCGCCCGGGAAGGCGGCAGCGGGGCGCTGCGGCGGCTCGCACCGGCGTGCAGACGCTGCGGTGTCGGTGGCACGAATGTTGCTGCAAACCATTCGTGTACAATACGCATCAACCGGCCGCGCCAGGGACATCGCGCCCCGCGGGAAATCCCAATTCCGACCGAAGATCATCCATGCGATTGCCGTCGCTCAAATTCCTCAAGACTTTTCAGGTCGCCGCCAAGCTCAAGAGCTTCAAGGCGGCCGCAGAGGAGTTGTTCCTCACGCCGTCGGCCGTCAGTCATCAGATCAAGGCGCTCGAGGAGCAGCTCGGGGTCGCGTTGTTCGAGCGCGGCGCGCGAACGCTGACGCTCACCGACGCCGGCTCTCATTACCTCGACCACGTCAGCGATATCTTCTCCAAGCTCGAGTCGGTGACGGAGCAGCTGCGGGTGAGGTACGGGCGCAGCATCATACGGCTGCACCTGCCCGCATTCTTCGCGAACGCGCTGGTGCTGCCGCGGCTCGCCTCGTTCACCCAGAAGCGCGAAGAGACCGACATCCGCATCGAAACGACGGCGAACACCCCCAAGACGCATCCTCCCGAGGCCGACCTGTCCATCGTGCTCGGCACCGGCCCCTGGGAGGGGCTCACGGTCCACGAGCTGTTCGCACAGAGCTTCATCGCGGCCTGCTCGCCGAGTTTTCTCGCCGAGAATCCGATCGAAAGCTACGCGGATCTGAACGGCAAGAATCTGCTGCTGCACGAAGAGCGGCGCGATGCCTGGGAGCGATGGGCCGTGGGACTGAAGATCCCGCCCATCAAGCCGAACCGCCTGGTGCGGCTCAATACGATGTCCGCCCTGGTGCTCGCCGCCGAGCAGGGGGTTGGGGTTGCGCTGGTGCCGTCCCGCCTCAGCGCGGACCGGTTCGCGAAAGGCGGCCTGGTGAAGCTGTTCTCGGAAGAGCTGACCACGAACGAAAGCTATGTCCTGCTGCATCGTCCGCAGGATGGAGAGCGCGAGGACTTGCAGGAGCTAACCCGCTGGATCCTGAGCGAATGCCGGGCGGGCTAGCCGGCCATCCGCGCCGCCACGCGCGCCGGCGCCGGAGAAGCGCATGAACGGGCACGAGCGCTCGGTGTTTCACCATGATTTCGAGCGGGCGCTGACGTTCGCCACACGACTGCATGCGGCTCAGACCAGAAAACAGAGCGAGGTCCCGTATATCGCCCACCTGATGTCGGTGGCGGCCCTGGTGCTCGAATACGGCGGCAATCGGGATGAAGCCATCGCCGGGCTGCTGCACGATTCGATCGAGGATCAGGGCGTGCGCTTCCGCGGAGGAGTGACGGCTCTCAAGGAGACGATCGCGCGGGAGTTCGGCGCGCAGGTGCTGCGCATCGTGGAAGGATGCACGGATTCGGAGACCGAACCGAAGCCGCCGTGGAGGGCGCGCAAGGAAGCCTACATCCGGCATGTCGCGGGCGAGTGCGATTCGGTGCGGCTGGTGTCCTGCGCGGACAAGCTTCACAACGCGCGCTCCATCGTGGCCGATCTCCGGGTCCTCGGCTGCGCGCTGTTCGAACGCTTCACCGGGAAAAAGGACGGGACGCTCTGGTATTACCGCGAGCTGTCGCTGACCTTCGCGCAGGCGGGCCCGAGCGAGCCGGCGGCTGAGTTGGCGCGCACGGTATCGACGATGGGGGAACTCGCCTCGGGCGGAGCGGCCTGACATAAGGCCGGCGCTTCGCGCCGGCGCGGCCGCCGGATCTCAAGCTTTTCGGCCCTCTGCCGATTCAGGGCGGATGGCCCTCATTACATCCGATCTCACCCCGGCGGCGCAGGCACCGGCAGCGGGGTTCCTGAGCCGTATCACGGACGATTTGGCGCGCGGGCCGCTGAATCTGCCCTGTTTTCCGGATATCGTGCCGCGCGTGCGCGGGGCGATCAACAACCCGCGCAGCACTCAGGACGACCTGGTGCGCATCGCGGGCGCCGAGCCGCGGCTCGCGGCCCGGCTGATCCAGACCGCCAATTCGGCGGTATTCAATCCGTCCGGAAAGCCGTTGACGAACTTGCGCCAGGCCGTAACCCGGCTGGGACATCATCTGGTCCAATCCGTGACGATGGTATTTGCGGTCCAGCAAATGAAAGCCGAACCCTCGCTTCGGTCGGTGGCGAAACCATTGTCGGCCCTCTGGGAAAAAAGCATCGCCGTGGGTTCGATTTGCCAGGTGCTGGCCAATCAGCTGAAGGTCCCGCCGGACAAGGTGTTTCTCACGGGGTTGCTGCACGGCATCGGGCACTTCTACATCATGGTGCGGGCGGCCGAACCGTCGAGCGGTCTCGACTACAGCGATCTGTCCGCCGAGATGCTGGCGGACCGACACCCCGGCCTCGGACGCATCGTGTTGGAGAAATGGAACTTCGAGCCTGTGGTGTTCGAGGCCATCGGCAGGCAGCACGATCATCGACGCGCATCTAATCGCGCCGCCGACATCACGGACGTGGTGATAGCGGGCGTCGTGCTCGCCGAGGCGCTGCTGGAAAGCAACGGCGACCTCACTCGATGCGCGGGAGTGA
Organism: uncultured Gammaproteobacteria bacterium; assembly: GCA_963736185.1. Taxonomy (GTDB): domain Bacteria; phylum Pseudomonadota; class Gammaproteobacteria; order Steroidobacterales; family Steroidobacteraceae; genus Bog-1198. The sequence continues at coordinate 15,391 of CAVTNZ010000092.1, read as the reverse complement.
CCGCCTTCGAGCGTCTCGGACTCGGTCCCAAGGAACTGGCGGCGACCTTGAAGCATACGGAATACCGGATGGTCTCGCTGCGGGAGACACTCGGCTGTTGAGGCCCCATCCCCGGCAGCGCACGCGGGCGGTGAAATCAGTTCATGCCACACATGCCGCCACCGCAGGCGCCGCTGCCGCATAGGGGCGCCTCGCAAGCGCGCGCGGCGGATGACGAGCCAGAGTTCCTGCCGACGAATCCGGCGGACATCAACTTCTCGACGCGCGCCTTCGGGCTGGTCTTGCCGCGAGGAATCCCCGCGCGATCGCAAAGCTCGCCCCAGGTGCTCAAGTGCTCAGCCATCTTATGTTGCACCTCGACGATGGTCCCGTTCGCGTTGCAGCGGTATTCGTAGGTCGGCACGGCGGTCGCTCCAAGATAAAGAGGAACCGCATTCTACGCCGATCGAGAGGGCTGCATCAGTGAGTACGCGCTTCGAGCGCACCAACTGCTAGTTGCGTTGCCCCCCGATCGAAGTAAAATCAACAGTCATCAGCCAGCGAGGAGGAGTATTGCCATGAACACGCAACAAATCGCCACGCGCCTGGCCGACCTTTGCCGCCAAGGGCAGTTCGAGGTCGCGCAGAAGGAGCTTTTTTCCGAGCAAGCGGTCAGCATCGAGCCCCACGCCGGCCCGGATTTTCCAAAGGAAACGAAAGGACTGCGGGGAATCATCGAGAAGGGACACAAGTTTGGCTCGATGATCGAGAAGATGCACGGATGCGATGCATCAGCGCCGATCGTTGCCGGCAATGCCATCGCCCTCGCACTGACGATGGATGTCACGATGAAGGGCCGCGGACGCGTGAAGCTCGAGGAGATCTGCGCTTACGAGGTCAAGGACGGCAAGATCGTGTCGGAGCAGTTCTTCATGTAGAGCGTTTCTAGGGTAGTGGCCCGGCCGCTTACTGCGCCGGGCCGACCCGGTCGATGCATTGCGCCGACGGCTGCGCGTCGATCGACAGGGACCGACAGCGCCCTCGCCCGGCGCATGGCGGGCGTGGTGCGGACCTGAGTATAATTCAAGTCAGCTATTGCACTGCTCGCAAGGTCCACTCCAACGATAACCATGCCTGAGCTTGCCGATGAACCCCCCGTCCGCAAACCGGTCAACGTAACGAGCTCCTGGCACCTCGATTGGCCCGCCTCCAGGTTCGAGTGGGGCGCCGCAGGTCTCGCCGCCGCGACGTGGCTCTATGCCGGGTGGCTCGGCATCGAATTGTTGCGTCATGCCTGGCCATCCAAGCAGCTCGACTGGGTCTCCGACTGGGCCGCCGTTCCCGTTCAACTGGCGGCACTGCTGCTGGTGGCTGCGTGGCTGCTCAAGCGCCGCACTTGCGCCGCGCGCGAACGCGCGGGATGGTATTGGGTCCTCGCCTTCACGGCCACGAGCATTCTCGCCACCTACCTCTGGAACACGGCACGGGCGACGGGTGGTTTGGAGGTTTTGAGCGGGCCGGATTGGCTCTACTTTGCCGATTACTGGATGCTGACGGGCGCATTCGCGGTCTGGTTCGTGCATGCGGGAGGCTCCTTTCGCCTGCGCCGCGTGTGGCTCGATGCTGCAACCATGATCGTGGTGCTGATCGTCGGGCTGTGGTCATTTTTTTTGGGACCTTCGGTTGCCGACGGCACCGGCGCGGGGATCAGCCCTGGAGCAACCGCGGGCTACACGATCACGATCGTCTGCATGATGTCGATGGCCGCGCTGCTTTGCCTGCAGATGCCCTCGATGAGACGAAGCCTCGCCGTGCTGATGGTGGTCATCGCCGGACTGCTCGATATCGCATGGGAAATCATGTGGATGGCCAGCTGGCTTAGCGACCGGGATCTGGTGGGCCCGTTCTACAACTACGGGGACGTGCTGTGCTTTGCGACGCTGTGTTTGGCGGTTGCTGTGACGCGATCCGAGGCGCCAGGTCCCGGCATCGAAGACCCTGAACGCCGCATGGACAGTTTCCTTCCCGCGCTCGCCGTCCTGGTGGCGATTGCGCTGGTCGCCGGATCTCTGGCCTCGACCCGCCGGACCGATGCGTGGATTCTGGTGGGACTGGTCTCGCTCTGCGCACTGCTGCTCATCACCCGTCAGCAAAGCGCCCGCCGTGAGGTGCGCGCGCTCAATCGGGAGCTTGCAAAGCGCGAGGCCGACGCCCGATTGACCGAGCTGGTACGCCGCTCGACGGATCTGATCGTGGTGGTGGATTCCGGCGGCCTCATCAGCTACGCGAGCCCGGCAACACAAAGCCTGCTCGGGGTCGCGCCCGAGCTCATCCAGCACACGGCCGCCGTGGAGCTCTTCGGCACGGCGCATGCGGCGGCGCTGCGCGCTTTGCTGGAGCGGTCGGCAAACCATCCTGACGCGATCGCCGACTTGGAATTGCGCGTGCAGCGCCGCGACGGCAAGCCTCGCTCGTACCGGCTGAGTGCTGCCAATCAAATCCGGAACGAGCTCATCCAGGGGATCGTTCTGACCGCGACGGACGTGACCGAACAGCGCGTGCTCGAGCGCGAGGTGCTCGATGCCGCCTCACGCGAGCGCATCCGCCTTTCGGCCGAGATACACGATGGACTCGGCCAGGAGCTCGTGGGGATCACCATGCTCCTGCATGGCGCGTCGAAAGCCAGAGATGCCGACACCAACACGTTGAGAGGGCACGTCCAGGCGGCCGTGCTACACCTCAACCGGGTCGTCGGTGGGGCGCGAGACCTGGCCCGAGGGCTGTGGCCGCTCGGGGTGGTGCGCGGGTCGCTGGGAGGGGCGCTAGGCCGATTGGTGCCCGATCCGAGCGCGGCGCTCGCCGTATGCCTCCACGTCGATCCGCATCTCGAAGGGGGGGCGATCGACGAGGTTTGCGCCGACCACTTGTACCGCATCGCCCAGGAGGCCGTGAGCAATGCCCTGCGTCACAGCGGATGCACACGAATCGACATCGCGTTGCGGCGCACGGGGACGGGAGCCGTCCTCGAGATCAGCGACAATGGCCGCGGCTTCGACACGCCTCCTCCCGAAAACCAGGGGCTCGGGTCGCGCTTGATGGCGTATCGCGCGAGGATCATCGGCGCGACGCTGCAGGTTCAGCACGCACGCAATGAAGGCACCCGCGTGACTGCGACTTTGCCGCTCGGCGAGCAACGCGGTGACCCGAGCTGAGTATCGACCCAGAGCGCCATTGGCCCGACACCCGGAAATTTGGCCGCAAGGGCCGATTATCTCGGCGGGGGAATAACCGGGTCGAGCCGCTTCTTCGATTCCTCGCTCACCCACGGGCCCGGCGGGAGAAGCTGCATTTGCGCCTTACCGCGGAACTGCGGATATTTGGATTCAAAAATCGGGATGTCTCGTTCGTGGCTGTCACGCAGCTCGGGATATCCGTCGCCGGTGATTTTCATGCCAAACAGATTGCGTCCCACCGCCGTCAAGCCGTGAAAGTCACCCAGATAAACCACTGAACCGGGCCGTATGTCGAACACCAGCGGTTGCAGGCCTTTGCCCGGCAATATCCGCAGACCGGTTCCGTTGGAAATCTGCCAGTCCGAAAACGAATGCCTTCCCGCGGGAAGGTTGACGACCTCGAGCCGTCCGTACTCACCCTCGAAGTCGCTGCCCGTTCGCACTCCGGCCACCTCCTCGACGGAACGATACGGAGCGGACAACCCGAGCCCATTGGATTCGCGATCCAGGTACACCATCAGAGTCACGCCGCGACCGGCCTCCGACTCGTGCGAAACTGAAAAGACCGCGATGCCCTGGTTGGGGTTCTTGGAAAGATCCACGTTCTTCGGTGCTGTCGTGGCGCATCCACCCAGCAGGGCAAGGATCACCGCCAAACAAGCCGTCCTGGCGGAGCAGGTCATTCCGATCACTCTCGTATGCATCCCGGTATTCTCCGTCATCCATTCCTTTGGTTGAAACCCAAGCTACACGGGATCGGAGGAGTCGTCCATTGCTTCTCAAGATGGGCTGGGCTTGGCGGCGGCAGCCATCGGCAGGGCGAGCCCGTGTTGTCCCCCAGACTGTGAATGAGCAGGGTCCTGAGTCCCCGGACACGGGCGTGGCTCGCCGCGTATTCGAAAAGCGCGCTGGCCAGGCCTCTGCGGCGAAACGGCGAAAGCACGCTGACCCCACCTCAAGTTCGCCTCCAGCTTGTCCGAGCTGACAAAGAGCGATCAGGGTGGCCTCGGGACCGACTCTTGCACTGCCTACAATGCTCGATGTCGCGCAACCCCAGTTCCGAATGTAATAGACTTTCACCGGGCCTGTTAGGCCGCATCATGGCCTGGCATCGCTGAATCATCTCGACAGGGAGGTTTTTTCTGATGACGACGATCCCGCGAATGGCACTCTTCGCACTGACTCTTCCGGCGGCCGCCGGCGCGCAGGTGGCTGCCACACAGGGGAGCGCGACGATCAGCGCCGCTCAGGGCACCCCGGCGCCGCTGGAGGCATCACCAACCCAATTCCGTTCCCCCATGGTGCTGACCCTGCCGTTTCCCCTGGCTGATCGGGGCCGCTGGGGCAGCGGCAAATGGAGCGAACCCGGCCTGCTCGACCCGATGCAGGACTATCGCTGCGACGGGGTGGCCATGCGGGATGTGAGCATGCGCGGCACGCTCGATCAGGCCGGAAATCTGTCCGTCGAGGTGAGGGGTAAATTCGACAACGTGCCGGGGCGCGACAAACGCGTCGACGTGAAGCTCGATCTGCTGGATGGCGATGCGGTCGCTGCGACCGGCTATGCATATCGGCTGAAGGCTCCTGAGAACAAGGCGCGAGGCTTCAAATTCAATCTTTCCTTCCCGGCAGCGGCGATCCGCAGCGACCCGGCCACCCGCATGCGGATCACCCTGACGGATTACGACGATTGACGGCGCAAGCGCCCTTGGCAGAGGCATCGTGCGGACAGGCGGGTTGAAATTGCTATCGGTCCAAATCGCTTAAACTTGCGCTCATGGAAATCGTGGTCGCAGTGTCGGAAAATGACGTCATCGGCCGCCGTAACCAGCTCCCCTGGCGGTTGTCCGCCGACCTTAAGCGCTTCAAGTCCGTGACCATGGGCCATCCGATCCTCATGGGGCGCAAGACCTACGAATCGATAGGCAAAGCCCTGCCCGGCAGAACCAACATCGTCCTTTCCCGCTCCCGGGACTTCGAGGCGGCGGATTGCATCGTGGTACCGACCCTCGAGGCCGCGCGCCGCGAGGCCGGCGGCGATGCGGGCCTCATGGTGATCGGGGGGGCGCAGATCTACCGGGAATGCATCCCGCTCGTCTCCAGGATCCATCTGACGCTGGTGCATGCCCGGATCGAGGACGGTGACGCGTTCTTCGATGCGTGGCGCGGCGCCGGGTGGCGGGAGACGTACCGCGAGCCGCACCCCGCGGACGAGAAAAACTCCAGCGCCTACACGTTCTTGACGCTGGACAGATCCTAAATCGGCGGGAGCTGCGCCTCGATCTCGCGCCCGGCACGGACGTAATCGACGTCATCGAGCGTCGCGGCGTTCGCGGTGAGCTCCTCGAGCAGCCGCGACTGAACGGCGCCGCGATCGGCGGCGGTGCGGTACGGAATTTCGTGGTGGAACATCACCATGGAGTAGCGCGGGATGAATCGCCGCGGAAACCGACGCTCGAGCTCGAGCCCGAGCGCTCGCTGTATCAGGTAGCGGGGATCCGCGACGCGCTCCCTCATTTCCAGATAATTTTCCAGCGCCATCGCGGCGATGGCATCGGTGTTCGGCTTGCGGCGTGCCTGGAAGTCCGCGAACACGGACTCCCAGGATTCCGAGCGGCTCATGCACGCATCGAACTCAACGCAATCCTCGAAGCAGCAGTTCATTCCCTGGCCGTGGAACGGAACGATGGCATGCGCGGCATCGCCGATGAGCGCTGCGTCGCCGCCCGCATGCCAGCCGTCGGCATACACCGTGCCCAGGAATCCCGTCGGATGCCGCTCGAATTCGGCCACGCAGTCCGGCATGAGCGCGCGAGCGTCCGGAAAATTCTCCGTGAGGAATCGATCCACCGCCCGCGCGGAGGTCAGGGTGGCGAAGCTCAACGGACCCGTCGCGGGCAGGAACAGGGTTGCGGTGAAGCTGCCGTCCCCGTTAGGCAGCGCGATCAGCATGTAGCCGCCGCGCGGCCATATATGCAGCGCTTCGCGTTCCATTCGGTAAGCGCCACGCGGGCCCGGCGGGATGGTCAGCTCCTTGTAGCCGTGCTCCAGATCGCTCTCGCGCGCCGAGATCAACCCGGAGGCCGCCATGCGCCGGCGCGTCAGCGAGCCGGCGCCGTCCGCGGCCAGCAGCGGCCGCATCGGGACCCGCAGCCGGTGTCCGGAGCGCAAATCCTCGAATAGCGCGATCCGGCTGCCGAAATCCGCTTCCACCATGCGATGTTCGAACCTTGCTTCGACCCCCGGCAGGCGCAAAGCCGCCTCGAGGAGCGCGGCATTCAGCCGATGCCGGGAAATCGAGTGGATCACCTCGCCGGGGCGCGTTCCATAGGGCTGTATCGCCGCCGATCCGTTCGGTTGATGCACGAATCTGCCGCGCATCGGGATCAGCGCCTCCCCGATGCTCCGGAGGAGGCCCGCGGTGTGCAAGGCATGCATGCCGCGGTCCGCGAGTGCAAGATTGATGGATCGCCCCGATTCGCCCGAGCTCGAGCGGGGATCGGGCCGGCTGTCGTACAGTGTCACCTCGAGCCCGCGCCGCTGGAGCAGCACGGCGAGCAGCGCGCCGGTCGGACCTGCGCCGACGATGCTGACCGCGCCGCCCGGCGGGCTCATCGGCGGACCGCGCGCGCCAGCGCCTCGATGGCCACGAACACGTCCCCAAACGAGTTGTAGAGCGGCGCGGCCGACAGACGCAAGGTATCGGGCTCGCGCCAGTCGCCGACCACCCCATCGTCGGTCAGGCGCTCATAGCACGCCCTGGCGGCGGCCCGCGGCAGCATCAACCGGAGGCTCAGTTGACTGCCATGTCCGGCGGCGGCAAGGGGCGTGACGGTCTCGACCGCCCCCGGCAGGCGCGCCTCGATCAAGCGCCGCATGAACGCGGTCAGCGCCAGGGATTTCCCTCGCAGCCGATCGATGCCGGCTCTTTCGAATACGGCAAGCGAGGCGAGCAGGGGGGCCGTGGAGAGCACCGGGGGATTGCTGATCTGCCAGCCTTCCGCGCCTGCAATGGGGTCGAACCGCGGCCCCATCTCGAAGCGCGCCGCCTTGTCATGTCCCCACCATCCCGCAAAGCGGGGCAGATCCCGCCGGTTGGCGTGGCGCTCGTGCACGAAGCAGCCGCCGACCGCGCCGGGTCCCGCGTTGAGATACTTGTAGCTGCACCACACCGCGAAATCGGCGCCCCAATCGTGCAAGGCCAGCGGCACGTTGCCGACCGCATGCGCCAAGTCGAGCCCGACGGCGGCTCCGGCGGCCCGGGCCGCCAGGATGAGCGGCGCCAGATCGAGAAACTGGCCGGTGAGATATTGCACGCCGGGAAGCAGCACGAGCGCCAGGCGGGGTCCCTCGCGCCCGATGTGTTCGGCGATGTCCTCGGTCCTGAGCGTATGCTCGCCGGGACGGGGCGCGATTTCGATCAGATGCTCGCTGGCGGCGAGTCCATGGAACTCGAGCTGCGAGACGACGGCGTAGCGGTCCGAAGGAAACGCCGATTTCTCGATGAGGATCCGATTGCGCCCGCCGCCCGGCCTGAAGAAGCTCACCATCATCAAATGCAGATTGACGGTGAGCGAGTTCATCGCCACCACCTCCGTGGGGCCCGCTCCGACTAGCGACGCCAGACCCCCGGCGGCACGCTCGTGATAGGGGATCCAGGGGCGAGCGGCGGCGTGGTGCCCCAGGACCGCCAGTCGACGCCAGTCGGCGAGCTCCTGCCCGACGTAGGCCTCCGTGGACTCGTGCTGCAACCCGAGCGAGTGCCCGCACAGGTAGGTGAGCCGTCTGCCCGCGCTGTCGTGCGGATGATGGAATTCGGCGCAGAGCGTCCTCAGGGGGTCGAGTGCATCGAGCTGCGCCGCCCCCGCCGCGCTCAAATCGTCCCGGGAGCTCAGGAGGCGCTCGATCCGCCCGCAGACGGCGCCGGCAGCACGGTGCCGCACACCTTGCAGGTGCGGCGTTCGATGCTCGAGAAAAACCGCGAGAAGATGCCCGGCAGCTGAGCCACGATGTCGTGAACCGCCACGCGCTCGAGATACAGGCAATTGCCGCAGTTCTCGCAGTACCACGAGAAGCCATCCAGCTCATCCGCTGCACGCCGCCGCTCCACCACGATGCCGACGCTTCCCGCGGGCCGTTGCGGCGAATGCGCAACTTCGGACGGCAGCAGGAAAATCTCGCCGGCGCGGATCGGCACGTCGACCATCCGGCCCGACTGGATGGTCCTGAGCACCATGTCCCCTTCGATCTGGAAAAAGAACTCCGGCCCCGGATCGTGGTGGAAATCGTTACGCGCGTTCGGGCCGCCGACCGCCATTACGATGAATTCGCCGTCCTCGAACAGGAGCTTGTTGCCCACCGGAGGCTTCAGCAGATCCCGGTTTTGATCGATCCAGGTGCGCAGGTCGAAAGGCGGCAGGATTTGCATGGACCCATTATAGCGGGGGCGGCAAACTTCGGGCCCGCCGGCCGGATCACTCCCCCGGGGTGAGGTGGGCCGAACTGCAGGGCACCTGGACCGGCGCCGCATCGGGCACGTCCAGCCGAAGTGCCGTCAAGCTTCCACCCCAGACGCACCCCGTATCGAGCGCGGTCACGTCGGCGTTTCGAAAAAAGCCCAGGGTCGACCAGTGTCCCACGATCAGGCGAGTTCCCCGCCATCGGGCATGCGGCGCCTCGTACCATGGGATCAGCGATCCGCGCTGCCCTCTCTTCGGGGCTTTCTTCGCGTGAAGCTCCAGGCGTCCCTCGGCGTCGACGTAGCGCAGGCGCGTGAAGCAATTCACGATATACCGCAGACGCTCGGCGCCCTTCAGCGACTCGTCCCAGCGATCCGGCTGATCGCCGTACATCTTGTCGAACAGCGTCGACGGCTCACGGCGCAGCGCCTGTTCGAACTCCCGCGCGCAGCGGCGCGCCGTCGGCATGTCCCACTGGGGCGAGAGCCCCGCATGCAGCATGCACAGGTTGAGCGAGCGGTCCTCCACGCAGAGCGGCAGCTGGACGAGCCAGTCCATGAGGCTGTCCCGGTCCGGGGCGGCAAGGACGTCCGAAAGGGTGTCGTCGCGCTTCTGACGGCCGAATCCGTGCGCCAACGCAAGCAGGTGCAGATCGTGATTGCCCAGGGTGACCGAGGCGGCGGCGCCCAGCGCCCGGACGCGGCGCAGCACCTGGAGCGACGCGGGGCCCCGATTCACGAGATCGCCGACGAACCAGACACGGTCCCTGTCCGGCGAGAAGCGCAGCGCGAGGAGCAGCCGGCCGAGTTCGGCGTCGCAACCCTGCACATCGCCGATTGCGTAGAGCGCCATCCCTAGTGCAGCACCCCGGGCATCGCCAAACGGAACGGCGCGATCGGGGCGTCGAACTGGTGGCCATTGTCGGCGACCATCTGATAGCTCCCCTGCATGGTGCCCACCGGAGTCTCGATGACGGCGCCGCTCGAATAACGAAACCCCTGACCGGGCTTCAGGTAGGGCTGTTCACCCACGACGCCGTCGCCGCGGGTCTCCTTCACGTTGCCGTTCGCATCGGTGATGATCCAATGACGGGTCAGCAGACGCGCGGGCACCTGGCCTTCGTTGCGGATCGTGATGGTGTAGGAAAACACGAATCGCTTGTCGCGCGGATCGGATTGATCCTCGATGTAGGCGGTTTCGACTTGCACGCTGATGCGGTGTTGTCCGGGCTCGGAGGTCATGGCTCGCGTTGCGTCAGCTCAAGCGCACCGCGAGCACGTCGCAACGCGCGGCGTGCAGGACGGTATCCTCGGTGAAATTGACGAGAATCGCGAGGCCGTGGCGCTCCCGGCTTCCGAGCACGATCAGGTCGGCGTTCTCCTCCCTGGCCACGCGCAGAATTTCCGCCTTGGTGTTGCCCATCTCGACGCGTCCGCGCGCGTTCGCGGCGCCCGAGCCCGCGATCAGCTGCTCGATGCTCGCGCGCGAGCGCTGCACGAGCTCTTGTTCGATGGCCATGGACGGCATCAGCGTTTCGCCCATCGGCTCGATCGGCGCATAGTCGACGACGTGCAGGGCGACCAGAGCGGCATTGGAGCGTGATGCCATCTCGCGGCCCGCGTTGAACACCTTGTCGCTGCCCTCGGACAGATCCAACAGCACCAGCACTTTTCGGTAATCGGCCATCCGGGCGCCAGTATAACGGAGTGCGCAGGCTATTCGACCGCTTTGTATCGGGCGTCGCCGGCGTTTTGGCAGTAGCGCGCGGCGAGTCGTCCAAACTCCGCCGGACCGAGAGTCTGGGGGCGGCGTTCCGGATCGATCTCGCAGGCCTCGAAGTCCGCCTCGAGAAGAAAATTCTTCAGGCCGTTGCGCAGGGTCTTGCGCCGGTGAGAGAACGCCGCCGTGACCAGGGTCCGGAGCGCCGCATCGCTGCCCATGTCGAATCGCGGCCCCGGGGTGGGACGCAAGCGTACCACCGCGGACCAAACCTTCGGCGGCGGGTTGAAAGCCCCGGGGCCCACGTCGAACAGCCGCTCGACCGCCGCGTATACGCCGAGCATCACGGTGAGCCGGCCATACTCGCTGCCGCCCGGGGCGGCGGTCATGCGATCCACGACCTCCTTCTGGAGCATGAAATGCATGTCGGCGAGCGCGCTGCGCTGGCTCAAGAGGCGGAACAGGACGGGCGTGGAGATGTTGTAGGGCAGGTTGCCGACGACGCGCAGAGGAGGACCCTGCCCGCGCAGCTCATCGAAATCCATCTCGAGCACATCCCCCGTGTGCACGCGAAGCCGGCCCTCTCCCCGGGGGTCCGCGCGCAAAGCCCCGGCGAGGTCGCGATCGATCTCGATCACATCGAGGCTGTTCGCGCGCTCCAACAGGGCCCAGGTGAGCGCGCCGCGGCCGGGGCCTATCTCGACGATCCTTTCGCCCGCCGAGGGCGCGACCGATTCGACGATGCGGCGGATCACCGCCGGGTCGTGCAGGAAGTGCTGCCCGAAGCGCTTACGGATCACCATTGCCCGTGCCCGCCAGTTCCACCGCCAACGCCAGGGCGGCACGCAGGCTTCCGTCGTCCGCCTTGCCCGTGCGCGCCAGGGAAAGCGCGGTGCCGTGGTCCACGCTGGTGCGCAGAATGGGAAGTCCGAGCGTGACATTGACCGCATGGCCGAATCCGTCGTGTTTGACCACCGGCAGTCCCTGGTCGTGATACATGGCGACGATGACGTCCACCGAGCTCAGGAATTGCGGAGCGAACGCGGTGTCCGCCGGGATCGGTCCGCGCACGTCCAGCCCCAGCCGGGCGAGCTCATCGATCACCGGCCCGATCACCTCGATCTCTTCGCGGCCCAGATGTCCCGCTTCTCCCGCGTGTGGATTCAAGCCCAGCACGCCGATTCGGGGCGAGCTCAACGCGAAGTGCCGTTCCAGATCGGTGGCTACGATCCTCAAGGTCGCGCGCACGCGGTCCGGAGTGATCGCCCTGGGCACATCGGCCAGGGCGAGATGAGTGGTCACCAGCGCGACGCGCAGCGTGCCGGTCTGGAGCATCATCACCGGCAATGCGGCGCGGGTTCGCTGGGCGAGATACTCGGTGTGTCCGGTGAAAGCGAAGCCGGCATCCATCAAGGTGCTCTTCTGCACCGGCGCCGTCACCATGGCGGCGAACTCGCCGTTCATGCAGCCGTCGCAGGCGCGATCGAGCATCTCGATGACATAGCCCGCGTTGCGGGGGTCCGGCACACCGGCACTCACCGGGCGGGCGGTCGGCACGTGCAGCACCTTGAGCACGCCCGCGCGATGGGCGGTTGCCGCTCGGGCGGCATCGTAGGTTTCCAGGCGCAGCGGGAGGCCGAGCGCCGCCGCCGTGGACGACAGCAGGGAGGCATCGCCGACGACGACGAGATCCGCGCGCCAGTCGCTTTGAGCGACCGCCACGCAGGTGTCGGGCCCGATCCCGGCCGGCTCACCCGATGTAACGACGATGCGAGGTAGGTACAGGGGCCGCTACATCTTGACTTCGACAAAGGCTTCGTCGCGAAGCCGGCGCAGCCAGAGCTCGGTCTCCTCGTCCGCCTTGCTCTCGCGGATGGCGGCAAAGGCCTTCTGACGGCGCACATCGTCGGTGCTGTCGTAGGTGCGGGTGCCAAGCATCTGCACGATGTGCCACCCATAACGGGTCTTGAACGGCTGGCTGATCTCGTTCGGTTTCAAATCCGCAATCGCCTTGTCGAATTCCGGCACGAAAGTGCCGGGTCCGGTCCATCCCAGATCGCCGCCGTCCGGGGCCGAACCGGGGTCCTCGGAGGTGGCCGAGGCGATGCCGGCGAAATCCTCGCCGTTCAATATGCGCTGGCGCAGCTTGGAGAGCTTCTCGCGCACGGTCGCATCGTCGTCCAGCTCGTTGGGCTTCAGGAGAATGTGACGCACGTGGATCTGGTTCACGATGACCTGCGCCTGTCCGCTGCGCCGCTCGTTGAGCTTCACGATGTGGAAGCCGCTCGGCGTGCGCACCGGCGCGCTCACCTCCCCGGGCTTCATCTTGGTCACGAGATCCAGGATGAACTGCGGCAGCTGCGAGCCTTTGCGCCAGCCGAGCTGGCCGCCGTCGAGGGCGGTCTGACTGTTCGAATTGGCGATGGCGAGCTGACCGAAATCCTCGCCCTTGGCGGCTCGGGCCGCAAGGTCATTGGCCTTTTTGGTGATCTCCTCGAGCTGCTGCGGGGTGGCGGCCTGGGGCAGTGACAGCAGGATGTGGGAGATATTGAACTCGTCGTTTGCGGCCTGGCTCTGCTGTCGGGCCAGGTATTGTTCGAGCTCATGCGGAGAGACGTTGATGTGCGCGATCACGTCGCGCTGGCGCAGCGTGCTCAAGGTGAGCTCCTTGCGCATGCTTTCGCGGTATTGCTTGTAGTCCACGCCCTGGGCCGCGAGCGCGGTGGGCAATTGGTCGAACGGGATCTTGTTGCGCTGGGCAATCTCCTGGAGGGCCCCGTTCAGCTGCTCATCGGAAATGATGAGGCCGACGTGCTTGGCCCGCTGAGTCTGAATCTCCTGCAGGATCAGCCGCTCGAGCACCTGTTGCTTGAGCACGCTCTCCGGGGGGAGCTCGACCTTCTGTTCCTGCAGACGCTTGGTGACCGCCTGCATCTGCTCGTCGAGCTCGCTCTTCAGGACGATGCCGTCGTTGACTATGGCCGCGATGCGGTCCAACAGCTCGCCGTGAACGCCGATATCGCGCGTCTGCGCGCCGGCCTGCGGCATGGTGAGCAGCGCGGCAATCATGAATGCGCATAAAATCGAAAGGTATCGCATAAATCTCCGATGAGGTTCCCGACAGGGCCGTCCCCTGACGGTGAGCCGTTTAGAGGCCGGTCCCGGCTGGTTCGCGGCTAGGGTGTGTCGGCGGGTTCGCGTGACGAATACCCGCTGATCTCCTTTTGCAGAAACGCGTCCGACCGCTTTCCGACCGAGCTCAGGCCGGTCAGTTCCAATTGTAATGCAATCGAGGTGTCGAGTCCCCCGGTCCGGTTGGTCAAGTAGCGGCGCTGCAACACCTGGATCCGCCAGCAGCAGCTTTTGTACTCGAACCCCGCCAGCTGCTCGATGACCTGGCGGTCCTGGAGGGAGTACACATAGCGGCCGACCGTGTTCCAGTGGCTGGCGATGGGCCACGCGAAGGACACGTCGTATTGCTTCAATATGTCCTCCTGAAAGCGATAGCCGACGTTCACCACCTTGTTGGTGTCCGGGTGGTATTGGAGCAGAACCTCGGACTTGTCGGTCTGCGAGGTGTAGGGGTTCCATTGGTAGTCGAGGTTGAGGCTCCAGTTCTTGTACGCCGTGACCGACACCTCGCCGATGATGTCGGAGGCTCGATACGGCTGGGAAATCTGGCCCGGCGCCGTGGTGAGGGTCTGGCCGGGAAGGGTGGGCAGATTCTGCCCCGGGAGGATGACCTGGCTCGGCTGCCCCGGTATGGTCAGGAGCGTCTGACCGGGCAGCGTCTGGGTGATCTCGTCCGGCAGGAAGACGCGGGGCAGCGAGAAGTAGCGGATCTGGCCGAGCGTCGCCGACAGGTACTGGGCCCCCGTCGATTCGCTGAAAAGGCGCGTGGTCAGCCCCATGGCCAGCTGGTTGGCATCGCCGATGCGGTCGTCGCCGACGTACCGATTGGTGCGAAACAGCTCGATGAGATTCAGATCCGGGAGCCCCGTGTCGAATATAGGCAGCTCGTTCTGGTTGCGGTAGGGCACATAGCTGTACATGAGGCGGGGCTCGAGCGTCTCCGTGCGTTGTCCCTGCGTGCCCGAGTCGCGCTCGAAGATCAGGCCGGTGTCGACGCTGGCGTAGGGCAGCGTGCGGGTGGGGGTGCTGGGATCCCCGACGGCTGCGTTTTGCAGGTCGTACTGGGTATAGTGATACCCGACCACGGGCTCGAGGAAATACCCCGCCCCCCGGGCCGACCACCGCAGCTCGGGCGAGAGGTCCGCGCGCACGCCGGTGGGCCCGACTTCGCGCAGGAAATTGGTGATTTCGCTCGACAGGGCGAAGTCCAGGCCGCCGATCAGCGGGAACAGCCCGTAGGCCTCGACGCGCGGTACCCGCGAATAAGGGCGGTCGCCGGCATCGATGCTCGTATCGATGGTCTGGAAGTTCTGCGCCTGCGCGCGGATCCGCCAGAACGTCGTCGTAATACAGAAGCTCCGCACGCCGCTCGAGGAACGTGACGCTGGTCTGTTCCGAGCCGACGGCGAAGTCGCTGAAGTAATTGCTGTCGCTGACGCTCGCGATGTCGGTATCGAAGCGCAGACCCGGCGCGAGGTTGGTCACATCGGTGACGTGCACGAAGGCGCGATCGCTGTGCACGACCGCATCGTCGGGCAGGAAATTCTCCTCGATCTGGCCGCGCGAATCCGCCGTCAGGAAACGGAATTCGCCGCCGAGCTGCACGCCGCGCCGGGACAGAACGCCCGGCGTCAGGGTCATGTCGTAATTCGGCGCGAGGTCGAAGTAATAGGGGACCTCGAGCTGATAGCCGTTGCTGCCCGAGTGCCCGAAGCTCGGGAACAACAACCCGCTCTGGCGCGCGTCGCCGAGCGGAAACGCGATGTAGGGCGTGTAGAAAATCGGCACGTCCTTGAAGCGCATGACGACCTGGTGCGCGACGCCCTGCTGTGCATCCGTATCCAGCTTGAGCGAGCGGGCCTGTTACCG
>CAVTNZ010000091.1:0-12964 GCA_963736185.1 uncultured Gammaproteobacteria bacterium | reverse complement strand
GCATTCGCACAGTGCTTTCTTCAAGGGCGTCTCGCCCGCGGTGCCGGCTCCCAACCGGCGCAACAGATGCGGCATCAGCCCGTCAGCGGCGCTCCGTACTTCGCATACCGGCGAATGATCGGCGAGGCGCGTGACCTTGAGTCCGGCATGGCCGCATACATTGATGCGCTCGAAGGGCTCGGGGTCCAGCGAGACATTGAGTGCCATGCCGTGATAGCTCGCGCCGCGCCGCACGCGCAGGCCGACGCTCGCGAGCTTCGCATCGTTCACATAGACGCCGGGGGCGGTGCGCGATCCGTGCGCCTCGATGCCGAGCTGCGCGGCGAAATCGATCACGGAGTTCTCGAGGGCCACCACCAGATCGCGCACGCCGAGCGAACTGCGGCGCAGATCGAGAAGCGGATAGATCACCAGCTGGCCCGGCCCGTGATAGGTCACCTGGCCGCCGCGGTCGATCTGCACCACGGGGATGTCGCCCGTGCGCTTCAGATGCTCGCGGCCGGCGTTCATCCCCAGGGTGAACACCGGCGGGTGCTCCAGCAGCCAGATCTCGTCGCGCGTCGAGGAGTCGCGCTCGTCGGTGAAACGCTGCATCGCGCGCCACGTGGGCTCGTACGGAGCGAGGCCGAGATGACGGATCAGCGGGGCGCCGGGCGGCGCGTCGCTCATCGGCGATGCCCCGCGCCGCCTCGCGCCTGTCCGTTCTCGAGTCCCGCGTTGTTGCGCGACAGCGCCTGTTCCGCGCGGTAACTCGACCGGACCAGCGGACCCGAGACGCACTCGAGGAAGCCGCATTCCAGCGCCCACTCGCGGTACCGCGCGAACTCCTCGGGAGTCACGAATCGCTCCACGTCCAGATGATTCGGCGTCGGCCGCAGATACTGCCCGAGGGTGAGAATGTCCACCGCCGCAGCGCGCAGATCGGTCATGGTCCGGCGGATCTCCGCATCGGTCTCGCCGAGCCCGAGCATCAGACTGGTCTTGGTGAGCACGCCGGATCGCTGCGCCTTGGCGGCGGCCAGGACGTTGATGCTCTGCCGATAGCCGGCGCGCGGATCGCGCACCGGATGGGTCAGCCGCTCGACCGTCTCCACGTTCTGCGCGAAGACCTCCAAGCCCGATTCCACCACCGTGCGCACATGTTCGAGCACACCGGCAAAATCGGGTGTGAGCGCCTCGACCGCGGTATCGGGGTTGCGCTGTTTGATCGCGCGCACGGATGCCGCGTAATGCGCCGCGCCGCCGTCCGGCAAATCGTCCCGGTCGACCGAGGTGAGGACCACGTACTTGAGCCGCATGAGCTCCACGGAGCGCGCCACGTTCTGCGGCTCCTCCGGATCGAGCCAGCCCCGCGGATTGCCTGTGTCCACGGCACAGAACCGGCAGGCCCGGGTGCACACGGCTCCCATGAGCATGATGGTGGCCGTGCCGGCATTCCAGCATTCGCCGATGTTGGGGCACTTCGCCTCCTCGCAAACGGTGCTCAGGCGGTGCTCGCGGACGATTTGCTTCACCGCTCCGAAGGCGGCGCCGGCGGCCAGGGGAGCACGCAGCCACGCGGGCTTGCGGGCGGCCGGGGCGGCTGCTGCGGCGGCGGCCGGCTTGATGCCGTCCTTGATGGCGGTAAATCCCTGCGGCGTGAGGTATTTTTCCCCGCTGCGGGGCGCGGCGGGCGCCTGCGCACTGGAAATGCCCTTGAACTCGGCCATGGCTGATTGTACCCCAGCCGGCCGCCGCAGGGCCTACGCCGGGGGGGCGGAGGCGGGCGCGCGCGGCGCGCCTTGCTCGATGCTGACGCGATCGCGCCCTTCGTGTTTGGCCCGGTACAGCGCGCGGTCCGCGGCCTTCAGAAGATCCGGCGCATTCACGCCGTCCCCGGGATGCATCGCGATGCCGAACGAGGCCGACGGCGCCGCCAGGGTCTGGCCGAGATGCGTGAGGTTGGTATTGCGGATCGCATGCCGCATCTCCTCGGCGCGCTGGCAGGCGATCTCGATGTCGGCCTCCGGCAGCACCACGGCGAATTCCTCCCCGCCGTAGCGGCAGGCGAGATCCGAGGGACGGATGTTGCGGGCGATGGCGCGTGCCAGCGCGCTCAGCACGAAGTCTCCGGCGTCGTGCCCATGCCGGTCGTTGAACTGCTTGAAATTATCGATGTCGATCATGATCACGGCCAGGGGCTTGCCGCTGCGTTCGGCGCGATGAATCTCGCGATTGAGCACATCCTCGAGATAACGCCGATTGTATAGTCCGGTCAATCCGTCCCTCAACGCCATTTCGCGCATCGCGTCGCGCAGCCGCAGATTCGCGAGCGCGGGACCCACCCGGTCGGTCATCGCGGAAAGCCGCTGCTCGATCTCGCGTTCCGGCCGCCTGTTTTCCGGGTCCACGGGCACGGCTATGTGAAACAGGCCGAGTATCTGGCCCTGGCCGTGGAACGGCACGCAGGCGTAACCGCGGGATTCCTCGTGCGAGTGCCGGCAGCGGATGGAGCCGTTCGGCGTGACGAAATGCGGCCGGCCCAGGCGCAATGCCCAGCACTCGTCCGGCGCGAGCGTCTTGTCGGGCGCCGGCCCATCGCCCCAGCGCGCCACGTGCTCCAGCACGTCCCGCGACTCCCGGTAGACGAAAAGCGACCCGGCGGATTGCGGGAAAAGCTGCAGCCCGGTTTCGCGTACGATGTCGTAGGCCTCTGCCCGATGCGCGCAGGATTGCAGCAGCTCCGCCATTCGCGAAAGCACCTCTCCGTCCCGATGAAACGTTTCCAGCTGCCTCACCGTGGCGAGCAGCGCCCGATTGTTGTGCCGGACCGCGAGATCGCTTTTCTTGCGCGCGGAGATCTCGCGCGCCAGGCTGCGGTTGGCCTCGCCGAGCGCCGCCAGACGCTCCTGCAGGGCGTCCTGCGCCGCGCGCAGCGCCTTCTCCTGGCGATGCAGGTCGGTAACGTCGCGCGCCACGGTGATCTCGCCCACCAGATGGCGCTTTGCATCGAACAGCGGCGTGGTCTTGATGGCGACCCGGACGGTCTCGCCGTTCTTCTTGCGCCGCTCCGCGGTGCTCGAGGTCTGGATGCCGGCACGGACGCGCTCCAGGAGCCTGGCGTAATCCGCCTCCGACAATTCGGCGGCGTGCAGCTCGCGAAGCGGCTTGCCGACGGCCTCGGCGGCGGAGAAGCCGTAGAGCGCCGCGGCCTCGCGGTTCCAGTACATGACCACGGCGTTCAGATCCTTGACGATCACCGCCTCGGCTATGTGCTCGAGAACCTGCTCGAGCTCCAACGCATATTCTTTCAAGGTCGACGCGTCGGCACCGCCGAGCGCCCGATAAGCGATCATTATGGAAACCCGGCCCGCATGAGGTTGCCTCAGAACTCTCCGGCCAAGTCTAGGGGCGAACCCGCTTCAAGGGCCGGTAATAGCACGCAATTCCGAAGCCGCGTTTCCCCGAAGCCGCCGCCCCGTTGCCTCGAATGTGACCGGGACCGCAATTCACGGCGGCGATTCCGCGATCAGCACCGCGTTCGTGCCGCCAAAAGCGAACGAGTTGGACATGACCGCCCCGAGCTCGATGCCATGGCGCGCGGCGCCGGCGACGTAATCCAGGTCGCATGATGGGTCCGGGATGTCGAGATGCATCGTGGGCGACGCCATGCGCCTTTCCAGGCAGATCACCGCGATGACGAATTCGAGCGCGCCGGCGGCGCCGAGCAGATGGCCGTGCATGGACTTCGTGGAGCTGATGGGGATCGCGTACGCCCGTTCGCCGAAAACCTCCTTGATCGCCGAGGTCTCGGTGGCGTCGTTCTGCAGCGTGCCCGAACCGTGGGCGTTGATATAGCCGATTTTCTCGGGGGCGAGCCCGGCACTCGCGAGCGCCGCCTGCATGGCTCGCGCCTGGCCCTGGACCGATGGACGGGTGATGTGAGTGGCGTCGCTGGTCAATCCGTAGCCCGAGAGTTCGGCATGGATCGGCGCGCCCCGATCCATCGCGTGCCGCCATTCCTCGAGAATCACGAAGGCCGCGCCTTCACCGAGGACCAGGCCGCTGCGGTTCAACGAGAAGGGCCGGCATGACGCGCCGGGATCCTTCGCATCCTCGGCCGCCAGAGTGCGCATGGCCTCCCACGCGCGCAGCACGCCGAAAGCGAGCGGCGCCTCCGCTCCGCCGGCGATCATCACATCGGCGTCGCCGGACTGAATCCTGCGGGCGGCTTCGCCGATGGCCACCGACGCGGACGAGCAGGCCGTGGAGAAGGTCAGGCAGGGTCCCAGAAGGCCGTGCGCGATGGAGATCCAGGACGCCGGCGCGGTCGTCATCGCGGCGAGCACCGTATACGGATTGACCCGGTCTGATGCCTCGGCGTAGATCGTTCGATATCCGGCATCGGTCGTCTCCGCCCCCCCCATGCCGCTGCCGACGAAGGTTCCGCACCGTTCGCGCCGCTCGGCGGACCAATCCAGCCGGGCATCGGCGACCGCCTGCTCCGCCGCGGCCAATGCAAGCTGCGTGACGCGATCGAGCTGGCGAACGCGCGCCGGCTCGAACAGCGCCGCACCGTCGAACTCCGCGGGGGCCCCGATTGGAGATCGAAGTCGATCGCACAAGGACGGATCGAGCCGCCGCACGCCCGAGCGGCCTTCGGCGAGATTGCGCGCCACCGCCTCGATCGAATTGCCGATGGGCGAGACGACCCCGAGGCCGGTAACCGCCACGCGCCGCGCGGTCACATCTTGACCCCGCTGGCGTCGGCTCCGCCCGTGTTGACCCCCCCAGCGGCGCCGCCGGCCGCCTGCGCCGGGCGATCGGCGACGAGTCCGTCTATGTAGGCAACGACATCGCGGACGGTGCGCAGATCCGACGGCGGGTCCCCCGGGATCTTGACCTGGAAGCCATCCTCGATCTTGAACATGAGCTCGAGAAGACTGAGGGAGTCCATGCCGAGCGTATCCAGTCGCGCATCGGTCGACAGGCGCTCGCGCGGCAGACCGTAGTCGCGGACCAGGATGTCCTGCAAAGTATCAAGCGTGCTCATGGGGCCATCCTCTCTTCGCTTGCGGCGATGTAATGTCGGGTCTTTCCAGCCCAGCGGGCCGCTCGGGTCAGCAGCGCCGGCCATCGTCGGACGAGGGCCTGCGAGAGCGCAGCGACGCGCGGCCGCATGGCGGCATGTGCCACCGCGGCTGCGAATCGGACGCGGGGCGCGAAGGCCGCCCGCCATGCCTCGGCATAGCGGGCGTTCAGCTGCCGCGTCCGCCGCGGATCGAGGGTCGCGGGCCGCTGATCCAGCAGATGCCCGACCAGCATGTGCGCGGATTGCAGCGCCATCCCGATACCCTCTCCGATCAGCGGGTGGCTCTCGCCCGCCGCGTTGCCGACCCTAAACGCCGGCCCGCAGCGGTCAACGCGTATGCCCGGACGGATCGGTCCGACGCTCAGCCATCGCCCGAGTTGCCGGGATTGCGAGAGAGCCTGCCGCACTCCGGCGCACGAGCGGCGCAGGAAGTCGGCCACGGCCTCGCCGGCCGGGGCGCCCGGCATCGACTCGCGGCATGCGCGCAGTCGGTCGCGGCGAATGCAGCACGCGAGGGTGGTCCGCCCTTCCTCGGCCACCACCATGCCGCCGTATCCGCCGTCCAGGGAGATCACCGGCAAGAGGCCGGGAGGCAGATCCGAGTGCTCGAAGCTTGCCTTGAAGGCGAACAGGTCCGAAGGCCGCCTGGATGTCTGCGCGGGCTCTCCGGTCGCGCTCCCCGCATCGATCGCGTCCGTTCCGCGGGGCGCGGGCTCCCAGGATCCATGCGCATCGATCAGCACGTGAGCGCGGCGCCAACCGGCGCTCTTCGGCGGCGAACGCATCTCGATGTCCACCTCGAAATCTCCCGGGCCGCCCCGCACACCGCGGACCTTGGCGGGCTGCAGCACGTGGACGCCGACCGACCGCGCACGCTCGAGCAGCAGGGCATCCAGACGGTCCCGCCCGATGGCGCGCCCGTAGGCGTAGGCGCCGGCGGAGCATGCCGGAAACTCGGAGGCGAGAAGCGCAAGGCTTCCCATCCAACCGACCCGTGAAAGCTCCGGCCCCGCCATATCCCGGAACGCCGCGCCGATGCCAAGCGCATCGAACAGCTCCAGGTTGCCGGCGGAAATGCACTCGCCGCAGACCTTTTGGCGGGGATAGGCGCTCTGCTCGATCAGGGTCACGTGCCAGCCCGCCTGGGCCAGCAGGATTGCGCTGGCGCACCCGGCCGGCCCCGCCCCGATCACCAACGCGTCGCCCATGTCACCCATGAGTTGTTCCCGCCGGGATCAGCCCGCGGCGTACCGCCGTGAAGCAATGGGTGAACGGCGCCGCCCGGAATTCCCCGATTCTCCAATCGAGATCCCCGCGTCCCCACGCCGCCGCGAGCTCGTTTCCGCGGAAGCCCGCGGCGACGCTCTTGACGGCATCCGCGCGGGTCACGGCGTTCGCGCCGGTCAATCCGACGGCGAGAGCCGCGATGCGGCCGAGGATGTCTCGTCGCGGTTCGCTGGCGATGAAGGCGTGCGTCCGCCGCGCAATACCGCGCATCAAGAATTCGAGTCGCGGACCCTCGAAATGATGGAGGAAAAGCGACGCGAAGCAGAGGTCGTACGGGCCGCGCCCCGCCTCGCTCCGAGCCCAGTCCATGACGTCCGAGCGCAGCGGACGAACCTCCCACCCGAGCCGCGCGTATGCCTCCCGGGTGTCCTCCGTGAGCAGGTCCACGCGGTCGAGCAGAGTCAGCTCGACGCCGGCCCAGCGGGGCTCCAGCGAACGCGCGACCGACAGGAGCAGCGTTCCGTCGCCGGCGCCCAGCTCGATGATCCGCCGCGGGGGGGCGCGCAGCCCGAGACCCGCGATCAGGCGCCGCAGGATGGACGCCGAGCGCATGAACTTGTGGATGGTCCGAAGATCGCGGCGCGAGCGCGCGGCACGCGGATCCTCCGGCGCGAGCTCATCGAGCAGTTCCGGCACAACCAGCCTGGAGGAGGCGCCCATCGCGCTACTCGACGGCCAGCAGGGCGCCGTGACAGGTGAACCCGGCCCCGAACGATGACATCCACCACCAGCCCCCCGCGCTCTCATCGCGCAGCGCGGCATCGAGGACGAAGTACACGAAGGCACTGCTCAAATTTCCGAATCGCCGCAGCGCCTCGCGGCTGTGGCGCAGCGCGTGCGGGGGGAGCGACAGGCGCTCTTGCAGCGCGAGCAGCACGTCGCGGCCCCCGGCGTGCATGATCCAGTTGGTGATCTCGATCTGTTTGAGCCCCGCGCCTGCGAGCGCCGCGGCGAGAACGTCGCCCGCGTGTTCGGCGGCGAGCCGCGGAACGGCACGCGTCAGGATGTTTCGCAGCATTCCTTCGCGGTGCTGGAACCGAAGCGATTCGCGCGCCGCGGGATCGATCATGGAGACGCTGTCGGCCCACCGCACGCTGCGGCGGCCCGATGGTGCATCCCGGGACAATACCGCCGCACCCGCCCCGTCGCCGAACAGACACGCGCTGATCAGCACTCCCGGCTCGTTGTCCAGGTACATCGCCGCGCTGCATACCTCGACGCAGATCGACAGCACGTGCTCGCGCCGGGCCCCGGCGATCATCGCATCGGCGAGCTGCCAGTTGGGCAGCGCGCCGGCGCAGCCCTGTCCCACCAGGTCGAAACAAAGCACATCGCCGCGCAGCCCGAGGCGTTCGACCACGTAGCCGGTGAGGCCGGGGCAAAGATATCCCGTACAGGTCGTCACGATGACCGCATCGATGGCTTCGGGCCCGAGCGATGCGCGCCGCAGCGCCTGGCGTCCGGCCTCGGCGGCGAGCGCCGGCGCATGCGCCTCGAAGCGTTTCTGCAGGGTATCGGGATCGATCGCGAAAACCTCCGCGAGCGAATCGATCGCGAGCCAGCGCTCCTCGATGCCGTTATCCCGCCCCAGGACCGCCTTGGCGACGGCATGGGCGCGCGCGTCCAGGCGCCCGAACCACTGGGACTGGGTGAATGCGTCCCAGCACTCGCTTTTCGTGTAGCGACGAGCCGGTAGCGCGGTGCCGATGGAGCTCAAGAACACTGCTGCGTCTCCGTTCGCAACGTGCGAGTCTAACCCACCCTTGGCCACCCCTCAGCGAAATGCGGCGGAACATCGTGTCAGCGGTTGCCGACGCTCCGGCAGCCGGACGCCGCGGCAACTCCCGCGCAAGCCGCCGAAAATCGCTTACACTTCCCGGCTGTCAACTGAACGATGCGAACGCATGAAAATACCCAAAGGCTTGCAGCCGCTGGTGGACGACGGCATGGTCGACACCGTGGTCCGCAAGCTCAAGAGCGGCAAGGAGGCTTCGGTCTACATCGTTTCCTGCGGCGGCCGGATCCGATGCGCCAAGGTTTACAAGGAAGCCGAACAGAGGGGTTTTCGCCAGCTGGCCCGCTATCAGGAGGGGCGCAAGACGCGCAACAGCCGCGACGCGCGTGCGCTCGGCAGGCGCGGCAGCCACGGCCGCCGGGTGCAGGAGGCCGAGTGGAAGAACGCGGAGGTCGAGGCGCTCTACTGCCTCGCCGGAGCCGGGGTGCGGGTTCCCGCCCCCTGCCTGGTGCATGAAGGCGTTCTGCTCATGGAACTGGTGTGCGACGCGGCCGGCGATCCCGCTCCGCGCCTCAACGAGGTCGCCTTCACGGTCGAGCAGGCGCTCGAGTGGCATGCGTTCATGATGCGCCAGATCGTTCGCATGCTGTGCGCCGGGCTGATTCACGGCGACCTCTCTGAGTTCAACGTCCTCGTGAACGCGAATGGTCCGGTCATCATCGATCTGCCGCAGGCGGTGCATGCGGCGAGCAACAACAACTCCTTCGCCATGCTCGAGCGCGACGTGAACAACATGCGCGAGGTGTTCGGCCGCGCCGCGCCCGAACTGCTCGAGACGCAGTATGCGCGGGAGATCTGGAAGATCTACGAATCCGGCGAACTGACGCCGGATGTCGGGCTGACCGGGTGCTTTGCCCGCGAGACGGGTGCGGCGGACGTCGACGCCGTGCTGGTGCAGATCGAGGAGGAGCGCCTCGAGGCCGAGGCGCGCCAGCGCCGACGCGACGCGGCGGACGCCCGTTGACCCGGAAGATCCCCGCTCAGACGGTCACCTCGCCGTTGTTGTCGCCGTTCGAGTAGCGCCAGGCGCGCTCGAACGGCAAACGCCACGCGCGGGGCGCGATGAGCTGGTGGACGGCGTTGGGACCCCAGGAGCCGGGCGCATAGAGCCTCACCGGCGGCGGCGCTTCCTGCAGCGGCGCGGAGACCTCCCACAGCCGCTCGATGCCCTCCGCGGTGTTGAACAGGGTGCGGTCGCCGCGCATGGCGTCCAGAATCAGCCTCTCGTAGGCCTCGAGCACGTCGCCGACGAAGCCCGTGTCGTGCATGGCGAACTGCATGCTGAGCTTGTCCAGGCGCATGCCGGGCCCGGGACGCTTGCCGTAGAACGACAGCGACATCTTCGAGGCATCCGCGAGGTCGAAGGTCAGATGGTCGGGGCCCTGCGTGCCGATGCCGGAGCCGGCCGGAAACATGCTCCGAGGCGGCTCGCGGAATGCGATCGAGATGATCCGCTGCCCCTCGGCGAGACGCTTGCCGGTGCGCAGGAAGAAGGGCACCCCGGCCCAGCGCCAATTGTCGATCGTGCACTTGAGCGCGATGAATGTCTCGGTGTCCGACTCCCGGTCGATGCCCTCCTCCGTGCGGTATTCCTGGTATTGGCCGCGCACCACGTCGGCGGGCTGGATCGGGACGAGACTGCGGAAGACCTTGTTCTTCTCCTCGCTGATGGGCGCCGGCTCGAGCGAAGTCGGCGCCTCCATCGCGGTGAACGCGAGGATCTGGAAAAGATGTGTCACCACCATGTCGCGGTACGCGCCGGTGGCCTCGTAGAACGCGGCGCGCTTGCCGAGCCCGAGCGTCTCGGGCACGTCGATCTGCACGTGGTCGATGAAGTTACGGTTCCAGATCGGCTCGAACAGGCCGTTGGCGAAGCGGAACGCCAGGATATTCTGCGCCGCCTCCTTGCCGAGGAAGTGATCGATGCGGAAAATCTGCTCCTCGTCGAACACCTCGTGCAACTTGGCGTTGAGCGCCACCGCGCTCTTGAGGTCCGTCCCGAACGGCTTCTCCATGACGATGCGCGAGCCTTCGACCAGACCGGCCTCGGCCAGCATCCGGACCGCGGATAGCGCCGCGCTGGGCGGCACGCTCAGATAGTGCAGACGCCGGCTCTCGCCTCCGATTGACTTCTCGGCCTTCTCCACTGCGGCCCGCAGGGCGGAGGCGCCGGCCTTCAACGGCACGTAATCGAGGGACGCCGAGAATCGCTCCCAATCGGTGTCGGTGACCTTGTGGGTGGAGAACTCGTCGAGTGCGGTATGCGCGATCGCGCGAAACCCGTCGGCATCGATGTCTTCCAGCGAAACCCCGATGATGCGGCAGTCGGGAATGAATCCGATGCCGCTCAAACGCAGCAATCCGGGAAGCAGCTTGCGGTGCGCGAGATCGCCCGTTGCGCCGAACAGGACCACGACCTGCGGAAAGCGCGGCCCAACCCCTGGAGGAATCTTTCGCATCAGCCACCCCTTTGCGCGTTCAAGGCCGCGAGCCGCTCGGCGGTTCCGACATCCTGCCACAAGCCGCGGTACAGTTCGGCCGAGCAGCGCGCGGCCGACATCGCGCGGATGAGCAGAGGCTTCAGCGGGAACGCCCCGCCGGCGCAGTCCGCGAAGAACTCCCGGCGATAGGCCGCTATTCCGGCGAAGGTGTAGCGCACCTCTGCATCCGGCAGCGCGAGACCACGCTCCAGGCCGAAGTCCCCTCCGGGATGCTGGGGGGGATTGGGCACGAGCACGAGATGCGCGTCGCGCCCCGGCGCCAGCGCCGCCCGGGCGAATGGATAATCGCTGAACACGTCGCCGTTCACGACCAGAAACGGGCCCTCTCCGAGCAGCGGCAGGGCGCGAAACACGCCGCCTCCCGTCTCCAACGCCCGTGGCGCCTCATCGCTGTAGTGGATCCTCACGCCAAAGCGCGAGCCGTCCCCCAACGCCCCGCGGATCATGTCGCCGAGCCATGCGAGATTGATGACGATGCGCTCGATTCCCGCCTGGGCCAGGCGCTCCAGATGATATTCGATCAACGGTTTGCCGCGCACGGGCAACAGGGGCTTCGGCATGCGGTCGGTCAGCGGGCGCATGCGCTCGCCGCGGCCGGCGGCGAGGATCATTGCGGCGCGGGGACGATCGGCCGGCGGCGCGGCGGCGTCGCTGCTCACCCGTCCACCGCCCGTTGGTCCTGCGCGCCGCGCATCGCCCGCGCCTGGGCGGCGGCGAATCCGCCGTCCACCCGGGCCGCGAGATACCCGGCGAACTCCGCGGTTTCAGGGTGGGCTGCGGCCGCGTCGCGCGTGTAGGCCAGGACCCGCGGCAGGTCCTTGAGATACCCGGACTTGCCGTCGCGGTAAAAGAGCCTGGCGAAGATGCCGAGCACCTTGATGTGCCGCTGCAGCCCCATCAGATCGAACCAGCGAATGAATTCCTCCTCCCCGGCCCTGAGCGCAAAGCCCGTGTCGAGCAGCGCGCGGCGGTACCCAAGCAGCCAGCGATGCACCCGCGCGACGGGCCAGGAAATGTAGCAGTCCTTGAGCAGCGAGACGGCATCGTAGGTAACGGCGCCGCGTACCGCGTCCTGAAAATCGAGGATGCCCGGGTTGTCCTCGTCGGTCACCAGGAGGTTGCGCGAGTGGTAATCGCGATGTACGAACGTCGCCGGTTGCGCGAGGGCGCTGCGCGACAGGAAATCGAACAGCCGGTCGAGCATCGCGCGCTCCCCGGCATCCGGAGGCGCCCCGAGATGGCGCCCCAGGAACCACTCGGGCATCAGTTCCATCTCGCGATGAAGCAGCGCGCGATCGTAATGCGGCAGGCCGCGCGCCGCCTCCTCGCCGCGGGCCTGCATCCTCACCAGCGCAGCCAGCGCGTCTTCGTACAGGCGATCGACATCGCCTTGCTGCGCGAGCTCATCCAGGTACTGGCGCGTGCCGAGATCCGTCAGCAACAGCAGGCCCCGGCCCGGATCGCGTGCGAGGACCACCGGGACGTTCAAACCCATGCCTTTGAGCGAGCGCGCGACGCCGACGAACGGCTCGAGCGTCTCCTTGTCCGGGGGCGCATCCATTACGATATAGGAATCCGCTCCCCGCGTGACCCGAAAATAGCGCCGGAAGCTCGCATCGGCGGAAGCCGGTTCGATCCGGCCATCCGCAAATCCAAGATCCTCCCTCACCCAGCGGGTGAGCACGACCAATCGGGAATCGCTTGCATCCGTTACACCCATGCTGGACCATTCGGACCACCGCAAAATGCGGCGTCGCAAGTATACCGACTAAGGCGAACGAACTTTGCCCATAGCCTCCCACCGAGCCGCGTCGGCCGCCCTGGCCGTCGCGTGCTCGCTTCTCGCGACCATGCCGGTCCCGGCGGCCGACATGTGTCCGGCCCCGCCCAAACGCAAGCATGCGCCGGCCGAAGCCGCCACGCCCACCGACGATCACCGCATCCGGATCGAGAGCGACGGCGCATCGCTCGACGCCAATGGCTTCGCCGTGCTGACCGGACACGTGCAGGTGCACCAGGACCTGCGCACCATCTCCGCGGACCGCGTCACCTACGACCAGAAAACCGGCAAGGTGACGGTCGACGGATCGGTGGACTTCGAGGACCCGCTGCTCGGCGTCACCAGCCAGTCCGGCGCGTACGATGCCCTGGGCGGCGCCAATTTCGACCAGGCGAATTTTCATATTTTCGACCGCAACGGCCGCGGCTATGCCAGGGAGATGGAAGTGCATCCGGACGGCACGGTGCGCCTGTCCAAGGTCCGCTACACGAGTTGTCCCGCCGGCAACCAGGATTGGATGCTGCAGGCCC
>CAVTNZ010000090.1:0-16416 GCA_963736185.1 uncultured Gammaproteobacteria bacterium | reverse complement strand
ATGTATTGCTAGCGAGCACTTCAGCGTCGACGGCACGCTGCTCGAGGCCTGGGCCTCGCACAAGAGTTTCCGCCCCCGCGACGAGGACGGCTCGGCTCCGCCGCCGATCGCCGGTGGAGGCCGGAATGCCGAGCGCGACTTCCACGGCGAGCGCCGGACCAACGAGACCCACCGCTCGACCACCGATCCCGAGGCCCGGATGATGCGCAAGGGCAAAGCCCAGTCGGCCAAGCTGAGCTTCATGGGCCACCTGTTGATGGAGCACCGCAAGGCCCTGATCGTGGGCATGGATCTGACCCAGGCTGACGGCTACGCCGAGCGGAAGACGGCGCTGGAGCTGTTGGGGGCGCTGCCGACCACGCTGCGACGACGGACGGTGGCAGCTGACAAGGCGTACGACACCCGAGACTTCGTGGCGGGCTGCCGAGAGCTGGGGGTGACGCCGCACGTGGCCCAGAACATCGGCGACCGACGCAGCAGCGCGATCGACGGGCGCACCACCCGCCATCCCGGCCACGAGGTGAGCCTGCGCTTGCGCAAGCGGATCGAGGAGCCCTTCGGATGGATGAAGACGGTGGCCGGCGGCCGGAAGCTCCGCTACCGGGGCTGCCGGCGCAACCGGGCGTGGTTCCTGATGACCGGAGCCGCCTACAACCTCATCCGAATAGCGGCGCTCGACGCGGCGGCAGGCTGAGGACCGCCGAGGCAATGGCCCGGAAGGGGCTCCCGGGCAGGCCCGCCAGCCTTTGAGTGGGGTCGGGTACGCCGCCGACACCCACGACCACCCATCTCGAACCATCGACCGCCGGGTTGGCAGCTGCAGAGACCCTACTTCCGCACCCTGCTAGCCGGATATTTGAGCTTGAAGAGAAACAGGCCGCCAGATGGCAAGCTGCGGAAGGAACCAGCCTTGGGGTGCCAGAAGTTGACCTCATCCAGGGCCGGCAGCGATCGAAGGTGGTCGTACCAGCCGCGATCCGTCACGCCGACGTAGATGTCTGCCATGAGGTCAGCCCGCCTCGCGGAACATCCCGTAGCGCTCCTCGAGGAACGCCTCAGATGGGCGCCACGCCACCCTGCGCGGGACGGTGATGCGTTGGTTGTGGACACCCTGGAGAGCGTAGAGGAGGACCGGCCCGTCGATCTCGATCAGCACATCACGTCGGATCTCCACTGAGAAGTCCGGCCGTATTCCCAGGATGTTGGAATCGAATGCGGCATGGTGCAGCTTGCACAGCGCCAAACCGTTCGGGACGATTGGCCTGCCCCGAGGGTGCCCGTCCGGAAGTATGTGGGCGGCGTCCAGCAGCTCGCGATGGTGGAGCCGGCAGATGGCACAGGCCATCTGATAGGCGAGGAGGACGCGCTGGCTGAAGGTGCGCTGATGGATCCGCTGGCGGACAAGTCGAAGCGCGTACGCCCGTCGCGCGTCGTCGTCAGCATCCATGACGAGGTCGCCACCGAGGGCGGCCGGCTCATCCGGCTGGACGGTGAAGGCCTGCTCCGAACGGTCCTCGCGGACGACGTAGACCGGCCAGATTGCGAGATACTGGCCGGGGACCAGACCCAGGAAGTAGATCAACGGTAGCTGCCATTCCATAGCCCGACGGAGATCCGACGTTGTCACGGTGGTTCGGGTCTGTGCCCCGGTAGCGGTAGATCATTCCGTCGTCACTAATCTGGTCGTCGTAGGGAGCCTCCCCCCCTCCCCTCCACCCTGGGCACCGTGGAGATGGTGAAGGGGCATCGGACAGGGCCGCGGGCTTGAAGATGCCCTGCGGGCCGAGAAGTGGAACTCGGGTCCCCTCAAAGACGAAACCCTGGGCAAGCAGATCACGGGGCATGACGTCGCTCGCGAGTCGCCCGGTCTGCTCGGTGAGCCAGGCGAACGCGGCTGCCCGGATGGCTGTATCCCGGTCCTGCCACGGCATCGCCCCGATAGTAGGAGTTGTGGCGGCCCTGTGAGTGAGTTCCCACCGGTGAGCCTCGCCTGGGGCAATGGGATTTGGCGGAGCGA
Source organism: uncultured Gammaproteobacteria bacterium (assembly GCA_963736185.1). Classification (GTDB taxonomy): domain Bacteria; phylum Pseudomonadota; class Gammaproteobacteria; order Steroidobacterales; family Steroidobacteraceae; genus Bog-1198. The sequence continues at coordinate 14,399 of CAVTNZ010000090.1, read as the reverse complement.
GAGGGATTCGAACCCTCGATACGAGTTGACCCCGTATACCGCATTTCCAGTGCGGCGCCCTCGACCAGCTAGGCGATCGCTCCGGAGCGATTGTACCGAGCGCCGCCGGGGGCCACCGCCGAGCCCAGGCAGGCTGCCGGCCCGGAGGGGGGCGGCGGGGATCAGGCCGCTGGGCTCCGGTGGCCGGAACGTCGCCATCCAGGGTTCCAGGTGGGCGCATCATCGGTCAGACTTCCGGAAGGCCAGTTGGAGAGATCACGCCATGCAGGCAGAGGACATTCTCAACCGGGTTCGCGACATCGCCACCGTTCGTCAGGTCTTCGGTGAGCCGTACGAGAAGGGACGGATGCTGGTCGTCCCGGTCGCCAGCATCTGGGGCGGCGGGGGCGGCGGCAATGGCACCGATCTGAGCGACGGCTCCGACAACGGCCGCCGGGGATGGGGCGGGGGCTTCGGCCTCTTCGCCCGACCCCTGGGCGTCTATGTGATCCGGGATGGCTCGGTCTCCTGGCAACCGGCCGTGGACGTCACCCGCCTCGTTCTCCACAGCCAGCTGGTGGCGATCGCGCCCGCTCCGCCGACGCGCAGCCTGTCCGGCGTCGCCGGCGGCCGCTGACCGAGATCGGCGCGCCGCCGCCGTCACTCAGCGGGCCACCCACCCGGCGCGGCCCCGGCGCGAATGCCCGATCCGGCTCCCGGGAGCGCTCCCTATACTCCGCCCGGAGAGGTGTCCGAGTGGTTGATGGTGCCGCTCTCGAAAAGCGGTGTGGTTAATAGCCACCGCGGGTTCGAATCCCGCCCTCTCCGCGGATCTCGACCCGGTGCCCGCCGGCCGGGGACCGGCATGGCGCCGGCCCCCCAGGCTCCGCGCACGGAACGGCTACGCTGGGCCCGGCGTGCTCTCGACGGTTCCCCGCTCCGCCTCCGCGACCTGGTGGCGGTCGCCCGTCACCGGGCACGGGTCGAGGTCGGCGAGGCAGCGCGGCAGCGGATGGCGCCGGCCCGAGCCCTGGTCGAGAGGCTCGACGCCGAGACCGACCCCGTCTACGGCGTCAACACCGGCTTCGGAGCCCTGGCCGACCGGGCGATCCCGGCCGGGGAGCGACCGCCAGCTCCAGCAGGCGATCCTGCGCGAGCCATGCCGCCGGGATGGGCCCGCCGCTCCCGGCCGAGGTGGTGCGGGGGATGCTCCTGCTCCGGGCCCGCAGCCTCACCGCCGGGCACTCCGGGGTCAGGGAGAGCTCCCCGAGGCGATCTGCGCTCTGCTCAACGCCGAGATCACCCCGTGGGTCCCGGAGCACGGCTCGGTGGGGGCCTCCGGCGACCTCGCACCGCTGGCCCACGCCGCCGCGGTCCTGGTCGGCGAGGGGTGGGTGCGACGACGGCCGGGGGGGTCGTCGGAGCGCGGCCAGCGCCCTCGCCGCGGCCGGGATCGAGCCGATCGCCCTCGGCGCCAAGGAGGGGCTGGCGCTGATCAATGGCACCGAGGGGATGTGCGCCATCCTCGGGCTCGCCGTCCGCGACGCCGAGGCCCTGCTGCTGGCGCCTGGACTGCGCCTGCGCATGACGGTCGAGGCCCTCCTGGGCACCCCCGGGCCTTCGACGCGGACGTGGTCGCGCTCCGCCCCGCGCCAGGCCAGCAGTCGAGCGCCGCCAACCTCCGGCGCCCTCCTCGAGGGCTCCCCCATCGTCGCCTCCCACCGCAGCTCGCACCACGCCGTCCAGGATGCCTACTCGCTGCGCTGCGCCCCCCAGGTGCACGGAGCCGCCCGCGACGTCCTCGGCTTCTGCCGGGAGACCGTGGAGCGGGAGATGGCCAGCGTGGTCGACAACCCGGTGGTCCTCGCCGGCCGCGACGAGCTCTTCACGGCCGGCAACTTCCACGGACAGGCGCTCGCCTACGCCGCCGACCTGCTCGCCTCGCTGGCCGCGGACACCGCCGCCATCAGCGAGCGCCGCGTGAACCGTCTGCTCGACCCGGCGAGGTCTCGCGGCCTCCCCGCCTTCCTCAGCCGGGAACCCGGGCTGAACAGCGGCCTGATGATCACCCAGTACACGGCGGCGAGCTGCGTGACCCAGCTGCGCCAGATGGCGGGCCCTTATGCGGTGCAGAGTTCCGACACCAGCGCCGGCCAGGAGGACCACGTCTCGATGGGCTTCGCCGCCGCGTCCGCAGCCGGCGCAGCCTCGACCTGCTCCGTCAGGTGATCGCCGTGGAGATGGTCTGCGCCGCCCAGGCGCTCGAGCTGCGGACCCCGCTCCAGCCGGGCCCGGCCACGGGCGCCCTGCTCGAGTTCGCTGCGCCGGCGGGTCGCGCACCTCGACTTCGACCGCCTCCTCGCGCCCGACCTGGAGGCGGCGGGAGAGTGGCTGAGCGGTGGGGAGTGGCGTCAGGCGGTCGAATCCGTGGCGGGAGGGCTGGTGTGAGGGGCGCCCGCCCGCGGCGGGCCCGCCGGCCGCGGCGATGAAGGACGCCGCCACCCTGGTGGTGGTCGGCATCGGCCAGCTGGTCACCGGCGACCCCCGGCGTCGGCTCCGGGGGTGATCGAGGACGCGGTGCTGGCGGCGAGCGGCGACCTCATCGTCTACGCCGGCCCCGCGTCCGGGTTCGACCACCCGCCCGGGCCGGGGACCGTCGAGTTCGACGCTCGCGGGGCGGCCGTGATCCCCGGCTTCGTCGACGCCCACACCCACCTGGTCTGGCTGGGGGACAGGTCGGAGGAGTACGCCCTGCGCGCGGCGGAGCCTCGTACGAGGAGATCGCGGAACGGGGGGCGGCATCCGGAGCACCGTCGCCGCCACCGCCGCGGGCACCCCGGAGGAGCTGATGACCGCTGCCCGGGAGCGCGCCCGTCGAATGCTGCGGTCGGGCACCACCACGGTCGAGATCAAGAGCGGCTACGGCCAGAGCCTGGCGGCGGAGCTGCGCCAGCTCCGGGCGGCGCGCGGACTGGGACGGAGCCGGACATGCCCGACGTGGTGCCACCTACCTCCCCCTCCACGGGCTTCCCGACGGCGATCGCTGCCGCCTACCTGGAGGGGGTGCTGGAGGAGGGTCTCGCCGCGGCCGCGTCACTGGCCGGCTTCGTGGACTGCTTCTGCGAGATCGGGGCCTGGGATGTCGACGAATGCGAGCGGCTCCTCGGGGCGGCGCGGGCGCCGGCCTGAGGCCAAGGTCCACGCCGAGCAGCGCAGCCCGCAGCGGCGGGTCGGCCCTGGCGGCGCGTGCTGGGGGCGGTCTCCGCCGATCACCTGGACCACGCCGACCGACGGCGACCTCCGCGGCCTCGTCGCCGCCGGGGTGACCGGGGTGCTGCTCCCCGGGGCCTCGATGGTCCTGGGCGGTCCCCCACCGCCCGGGCGCCGGCTCCGGGAGGCCGGGGCCACCGTGGCCCTCGCCACCGACTGCAACCCCGGAACCTGCTGGTGCGAGTCGATGCCGCTCGTCGTGTCCCTGGGCGTGGCCACCGCCGGCCTCACCCCTGCGGAGGCGTGCTGGCGGCGACCGCCGGGGTGCGGCCGCCCTGGGGCTCCCCGACCGCGGCCGGCTCCTCCCCGGCCTGCGCTGCGACGCCCTGGTGCTGGAGACCTCCAGCTGGCTCGACGTGGGCTACCACCTGGGGGCCAACCCGGTGGCCCAGGTGATCACCGCCGGGAGGCTGGCCGCACCCTGATGTTCGACTGCACGCCACCGGGACCCGCTGCCCGTCCCGCCGGAGGAACTTCGCGATGCTGACCGCCACTCGACGGACCCTGCCCTGTCGATGCCCCGCGGGGCTGCCAGCTGACCTGCCGGGGGTGGCCGCAGGAAGCGGCGATGCGCATGCTGATGAACAACCTGGACCCGGAGATCGCCGAGCGTCCGGACGACCTGGTGGTGTACGGGGGCAGTGGCCGGGCGGTGCGCAGCTGGGCCGCCTTCGACGCTGTGGTGGCGACGCTGCGAACCCTGGCCGACGACGAGGCCTAGATGGTCCAGTCCGGCAAGCCGGTGGGTGTGGTCCGGACCCACGAGTGGGCCCCGCCCGGTGCTGATCGCCAACAGCAACCTGGTCCCGGAGTGGGCGGATTGGGCTCACTTCCGGGAGCTCGAGGGCCGCTGGGCTGACCATGTACGGCCAGATGACCGCCGGCTCCTGGATCTGCATCGGAACCCAGGGGATACTCCAGGGGAACCTACGAGACCTTCGCCGCCCATCGCCCCGCCGGCGCTTCGGTGGCAGCCTGGCCGGGGACCATCACCCTCACCGCCGGCCTGGGCGGGATGGGGGAGCTCAGCCCCTGGCCGTGACCATGAATGGCGGTGTGGCCCTCTGCGTCGAATGCGACCCGGCCCGGATCGAGCGACGCATCCCCGCCACGGCTTCCTGGACCTCCGGGTGCCGACGACCTCGAGGACGCGCTCCGGCGGGCCGTCGCCGCCCGCGATCCGCCGCGAGGCGGTGAGCCATCGGGCTGCTCGGCAACGCCGCCGAGGTGGTGCCCGAGCTGCTGTCCCTCGAGGCGCCGATCGACGTCGTCACCGACCAGACGTCAGCGCACGACCCGCTGACCTATCTCCCCATCGGCATGCGCGTCGACGAGATGGCGGTGCAGGCGGCGGAGCTCCCCGAGGACTTCATCCGCCGTGCCCGGGAGTCGATGGCCCGTCACGTGGAGGCGATGGTCGGGTTCCAGGCGCGCGGCGCCAGGTCTTCGACTATGGCAACTCCCTGCGCGAGGAGGCACGTCTCGGCGAATTCGCCAATGCCTTCGCCTATCCGGGTTCGTGGCCGCCTACATCCGCCCCCTCTTCTGCGAGGGCCGGGGACCGTTTCGCTGGGTGGCGCTGAGCGGCGATCCCGCGGACATCGCGGCGACCGATCGGGCGATCCTCGAGCTCTTCCCCGACAACGAGTTGGTGACCCGCTGGATCCGGTTGGCGGGCGAGCGAGTTCACTTCCAGGGGCTGCCGGCTCGCATCTGCTGGCTGGGGCTCGGGGAGCGCGACCTCGCCGGCGCTCGCTTCAACGACATGGTCGCCTCCGGGCAGCTCAGCGCGCCCATCGTCATCGGCCGCGACCACCTCGACGGTGGATCGGTGGCCTCGCCATACCGGAAACCCAGGGGATGCGCGACGGCTCCGACGCCATGCGGACTGGCCGCTGCTCAACGCCATGGCCACGTCGCCTCCGGTGCCTCCTGGGTGTCGATCCACCATGGCGGCGGCGTGGGCATGGGCCGCTGATCCATGCCGGCCTGGTGACAGTCGCCGACGGCACCCCGCTCGCGGGCGAGAAGCTGCACCGTGTGCTCACCAACGACCCGCTGACGGCGGTGGCGCGCCACGCGGACGCCGGCTACCCGGATGCCCTGCGAGCGGCCCGGCGGCACGGCGTGCGACTCCCCATGCAGGAGAACGAGTGACAATCAGCCGCGTGAGAAACCGGATGGGGGAGCGTTCGTGGTAGCCGGTCCCACCCAGCCGGTCACCCCGCCGCCGCCGGCGGCGGCCGAGCCGCTGGTCCTGATCGTGCCCAACTTCAGCGAGGGCCGGGAGACCAAGGTGATGGACGCCATCGTGACGGCGATGACCTCGGTCCCCGGCGTCACCCTGCTCAACCGCCAGTCGGACCCCGACCACAACCGGCTGGACACCACCCTGATCGGATCTCCCACGCCTGCCCGACCGCGGCGATGGCGGGCGCCACCAAGGCGGTCGAGCTCATCGACATGGAGCAGCACACGGAGCCATCCCCGGATGGGTGCGGTGGACGTGATCCCCTTCATCCCCATCCGGGGGTGACCATGGACGACTGCGCCCAGCTGGCTCGGAGCTGGGCCCGCGAGCTCGCCGACACCCTCGCGCTCCCCGTCTACCTCTACGAGCGGGCCGCCGTCGGCACCCGACCGCGTGAGCCTCGCCGAGGTTCGCCGGGGCGAGTACGAGGGACTGCGGGGCGACGTGGCGAGGGGCCTCCGCCTGCCTGACTTCGGTCCCCACGAGATCGGTCACGCCGGCGCTACCGCGGTCGGCGCCCGGCCGCCGCTGGTCGCCTTCAACGTCTACCTGAGCGGCACCGACGAGCGCGCCGCCAAGGAGGTGGCCAGACGAGTGCGGGAGCGCTCCGGGGTCTGGTCTCGGTCCGCGCCATCGGCTTCGCGGTCCCCGAGCGGGGCTGCGTCGAGGTCTCCCTGAACCTGCTCGACCCCCTGACCACGCCCCCGTACCGGGCGCTCGAATTGGTCCGCCTCGAGGCCGCCCGCTTCGGCATGCACGTCCTCGACACCGAGATCGTCGGCCTCATCCCCCAGGCGGCGCTGGTCAGTTCGCGGTCCACTACCTGCAGCTTCGCGGCTTCGCGCCGCCGAGCAGGTGATCGAGACGCTGGTGGCGCGGCAGGCCGGCGGTGCGGACGGCCCCGGGGCGGGGGCCGGCGCCGGGATCGCGGGGCTCGCGGTGGGTCAGTTCCTCGACGCCCTGGCGTCGTCGCGGCCGACCCCCGGTGGCGGCGCGGTGGCGGCGGTCGCGGGCAGCGCCGGGGCAGCCCTGCTGGCCATGGTGGCCCGGCTGACCGGCGGACGGAAGGGCTACGAGGGGGTGCGCGACCGCATGGGCGAGCTCGTCCCGCTCGCCGACCGGGAGCGCGCCGCTCTGCTCCGCCTGGCCGACCGGGACACCGCGGCATTCGACGCGGTGATGGCGGCGCACCGGCTGCCCCGGCGCTCCGACGAGGAGAGGGCGGCCCGCGCCGCGGCGGTGCAGGCGGCCCTGCTCGCCGCCACCGAGGTCCCCCTCGAGGTCGCCCGGCGCGCGTGCGCGCTCATGCCCGTCGCCATGGAGCTGGTGGAGACCGGCGACGCCAACGCGGTCTCCGACGCCGTGTCGGGCGGATGGATGCTCCACAGCGCGGTCGTCGCGGCGCTCGCCAACGTCGACCTCAACCTCGAGTTGATGACCGACCGCGAGCTCGTCGAGGCCACCCGGACCGAGGCGAGACGGCTCCGGGCGGAGGCGGATGCCGCGGCCGCCTCGGTCGACGCCGGCCCGCGGCGCCGCGGCGGCACCCCCTGATCACCGGCGGCCCTCGCCGCGCCTGCCGCCTGGGCCTGCTCTCCCTGCTGGAGCTGGCGCCCTCTGCCTCATCTCGGCCTGCGGGGGGCTGTCCGGAGGGCTCAACGAGCACCAGGCGGTGGTGAGGGCGACCAAGCTCGCTCAGCAGATGTCCACGACCCCGGTCACGTTCGTCGCCGCGGCGTCAGGACGCCTGGGCAGCTTCAACTCCGGCATCCGCTCTCCGAGCCCGGACACGGCGGTCTGGGCCGTGACCTTCGACGGCACGTTCCCGGGGTCGTGCGGACCGTCGGTGCCCTCCAGGGCAGTCGCCGGACGGTTTGCCCGTCGCCTGGCTGCTGACCCACTTTGGCACCACCAATGTCAATCCCAATGCCGACCCAACCGGCAAAGGCATGACCATCACGCAGGACTACCTCGCGGGAACGGACCCAAACAACGCCAACAGCGTTTTCCGCATCACCGCCGAGAGCTTTGCGTCCGGCGGAACCAGCGCCACGCTCACCTGGAACAGTGTGCCGACGCGTTACTATTACATTCTGAAAACGCCCGGCCTGGGGTCACCCGTTTGGACGGACAGCGGTTTGGGACTCGTCTCGCCCTCCGCCGGTTCCAGCACGACGGCCGGTTTCACCGATACCACTACGCCGGCACGATTTTATCGCGTCGAGGCGGTTCGCCCGCTCATTTCCGTGGTGCAAACGCCCGGGCTGCCCAATCTGACCATCACCTTCGTCGGGCCGAACAGCGTGGTGGTGTCCTGGCCAAACACGGGCAGCTACACGTTGCAGCAGAACAGCAATTTAGCGACTCCGGGGGGCTGGACGACCAGCGGTTATTCCAAGACCACCGCCAATGGCACCAACCACATCACTATCACGTCGCCGACGGGTAATTTATTTTTCCGGCTGGCTAATCCCTGAACTCCGGGAGCAACGTATCCGGCCCTGAAGCCTGACGTGCTGCTTCAGACGGATACGGTGAAGCGGCGTGAATGCCGCGCCCCTACAGTCTGGTTTCGCTTTTTTACTTTAGAATTCGGGTTTATGCTGCCGCAGTGAGACTGGTTTCCTGGAACGTCAACGGACTGCGCGCCGTGCTGAAGAAAAATTTTCTCGATTATCTCGACGCCGAGAAACCCGACGTTCTTTGCCTGCAGGAAACCAAGTGCAGCCCAGACGATGTCGAACAACTCTGGCCGGCGACTTACAGGACCTATTGGAACTCCGCTCAGAAAAAAGGCTATTCCGGCACCGCCATTTTCACCCGGATGCGCCCGTTAAATGTCATGCCGCACATCGGTATCGCCGAACACGACCAGGAAGGCCGCGTGCTTACCGCCGAGTTCGCCGATTTTTTTCTCGTCAATGTTTATGTGCCCAACTCCAAACGCGAACTGACGCGGCTCGCCTATCGCCAGCAATGGGACCGGGATTTTCTTCGTTACCTCAAAAAGCTGGAAAAGAAAAAGCCCGTGATCTTCTGCGGCGACCTCAACGTGGCGCACACGGAGATTGACCTCGCCAACCCCAAAGCCAACGTCCACAACCACGGTTTTACGCACGAGGAACGCGCCGGATTCAGCGCGTTTGTGAAGGCCGGGTTCCTCGACACGTTCCGTGAATTTGAGCCGGGCGGGAGACATTACACCTGGTGGAGCCAGATGTCCGGCGCGCGTTCCCGGAACGTCGGCTGGCGCATTGACTACTTTCTCATTTCAAAATCCCTGCGCCCGCGCCTCAAACGCGCCTTCATCCGGCCGGACGTGTTGGGCAGCGATCACTGTCCCGTCGGCATCGAGCTGGAGTGACTGTGTGGACAACGATCACGTGGCGGCGGTTGAAAAAATGTCGGATTATACGTTGCAGAAGCTCCGTATCAGGCTTAGGTTCGGCTTGACGGCTTCACCGTTTCACCGTTGATATGAAGATACTCCTTATCAGCCCGCGGACGCCCGACACGTTTTGGAGTTTCAAACATGCCGTGCGTTTCGTTTCCCGGAAGGCGTCCATGCCGCCGCTGGGATTGCTGACGGTGGCCGCGATGCTGCCGCCGGAGTGGCAGCTCAAGCTGGTGGACCTGAACGTGGAGCGGCTCAAGGATGAAGACCTGCGTTGGGCGGATTATGTGTTGCTGGGCGCCATGATTGTGCAAAAGGAGTCCGTCCGCGAAATCATGGCGCGTTGCGCGGCACTGAATAAAACCGTCATTGCGGGCGGGCCGCTATTCACCACCGGCCACGAAGCGTTCCCGGAGATTCCACACTTTGTTCTGGGCGAGGCCGAGGAAGTGATGCCCCAGGTCGTGGCCGACCTGCAAAGCGGCCGGTTGCAACCGGTTTATCGCTGCACGAACCGGCCGGAGATCACCCAGACCCCGGCTCCGCGCTGGGACCTCATTAAATTCCGATATTATGTGACGATGGCCGTGCAATTCTCACGCGGCTGCCCGTTTGATTGCGAGTTTTGCGACATCATCGTGATGAACGGGCGCGTGCCCCGTACGAAGACGCCGGCGCAATTGATTGCCGAGCTGGATGCGCTGGCCCGGCGCGGGTGGCAGGACATGGTGTTCATCGTGGACGACAATTTTATCGGCAACAGACCACGAACCAAAACACTGCTGCACGCGCTGATCGAGTGGCGGCGGCGCACGCGGACCCGTATTGGTTTTCTTACCGAGGCGTCCATGAATCTTGCCGATGACCCGGAGTTGTGCGCCCTGATGGTCGAGGCCGGGTTCAAAAAAGTGTTCGTCGGCATCGAAACGCCCTCGGTCGAGGCGCTGGAGGAATGTCACAAGCTCCAGAACCGGAACCGGGACCTTGTGGCCTCGGTGCAAACGCTGCAACGCGCCGGCCTGGAGGTCATGGGCGGATTCATCGTCGGTTTCGACAGCGACAAGAGCGACATCTTCAAAAGGCAGTTCGAATTCATCCAACGCTCGGGGGTGGCGACGGCGATGGTAGGATTGTTGAGCGCGCTGCCGCAGACGCGATTGTGGCAGCGTTTGAAGCGCGAAGGACGGCTGGAAGCCGAAAGCACCGGCAACAACTCCGACGCCACACTGAACTTCAAACCCAAATTGAACCGCGAGTTTCTGCAATCCGGTTACCGCGATCTGGTGAAGAAACTTTACGAGCCGCGGCACTACTACCAGCGTATCCGGACGTTCCTCAAGAGCCATCGTCCAACCGGTCCGCGCCGGCGTCTGTCGCGGGCGGACTTGATGGCGTTTCTGAAATCCTTCTGGGTGCTGGGCGTGTGGCACCGGGGCCGCGTGGGGTATTGGCGGTTGTTTTGGGGCACGCTCATCCGGCGTCCGCGTCACTTCCCGCACGCCATCGAACTTGCCATCCTCGGCTACCACTTCCGCCGCGTGGCCAACTCGCTGCGGGCGCCCGCCTCCCGTAAACGGTGATGGACAGCAAACCCTTGCCCGTTCGGAATTGAAATTGAACAGCGATGGGAAGGGGATGGATGTTCATCAAGTGTTCGAAGTAATTTAATTTCCGTGTTTTATCCGTGTTCAATCTGTGGCTAAATGAATTGGAAATTTAATGGGCAAGCAACCCAAATCGCAATGGGACTTCGGCGGGTTGTTTCCGGCGATCAACTTTTCGGAATTTCCAGACGTGCAAATTCATCCGGCAGGATTTTGTCCAGCGCGGCTTGCACCAGCGGCACCCGCTTCTTCAACGTCGGCCAATGGTTCGTGGACAGAAGCAGGATGGCGATTTTTCGGCCTTTGAGGTTTTGCTGATACAGCAAGTTGCGGTCGCTGGTGAGGAACAAATCAAATTCCGGTTCAGCCAGCGCCAGGAGCCTTCCGTTTTTAAACCCGCCCCAGCCTTTTTGTTGCGCGGAGACGAAAGTGTGGCCGGTGAGGAGACGCACCAGTTTCAACGGCACGCACTCATCCACGAGCACTTTCACCGTCGCGCCTTTTCAAGAGTCAGTTCTTGCGCGCCCGTGAGCACGGCCACCGCTGCGGCGCGGGTCACGGTCGGGAAATTTTCTAGAAATTCGTCAAGCGAGCAGTCGCTTTCCAGATGCTCAAACAGCGACGCCACCGGGACACGCGTGCCGCGAAACACCGGCTCGCCGCCCAGAATTTCCCGGTCGGCCACAATGTAATCGCTCAACGCGGTGCGTTTGGTCTGATTCACTGTCGTTTTCATCTGGCGATTAAAAAATGCGCTCAATTGATTGAATTTGCAAGTCGCCCTTTTTGCGGCTTAACTGATTTTGAATTTGTGAGCAAACAAACCAAATCCCAGTGGGACTTCAGCGAACTGTTTCCAACGGAAGCCGGGCGGCGCGTGTTGTCGGTCAGCGAACTGACGGCGCAGGTCAAACAGTTGCTGGAAAAAACGGTCGGCCAGGTCTGGGTGACGGGCGAGGTCACCAATCTGCGCGCGCAATCTTCCGGCCACATGTATTTCACGCTCAAGGATGCCGCAGCCCAGCTGAGTTGCGTTTTGTTCAGCCGCGAAAAGGTTTCAAATCGCGAGTTGCTGGCGGACGGACAGAAAGTTTTGCTACAAGGCGATGTGACGGTTTATGAAGCGCGCGGTCAATACCAACTCATTGTGCGTGCCGTGGAGTTGCAGGGCGTCGGCGCGCTGCAAATCGCGTTCGAGAAACTCAAGCAGAAGCTCGCGGCGGAAGGACTGTTCGCGGCGGAACGGAAACGTCCGCTTCCGAAATATCCGCAACGCATCGGTCTGGTCACGTCACCCACCGGCGCGGCAATCCGCGATGTGTTGCACGTGGTGCAACGCCGGAATCCGGGCTTGGAAATCATCCTCGCGCCGTGCCGTGTGCAGGGCGAAGGCGCGGCGGAAGAAATCGCGGCGGCCATCTGGCTGTTGAATGAGCATAATGTGGCTCAGGCCTCCAGCCTGATAGAGAAAGATTCACAGGCTGGAAGCCTGTGCCACATTGATCTGATTCTCGTCACTCGTGGCGGGGGCAGCCTGGAAGATTTATGGGCGTTCAACGAGGAAGTTGTGGCCCGCGCGATTTTTGAGTCGGCCATTCCCGTCGTGTCGGCGGTCGGCCACGAGATTGATTTCACCATCAGCGATTTTGTGGCGGATGTGCGCGCGGCAACTCCCAGCGCGGCGGCGGAAATCATCACCGAAGGAGTGTTCGCCAGCCGGCAGCTCGTGGCGGATTTGACGCAGCGCATGGCACGGGCGCATCCGCGCCGGCGCCTGAACGAACTTTTGCAGCGGTTGGATGATTTGCAGGCCGGTTTGCTGCGCTGCACGAGGCAGGGGACGAAGGAACGGCAAGTAGCCTGGCAGAATCTGGCGACGCGGCTGTTGCGCGTTCGTCCGGCGCAATTGTTGAGGCAGCGGCGCGAATCGTTGGTGGTGAGCCGGCGGCGTTTGCACGAACTGGCGCACGTTCATTTGCGAAATGGGAGAAATCGTTTTGAGGCGACGGAAGCGCGACTGCGTTTGCTGGGACCAGAACAGGTGTTGGCGCGCGGCTATTCCATCACGATGGACGCGGCGACGGGAAAAGTTTTGCGGGCGGCAAAAGACGTAAAAGCGGGCCAGCATTTGAAGACGCGTTTGAAAGCGGGTGAGGTTTTGAGCAGGGTTGACAAGCGATAGCCGCCGCGGCCACGGCATCTGTTCAGTGAAACAAAAAAAACCGGCTTGCAGTTCTTTCGGGAAATTACTAGATTGGTGGCTGCAAACCCCGAGACAAAGCGAGAAAATATATGAAAAATGTGAAACGTTTGGTGCAATGGTCATGTGTCCCCTTCATTTCAGCGGTGGTCGCTTTTTTGCTGGTCGGCTGCCAGTCGGCCCAAGATAAATCAGCGAGTACGATGTCCAAGCCCGCTGCGGCTGCAACCGCGCCGACCGTGGCCGCGCCCACACCAGCCGTAACCGAGCCGGCACCTGCCGCAGCCGCGCCGGCTGCACCTGCTGTGGCTGCGCCGGCTGCTGCCGCGCCCACGGCAGCGGGATTGCCGATTCGCATTAATGCTGGCGCTACGGCACCTTACACCGACTCCAACGGCAATGTCTGGCTGCCGGACCAGGGTTTTGCGGATGGCGACACCATTGACCGGGGCAGCGACATGCAAATCGCCAATACACAGGACCAGGCCATCTATCGCACCGAGCGTTACGGCATGAGTTCTTTTTCGTACAAGATTCCCAACGGCAAATACGTTGTGAGACTTCATTTTGCCGAAACTTATGAGGATATCACCGGGGAAGGACAGCGTGTCTTTTCCTTTAATGTGGCGGGCCATGAGTTCAAGGATTTTGATGTCTGGGCAAAGGCCGGCGGTGCCAAACGCGCCTACGTTGAAACAGTCAACGTGGACATCACCGACGGCAAGCTCGACATTACTTTCACGACCAACATTCAGAGCCCCGAGATCAACGGGATTGAGATCATTCCGGGTTCCTGACCGGCCACGTCTCCGTGCATTCACGGGTTGCGGATCTCCTTGCGCCTGGATGTTTCCAGGGTCGCGTGAGTGCTGAATTCAGATGCGCGCCTCACGGGCGCAGTCGCCTCGCTCCGAATGACTCCAAGCTGGACGGACGCGCTGGTTTTCTTTAGCATTCTCACATGTCAAAATCAGCCAGGGCCAATGACGCGGCCAGAAACAGTCCGCCGTTTGAAGAAGCTTTGAAAAAGCTCGAGGGCATTGTCGAGGCCATGGAGTCCGACGATCTGCCGCTGGAAACGCTTTTGTCCAAATATGAGGAAGGGACGAAGCTGGTAAAAACCTGCCAGGAAAAACTCGCCGAGGCGGAGTTGAAAATCCAGCAATTGGAGAAAAATGCGGCGGGTGAAATGAAATTGAAGCCGCCATCGCCGGACTTGTCCGAAGAATGATTTATGAGCAGTTATCTCGAGATGGTGGACGGGCCGGCGCATGTGAAAAAGCTCACGTTGCCGCAGCTTCAGGAACTGGCCGGGGAGATTCGGGAGGAATTGATCGCCGGGCTGGCCAAAAGCGGCGGGCATCTCGGCCCGAACCTCGGCGTGGTGGAGCTGACCATCGCGCTGCATCGCGTTTTCAACACGCCCCGGGACAAATTTGTCTGGGACGTGAGCCATCAGGTTTACGTTCACAAAATTCTGACGGATCGCAAGAACCGCTTCCGCACCATCCGGCAGACGGACGGCCTGAACGGCTTCGCGTTGCGCACGGAAAGCCCGCACGATTGCTACGGCGCGGGCCATGCGGGCACGGCGCTTTCCGCCGCGCTGGGCATGGCGGCGGCGCGTGATAAAAACGGCACGGACGAAAACGTCGTCTGCATTTTTGGCGACGCGGCGCTGACGAACGACATTCCCTTGGG